>CAZLFB010000001.1:0-6659 GCA_964558695.1 uncultured Orrella sp.
GAGCCCGTATTTAGCACCCAGCGAATCGGCTTGTCAGTGACTTCGCGCACGGCTGATTCCAGCAACTTAGCCGCATGCTGACTCGCACCGGAATCGATCAAAATGACGCCTGTATCACCAATCACGAATCCATAGTTTGCATTCAAGCCCGCATTCGCCTCACTACGCTGGCCCAGCGGCCCAACGATGGCGTAGACGTTATCCGTGACTGGTTCGGCACGCGGAAGGTAACGAGCGTCTTGTGGTGAGTTCGAGTTAGGTTGCGCCTGAGCAAAACCGAGCCCGACGCCTAGCAAACTCATGGCGACCAAAGTCTCCACAACACCAAACCGATTCAAAATCTGTCGCACGGCTATATTCATGACGATGCTCACTAACTGGTTGTAAATCGGTGTCAGCTTTGCCACATTACCTTGGCATTCGTTCAAACGATCGCAGTCAGGCCGACAAGTACTTTTCTCTTAACCCAGGGTCTTGGCGAAACGCTTCGGAAGTGCCTGTCCAGAGCACCTGCCCTTTTTGCAGGATGACATGGTGGTCACACAAAGCGAGCAATTGTTTTACGTTCTTGTCAGTCAACAGAATCGAAAGGCCTTCATTTTTCAATGTATTTAACGCTTGCCAGATCTCTTGCCTCAGTAGCGGTGACAAGCCCTCAGTGGCTTCATCGAGGATCAGCAGCTTCGGGTTGGTCATCAGCGCGCGGCCAATGGCCAGCATCTGCTGCTCTCCGCCAGAGAGTTGATCACCAAAATTTTTTCGTCGCTCGGCAAGCTTGGGAAACAGATCAAACACTTTATCTAGCGTCCAAGCCTTCGGCTGATCCGTGTTTCGGGCAGTGGCCACGAGGTTTTCCCAAACGGTTAGGTTGGGAAACACCTGCCGGCCCTCAGGAACAAGCCCGATGCCTAATTGCGCAATCATGTGTGAAGGCTGATTCTGGATCGCTTGGCCTTGCCAGCGGATCTCCCCTTGCCAGCATGGCAGCCAGCCCATCACGGTGCTGATGGTGGTTGTCTTACCCATGCCGTTGCGCCCCTGCAAGCTCACACACTGGCCGGCGCCCACTTGCAATGACACATCAAACAAAACCTGGCTCTGGCCATAACCACTGGTGATTGCACTGACTTCAAGAAGGGGCTGGCTCATGGCTAGACTTCCTCATCACCTAGATAAGCCTCGCGCACTACCTCACTCTGGCGTACCTTATCTGGTGTGTCACACAGCAGAACCTGGCCATACACCAGCACACTGATGCGATTGGCCAGCGCAAACACGGCATCCATGTCGTGTTCGACTAGCAACATGCCGTAGTCTTGGCGCAAGCTGCCCAATAACTCGATCATGCGTTCGGACTCAGCGGGGCCAAGGCCTGCCATTGGCTCATCAAGCAGCAAGAGCTTGGGGTGGCTCGCCATGGCGATCGCCACTTCAATCAAACGCTGCTGGCCGTAGGCAAGCTCATGAACCAGCACATGTGCATAGTCCTCTAACCCCACTCGGGCCAGAAAACTGTCTGCCTCGCGAACCAAGCCTTCATCACTGGCCACTGGCTTGAAAAAATAAAAATTGTGCCCGCGTGCGGCCTGAACCGCGAGCAACACGTTTTCTCGAGCGGTAAATGCCGGAATCAACGCGTTGATTTGAAACGAGCGGCTCATGCCAGCGCGTGCCCGCTTGGCCACCGACCACTGTGTCACATCGTGACCCGTAAAATGAATCGAGCCGCTGTCGCTTGGCACTTCCCCCGTGATCTGGTTGATCAACGTCGTCTTGCCCGCACCATTGGGACCAATCAACGCATGAATCTCAGCCGCGTTCACACTCAGGTCCACGTGATCAGTCACACAGATCGCACCGTAATGCTTGATCAGCTTATCGATGCGCAGAAGTTCAGCCATCAGTGCGGCCCCCCTGCCTGCCTGGCTTTCTCATTTGCAGGCAGCAACATGCCCCAAATGCCTTGGCGCAAGCCCAACACCACGAGCAACACCAAGGGACCCAGGATCAGTGGCCAATGCTGCGTCATCAGCTTTAAGCCGTCTTCAATCAACAAGAGTCCAGCCGCACCCGCAATGGGTCCAAAGACCGTCCCCATGCCGCCAAGCAACACCATCACCATCAATTCAGCTGACACCAGCCAACTCATCATCGCCGGAGACACAAAGCCGTTGATGTTTGCCATGAAATAGCCCGCTAGCGCACAGATTTGAGCCGAGATGACATACGCCACCAAACGGTAGGGCTGACTTGCAGTGCCAACCGCATTGACCCGTCGCGCATTAAAACGTGTGGCTTTCAGGACCAGCCCGAAACGCGAATCGACCAAGCGTGCCGTGAACCATAGGCTCAACAGCAGCGTGACAAATAGAGACACATAAATTGCATACTTATTGCCCGTAAGCTGACCAAAGTCACTCAGATCACTCAAGCTGATGCCCTCGTCACCCCCAAATGTTCTTAGGCTCACAAACATGTAGAAAAAAAGCTGCGCAAAAGCCAAGGTGATCATGATGAAGGCCATGCCGCGGGTTCGAAGCGCAATCCACCCCACTGGCAGAGCAATCACCAGTGTGACCAGCACAGCGACCAGCAAATGCAACCAACCATTGGTGATACCCAGGGTGCTGAGGATGCCCACGGTATAGGCGCCAAACCCAATATACATGGCGTGTCCCAGGCTTGCCATGCCACCAAACCCGAGCACCAGATTCAAGCCCAGGGCAGCCAGTGCAAACGCCAGAATGCGACCAAAATAGGTCAACACATACACGTCGTTGGCAAGCCACGCGTAGAGCGGCACCAAAGCAAGAAACGTCATAATCACCGTGGCAACCATCGTGCGCACGCCTCGTTTGCCCGGACTCTGCGAACTGGCTGCCATCAGCCCCTCGCCTTGACCGGAAATAGGCCATCTGGCTTGAACGCCAAGATGACGGCCATCATGAGGTACACCAGCATCGAAGCAAGCGCCGGACCGACCGCAGTGGCCATGGCCGGGTCCAGGGACTCCCTCAGCCAGACGGGGATGAAGATGCGCCCCATGGTGTCGACCACACCCACCACCAGCGCCCCAAAAAAAGCACCGCGGATCGACCCAATCCCCCCAATGACAATCACAACGAGCGTCAGAATCAGTACCGGCTCGCCCATACCAGGCTCAATGGACATGATCGGCCCCACCATGGCACCAGCCAAGCCCGCCAGTGCCGCCCCCAATGCAAACACGACACGGTTGAGCCAGGCAATGTTCACACCCAAGGCCGACACCATCCGTCGGTTTGTAGCACCCGCACGAATCAACATGCCTAATCGAGTGCGCTCAATCAGCAAGTACAGGCCCACTGCCACCATCAACCCCACCACGATGATGGCAAAGCGATAAGAGGGATAGCTCATGCCCGCCAGATCAATCGCACCAGACAGCGCCTCAGGCGCATCCATGTAGATCGGTGCATTGCCCCAGACGACACGCACCAGCTCGTTGGCAAACAGCACCACACCAAACGTAGCCAGCACCTGATCCAGGTGGCTGCGACGATGCAGTGCTTGTAGGCCACCCGCGTCAAGTAGCAGGCCCAGTACAAACATCAGCGCCGCGGCAATCACCACGGCCAACACAAAAGAGCCACTGTGGGTGGCAATGGTCGCCGCAAAATAAGCGCCAAACATATACAGCGAGCCGTGAGCGAGATTCACAAAGCTCATGATGCCAAAGACAAGCGTCAAACCTGCTGCCATTAAAAATAGCAGCAGGCCAAACTGCAGGCCGTTTAGCGCCTGTCCAAGAACCAGGCTCAGTGTCACAACATCAGCACACGGTTTGCCTGACCTTCAACATAGACAATTAAAGCGGGCATTTGCCAACATAAGAGTCGGGATGGGCGGGCAGCGTCTTTTGCAGGGTTTTGTGAGAGATACGGCCCTTGGCATCGGGTGCGACTTCAAACACATACATGTCGTGAATCGGAAAGCCGTTCTTGTTGAACTTGAACTCTCCGCGCACTGAATCGAACTCGACTTCGCGCAACGCTTTTTTGAGCGCGTCTTTATCCTGATAGTTACCACCCACTTTCTTTAGAGCAGCATCGAGTAACAAAGCGCCGTCATAGGCTTGCGCTGCATATTGCGATGGAATACGACCATACTTGGCCTCAAAAGCATCGATGAATTTCTGATTGGCTGGATTCGCAAAATCAGCACCCCAGAAAGAGCCAGAAATCGCACCAACTGCCGTTTCTTTCAGCGCCGGCAACGTTGAGCCGTCAAAGCTTGAGACCGATAACAACGGAATCTTGCCCAACAGTCCAGCCTGGCGGAACTGTTTAATGAAATTAATCCCCATGCCGCCCGGATAAAACACATAGACTGCATCCGGATTGGCCGCTTGCAACTGGGCGATTTCAGCGGAATAATCAGGCTGGTTAACCCGGGTATAAACCTCACCCGCAACACCGCCTTTGTAATAGCGCTTAAAACCACCGACGGCATCCTTACCAGCCTGGTAATTCGGTGCCATCAGGTAGACATTTTTATAGCCCTTGTCAGTCGCATACTTACCAACGCCTTCGGCCTGTTGGTCGTTCTGGTAGCTCACAAAGAAAAAGTTTGGCGCGCAACGCTCACCGGCTAACGGTGCTGGCCCCGCATTCATGCCCACAAACACCGTGCCGGCATCGGCCAAGGGCTTGGCTACAGCCATCATCACATTGGAAAACGTCACCCCAGCGACCACATCAACCTGATCCCGCTCAATGAAACGGTTCACAGTCTGGACGGCCAAGTCAGGCTTCAGTTGGTCATCCTCGCGAATCACTTCAACGTCCACACCGCCGAGCTTGCCACCAGATTGTTCAATGCCCAACATGAATCCATCGAGCATGTCCTGGCCGAGTGCTGCAGCCGGACCAGAGAGTGTGGCCATAAAGCCCACTTTCATTTGTGCCTGAGCGACACCGCCAAATAGGGCAGCGCCGGCAATGGCCAAAGAGCAAACTGAATGGGTTAGAAATCGGGTTGTCATGCGGATACCTTTGCGGTTGTATGTGTTGTCGACATGGTGGGCAGCTTGCCTTGACTCACAAATTTTGGTTACTGAGACAGTCACACCCCTGAACCCCTTAAATATATAGGAAAACAACCGCACACCGACACCGGGACAGCCCCAATGAGACGCTTAAACACCATTTTTAAAGGCTCAAACATTGACAGGACGAGCGCATCGGGTTAACAAACAGTCTTATCTAACATCACACCCGCCTTTGTCACCTCATGATCGATTCACTGCTGCACGCCTTTAGAGCAAACCCCGAAATCGCGATATTTCTGTCAATTGCGCTGGGCACCTGGATCGGAAAGATCAAGTTTGGCAAGTTTCACTTTGGTACGGTCGCCGGGTCACTGCTCATGGGCCTGATCATCGGGCAAATTGATATCCAAATACCGAGCATGATGAAAGCGGTGTTCTTTGCACTGTTCATATACGCAGTCGGCTTTAAAAGCGGTCCTGGGTTTTTTGGCAGCCTGAACCGGGGAACCATCAAGCTGGTGTTGTTATCGGTCATTCTCTGCGTGACAGGTCTGGTCACCATCTTAGCCATGAACGCCACCTTTGGCTTTGATGCCGGATTTGCTGCTGGTTTGGGTGCGGGTGCTTTGACAGACACGGCCATGATGGGCACAGCCTCGAGCGCGATGCATGAGCTTGACATCACCGCAGCCGAACTTGAACAACTCAACAGCCACATGGCGATTGCCTATGCGATCACCTATATTTTTGGGACGGTTGGGCTGATTATTTTTGTCAGCTCGGTGGCACCTCTGTTGTTGAAGATCAACCTGCGACAATCGGCCATCGAGCTAGAGGCAGAGCTTGCTGGTCAAGGTAAAGGCCAAGCCAACGGCGATATTCACCCTTACAGCACGGTAGTGGCCAGAGCACATTTAGTCGATGCAAACCATCCGGCTGCCGGGCAGATGATCTGCGAACTTGAGGCGCATTTCCCGCGCATGAGTGTTGAGCGCGTCATCCGCCAGAGTCAAATCATCGAGCGCGATGCTGACCTCAGGCTACAGGCTGGCGATATTGTTGCCGTGCTGTGTCGCCGTGAACTGGTCACTGACATGGACAAACAATTTGGTCCAGAAGTGGATAGCCCTGAGGCGCTGTCATTTCCACGCAAAACTGTGCGCGTTTTCCTGGACAAGCGCGAGCACGTGGGCAAAACCGTTGGTCAGTTGCGCGGCGAAATCGGACCATTAAGCCGACATGGCATCTTTCTGAACAAAATTAATCACGGCGGCTACAACATCACCCCCAATGACAACACGGCATACCGGATTGGCGATGTGGCGGAAATCTCCGGCCGACCCGCCTCAGTCGATGAATTGGCGACTCAATTTGGACGAGTCAAGGGTGAGTCGCACAAGAGTGATATCGCGATCCACACACTGGCAATCGTGTTTGGCACCCTGGTCGGTTTGATAACCGCGCACATTGGTGTCGTGCCGATTGAGCTCGGAGTGGGCGGCGGAATTTTGGTGGTTGCGCTCATCGTTGGCTGGGCCCATTCGCGTTATCAAGGCGTGGGCGACTTGCCGCCTGCGGCCCAATGGGCATTTTCTGAGCTTGGTTTGACTGCATTTGCAGCAGTGGTGGG
>CAZLFB010000002.1:0-16326 GCA_964558695.1 uncultured Orrella sp.
TTGCTTGCGTCGTTCCATCTTTTGTTCGGTGCCCTATGCCTAGCGCTGCTCTGCAAAAACTGTTGTCCGGTGGCTATCAGCCAGGCCGCATTGGCGCATCGCTGATCATGGTGATGCTTTGCGTGCTCTGGAGCATGTCGGGTGTAGTCGCACGCCAGATGGAGCACGCGCAGGGTTTTGAGATGGCGTTTTGGCGCAGTGGCTTTTGTTGTTTGACCTTGTTGGTGTGGACGGCTGTCTATGCCCAACAAAACCCGCTGAAACTGGTGATGGCCATGGGCTGGCGTGGGATCGTCTCCGGGTTTTTGTGGGGCACGATGTTCACCTGCTTCATGCTGGCCGTCATGCTCACAACCGTGGCCAATACCCTTCTGGCCATTAGCTTGTCGCCATTGGTTGCAGCCATCCTGGCGCGACTGGTGCTGGGCATACGCATTCCACGGGTGACTTGGACATGCATCTTGTTAGCTGGCGTGGGTATCTGGTGGATGTTTAGGGACGGGCTATCAGGCAATGGGCTGTTTGGGGTTTTGATTGCCTTGGGTATACCAATGGCGTCGGCAACCAACTTGATCCTATTGCGCACGTCCAAACAACAGATCAGCATGGCGCCCGCGGTCATGCTCGGCGGGCTTTTCTCGGCGCTATTGATGCTGCCATTTGCCTTTCCGGGCGCTGCCACCGGCACTGACATCCTCTGGCTGGCGTTTCTGGGCGTATTTCAGCTGGCGCTCCCCTGCACGATTCTGGTTTGGTTAACCCGGTTTTTGCCGCCACAGGAAATTGCACTCTTGGCCCTCTCGGAAGTGATCATGGGTTCGGTATGGGCCTGGCTCTGGGGCAATGAGCCGATACCGCTCGCAACTTTGCAAGGTGGAATATTGATTATGGGCGCACTGATGTTCAATACGCTCAGGCGCCAGCAATCGGTTTGATCGCTGGCGGTTTGATTGCTGGCGCGTGACGGCGCAAGCTACAAAACCAGTCTTGCCCCAATTTCCATTACCCGATCAGTCGGCATCTCGAAAATCCGGGCATTGGGCGCTGCGTTGCGAAGCAGAATGGCAAATAGCTTCTTTTGCCAGACTGTCCAGCCACTTGCCTCATCCACCTCAATTGACCAACGGTTTAGCAGGTAACTGTAGTCACTATGCGTGTCGTCTTGGGGAAACAACTTGTGCAAATCGACTGGCAGATTAATTCGGTCACTGTAGCCGTACGTCAGAATCACCAGGTAAATGTTTTGGCCGAGGTCGGTCAAGTTGGCGCGTCGACTTGCGGGTACTCTGGGCACTTCTTCAATCACAATGTTTAAACAAATGGCTTTCTGGGGTATGGTGTGCAGCCTTTCTCCCATGCGCACGAGGGCCATGGGCGCGATTCGTTCATCACTGGTCAGGCAAACGGCTGTGCCCTCGCTACGAAACGGCTGCATTGTCTTGAGCTTGTCCAAAAACTCCGGCAGAACCTGGCTATTTTGCGACTCATGCGCCTGGATGGCTCGCAGCCCGCGCATCCAGCTGCTCATGACGATGAGTATCAGTATCGAGAAGCCGATCGGGAACCAGCCGCCATTGAGGAACTTCAGCGCATTGGCACTGAAAAAGAGTCCATCAATGACCAAGAAGGGTAGTGCGCCGAGCAGTGCCATACTCCAGTGCCAGCGCCGCAAATGAATCACGACGGCGATGGCAAACATGTCTGTAATCAACATCGTGCCAGTCACGGCGATACCATAGGCTGCACCCATGGCGTTTGATGACTGGAAATACATGACCAGCGTAATCACCAGCACTAGCATCATCCAGTTCACGGCAGGCATGTAAATCTGACCAGAGCTTTCGTCCGATGTGTGAACGACGCGCATGCGCGGCACCACCCGCAGCTGGATAAGCTGTTGCGTCATGGAAAAAACGCCAGAGATGACAGCCTGTGAGGCGACCACGGTTGCCAAGGTGGCCAGCACAACCAGACCATTCAGTGCCCAGTCAGGCGCCATGAGGAAAAACGTGTTGTGGATGTTTTGCGGCGACTGTAGTACCAGCGCGCCTTGGCCTAGATAGTTCAACACCAGCGCCGGAAATGCAGCCAGCAGCCAGGCGCGCCGTATTGGGCTTGCCCCAAAATGCCCCATGTCGGCATACAAAGCTTCCGCGCCCGTCAAGCAGAGCACCACCGCACCTAATACAAAAAAACTTAGGATTGACTCGGCCTTAATGAATTCGAGTGCATGCAGGGGATTGATCGCCAGCAGAACCTCGGGGTTCTTTGAAATGGCATTTAGCCCCATAACTGCCAAGACGATGAACCAGACCAGCATGGTAGGCCCAAATAGCTTTGAAATACGTTCCGTTCCCTGGCGCTGGAACAAGAACAGCGCCACTAGGATGGCGATCGACACCGGCACCACAAACCGACTGAGTGCCGGTGAAATGGTCTCTAACCCTTCAACAGCAGAAACCACTGAAATGGCCGGTGTGATGATGCCGTCGCCGTAGAACAGTGCCGCGCCGATGAGGCCTAGTGGCATGAACCACCGGCGCAAGGCGCTATTTTTGGCGGCTTTGTTCAGCAGCAGCGTCATTAACGCGACCACACCACCTTCGCCTTCATTGTCAAAGCGCATGATGAAGAGCACATACTTGATCGTTACGATGACAATGAGCGACCAAATAAAAAGCGACAGAACACCGTATATGTTTGCTGGGGTGATAGGAACTGGATGCAAGGCGTCCGAGAAAACGGCTTCAAACGCATATAGCGGGCTGGTTCCAATGTCACCAAACACAACGCCCAAGGCGCCAAGTATCAGTGCTAACGCGGCTGGTTTCTTCGGGGGTGTCAAAACAACCGTCCTCCTGAGTAAACAAATGAATCGATCAATCCGGAATGTAACCGATGAGCATTAATTTGCTTGCGCGCCGGTTTTGCTAACTGGGCGCACCAATGTTGTGCGGTGTTGTGACTGCAATATGATCGCATTTGATGGATGTCTCGTATAAACTTGGACAGGTTTTGACAAGCAGGAGCAGTCATGGGTACATGTTGTGTTTCTTCCAAGCCTTCAGTCAGGCTAATCGCCTTGGCTGTGTCCGCCGTGTTTGTGCTGCCGTCGGTTTTGCCGCAGACGACGTCGCTTGCGCTGGCACAGTCTTCCGGGCAGTCATCGAGTACGCAGCAGCTCAGTGAGGCTCAGCTGGCCTCGCTGGTGGCGCCGATTGCACTGTACCCGGATCCGCTGGTGGCTCAGATACTGATGGCCTCAACCTATCCGCTGGAAGTGGCTGAAGCCTACAACTGGCAAAAGTCGAATGAGAATCTTAAGGGAACGGCGTTAAATAATGCACTGAAGCAGCAGACTTGGGATGCATCAGTTAAGTCGCTGGTCTCCTTTCCTGCTGTGCTCGGCATGATGGGTTCGCAACTGAGTTGGACGCAACAGCTTGGCAATGCGGTTTTGGCTCAGCAAAAGGATGTGATGAGTGCGATTCAGGAACTGCGCAAAAAGGCTCAAGCCTCTGGTGCGCTGAAGTCCACATCGCAGCAAACGGTGTCTTCTGAAGGCAGTGGCTCAAGCTCAACGATCGTGATCCAGCCAGCCAACCCGCAGGTGGTTTATGTTCCGACCTACAACCCAACGGTGGTTTACGGTGGGTGGCCCTACCCAGCTTATCCGCCGGTATCGTATTACCCACCTGGTTACGTGGCCGGTACCGCGCTATTGTCGTTTGGCGTTGGCATGGCCGTGGGCGCCGCACTTTGGGGTGGCTGCCACTGGGGTAGCGGATCGATTACGGTTAACAACAATACGTTCAATAACTTTAACCGCAACACGGTCAATAACTACGTCAACAATCACCGCTCGCAAGTCTCCAACTGGCGTGCCGATTCTCAGCGCGTCTCGCAAAACCGAACGGCGCTTGACAACACCCGGGTGAATGCCGAGCGTGATCAGCTTCGCCAGAACCTCAATAGCCGTGGCTGGACGGGCAACAATGCCGACCGTGCTCGCAGCGATCTCCAGAACGCTGACCGTCGTGGTGACTTCCAAAATGCTGCGCGCAATGATGCGGATCGCCGGGGTGACCTGCGCGATGCCGGCCAAAATCACTTCGGTGACTGGGATCATCAACGCGGATTTGGCGATGTCAGCCGTGCCCAATTCGGCGGTGGTGAGCATTTCGGCGGGGGGCATTTTGGGGGCTTTCGTCGCTAGACGGTACTAAAGCAAATTTTTTGGAATAGGACTTGGGGTTTTACATGAACAAAAAAATGACGCTATCGCTGGCTGCATCCATCGCTTTGCTGGCCGTGCCAGCTGCACAGGCTGCGCAGTCATCTATCACGACAGCAGAAATGCTCGAGTACTGCAAGGGCACCGGCGGCTCCTTTGTGACTTGCGAAATCTACGGCCAGGCTGTCTACGACACGTATCTGGTCCTGAGCGACAGTGGCCAAGCCTTAAAGACCATTTGCGTCAATCAGCCAGCACCCTCACGCACTGAAGTGATCGAGGCCTATGTCAAGTGGGCGCAGGGCAGCACGAAGTATGCCAACGAGCCAGCTGCCCAGACCATGCTGCAGTATCTGGTTCAGCGATTCCCTTGCTCTAAAACGAAGTGACGTACTTTCCCGCCATTCGTTTGCGGGTAAGTTAGCATTGACATTGGCCTAGCGGTGGATAACACGCGGTGCCTACTTTGTTTGCCGTTGGCAGCTTAACAGTGATGATGTAATAACTATGTCTAAAGAACTCGATCCGAAAATCACCAACCGTGAATTTAAGTTATTGCTTGAACCCGAGGGTCTGGATCATCGATCCAAGGTCAACGAACTGATCGGGAAGGTTCGCGCGTTTTGCGAGCGTGAGGCGGTGGAATTTTTTCACTTGGACAATGCGTCGACGGGTTTGCGCAATGTTTTTTTCTACGACACACCGGGTGAAGACTTTCGTCATAACAAACTGATTTTGCGTGTGCGCGAGTCACGCTCCAATGTCTGGGTGGATGATTGGTGCGAAATGACATTCAAGTGTCGCTCCGATAGCCTGAAAGAAGCTTTGTCTTTTGATCCGACGCCCAACAGCCGCTACAAATACCGCCATCGCCTAAAAGAAGAAATACTACGCGGAGACGGTATTGGTTCGGTCAGAACTATCTATTCAAACAACGCCATCATGGATTCGGTCCCGGTTGAAGACGTGTTTGAACGTACCTTTGAAAGTGTGGCTGAAACATTTCCCGAGTTGGCTGGCTTGAATTTGCCGAAAAAACTGCCGATACGCGTTGTCGGGGGGCGTGCGAACAAGATCTTGGAGGCGAGTCTACCGCTGGGTAATCTCTCGTTTGGAGACCAAGTCCATGCGCATTGTGATCTGGCCATCTGGATGCGCAATGTGGGTGAGCCCTTGGTCGGTGAGCTCGGTTACTCCTATCGAGTCAACGACGAGAATCGGGATGACAAGAAAGCGCACAAGCGCGCCGATGAGTTTTTTACCGATCTGCAGCACGCGATTGCCAATTGGCTAGCCACGGGTTCCACCAAAACTGCGCTTGTCTACGGAAAGCCAGAATGAGCCAGCTAGCCCCAGGCGCCGACGTAGGGTCAGTGACCAAGCCGACGTTGCGGGAGTTGTTTCTTGAGTTTTTAATCATCGGTGCGGTCAGTTTTGGTGGTGGCATCGTTGCTTATCAAAAAATCTTGCTCACAGAAAAGAAACGCTGGCTCACCGATGATGAGTTCATGGCGGCACTTGCCATCAGCCAAACCATGCCTGGTTTGAACGCGGTGAACTTGGCCGTGCTCAGCGGTGATAAGCTCAGAGGGGTATTGGGCGCCATTGCCGCAACCGTTGGCCTGCTGATTCCCGGTTGCGCCTTTGTGATGGCAGTGGGCTTGGTTTATATCGAGGGCGCTGACCATCCTCTGGCCAATTTGATTCTAGGTGGCATCGCGGCAGCAGCGACCGGGCTTTTGAGTGCGATTACCTACAAGATTGGGCATAAGCAGTTTAGAGAGTTCAAAGCCCTGACCATTCTGATCGCGACCTTTATCTTGATGAGCATCGTCTCGCTGTCATTGCCGATGGTGCTACTCATCATTGCACCCATCGCGATTTACCTCTATCGCCCTAGAAAGGACGGGGGTCACTAGCCATGCTGGTGTTGATTCATCTGGCGCTTACCTTTGGTATGTTGTCACTGCTGGCGGTTGGCGGTGGCACGGCGGTTTTGCATGAGATGCAGGAGGTGCTGCAGCATAGCTACAACATCTCTGCAGAAAAGTTTGTGCACGTCTACAGTGTGGGTCAGTTGGCGCCAGGCCCCAACATGACGATGGTGTTGATTTTTGGGTTTCAGATTGCTGGTGCTTTCGGTGCAGCCATTGTCGGTTTGTCATTCTTTTTGCCGTCCAGTTTTTTATGCTTTTGGATTGGTCGAGTTTGGAATCGCATTGGTGACACGCCCTGGCGTCGCAGTGTGCAAAGTGCGCTCGAACCAATTTCCATTGGCTTGATGTGTTCAGGTGTCTATGCGGTCGCCAAGGCAGCGCTGGTCGGACCGTTGACCATCTCGCTGGCGGTCATTTCTTTTGTGATTATTCTTTTCACCCGAGTGAACCCAGTCTATGTGATCCTGGGCTTGGGTGGTTTGGGTGCCGGGATCAATTACTGGCTGTCACTGGCTCACTAGCGGCGTGGCTCTAGGTCGCAAACGACTTCGAAACTGCTCGTTTTATCTATACGAGCAACCAAACGATTCCGAGTGTTTGTCCTAGCTTAGCCGCGGCAACACGACTCTAAACCACGCCCCTGACCCCGGGGTGTTGCCAGCCTGAATCTGGCCGCCGTGGTTTTGTACGATTTGCTGGGATAGCCACAACCCGATGCCACTGCCACCTTGATCATCTGACACGTACAGCTGCCAGATATTGGGCAGAACACTTGGGTCAATTCCACGACCGGTGTCGCTGACCGTCAAAACACAGGACAATGTTTCGACTTTAGACTCGATGGTGATCTGCCTGCCTCGTTTTTGTGTCGACAGGGCATTAATGCTGTTGGAAATCAGGTTGATGAATACCGTTTCAAGTTGCCTGGGTTGCACTGACACCAGACAATCAAAATCACCTCGCAATTGCACCTCGATGTGCTCGGCTGTCAGTCGAGGCTTTAGGGTTTTGATGGATTGCTCGATGACATCGCGAATGGCCGCGGCTGGCTGGTCCGCTCGTTTGGGTCGAAAGACTTCCTCGAGCTGATTGATGATGTCGGCGCTGCGCTCGCACTGGGCGCACAGAAAATCGACTTGCGCGTCAAGCTCGTTGATGTCATTGGATTTGAGCTGTGCTTGCAGGTTCTTGGACGCCAGTAGTAGCGTGGTTAGTGGCTGGCGTAGTTCATGCGCAAGCGTCTGCCCGATGGCCGCTGATTGGTCGCTGTGGTTGTGGCGTGACAATGCGTTTAGCAACAGGTCTTTCTCTTTTAGTAATACCCGCAGCGTTTCGTTTTTGTTGAGCATTTTTTCTAGCTCAAACGTCATGACGGTGAGGTAGCTCATGGCATTGGCTATGAGCCACACCCAGCGCATGAGCACCATGACCAGTGGTTCCTCGTAGAGCGTCATCTGCAGATTGGTCGGTGCGGGCTGTATGACAGTAAACATTAAACGAGAGAAGGCACAGATGAATTCGATGGCAAACGTCGATGCCAGCACCAGCAACTGTGTTGAGCGGCTCTTGCGGTAGTAACTGATCGTGCTGAAGAACAAATAAGCGGTGATCAGCGACATGGTGGTGTGAATCAGGTGCAAGCGCGCGGTGTAGGGCGCCGTGGCACGCAGGTATTCAAGCACAACGGTGTAAAGGATTGCCCCGACCACGATCCAGATGGGCACGGCGGTCTTGCCAGTTTGCCAGTAACGTAGCTGCAGGCTCATGGCGAGGTAGGCAACAAGCAGTCCGAGGTTGGCCACGCTCAGTGCCAGAGAGCCGAACCAGGCGCTGGTGCCAAATCCCAGGTAGGAGACAGACAGTGCGATAAGCCCCCAAAACCAGAAGGCTTCGCCTTCACGCCAGCCGTGCTCGCGGTTAAGTACGACCGAGTTGATTGCACTGACGATCAGCACGCAGGCGACAGACACAAAAACTAGGTGGTCGCCGCTCATGACAAACTAGGGGTTTGCCACGGATGGGGGCTTGCTCGCCAGCAAAACAGCCTCAGTCATGGTGTTAGCGCCTGTCTTGTGCAGAATATTGGAGCGGTGCATTTTGATGGTTCTAACACTGAGATCTAGCATTTGAGCGATCTGCTCGCTGCGCATGCCTTTGGCGATGTAGTCGAGCACCATTTGCTCGCGCGGTGTCAGGCGATAAGTATTGGCTGTTTGATGTTCGTTGAAATGGCCAAGTGACTTGCTGATGGCTTGAATGAGCGAAGTCTCATCAAAGGGCTTGAGCAAGAAATCAATCGCGCCTTGCTTCATCCCGGCAATCGCTTCGCTAATGTGACTATTGCCTGACATGAACACGATGGGCAACCTGAGATTCATGGCCTCGAGTTTGGCTTGTACTTCGAGCCCACTCATAGCCGGCAGACGCATGTCTAGTAAGAGACATGCTTTAGGTGCAGGGTTCACAGCCAGCCAATCAAAAAACGGTGCGGGTCCGGCAAAGTCCTGTGCCACAAAACCGTAGCGCTTCAACGTTTGGCACAGCATGAAACGCAATGCCTGATCGTCTTCGATGATTAGCACTTGTGCTTTAAGCGATTCGACTGGTCTAGGCTGATGATGGCCTTTCATGAATAACTTCCAGGGTGCGGCGGTGCGGCTGTAGCAAGCTCGACAAAGTACCGGATACATGGACAATGGGACATGCCCCAAAGTACATGCTGGGCCCATTTTGCATCAATTTGGTGCGATTTGACACCAAAACAGCGGGTGTTCTTTGGGACATTGTCCTTGTGGCCGCTGTCACACAAACTCATGCCTATCCATTGATGAATTTTCCTGGCGGCATCATGCAGGGTCAATTTGACTGTGAACAATATTTGGCGAGCCGTCTACGGGAAAGTTGGCAAACGCGTCACGCAACACGCGAGAAGCTCGCCAAACATTTGAATCTCTCGTCCAAGCAGCTGCAGGGTCTGGAAACGGCGGATCCTGCACCATTTCATACTGACGGGATGTACTTGCGGGCGCTGCAACAAGCGCTGGATGAGGCTCAGCTTCTGCAAGACGCCGACGTGATGCACTGCCTGGAAACCCTGATCACCAATCGCACCCGTGAGCCTCAGGCAACGCATGTATTGCAGGTCAAACAAACGCTGAACAAGCAGCTTGGTGTGGCGCCACCGGATGCGCAAGCAGAACGACGCTCCAAACGCAGCAGGTTGGTGGCTTTGGCGGGGTTGTTACTTGTGTTGCTGTTTGTGTTGGTTTTAGTCATTCCGAATCGTTAATCCTGTGCTTTGGTACAGGTAGGACCGCGTTCGCCTATCGTCACCAACGCTAAAATCCGCTAAAAAATTCGGTCAGGCAACCATTCGAGTATTTGATCGTCGTGAATTCTCATACATGGCTCGCGGCATTTCGGCAAAGCCACACAAGCCTGGCGATGCTCGGTGGCGTGGTATTGGCTTGCTTGCTCACGGCCCCAAGCTTCGCCCAAAAACTAACGCTACCCAAGGACATTAAACGCAATGCCGATGATGTGCTGGCACTCATGGCCTTTGCCGCCGTGCCTGATCTGACCTCGAGCTTTCTTTCTATTGACGATACCCGAGTTGGTGATACGCGTCTTTCGATGACGCAATTTGCGGGCGGTGAGACCGTCAGCAAAGCATTTCCGTTGTATCTGGAGGGATCGGCTGCGTTTATGCGATTTGATCCGACGTTTGTCGCCACCCGGGGGGAAGAGCAGCGCGTGCTGCCGGCGCGTTGGAACTCAGTGGCGTTAACGGGCGGCATTGGCTGGGATTTTGAGATCATGCCGAATTTGGTGCTCAGGCCCATTTTTAATTTCTCGCTAGGGCACGTTGAGTCTGATTTGTCGCTCGTTGGTCGTTTAGCCGACTTAAAGCGAGATGTGTCAGTGGATTTTCTGAATAATGGCCGCTTGAATGCCTACGGGCTTGGTGGCTCGCTGATGCTGGACTACACCCTGGTTAAGCCCGAGTATGAAGTGGATGTTGAGCTACGTTACACCAGCATTGCACTAAAGACGTTTGATTCTTCTGAAGTGGTCAGCGGCAGTGCCGCGGCGCAAGCGGTTAGTCTTTACTCGCGCTATCGGGCACCCACCGGGCTAACCGTCATGGATCGCCCGTTGCGCTATGTTCTTGAGCTCGCCAACACCACGTATGTGGGTGATCAGCGTGGTTTGCTGGGTTTTAACTATTTGACTTCCGTTGGTGCGGGCATTGAGTTTGATTCGAGTGACAAGCTCTCTTGGCTATCACGCACCCGTATTGTGGCGCGCTACGCATTCGGACAAAACGTTCGAGGGTTTGCGGTTGGGGTAGCAGTGACGTTCTAAGGCTTTGTCTGTCACTCGTGCCCATGTTCATTTGGACATGCATGTTGCGGTTCATCTCTCGGTATCATCGACACACACCGGTTTGGTGTGTGTTGACACTTCATCATGGGAATTGGTATGAAACGTTTGTTGATTGGACTGCTGTTCGGTTTGGCGTCGCTGGCACATGCGGCTGAAGTTTTACCGTCTTGGAACGACACGGCTAGCAAGACAGCCATTGTTGAGTTTGTCCAACAAGTTACCACCCCAGACACACCGGCGTTTGTCCAGCCACAAGATCGGGTGGCGGTGTTTGACAATGATGGCACGCTTTGGAGCGAGCAGCCCGTTTATGCGCAGATCGCCTTTTTAATCGATCGGGTCAAGGCAATGGCGCCGCAGCACCCTGACTGGCAGACCACGCAGCCATTTAAAGCCGTGCTGGAAGGCGACATGGATACCTTGGCGCACGGTGGCGTGCAGACCTTGTTACAACTGGTCGCAGCCACCCACGCCGGGATGACCAGTGATGAATATCGTCAAGTTGTACGCGACTGGCTGGCAACTGCACGTCACCCTAAAACCAATCGTCTTTATACCGAGATGGTGTATCAGCCGATGCTGGAGCTGCTCAATTACCTGCGCGCCAATGGCTTTAAGACCTATATCGTCTCGGGTGGTGGCACGGAATTCATGCGCGCCTGGGCCGAGGATGTCTATGGCATATCATCTGAACAGGTGATCGGCTCGTCCTTGAAATCCAAGTTTGAAGTGCGTGATGGTGTGCCCGTGGTGTTGCGCTTGCCAGAGATTGGGTTCGTGGATGACAAAGAAGGCAAGCCCGTGGCCATTGACCAATATATCGGCAAGCGGCCCGTCATGGCTTTTGGCAATTCAGATGGCGACTTGCAGATGCTGCAGTGGACGTCGGCTGGTGAAGGGCCGCGGTTTGGGTTGATTGTGCATCACACGGATGGTGAACGTGAAGTCGCTTACGACCGTGATTCAAAGATCGGTCGATTGGACCGTGCGCTAGATCTGGCACCACAGATGGGTTGGACCGTGGTGGACATGAAAGACGACTGGAAAACCGTCTTTCCTAAAAACTGATGTGTTTACTTAAACCGCGCGTGTAATCAGACAGCCATTGGTTAGGGCGTATCGCCGCCGCCTCGGTGGCGGGCCGGCAAGCCCTGTCCCTAAGTACGTGGCTATGCCAATGGATTGCCCTTAACGTCAGTGTAGGTTATTTGTATCGGTCTATCTTCCTCTAGGGAAACTGCATGAAGTCCACGCTAAAACAATCCATACTGGCTGCCGCGCTGGTGGCTGGCATGTCGTTAGGCGCCAACGCGCTGGCGGCTGACAAGCCCAATATTCTGGTCATCATGGGTGATGACATTGGCCAATTCAATATCAGTGCCTACAACATGGGCATGATGGGTTATCGCACGCCCAATATTGATAGCATCGCACAGCAAGGCGTCTTGTTTACCGATTGGTACGGCCAGCAAAGCAGTACCGCTGGCCGGGCTGCTTTCATCACAGGTCAGTCGCCGATTCGCACAGGGCTGACCAAAGTTGGCTTGCCTGGTACCCCTGAAGGTATGCAAAAGGAAGACCCCACGCTTGCCACCATTCTGAAGTCGCAAGGTTATGTCACAGGCCAGTTTGGCAAGAACCATCTGGGTGATGGCGATGACATGTTGCCCACCAACCATGGGTTCGATGAGTTCTTTGGCAACCTGTACCACCTCAATGCAGAGCAAGAGCCTGAGCATCCCGACTACCCCAAAAATCCGGAATTCAAGAAAAAGTTCGGTCCACGTGGCGTAATCCATAGCTTTGCCGATGGCAAAGTGACTGACACCGGACCGCTGACCATCGAGCGTATGCGCACGATCGACGATGAGGTCATGGGCAAGACGCTGAACTTCATGGAGCGTGCCAAGAAAGATGACAAGCCGTTCTTTATTTGGTGGAACTCCACCCGCATGCACATCTTTACGCACTTAAAGCCCGAATCAGTTGGCAAGACGGGTTTAGGCGTTTATGCCGATGGCATGGTTGAGCACGACGGTCATGTGGGCCAGTTGCTCGATAAGCTCAAAGAACTCGGGCTTGATGAGAACACGATCGTGGTCTACACCACGGACAACGGCGCCGAGACTTTCACTTGGCCAGATGGTGGCACCACGATGTTCCGTGGCGAGAAAAACACCAACTGGGAAGGTGGCTACCGCGTGCCAGCCATGATGAAGTGGCCCGGTGTGGTCAAGCCCGGTACGGTGGTCAACCACATTGGCGCACACGAGGACCTGTTTGATACGTTTGCCGAGGCGGGTGGTGCAAAAGACATCAAAGAAAAGCTGCTCAACGGTACCAAGATAGGTGATCGGCAGTACAAGGTCCACCTCGATGGTTACAACTTAAAGCCCGCCCTAGAGGGCAAGGGCGCTTGGCCACGTAAGGACTTCATTTACTGGACTGATGATGGCAGCGTGGCGGCTGTTCGTTATGAGAACTGGAAAATCACCTTCCTAAAGCAAGAGGCAGAGGGTTTGCGTGTCTGGCAAGAACCATTTGTTCAGTTGCGTGCACCGCTCATCACCAACCTGCGCATGGATCCGTTTGAGCGTGCCGAGCATGAGAACGCCATGGGTTTCCAGAAATGGTACCTGGACCACATGTTTGTGATCGCACCGGCTGCGGCCTATGTGGGCAAGTGGCTGCAAAGCTTCAAGGAATTCCCGCCACGTCAAAAGCCAGGCAGCTTTAACCTGGACCGCGTGATGGAAACGGTCATGAGCGTGCAACAGAACTAGCGCAAGGCCGAGCTCACCGTGAGCATGACCAAGCCTGGTTTAAGCCAACCTGCATTAAACCTGCCTGCGTTACCTGCAGGCAGGCATTATCGCTACCACGCGATGATCAAACCGTCAGGCGCAGAGTGCAACATTGATTGCGACTACTGCTTTTATCTCCACAAAACCGATTTGCTTGATCACAAGCCTCATGCCCGCATGGATGAGGCAACGCTTGAACAACACATCCGTCAATACATCGAGAGTCAGACGGGCGATGAAGTGGTGTTTTCTTGGCAGGGGGGCGAGCCCACGTTGATGGGTTTGGCCTTCTACCAGAAAGTGGTTCAGTTGCAGCGCAAGTACGCCAAGCCAAACCAGCGAATTGAAAACGATCTGCAAACCAATGGCATTGCGCTAGACGCAGACTGGATCGGGTTTTTAAAAGCCAACGGCTTTCATGTTGGTTTGTCCATGGATGGGCCGCGTGAGTTACACGATAGCCATCGCAAAACTCGAAGTGGCAAGCCCACGTTTGATCTGGTCATGAAAGCCGCCAAGATGCTGGTAGATGCCCAAGTGCCGTTTGCGGCACTTTGCGTGGTTAACCGGGACAACGCGCTGCACCCCAAGGCGGTATATCGGTTCTTGGTTGATGAGGTGGGTGCAAAGCGGGTGCAGTTCAATGGCGCAGTCGAGCCCAAGTTTTTTAAATCCAGTGCGCCAGCCAAGATTGACGAGTCATCGATTCCAATCCAAGACTCCCCGCGCGCCAAGCCAGATCATCCTTTGTCGGTGGTGACACCCTGGTCGGTTGATCCGGATGACTATGGGAAATTTCTGAGCGGTGTCTGGGATGAGTGGTTGGCCACTGATTTCGGTCGGGTGCATGTCAATCTGTTTGAAACAGCGATTGCGCAAGCCGCTGGCATGTCGGCTCAGACGTGTACCCAAGCGGAGTTCTGTGGCAAGGGACTGGCCGTGGAACACGATGGCGAGGTGTTCTCCTGTGACCACTTTGTGTATCCGGACTATCGGATTGGCAATGTTCACAACAAGCACCTCGGTGACATGGCTTTCTCCAGGGAGCAGGAAGCATTTGGCATGGCCAAGCGCGACACATTGCCCAAGCAGTGCAAGCAGTGTGACTATCTGAAGCTCTGCTGGGGTGAATGCCCCAAGAACCGTCTCATCAAGACCCGCGATGGGGAGCCGGGGCTGAATTATCTTTGCTCTGGCCTATACGCTTTTTACCAACACATCGGGCCCGATGTGGTGCGGATTTTGAAGCACCTGGGGTACCTGAAAACTTAATGCCTTAGACCCGAAGGCTAGTCTGTGAGCCAGTCGTGCTCGAAGATGTTTGCCCAGTCGTCAGGTCGAGAGCCTGGGTGATGCTTGCCATGCTCGCAGAACACCCGGCGCCAGTTGTCTCGCACGTACGCACGGGTGTTCTCGATGACGGCCAATGCCGCCCCCTCTTGCAGACCAGCCAGTTGCTTTCCGGCTGCAATGAGGTTTGCACGCGTTGCCGCACGCGACGGGCGCCGCCTGGCGATATCCATCCGGAATGCTGGTATTCCTTGTCGCGCAAAAAAAGGCATCACGTCGTAGAGCGGCGATAGCGCCCAGTGCCCCAAGCCGACTTGGCGCAAGCTGGTGTTCCACGGGTGGTCATCGGTGTTGCCAACCACCGCATTGAGCACGATGCGTTCGTAGAGCTCGGTTGCGTCCGCAGGCCGTTTGAGCTTGGAGCGCAGCTGTACGTAACTGCGTTTGGCATCCTCTACATCCGAGCCTGGCACCAGGTCTAGCGCCGTGGCGGCACTCACGCAGTGATACACAGGACCGTTGACCCCGATCCCCCGGTCAAAGCGCTCGATGCTCAAGGCCGCGACGTCGTTGAACCACTCAACCTGGTGACTTGGCACGCACAGCCCTAGTTCGCAGGCTAATGTCAGCGCCGTTGCTTCGGCAACGATACTGTCGCCGCGCTCTGAGGGCATGGCAAACTTCAGTAGCACCGGGCGTGGTGGTCCTACATGTTGGTCGTTAACATAGAGCGCTATTTTTGGCCGCTCACCACCCATGGCCCCGGATGAAGAATCCTGAGCTCGCTGTCCCAGGGTCGCTTTCGTGACTGCCTTCAGTGCCTCATTGAGTGCCAGCGAAGCATCAGGTTTTTCCTTCAGGTCTCCAACGAATATGGCGCCGAATCCGTCCGCTGGCGCGTACAAGAGCCGCTCCCACCAGCCCCACGGCTCGTGGTTTCTTACCGCGTCAGCACCAAGAAATGTCGCGGCACGGTTTTTAAGGGCGTCCAGCGACCACCCCGACAAAGCGATATCGCAAAACACCGGAAACGGTACCGAGCCGACTCTGGTGAACGCGCCGCGTTGCTTGTTTCTGATGCCCGTGGGGTCCAGCTCCCAGGCGTTTTGCCCCAGCCCTAGGTAATCTGGGTCGTAGACGAACTCCCAGCGAGTTTCTTCTTGTGTCAACTCCCCAACCCGGACAGGCGAACGCTCGTTTGTCGTGGCGTTTAGCATCCATCGATACACAGGCGCGCTGCGGCGGGTCACGTTGGGTCCTTCTTGCGACGAGAGCTGTAACGCGGCAGATTTGCACGTGCAGCTTCCTGGAACGCCGGATCTTGTGCGGCGGTTGCCATGGCTGCTTGGAGACTAACGTCGTCCAGGGCCCATAGAAGCCGGGCCACATCGGCGAATCTCGAGGATAAGGCGCCGGCCTCGATGGACATGAGTGTTAGCCGACTCATGTCTGCTCGCTCAGCCAGTTCCGCCTGGGTGAGGCCGCGTGCAAGTCGCATCAAGCGCACGCGCACGCCAACCTCCGTCACGAACTGTGTGACTTCATTGGGTTCCGTGGCTGGGTCTCGGCGTCTCATATAGTCTGTAATTTTAGACTTTACTGATACTTATGTAAATTATTGCATACATATCTGCTTTGGATGATTTTGGCGGCAGGCATGTCAGGCAGTGGCGGG
>CAZLFB010000003.1:0-51137 GCA_964558695.1 uncultured Orrella sp.
GGGGGCAACTTCAGGCGCGCGGCCAGATAGCCAAAGACCAGTGCTAACCCAAAACCGGCCACTAAAATCGCAATGAGGTTGATGTCGTGAGGCATAAAAATGATGAGAATGGTTAAACAAGGCCGTGGCACCATGGCCAATGGCTTAGTCTAACTCGGGCAGCGCCAACCGACAGGGCGATACTTCAACCGACGGCAAGGCCATGTTTCAGGGCAAAACAGTACAGCCCGCGTGAATCCTCAAGCACGAACCATCAAGTAAAACTTTGACCCAACGAAAGAATGCGTAGTGTCACTTAATTGTCATATTCTTGAGGCATGCTTCAGTTCGTAGGTACTCGATGACTTACTCGTATGTTCCATTATTCGAATAGAGGATATTCATGAAAAACTTGTTTGCAAAAGTTTTGCTTGGCGGCGCTGTAGCAGCGTTCAGCCTGCAGGCATCCGCGGCTGACATCACTGGTGCAGGCGCTACATTCCCCTACCCGATCTACGCAAAGTGGGCTGAAGCCTACAAGAAAGAAACCGGCATCGGCTTGAACTATCAATCCATCGGTTCGTCAGGCGGCATCCGTCAAATCTTGGCCAAGACGGTGACTTTCGGCGCTTCGGACGCCCCAGTTGCTGGCGACAAACTCGAAAAGGACGGCTTGGTTCAGTTCCCCGCCATCATCGGTGGCACGGTGCCAGTCTTTAACCTCGAAGAATTCAAGAGCGGCGAATTGCGTGTCACCGGCCCCGTGCTGGCTGAGATGTTCATGGGCACCATCTCCAACTGGAATGACCCCAAAATCGCTGCCATCAACCCAGGCAAGAGCTTGCCCAACCAGCCCATCACTGTTGTTCACCGCGCGGACGGTTCGGGCACGACCTTTAACTTTACCGACTACCTAGCCGCTGTCAGCAAGCCTTGGGCAGATCAGGTTGGTAAAGGTGCCGCTGTGAAGTGGCCCGCTGACTCCTCAGTTGGCGGCAAAGGCAACGAAGGCGTCGCTGCAAACGTGGCTCGCATCAAGGGCGCAGTAGGCTATGTTGAGTACGCTTACGCCAAAAAGACCAGCATCCCTTACATGCGCTTGCAAAATAAGGACGGCGTGTTCGTTCGCCCGACTGAAGCTAGCTTCTCAGGCGCTGCTGCTGGTGCCGATTGGTTTAGCGTGCCCGGCATGGGCGTGTCGATCGTTGACCAGCCCGGTGCGGACACATGGCCGATTGCGACCGCCTCGTTCATCCTGATGTACAAAGATCCGTCGGACAAGGCCGCCTCGGCAGAGGTGCTCAAGTTCTTTGACTGGTCATTCAAAAATGGCAAGCAGATGGCCGCTGATTTGGCCTACGTAGCACTGCCAGACAGCTTGACCGACCAAATCCGTACAAAAGTTTGGTCACAGATTCAAAACAAGTAATTTACGTTGTCGCATTAAGTTGTAAGCGGTGTCTGAGGCCTGGTTGAACAGCCGGGTCTCAGTGTCTGTCCCTCCTGGAGTGTCCATGAATAGCCCAGTAGCAAGCCCGCAGAGTTCAGCCCCCACTGCCGCGATGATGGCAGTTGTCAAACGGCAAAAGCTGCAAGATTTTCTATTTCACAAAATCACCATGGGGTTTTCACTTCTGGTGCTGATTGCTTTGCTCGGAATCATTGCGTCGCTGTGGATGAGCGCATGGCCGGCTTTTGAGAAATTCGGCTTCGGATTTATCTGGAGTGACGAATGGGATATCGTCAATGAGAAGTTCGGTGCGCTGATTGCTATCTACGGTACCATCATGAGCTCGGTGATTGCCTTGGTGATCGCCATCCCGCTCGCGTTTGGTGTCGCTATTTTCTTGACTGAAATGTGCCCTACTTGGTTGCGTCGACCACTGGGCACTGCGGTTGAACTCCTGGCGGCCGTTCCATCGATTATTTATGGCATGTTCGGTCTGTTTATTTTCGCGCCCTTGTTCGCGGACTACGGCCAACCAGCCTTGCAATCCACACTTGGCCAAATGCCCATCATTGCCCCGCTGTTTGGTGGTGCCATGAACGGTGTTGGCATTCTGGCAGCTGGCATCGTGCTGGCGTTCATGATCTTGCCGTTCATCGCCGCTGTGATGCGCGATGTATTTGAAATCGTCCCACCCATTCTTCGTGAATCAGCCTACGGCATCGGTTGCACGACTTGGGAAGTGGTGCGAAATGTTGTTTTGCCATACACGCAGAAAGGGGTCATCGGCGGGATCATGCTAGGCCTGGGTCGCGCGCTCGGCGAAACCATGGCGGTTACGTTTGTGATTGGAAACTCTCACCGAATCCTGCCATCGCTGTTTGCGCCGGGATCCTCGATTGCTTCGACACTGGCCAACGAATTTGCAGAAGCGGGTGATCTTCACTTGTCTGCATTATTTGCACTCGGTTTCTTGTTGTTCGTCATCACGTTCTTCGTGCTCGCCGCAGCCAAAGTGATGATTTTGAGGACCGAGAAGTCGAAAGGCACAAAGAGTTAAAAAGACGGGATGGTCAATATGAATCAGAACTTGTATCAGCGCCGTAAACGGACGAACATCATCGGGCTCACCCTATCAATCGCTGCGATGGGATTGGGACTTTTCGTGTTGCTTTGGATCTTGTTTATTTTGTTCAAGAACGGCTTCATGGCACTGAGCTGGGATATGTTTACACAGTCGACTCCGGCACCCGGCTCCGAGGGCGGCGGCTTGGCCAACGCCATTGTGGGCAGTTTGATGATCGTTGGTTTCGCGGCGCTGGTAAGTACGCCCATTGGTGTTTTTGCCGGGGTGTATTTGGCGGAATATGGCGACGAAAGCAAGACAGCGGAACTTACCCGTTTTGTGACAGACATCATGTTGTCAGCACCATCCATCGTGCTGGGCCTGTTCGTCTACGCCATCATGGTGGCCCAGATGGGTCACTTTTCCGGTTGGGCTGGTAGTTTGGCGCTGGCTCTGATCGCAGTGCCCGTTGTGTTGCGCACGACCGAGAACATGCTTCGACTGGTGCCAGGTAGCCTGCGAGAGGCAGCCTTTGCCTTGGGCGCACCGCGCTGGAAGGTGGCGACTTTCGTCACATTGCGTGCCGCAAAGTCCGGGGTGATCACAGGGTTGTTGTTGGCAGTTGCCCGCATCAGCGGTGAAACAGCGCCACTGCTCTTTACCGCGCTGAACAACCAGTTTTTCTCAACAAACATGAACGCGCCCATCTCGAACTTACCGACGGTTATTTTCCAGTTCGCCATGAGCCCCTACGAGAACTGGATCAATTTGGCCTGGGGTGGCGCTTTGCTCATCACGTTGGCCGTGCTACTGCTAAACATCGTCGCGCGCGTGCTGTTCCGCGAGAAAGTCAAAGTCTAATTTACTGAGAGAAATATCATGTCGCAAACTTCAGACAAACCACCCGTGAACGCGATTGAGTGCCGTGGACTTAATTTTTACTACGGTAGTTTTCATGGCTTAAAGGATATCAATCTCGATATTCAAGAGCGCAAGGTCACTGCGTTCATTGGCCCTTCTGGTTGCGGTAAATCCACGTTACTTAGAGCGCTGAACCGCATGTACAGCCTTTACCCGGGTCAGCGTGCCGAAGGTGAAATCAATCTGTACGGGCAGAATGTTTTGGCGCCCTCCCAAGACTTGAATTTGTTGCGCGCCCAAGTCGGCATGGTGTTCCAAAAGCCCACCCCCTTCCCCATGTCGATTTATGACAACATCGCGTTTGGTGTGCGCCTATACGAAAAATTGAGCAAAGCCGAAATGGACGAGCGGGTTGAGTGGGCGCTAACCAAAGCCGCTATTTGGAAGGAAGTTAAAGACAAGCTAGGCCAAAGCGGTTTGTCACTTTCGGGTGGTCAGCAGCAGCGCCTCTGTATCGCCCGCTCAGTGGCAGTCAAGCCCAAAGTGATTCTGCTAGACGAACCCACCTCCGCACTCGATCCCATTTCGACTGCCAAGGTGGAGGAACTCGTGCTTGAACTCAAAGCCGATTACACGGTAGCCATTGTCACGCACAATATGCAGCAGGCCGCTCGAATCTCGGATTACACGGCCTATATGTACTTGGGAACCCTGGTCGAATTTAACGAAACCACCGAGGTGTTCACGCGTCCTCAGAAGAAGGAAACCGAGGACTACATCACGGGTCGTTTTGGTTGACCTGGTTGGTATAGTCACAAGAAAAAGGCCTCTTGCGAGGCCTTTTTTTACTAGGCTGAAAACTGAATTTGCGTATGGCGCGGGAGTTAACGAGCAAGCCTTACAGCCACTTCGCCCGCTTAAACAACACAAACAAGGTGGTACAAACGGTTGCCATCAACCCAAGCACCGCGTAATAGCCGTACTCCCACTTCAGTTCAGGCATGTTCTCAAAGTTCATGCCATAGATACCTGCTACCGCCGTGGGAATTGAAATGATCGCCGCCCAAGCGGCAAGCTTTCTGGTGGTGTCCGTCTGACGCGACTGCTCAATCAGCATGCCAGCTTCAAAAGCAAACGTAAGACCGTCACCTAAAGAATCAAACAATCGATCTAGCCGAGTAATTCGGTCAGATAAGCCATCAAAGCGCAGACGCCCAGCTTCACTAAGCGGTTCGGCCTTTAGCCTTGATACCCGAGCGCAGATCTCCCCAATTGGCTCGATGGCCACATGGAACCGATGAAAATCCCGCCTCATGAGGTACAGCCTTGAAATCGAGCCGCGATCGAATGTCGCGCGCATCAGCTCGCGTTCGGTTCGGTCCACTCGAACCTCAAAATGCTTATAGGCTTCTACATAGCGGTCGATCAGGTCATCGACGATTTCAACAACGAGGTTGTCACAACCGCGCTCCAATTGACTGCGATTTTTTTCCATCCGGTCACGCAACTGGAAGTGCGGCAAAGATGGTCCGCGACGCACGGTGACCAGGAAACGGTCACCGAACAGGCAGGCCAGACGCCCAAAGTGAGGGCGACTGTGATTCGACTTCCAGATGATCGTTGGCAACACAATCAGTAGTTCACGATCAAACATCGACATTCCAGGCATGGCAATATCACCCATCAGAACGTCCAAAGCGTCTTCGTTCATCCCCAGCTGTCTCAGGATGTCTTTCAGTAACGCCTCATCAGGCTGATGCAGTCCTACCCAAACGAGCGCCTCAGGGTGCAATAACGCTGTCCCAATCTCTTGTATTTCAAGCTGTTTCGGTGGCTCACCAGGGACGTAACTGACTGCGGCAATGACTGGTCCATCGGTTTGGCTTCGCGAATCAGCCGCTATTCGGTCGTGTTTGTTTTCCATTTAATCACTATGTCACAGTTCGCTGAGGTATGTAACCCGGTCTAACCCAATAACCGCATCGGTTTAATATCCGGCGAAACGATTAACGCTGCTTGCGTCTGCGACAACACTTCATCGACCGAAACATAGTCCGCATGTTCCACCAGCACTAGCCCCTCTTCGGTGGGCTCGATCACCGCCAGCTCCGTCACAATCAACGAGACGCGTCTAATGGAGGTCAGTGGCAATGAACATTCAGGCACGATTTTAGCTGCACCTTTGGCAGTGTGTTTCATGGCAACAATCACGCGTTTGGCACCAGATACCAAATCCATGGCACCACCCATGCCTGCCACGCGCTGGCCAGGCACCATCCAGTTGGCGAGCTGGCCCTGCTCGTTGACCTGCATACCACCCAATACCGTCATGTCCAGATGACCGCCACGGATGAACGCAAAGGAAGTGGCCGAGTCGATGGTTGCAGCACCGGGCACCGCCGACACAAAGCCGCCGCCGGCATCCACCAAAGATTCGTCTTCCATTCCCTCCGGCATCGGCGCTCCCGTGCCAATTAAGCCATTCTCAGACTGGAACATTACCCCTTCTGCAGTCACAAAGCGAGTAACACCTGTTGGAATGCCAATGCCAAGATTGACCAACATGCCACTTTCTATCTCGCGGGCGATACGCCGCTGAATCGTCTCTGTGGCCTCCATGACCATACTCGTGTTCATATGTAACTCCTAACGCTTAGCATTGGGGTGGGAAACCAGGTAGTCAACGAGCGGACCTGGGGTCATGACGTGATCGGGTGGAATCACGCCCACTGGCACGATGGAGCGGGGCTCAGCAATCACAACCTCAGCCGCCAAGGCCATCACCGGATTGAAGTTGGTGGCCGTCAGTGTGTACTCCAGATTGCCCTGATAATCTGCACGGTGGCATCCCAACAGCGCAAAGTCGGCTCGAATGGGTTTTTCCAGCAACCATTGCTCGCCATCGATCTCCACCACTTGCTTGCCTTCGGCCACCACGGTGCCCAAGCCAGTCCGTGTCAGGACACCACCTAGCCCTGCACCTGCCGCCCGGATGCATTCGACCAAGGTGCCCTGCGGCATTAAAACCACATCGAGCTCGCCGTCGATCATTTTTTGTTGGGTCTCGGGGTTGGTGCCCACATGCGAAGTGACCACACGCTTGACCAAATTGGCGTGGATCAGGGGCGCGATGCCAATCGCACCCGGTTTGCCCGTGTCATTGCAGTAGATGGTTAATTCACCAATTTTGAGTTCAACCAAGGCTTGAACCAGGCGATCTGGCGTGCCGACGCCCATGAAACCACCAACATGCAAAGACGCGCCCGGTGGGATTTTTTTGGCGAGCTCCAGCTCGGACTCCGTGGGTTTGATGTACAAGTGACACTCCCGTGAAAAAATGAACAGTTGTGACGACACAGTAATGTGGTCATGTGAATTTTCAGTGACCATCACCAAACATTTGACATGGCACAAATGGTTGAAAGACCAGCGTCATCGACAGCCGCCATACTAAGTACATCCCAAAACACCCCAAGGAACTAATATGTCTTTATCATTCTGCGATCTTTCCGGCCGGGCTGGTATCGTTCTTGGCTTGGCCAACGAGCAGAGTATTGCTGCTGCGGTGGTCAAGCAGCTTCATGCGCTAGGGGCCAAACTTCACGTCAGCTGTTTAAACGACAAGGCAGCGCAATACGCTCGGGCAGTCACGGACCCTTTAGACATCAGCCTGGCTGCGTGCGACGTGCGCAATGACAATGAGCTCGAGGGCTTTGTGGCAGACGCCGTTGCCAAATTTGGGCGACTGGATTTTGTAATTCATTCGATTGCTTGGGCGCCAGCCAACGACCTGCATGGGCGAGTGATCGACAGTTCACGCGAAGGCTTCTCGCAAGCCATCGCTCTGTCATGTCATTCGTTTGCAGAAGTGGCCAAGCTGACTGCGCCGCATATGAGTGAAGGTGGCAGCATGATCACCATGACTTATCACGGGTCATCCGAAGTGGTCCCAAGCTACGGCATCATGGGGCCCGTGAAATCTGCTCTTGAATCGACCGTTCGCTACATGGCGGCCGAACTCGGCCCACAAAACATTCGTGTACATGCAGTCTCGCCGGGGCCAATTCTCACCAGAGCCGCATCAGGCATTCATGGCTTTGATGATCTGATGCAGATGGCCAGGGATCGCAGCCCCCTTGGTCGCTTGGTGACGATCGATGAGGTCGCCAACCTGACTGCCTTTTTATGTTCACCCGAATCGAGTGGCATGACTGGACAGACAATTTATGTAGACGCTGGCTTCAATTTTATGGCTTGACATCACAGCCAGTCGTGCGCGGAGTTTGATTCAGATCAGACTCCATGCGTTTGACATCAAACTGCAAACCAACATTCACCAGCGCGTCATATCAACCAAGTAGGGTGTCGCTGATGACATCCGCGACCGCGGAAGGAGAAACTGATGCAACCCACGCTGTTAGCCGATTTTGGTCTACCCACTGACGCCCTTGAACCTGTTCGCGAGCTTGCTCAGCGCCAACTGCAGCACGTTACCGAAACCGCCGAAGAGCGCCGAAAGCGCTATAAAACTCTGGCTGAGGTATCAACGTCGCAGTCAAGTCGCTTAAACAAAGAGTTTCGTCAACGCGCTGAAGCACTGGAAACCACGGTTCAAGATCTCGTGCTGAAACAGTTCACGCTCATGTCCGCCAACCCGATGGATTGGTACCAGCACATGATTGCCTACTGGCAAGACGCCAGCGAGCGCACAACTCTGTTTTATGATGTGTTGCGCCAGCGGGGGAACCTCTCTATTGAGCAAGAGACTGGCAAAACCACAACCGTACTGGACTTTGATTTCGATGTCGTGATCGATGGCCAAGAGCTTGATCGGCCGGTGAACTATTCGCTGCTTTGCATTCATCCCGACCCCAAAGTTGGTACACGTGCCGACCGGGCGCCGATTCTCATTATTGATCCACGCGCCGGTCACGGTGCCGGCATTGGCGGCTTTAAGCCTGAGAGCCAGGTCGGCGAGGGTCTCGCTCAAGGTCATCCGGTCTATTTTGCTGTGTTTGATCGAACACCCGTGCCGGGGCAGACACTGGCTGATGTTCGCGATGCTGAAGTGCATTTCCTGGCCACCATCCGTGAGCTGCATCAAGACGCACCCAAGCCCATTTTGATCGGTAACTGTCAGGGCGGATGGGCCAGCATGCTGGTGGCTGCCACCTCGCCTGAACTGGCGGGACCAGTCATCATTAACGGTGCACCCATGTCGTACTGGGCCGGCAACCTGGGGGCAAACCCCATGCGGTATCTCGGTGGATTTGGTGGCGGGGCATTGCCAGCCGTCATGCTGGCTGACATCGGTGACGGCTTGTTTGATGGCGCCGCGCTGGTGTCGAACTTTGAGAGCTTAAACCCAGCCAATAGTCTTTTTGAAAAGTACTACCACCTTTACGCCAATATCGATACCGAGGCCGAGCGATTCCTGGAGTTCGAGCGCTGGTGGGGCGGCTTTTACTTGATGAACGAGCCCGAGATACGATGGATCGTTGAGAACCTCTTTATCGGCAACAAGCTGGCACGCGGTGAAGCCGTGCTCGGCGGCGAGCGCATTGATCTGCGTCGTATCGACTCTCCCGTGATCATTTTTGCCTCTCACGGTGACAACATCACCCCGCCGCAACAGGCTTTGAACTGGATCATCGACACCTACGGCAGCCTTGATGTTCTGAAAGTGATGGGCAAACGCATTGTCTACATGCTGCACGAATCGATTGGCCATCTGGGTATCTTTGTTTCAGCCAAGGTTGCCGGACATGAACACCATGCCATCACGGAGACTGTTCATGCGATTGAGGCGCTTGGCCCTGGCCTTTACGAGATGAAACTCGTAAGTGGCGAAGACCGAACGCACATCGTGTTCGAGCATCGGACATTTGAGGACATTCTCAAGCTTAGCGATGGTCGTGAAAAAGAGTCTGTCTTTAAAACGGTGTCTGACATGTCAGAAACCAATCTGTTGGCATACGAGCGCACGGTAAGACCCCTGGTCAAGGCGATGACCACGCCACAAAGTGGTGAGTTCGTTCGCCAGTCACAGCCAATTCGTGTTCAGCGCAGAGCAATCTCCGATCAAAACCCGATCATTAAACCAGTGGCCGAGGCCGCTAAGAATGTGCGCCAGAACCGCAAGCCTGTCAATGCTGACAACCCGTTTATGGCCTTAGAAAAGCTCTACGCAACCTTCGTGCGCAGTTCGCTTGACATGATTCGGGACACGCGCGACGCAGCCATGGAAGCAGCGTTTTTCTATACCTTCACAGCGCCTTCGGTTAAAGCCGCCTACACACGAGGCGAGAGTGATCTGCCCATCGAGCGCCCCATTAACGTACACAACTTGCCAGAAGTCAAAGAAGCACTTAGCCAGATTGGTGAAGGCGGTTTGGCGGCGGGATCGATCAGGATGATGCTGTTGATGAACCGTGCCCGGGGGTATATCCGTCGATCACGCCTTGAGCGTGCCTTTGACATTATCAAAGGCACCGAGCCTTTCAAAAGCATGGATGCCGCTGAAATTTCGAAACTAATCCGTGTCCAGACATTGATCGTTGATCTTGAGCCACAACTTGCCTTTTCCTCGTTGACGAACGTACTGAACACCGCAGCGGATCGGCAAAAGGCACTGGATTTGGTCATGGCTGTGGCAGGCCCACGCGAGACCATGTCACCACGCGCGCTAGTGCAATACATGCGCTACGAGAGCCTACTCAAAGCGTCGGATGATGCCAACGGTGGCAATACGCAGACTGATGGCACGCAAACAGCCGTCGCTGAAAGTAGCCCCGCGCACAAAACCACCAGACCAACCCGCAAAACTGGAGCCTAGCGCCATGCAACTGACAAACAAGACCTGGGATGAGTTGAAGGTCGGTGATACGGCTTCTTTCAAACGTACAGTGACTGCAAAAGATCTGTATTTGTTTGCCCATGCCAGCGGCAACCTTAATCCACTGCATTTGCCCTCAAACGAACTAGGCAACATCACCCCAGCCTCGGTTGCGCCATCGATGTGGATCGGTTCGCTGGTCTCGAGCTTGCTTGGCAATATTTTGCCGGGACCTGGCACGCTGTACCTGGAACAGAGCTTTCAGTTTGTCGAGCGCGCCCGCCTAGGCGATGTTTTAACAGTCAGCGTTCGTTTGCTCGACAAGCTCGTCAAGCCCCACGTCCTGTTTGAGACTAGCATCACCGATCAAAACAATCGCTTGATCGCTACCGGTCAGGCTAAGGTCAGCGCCCCCACAACGACCGTCACCATCGACCAAACTGACTTACCTGGGCTTACGCTAGAAACCCACGACCATTTCACCAAGCTGCTCGAGCTCACCAAAAATCGCCCACCGATGACGTGTGCGGTTGTCTGCCCAACTGATCAGAATTCCCTTGCAGGCGCCTTGCTGGCTCGCGATCACAACCTCATCACGCCAGTCTTGATTGGACCCGAGTCTGTCATCCGTGACATCGCACAGAAGCACAATCTTCAGTTAGACGGCATCGAGATCGTGGATGTCAGCCTTGATCGCGAGGCTGCCCGCACTGCCGTTGACATGGTGCATCAGGGGCGTGTGCGCAGCATCATGAAGGGCAACCTTCATTCGGATGATTTGCTAGGGCAAGTCGTTAAGCGTGAAGGTGGACTGCGCGGAAAGGGTCGGATATCGCACGCATTTGTGCTCGATGTGCCAACCCAGCCAGAGCCCATCATCATCAGTGATGCGGCCATCAATATCGCACCAGATCTCGTCACCAAGGTTGACATCACACAGAACGCCATTGACCTGGCCAGAGCCTGCGGCATGGAAAGGCCTAGAGTGGCAATCCTGTCAGCCGTGGAGACAGTCAATCCGCATATTCCTTCTTCCATGGAAGCCGCCATCATCGCCAAGATGGCCGAGCGCGGCCAAATCAAAGGTGGGCTTGTTGACGGACCACTGGCCATGGACAACGCCATTGACATGGGTGCGGCACGTGACAAACACATTGAATCGGGCGTCGCTGGTCAGGCTCAAGTGCTGATCGTGCCTAACTTGGAGGCCGGCAACATGCTCGCCAAACAACTGACCTTCGTCTCGCATGCTCAGCCTGCAGGCTTGGTGCTAGGGGCCCGAGTACCTGTGATGCTCACCAGTCGCGCAGACAATGAGCAGGCACGGTTGTTCTCTTGTGTACTGGCGACGCTTTACAGTGATTGGCTAGAAGCGCAGGCTTAGTTGACATTTTTAGCAGGCAAATACGGGAAGCAGTGACAGAGATCCGAGCTGGGTCTCTGCCTGTTACTTGGTTTGCTAATTTTGGGGCTAATACGCACTACTCAATGAGCGTGGCTAACCTTCCAAGGGCGTCTTCAACCACAACTGCACTATCCCTTTCAACTTTTTTTGCTTTTCTAGCTACTGGGTCGAGCATCCTGAATTTATTAATCAATGCCGCGCCCTGCGTTTTACGACCAGTGCCTGAGAGGGTGACTGCGAATCCAGCATACCGAGCGTACTCACCGCCTTGTGTAATAGGCGCAACAAGCACATCACCTAGCTTATTGAACGCTTTCGTAGTCAAAACCAGGGCTGGTCCAGTGCCCTTTTGCTCGTGCCCTTTTACTCGTGCCCGAGTGTTGGGTCTAAAGGTATCGCTACGATATCTGCTCGATCAAAAACTGGCATCACCAAACTTCCTGCCCAACAGGCTTTGTCGTATCCCACCGTGCTAGATCAGCCGGCATAGGAGCCTGCTGATTGCATTGGGCAATCAGATCAGCAAGCTTAAACTTGCGCTTACGAGCCAATACGATGTCCCCCTGCTCATTGGTGCTCAGCGTCATCGCTTGACCAGCAGATAGCCCCAAGCCCCTAAGAACCGCAGGCGGTAATACTGCCACGGTGCTGTTGCCATACTTTCTTAGCACAACTTCCATTTACAACTCACTGAAAAATTTGATTCCACTCGAATTGGAACAAATATTCGAGGGCGTTTAACATTGCTACACATCAAATTAGGCTGGCTCAAACTATCAGAGCAAAACCTTTTAGACGACTTAAAAAAAACCGCCACCCAGCAAACTGAGTGGCGGTTTCCTTAGAACTGGTCGGGGCGGCGGGATTCGAACTCGCGACCCTCTGCTCCCAAAGCAGATGCGCTACCAGGCTGCGCTACGCCCCGAAGAGCAGAACTATAGCAGATTGGGAGAGATTATTTCGACCCCAGAAGCGCAATGAGCTCATCATGCATGTTCACTGGCACTGCCCGAGAGGCAACCCGCACGAATTTGCCATCTGGCTGCTGTGACCAGGCCCGGGTGTTGTCCTTTAACGCCAAGGTAAACGCCTCCCGGATCACGCGACGCTTAAGCACCGGATCCAGGACGGGAAACGCCACTTCGACACGCCTAAAGAAGTTTCGGTCCATCCAGTCAGCCGATGACAGGTAGACCTGCTCCTTGCCACCGTCAAAGAAGTAAAACACCCTGGAATGCTCTAAAAACCGACCAATGATCGATCGCACCCGAATGTTGTCTGACAGGCCGGGCACCCCTGAACGCAAAGCACAGACTCCCCGGATGATCAGGTCGATCTTCACGCCAGCCTGGCTGGCCGCATACAGCGCCTCAATGACCTGCGGTTCTAGCAACGAGTTCATCTTAGCCATGATGCGGGCTTTCTTACCGGCTTTGGCTGCTGCCGTTTCAGCCTGAATCATGCTCATGACTGACTCATGAATCGTAAATGGTGACTGCAACAAGAGCTTTAACTGACGCCTCGAACCTAAGCCGGTTAACTGCGAAAACACCTTGTCCATGTCCTCACAGATGGTTGGGTTGGCAGTCATCAACCCAAAATCCGTGTAAAGCCCGGCAGTCCTCGTATGATAGTTACCCGTGCCCAGATGACCGTAGCGACGGATGCGCCCCTGCTCGCGCCTAAGCACGAGCAACATCTTGGCATGCGTCTTGTGACCAACCACGCCATAAACCACGTGCGCACCCACCTCCTCAAGCCGCGAGGCCCAATTGATGTTGGTCTGTTCATCAAACCGGGCCATCAATTCCACCACGGCGGTGACCTCTTTACCGGCGCGTGCCGCGGCAATCAACAACTCCATCAATTTAGAGTCTTCGCCAGTGCGATAAATCGTTTGCTTGATCGCCACCACGTCTGGGTCACGTGCAGCGGCCGTTAACAGATCGATCACTGGCTGAAACGATTGATAGGGGTGATGCAGCAGCTGATCGCCGGCAGCAATCAAGTCAAATATTGCACCTTGCTTATGAGGCAAATTGGCAAATGCCTTGGGCACTGGGCCTTGAAACTCGGGAAACAACAGGTCAGGCCGATCAACCTCCTGACAAATCTGCATCAGTCGCGCCACGTTAGCGGGCCCATTGACCCGATAGGTGTCACCGACCTGCAGTCCAAACTCTGTTTGCAGCAACGACTCGATGTGTGGCGGGGTCAGTTGATCGATTTCAAGCCGAACCGCTGAACCAAAGTTACGCTGTGACAGCTCGCCCTGCAAAGCCTGCCTGAGGTTGGTGACCTCCTCTTCATCAACAAACAAGTCACTGTTACGGGTCACACGCCACTGGAATACACCATGCGCTTCCATGCCGGGAAACAATTCGGGCGCAAACGCCCGAATCAGCGAGGTCAACAAAATAAAGCCATGCGGCAACCCAGAAACGGACGCTGGCATGCGCACTACGCGAGGCAGTGCTCTGGGCGCTTGCACCACGGCAATACGGGCCTTACGGCCAAATGCATCCTCACCAGACAAGGGCACAATGAAATTCAGGCTTTTGTTCAGAACACGTGGGAACGGGTGGGCCGGATCCAAAGCAATGGGTGTGAGCAACGGCATCATGTCGCGCACAAATAGGTCATGTGCCCAAGCGCGCTGAGCCTCATCCCACTCAGAGGCGTGGTGCAAGTAGACACCCTGCGTGCGCAGACTCGGCAAAACCTCATCGTTTAACAGCGCGTAAAGGTTTTGTACCAAAGCATGAACCGCTTTTTCCACCAGTGCCAAAGCATTTGACGCCGTCAATCCGTCTGGCCCACGCATGGTCGGATGCAGCCTCTGTTGCTCCTTTAAGCTAGAGACCCTGATCTCAAAGAACTCGTCGAGGTTGGAACCTACGATGCAGAGATAGCGTAAGCGCTCCAGCAATGGTGTTGCGGGGTTTTGCGCCATGGCCAGCACCCGCTCATTGAACTGCAACAAAGAGAGCTCACGGTTTAAAAACCGCGGCTCAATGACCTTTGGGATCCGGGTGCGCACAGGATTGCTAGCGCGCTTGCTGGCGCGGTTGCTGGGGCGGTTGCTGCTGGTCTGAGGCTGCTTTGATGCGCGAACAGTGGTCGTGGCCATGGTGGTCCGAGAAACTTTGTTATGAGTCAAATAGTTACATGATGACACAAGCCAAACGATCTTTGTGGCATACGGCGATCGGGCATTGTCATTTGGAGACCCTATAATCGCCCGAGAGTTCGCGGGAAGATCAAGCATGGAACATTTACTGGCAGCAGTCGATTTGGGCTCCAACAGTTTCAGACTGGCCATTGGACGCGTGTACGAAGAAAATGGCGTGCGCCAAATCTATCAAATCGATCGCCTGAAAGAAACGGTGCGTTTGGCTGCCGGCCTCGACCAAAACAAGGTCTTAAGCGATGAGGCCATCGAGAAAGCTTTGAGTATCCTGAAGCGTTTTGGGGAGCGACTCGACAGCTTTCACCCGGATCGGGTTCGTGCGGTGGCCACCAACACTTTCCGTGTGGCGCGCAACGCTCCGGAAATCATGCCAAGCGCAGAGGCTGCGCTTGGGTTCCCGATTGAAGTGATCGCTGGCCGAGAAGAGGCCCGATTAATCTACACCGGGGTCAATCACACCCTGCCAGCTTCTGACAACAAGCGACTGGTGGTGGACATTGGTGGTGGTTCCACCGAGGTCATCATTGGCAGGGGTGAAGAACCCTTGGTGATGTCGTCGCTTTACATGGGGTGTGTGAGCTACACACTCAGATTTTTCCCGGGCGGCGTGGTTGACGAACATGCCATGCGCACAGCCGAGATGTCAGCCCAGCGCGAAATTGAGGTCATCACCAAGCCTTATAAGAAGCTCGGTTGGCAAGAAGCTTATGGATCGTCTGGCACGGCCAAAGCCCTGCAGGCCATTCTGATCGAAGGTGGTTTATCCAAACGAGGCATCACCGCCTCAGGCTTAAAGCGTTTGCGTCAGAAACTCATCAAGTCGGGGCGTGTTATCCCCGAAGACCTTCCCGGCATCAAACTGGAGCGCGCTGACGTACTGCTCGGTGGTCTGGCCATCATGAGTGCGTTTTTTGATGAGATGGGCATTGAGACCATGCACACTGGCGACGGCGCACTGCGTTTGGGCGTGCTGGTTGATTTGGCTGGACGCAGTGAAGCACAAGATCGCCGGGATGAAACCGTCCGAGTGTTCATGAAGCGCTATCACGTGGACTCACGTCAAGCGTCCAGGGTGCGTCGCACGGCACAACGTCTATATGAGAGTCTATTTCCCAAAGCCGGACCACTGGACGAGCTTAAACACGCGCTTAGCTGGGCTGCCGACTTGCATGAAGTGGGTATGTCTATTTCATCGAACGGTTACCACAAGCACGGTGCCTACATCCTGAATAATGCCGATATGCCAGGCTTTTCCAAGGTGGATCAGGCGGCCGTGGCGATGCTGGTGCTGGCTCACACCGGCAAGCTCGGTAAGGTTCAGTCCCTGGTGAAGTCGCATGAGCAGTGGATGGCGATTTTGGCGCTGCGCCTAGCAGCACTGCTGTGTCGCAGACGCGAGGAGGTCGAGGCGATTGCCCTATCAGTCAGCGTCAAAGGAAATTCGATTGTCACCACCGTCAATCAAGACTGGCTAGCCAAGCATCCCTTAACGGATTTTTCTCTTCATGCTGAAGAAGACGAATGGCGCAGGGTCGGCATGCAGTTTGAAGTGATCAAAGTCTGAAACGGTTTCAGACCATCACTCAAAGCCAAAGTGGCGACGGTAGCGCATGCCCATGTTGCTGATCGAAAGCAGCATCGGAAAGTCAGCGGTGTTGAAGTCCGGATCCCAGGCCGGCTCGCCGCATACCTGTGTGCCCAAACGAATATAACCACGCAACAGTGCAGGGATCTCGGCCGGCAAGTGGCTATCGAGCCGATCAACGGGGTAGCGGTGCAATGGTGAGACCACTGGGGTGCCATCTTCACCGATGGAGCCTCTAACGCTACGCCATACTGCCGCTGCAGTCACCCCATCGTCACGCAAGCTAACACTGGCGCAACCAAACACATGCTCATGGCGGCCTTGCTTGAGAATTTCAGCCAAGCCTGACCACAACATCATCAAGACAGAGCCATTGCGGTATTCAGCGTCAATACAGGCTCGGCCAAACTCCACCAGTGACTGTTTGATATCACCCAGACCAGCTAGGTCGAATTCAGACTCAGAGTAGTAGCCGCCGGCCCGCTTGGCTTGATGGGGTGTTAGCACCCGATAGGTACCCACCACTTGATCTGTGCCCATGTCTTTGACCATGAGGTGCTCACACCAAGTATCGAAGGCATCGCGGTCGATGCCGTTACCTTCTTGGCCTACCTTGGCTTCATATTCGGAGGAGAAGACCTGATAGCGCAAGCGCTGAACGGCTTCGAGCTCTTCGTCTGACTGAGCCAACCCCACCACCAAGTCTCCCTGACTAACTTCGGCGGTCGGCAAAGAGAACACACTGGCACGGCTGCGAACAAGTTCAAGCATAAGGCCCTCACTAAATGATCCCGACAGTTTGACTGTCGGGTGTGTCATAAGTTTGACCGAATCGTGACAGTATTATGACAATTACGCAAGGCTGGCGGCCAAAGATTGGGCCATGTGTTGCGCCAAATCAGGCTGCGCGGCCTCCACCATGATGCGCAGTTTAGGCTCTGTACCAGAGGCTCGAATCAGTACCCGGCCCTTACCAGCCAAAGCTTGCTCAACTTCAACCGTCTTGCGTTGAAATGGCTCATGCCCCTTCCAGTCCATGCCTGGCTGGATCGGCACATTGATCATGACTTGCGGATAAAGCGCCAAGTCTTTGACCCAGTCAGACAGGGAAGTTTGATAACGTCTAAGCGCTGCCAAGACCTGCAATCCCGCCACGATGCCATCACCAGTGGTGTGACAATCCAGGCACAGCAGGTGGCCGGAGCTCTCACCGCCATAAAGCCAATGGTTGTCTTTGAGCTTTTCCAGCACATATCGATCGCCAACCGCAGCGCGCTCAAACGGAATATCACGCGAAGCAAACGCTTGCTCCAAGCCTAAATTACTCATGAGCGTGCCAACAACGCCGGCCACCGGCGCCCGCATGGCGCGTTCACGCACGACCGCGTATAGCAGCTCATCGCCGTTGTAGAGGCGCCCGTCTGCATCAACGATCTGGATTCGATCAGCATCACCATCCAGTGCTATTCCAAGGTCCGCCCCACGAGCCTTGACCTCTCTAATCAAATTGTCCGGGTGCAATGCACCCACGCCTTCGTTGATATTAAAGCCGTCTGGATCAACGCCGATGGCGTGCACCTTGGCACCGAGCTCTCTAAATACGTGCGGCGCGATGTGATAGGCCGCACCATTGGCGGCATCAATCACCAGCGACATACCTGACAAGTCCAGGTCAGACGCAAACGTACTCTTGCAAAACTCAATATACCGACCGGCCGCATCCTCAATGCGCCTAGCCCGACCTAAGCTATCGGAGGACACACACCCCATTGGCTCGTCGAGTGCGGCTTCGATGGCCAGCTCTAGGGAGTCGGGTAATTTCATGCCCTGCGGAGAAAAAAACTTGATGCCGTTATCGTGATACGGATTATGCGAGGCGCTAATGACTATGCCAGCCGACAAACGCCAAGTGCGAGTCAAGTAGGCCACGGCCGGTGTCGGAATAGGTCCAGCGAGCAGCACATTCACGCCCGCCGCCGCAAACCCAGCCTCAAGTGCTGACTCAAGCATGTAGCCGCTAATTCGAGTGTCCTTGCCAATCAAAACCGACGGTCTAGACTTTCCTGCAGAACGCTGGGCCAATACGCGACCAGCGGCATAGCCAAGCTTTAACGCAAATTGGGGGTTAATCACTTCACCACCCACTTCCCCGCGCACACCATCTGTGCCGAAATAACGTCGACTCATTTGCTTTCCTGTGGTCCGAAGGTCATTGCCTGCCAAACTGACAAAGCGTCTTGCGTGGGCTGAACATCATGTACACGCACAATTCGCGCCCCCAATGTTACAGCCAATAGGGCAGCCGCCACGCTGCCAGCTACGCGCTGATCGATCGAGCGCCCCGTCACTGCGCCAACCATCGACTTGCGCGACACGCCCACCAGAACCGGGTAGCCCAACGCCGCGAGTTTATTCATGCCGCGCAACAGTGCGTAGTTGTGCTCAAGCGTTTTACCGAACCCAAATCCCGGGTCCAGCGCAATACGGGCAGGATTGACACCGAGCGCCCGGATCGACTGGGCAGCCTGCGACAGCGCTGCAGACACCTCGGCCACGACATCAACATAGCTCGGAGAGTTCTGCATGTTGCGCGGCTCGCCCTGCATGTGCATGACACACAAGCCGCAGGATGGGTGTTGCGCCACGATCTCACGTGCGGCCTCAGCACGAAAGCCAGTGACATCGTTGATGATGTCAGCACCGGCATCGAGCACCACCTGCATGACCTGAGGCTTACACGTGTCCACTGACAAGGCAACACCCGCGTGGCGAAGCGCCTCAACCACTGGAAGCACACGATCAAGCTCGCGCTTCAGTGGCACGGGCTCGGCGCCGGGACGAGTGGATTCACCCCCAATGTCCAGAATCTGAGCACCCTCATCGATGAGCTTGCGAGCATGACGGATGGCCGCATCGGCACATGCGTGCTGGCCACCGTCAGAAAAGGAGTCTGGGGTAACGTTAACGATCCCCATTAAAACAGGGCGCTCGAGGTCAAACTCGAAGCGCCCACATTGCCAGGCTGTCGACATAAAAACCTTACTTAGACAGCCTCAGCAGGATTGCCACCACGGGCATCAGCCGCTGGGCCAGCCGGGGGAGGTGCCGTGTCCAGGGGTGTATCTGGCACCTTGGGTGGGCGTGGTGGACGGCCTTCAATGATGTCATTGATTTGATCAGAGTCAATGGTTTCCCACTCAAGCAACGCTTTGGCCATCGACTCAACCTTGGGCCGATTGTCTTCAAGGATCTGACGAGCACGCGAGTACTGCTCATCAATGATCTTGCGAATTTCTGAGTCAACCTTTTGCATGGTTGCCTCGGACATGTGGGTGGTCTTGGTAACGCTGCGACCCAAAAAGACCTCACCCTCGTTCTCGGCATAAACCATGGGGCCAAGCTCGGTGGTCATGCCATAGCGGGTAACGATGTCGCGGGCAATGGCGGTCGCGCGCTCAAAGTCGTTTGAAGCACCCGTGGTCATCTGATCCATGAAAAGCTCTTCCGCAATCCGGCCACCAAACAACACTGCAATGGTTGAGAGCAAACGCTCTTTATCCATGCTGTAGCGGTCACCCTCAGGCAACTGCATGGTGACACCGAGCGCACGACCACGAGGAATGATGGTCACTTTGTGCACAGGATCAGTCTTGGGCAGCATACGTGCGACCACGGCGTGGCCTGACTCGTGGTAAGCGGTGTTACGGCGCTCATCCTCGGGCATCACAATCGAGCGACGCTCAGCGCCCATAATGATCTTGTCTTTGGCTTTCTCAAAGTCAGCCATGTCCACCAACCGGCCATTGCGACGTGCCGCGAACAGAGCCGCCTCATTAACCAGGTTAGCCAAATCTGCACCAGAAAAGCCGGGTGTGCCGCGCGCCAACACCATCGGGTCAACGTTCTGACCGACTGGCACTTTACGCATGTGCACACGCAAAATTTGCTCGCGACCACGAATATCTGGCAAGGGCACCACGACCTGACGGTCAAAACGACCAGGACGCAAGAGCGCGGGGTCGAGTACATCAGGGCGGTTGGTGGCTGCAATCACAATCACGCCCTGCCCTGTTTCAAAACCATCCATCTCAACCAGCATCTGGTTCAGTGTTTGCTCGCGTTCGTCATTGCCACCACCCAAGCCTGCGCCACGCTGACGGCCAACGGCATCGATTTCATCGATAAAGATGATGCAAGGGGCGTGCTTTTTAGCGTTCTCGAACATATCACGCACACGAGCTGCGCCAACACCGACGAACATTTCCACAAAGTCCGAACCCGAAATACTAAAGAACGGGACTTTGGCCTCGCCCGCAATGGCTTTAGCCAAAAGCGTCTTACCCGTACCAGGCGAACCGACCATCAACACGCCGCGGGGAATGTGGCCACCGAGCTTTTGAAATCGGGAAGGGTCACGCAAAAAGTCCACAAGCTCTTGCACATCTTCCTTGGCTTCATCGCAACCAGCCACATCAGCAAAGGTGATGTTGTTGGTCGACTCATCGAGCATGCGTGCCTTGGACTTCCCAAAACTGAAGGCACCACCCTTGCCGCCACCCTGCATCTGGCGCATGAAGAAAATCCAGACTGCAATCAAGAGCAGCATGGGGAACCATGACACAAATATGCTCATGAGCAACGACGGCTCTTCGCGCGCTTTGCCTGAAACTTGAACGCCGGCCTTCATGAGGTCAGAAACCATCCACAGGTCACCAGGCGACGTAATGGTGTACGGGCGGCCATTGTCCGGGGTCACGTGCAGCACATCACCTTGAACATCGACCTTGCGAACCTTACCGGCTTGCGCATCGTCCATGAACTGGGTGTAGCTCACCGTTTCTTGCGCGGCTGGGCGACTATCAAACTGCTTGAAGACAGTAAATAACACCAGTGCGATAACCATCCACACGGCGATCTTGGGAAACGAATTGTTCACGGCCTATCTCCTGCTCGACAGATCCAATACGCCCAGAAGTGGGTCGCAATCCTGTCACTGAATCATGACTTTACAGTTTATTCTAACTGCAATGGCACTTATCCATCACTTAGCCCGGCACCGTCAGAGGTTATGGACTACAGAGCTCGGGCTGTTTATCGCTCAGCTCCCTCTTAGTCTAGCCAATTTCGACCATAGGCGGAAAAAATAGTTTCAATTGAATCGCTAGCCTCAGGCGTGCGGCGTGTCAGCAACGGCGTCCGTTAACCCACACTCAGGGAAGCACTGAAGCCATTAATTCATTTAAAATCAAATAGATAAAAACTACCCCAATTTTCCGTGGCAATGCTTGTATTGCCACGCTGTCGCGTAACTATATTGATTTATAGATGTTTTTTTTAAGAAAAAATGATTGCAAAACATTTGTATAACTTTTACTTGGGAGAAAAATCAAAACCTCACTCCAACCAGTTTAGCCCATTTCAATCCTCAACACCGGCGAACTGTGCCGCCTTTAGACACACTGTGCGAGAGAACACCAAAGTAAAAACAAAGTACTGTCATGCCAGTCGGTGTGGCATTGACCGAAGACTACCAAGACCTGCTAAACCAATCGCTTTGAGGGTGGTTCAGATAGCGGGGTCGGGCCGAGGCATCTTGGCCCCAACGTGCAAATCACCCCGCGCCCCGGCCATCTCCACTTGACGCTGACGCTCGGCCAGCTTCACTTTTTGCTCGGGCGTGCGCTGGTCGTGGCAGTGATCACAGCTCACGCCTTTCACGTAGTGAGGCGACAACTTGTCCTGCTCGCTCAAGGGCCAGCGGCACGAGCGGCACAGCTCGTGGGTGCCAACGCCCAGGCCGTGGCCCACGCTCACGCGTTCATCAAACACAAAACACTCGCCCTCCCAGAGGCTCTGCTCGGGCGGGATTTCCTCCAAGTACTTGAGGATGCCGCCTTCAAGGTGGTAGACCTCGTCAAAACCGCGCATCTTCATGAGCGCGGTGGATTTTTCGCAGCGAATGCCACCGGTGCAAAACATGGCGACCTTGGGTTTGTTGACCGTGCTGGTTTTGAGCTGGTCTTGCTGCTCCAGCCAGGCCGGCAACAGCACGAAGTTTTTGATGTTGGGGTTGACCGCGCCTTGGAAGGTGCCGATGGCCACCTCGTAGTCGTTGCGCGTGTCGATCACCACCACGTTCGGGTCGGCCAACAAGGCGTTCCAGTCGGCGGGTTTGACGGACTGGCCCACGGTTTTGTTCGGCTCCAACTCGGGCACACGCAAGGTCACGATCTCTTTTTTGAGCTTGACCTTCATGCGGTTGAAGGGTGGCTTGGGGCTCCAAGAGGCTTTGTGCGGCAGATCTGCCAAACGCGGGTCGGCACGCAAAAAGTCCAACACGGCCTGAATACCCGCCTCGGGCCCGGCGATCGTGCCGTTGATACCCTCGCGAGCCAAGAGCAGCGTGCCTTTGACGCTGTGGGCATCGCAACAGTCTTGCAAGGGCGCCTGCAGGTCTTCAAAGTCGGGTAAATCAACAAATTGGTAAAGCGCAACGGTGAGGTAAGAAGTGACGTTCGGCATGCCTCGATTATCCGCGCTCAAAACAGGGTTATGCGCGGTAAGTCGTCAGCACCACCTCGGCAGCCGATTGGCGCAGAGGCACCAAGGCTTGGTAGGCCGCCGACCCGTGCCAGCCATCGGCATCCTCCACCGAGGGGAAGCGGATCACCACGATGTCGGGGTGCGGGCAGACCCCCGACAAAGCCTCGACCTGCTCGCCGCGAAACACCAGTTCGCCGCCAAAGGGCAGCAAGGTGGCCAACACTTGGCCGCGGTACTCGGCCCACCGTTCGGCGTGCTTGACCGTGATTTGACCCACCACATACGCGTGTGACATCGGAAGTCCTTATAAAGTTTGAATCATCTTTTGAACAATTGCAAAGCGCTTTTTGATGTTGCGTAAAATTTCTAAGTGGTTGATTTTATTGACTAAGCTAGCGCGCCGTGGCAATGCTTGAACTTCTTACCACTACCACATGGACAAGGCTCATTGCGACCGACCTTCGGATAGGGATTGCTACCAGAACCCGCTGAGGCATGCTCTGCCAAGGCAGACGAGCCTCGCCTGTCCGATGCTGGCTCAGCCAGCGCTTCATCGTAGTCAGAATGATGGTATTGGACGTTTTGCACGTGCGCCTGTTCAGCCTCGCGCTCGGCTGCTTCAACTTCCTCACGGCCTTGGACCTTGACCGTCAGTAGCAACTTGGCCACGTCATCGCGTACCCGCTGCAACATTAACGAGAACAGCTCGATCGCCTCACGCTTGTATTCCTGCTTGGGGTTCTTTTGGGCATAGCCGCGCAAGTGGATACCCTGGCGCAAGTGATCAAGCGCCGACAAATGCTCACGCCAGTGATTGTCAATGACCTGAAGCATGACCGAACGCTCAAACGGGCGCCAAGTATCTTCAGTGACGGTGGCGATCTTGCCATCGTAGGCTGCCTTGCCGGCTTTGACGACAAGCTCAACGATGTCCTCTTCGCCAAACTCTTTTGAGCCCTCAACTGTTTGAACAACCGGCACATCGAGCTGCCAATCAGACTGCAAGACGTTTTGCAGAGCGGGCAAGTCCCACTGCTCTTCAACCGAACCCTCAGGCACAAACTGACGCACCACATCGGTTAGTGCGCCATCACGCAAGCTCTCGACCTGCTCGCCGATGTGTAAGCCTTCAAGCACCTCATTGCGTTGACCATACAGCACACGCCGCTGGTCATTGGCCACATCGTCATACTCAAGTAGTTGTTTGCGGATATCAAAGTTGCGCCCTTCGACTTTGCGCTGGGCTGACTCAATGGAGCGGTTGACCATGCCTGCTTCGATCGGCTCACCTTCTGGTAACTTCAGGCGCTCCATAATCGCACGCACTCGGTCACCAGCAAAGATGCGCATCAACGAATCATCGAGCGACAGATAAAAGCGTGATGAGCCGGGATCGCCCTGACGGCCAGCACGACCACGCAACTGGTTATCAATTCGACGCGACTCGTGGCGCTCCGTGCCAACAATGTGCAATCCGCCCGCATCGAGCACCTGCTGATGCAAGGCGGCCCAACCCTCACGCAACTCTTTGATCTTCTGCTCACGAACGACATCGTCGAGCGACTCGTCTGCCAGCAGCATCTCCACTTGCTTTTGTACATTGCCGCCCAAGACAATGTCGGTACCACGGCCTGCCATGTTGGTGGCGATCGTAATGGCACCGGGCTTGCCAGCCTGGGCCACAATCTCGGCTTCACGCGCATGCTGCTTGGCGTTGAGCACCTCGTGCTTTAAGCCCGCTTGCGACAAAGCGTTTGACAGCAACTCTGAGCTTTCAACGCTGGTCGTGCCCACCAGTACGGGCTGGCCGCGTGACAGGCAATCCCGAATGTCATTCAGAATGGCGCCATACTTTTCTTGATCAGTCTTGTAGATCTGATCGTGCATATCCTTGCGGACCATCGGCTTATTGGTGGGTACGATCACCGTTTCCAGGCCATAAATCTCCTGAAATTCGTATGCCTCTGTGTCAGCAGTGCCCGTCATACCGGCCAGCTTCTCGTACATGCGGAAGTAGTTCTGGAAGGTGATCGATGCCAGCGTCTGGTTTTCCAGCTGAATTTTGCAGTTTTCTTTGGCTTCAACCGCTTGGTGCAAGCCATCAGACCAGCGGCGCCCGGACATCAGGCGGCCAGTGAACTCGTCAACAATCACAACCTCACCATCTTGCACCACATAGTGCTGGTCACGATGGAACAGACTGTGCGCCCGCAACGATGACATCAAGTGATGCATCAGGGAAATATGGCGCGGATCGTATAGCGACTGTCCCTCTGGCAACAGGCCTCTTTCAGTCAGAATGCGCTCGGCGTTCTCATGCCCCGCTTCGGACACGTACACCTGATTATTTTTTTCATCAACCCAGTAGTCGCCTTCAGACTCAGGCTCATTGGGTTTAGGCTCATGCTGCATGCGCGTGAGCATGGGCGGCACCGCATTCATTGCCTGATAAAGTGCCGTGTGATCCTCTGCTTGCCCCGAAATGATTAATGGCGTACGCGCTTCATCAATCAAAATTGAATCCACTTCGTCGACAATGGCATAGACCAAACCACGCTGACGGCGATCTTCAACGCGATATTCCATGTTGTCGCGCAGATAGTCGAAGCCGAATTCGTTATTGGTGCCGTAGGTAATGTCGGCGCGATAAGCCGCGCGCTTTTCTTCGTTACTTTGCTGTGGAACAACCACGCCCACGCTCATCCCGAGAAAACCGTACAAACGCCCCATCCAATCGGCATCTCGACGTGCCAGGTAATCATTGACCGTCACCACATGCACGCCACGTCCCGTCAACGCGTTGAGGTACACCGGTAGCGTCGCCATCAGTGTCTTGCCTTCACCCGTGCGCATCTCTGCAATCTTGCCGGTGTGCAACACCATGCCACCGATGAGCTGGACGTCAAAATGCCGCATCCCAAAAACGCGCTGGCTTGACTCACGCACCAACGCGAAAGCCTCGGGCAGCATCGCGTCCAGTGACTCCCCACCCTGCACGCGTTCCTTTAGTTTCGCTGACAGCGCCTGGAGCTGCTCGTCAGACAAGGCTTGCATCGACGGCTCAAGCGCGTTGATACGCTTGACGTCTTTATAGAGCTGTTTAAGCAACCGATCGTTTCGGCTTCCAAAAACTTTCTTAAGTAGAGATAGCATTCGCAACTGATCCTAGCGGCTTAAGGGTACCGCCATATATGCTGATAAGTGTACCGCAGGCGCCCGTCTTACTGGGCGCTGGCCAAGTTCACTTGAGCCCAAAACACCATCGGATTGATCCGTTCGCCTGCACGTTCCAATTCAAGGTGCAAGTGGGCGCCGGTCGCATGACCAGAGCGCCCAACACGGGCAATCATTTGCCCGGCCAGCACAAGCTGGCCTTTCGATACGCCAATCGACTTGGCGTGCGCGTAGCGTGACACCCAGCCTTGGCCATGGTCAATTTCAACAACCCTGCCGTAACCGGCTCGCCAGCCGGCAAATACGACTTGACCCGAGGCCACTGACACAATCGGGGTTCCCGCGCGGGCGGCGATGTCTAGTCCGTGATGGAACGTTCGATGGCGCTTAATGGGGTGCTTTCGCACACCAAAAGTGGAGCTTACGCGATAAGGTCCCGCCACCGGCCACACCATGTTCGCCTGCGTTAACCCACTGATACCAAATAGCGCTTCGATTCGGTCAAGCGAGGGGGTGGCAGGCATGCCATCTACCGAAGCACGGCTTGGACCGGGCATCGCACCAAGCGTCAAGGATAGGAATAGTATTACTAGCAGCGGTAAATGCTGCCCTGACTTTTGGTTTCTCAACGACATCAACAACGTTTGTTCTCTTCTCGAAAGTCCGTTACCCTAACAGACAATTGAATGCTTTGGGTTCTAGATGGCTAAATCACACGCCAGTCACGCTTTGCAATGGGCTGAGCAAGGGCAGAGCACTGCAGCGGTTTTATTAACCGCACATCGGTTGATCGCCCTGCAAGACGCCATCGGCAGTCAATTGCCACTGGCCATGCGAAAAAGTTTTGCCGTGGCCGACGTCAAAGGTGGCGAATTAACCCTGATTACTGATCACTCCGCGCTGGCAGCAAAACTACGTCAATTGCAGCCGACACTACTTAAGCAGATCGCGCTCGCCGGCTGGAACGTGACCACGCTCAAAATCAAAGTTGCCAGCCGCCCAAACATCCCGCAACAGTCCCCACGAATCAAACAAGCGAGGCCGCTTGGCGATGCCGATCTTGACCACTTCGAAACGCTGGGTCGGGAATTACAGGCGGGTCCCCTGGCCGACGCCGTTGCGCGCTTGATAGCGCATCATCGAGTCACCAAGAAAAAATGAGCGATCTCGTCTAGCGCCAAGACCGATTGACGAATCAGGTCGGAGTTCAGACTGCGTTGATTAAGCCAGCTGCCAATCGTTTTTGAAGGCCGCCGGCACAGCCTGCTCGGACTCAAACGACACGAGCTCCCAGGCGCTGGTGTCGGCCAGCAAATCACGTGCAAGCTGGTTATTGATGGCGTGACCGGACTTGTTAGCCACGTAACGAGCGATCAGGGGCTTGCCGATCAAATATAGGTCACCAATCGCATCCAGAATCTTATGCTTGACGAACTCATCGTCATAGCGCAGACCCTCTTGGTTAAGAACGCGATATTCATCGACCACAATGGCGTTCTCCAGGCTGCCGCCACGGGCCAAACCCATTGAGCGCAAGGCTTCAACCTCAGTCACAAAACCAAATGTCCGGGCACGTGAGATTTCTTTGGCGTAAGACTGATTTGCAAAATCCACCTCGGCAAACCCCGCCGTCGAATCAATCGCGGGATGCTTAAAGTCGATCGAAAACGCCAGCGCAAAACCTTCATGAGGCTCTAAACGAGCCCACTTGGCGTCTTTACCTTCGCCCTCACGAACCTCGATGGGTTTGAGCACGCGCAAGAACTGTTTGGGCGTAGCCTGCTCCTGCAAACCAGCCGAACGAAGTAGATAAACAAATGTTGCCGCACTGCCGTCCATGATCGGCACTTCTTCGGCCGACAGATCCACGTGCAGGTTGTCGATGCCTAATCCCGCAAGCGCAGACATCAAGTGCTCAACCGTTGAAACGCGAGCCTGACCGACTTGTAGCACCGACGCCATGCGTGTATCACGCACACCATCTGCTTTGGCCGGCACGTCAACCACGGGGTCCAGATCAACGCGGTGAAACACAATACCAGTGCCTGGCGAAGCCGGGCGCAGAGTCAATTCCACGCGCTTGCCTGAGTGCAGACCCACGCCAGTCGTGTGTACCGCTTTCTTGATGGTGCGTTGCAAAAACATACGAATGCCTGATTACTTATAGTTTGAACAAATTGTAACGCGAATCCTTCTCAAGATGCCACCGCTAGCTAGACCCGTCCCCAAGGGGATGGCGAAGACGGGCCAGCCGCCAGCGTGCTTATGCACGCTGGCCTGAGGGAGTGCGGTTCGACCTTGAATACGCCAGCTGACTTGGTTTAATCAGCTTGGCGGCGCAAGAAGGCCGGAATGTCGTAGTGCTCCATGCCTGCGGTTTCCAGCGCTCGTACTTGGGCCGAAGCCTGTGAACGAGGGTTTCGTAACACGGAAGGCACCCGCAAGTTCTCCTGACCGTTTGCCGAAACCAGGGCATTGTCTGTGCCAGTACGCACCATGGGCTGGGTGTCCCGATCATGCACCAGCGTCGGACGGGCACGACCCAAACCAGTCGCCACCACAGTCACGCGCAATTTGTCACCCATACTCTCATCGTAAGCAGTGCCGAAGATGACAGTCGCATCATCGGCAGCAAAACCACGGATGTGATCCATGATTTCCCGGGTCTCACGCATTTTGAGTGAACGGCTAGCCGTAATGTTGACCAGCACCCCACGCGCGCCCTGCAAATCGACACCTTCGAGTAATGGACACGCCACCGCTTCCTGCGCCGCAACCATTGCGCGGTTTTCACCACTTGCCACGGCTGTACCCATCATGGCCTTGCCCTGCTCGCCCATGATGGTTTTGACGTCTTCGAAGTCAACGTTAACGTTGCCCTCAACGTTGATGATTTCAGCAATGCCAGCGCATGCATTGTGCAAGACATCGTCGGCCGCTTTAAAGCAATCTTCCTGAGTGGCGTCCTCATCCATCAACGAATACAAGTTCTCGTTAAGCACCACGATCAAGGAGTGAACATGCTTGGAAAGATCATCAATGCCGTCTTCGGACATTTTCTGACGCCGATTGCCCTCAAACATAAAAGGCTTGGTAACCACGCCAACCGTCAAAATACCGAGTTCTTTTGCCACTTCAGCCACAATCGGCGCCGCGCCGGTGCCTGTACCACCGCCCATGCCAGCGGTGATGAACACCATGTTCGCCCCATTCAATGCCGAGCGAATCTCTTCCCTTGCCGTTTCAGCCGCAGCACGGCCCTGCTCGGGCTTGGCACCCGCGCCCAAGCCTGTCCGCCCAAGACGGATCTGAACGGGCGCATTGGTTGCCGCTAGCGCCTGCGCATCGGTGTTAGCGCATACAAAATCGACGCCTTGAACACCTGACTTAATCATATGGGCCACCGCATTACCGCCAGCGCCGCCCACCCCCACCACCTTGATCACGGTGGTTTTTTCCGCGTTATCTAACATTTCAAACATCATGATCGACTCCCTCAAGTCAAAAAAACAAGAAACTACTGGTCCCCTTCACACTGCCTTCGTACTCACTGCCTTCGTACTCACTGCTTACCGCTTTTTGCCATCAAGGCAACCCAATCAGGCCGACGCTAGATCACAAACTTTCAGTCCCGGACCGGTGCCGTGGCTGATCATCCTGTCGTGCATCAATGCATAAACCATTCCTTCATGCGCGCCAACACGCGCTTGAAGCTGCCATTTTGTTGTGCCACTTTGCGACCCCGCAAACGTTGCAAACGCGCCTCGCCCAGCAACCCCATCACCGTACTGAAGCGCGGGCTGCGCATGACGTCGGCTAGTCCGCCGTCATACTCTGGCACGGCAACCCGCACTGGTTTTAAGAACACATCCTCTGCCAGTTCAACAATGCCGGGCAACATGGACGAGCCGCCAGTGAGCACGATCCCCGATGCCAACAAGTCCTCGTAACCCGAATCACGAATCACTTGCTGCACCAAGCCAAACAACTCCTCAACACGCGGCTCAATCACCGCACCGAGTGCTTGACGGTTGACTAACCTAGGACCGCGGTCGCCAAGCCCTGGCACTTCAACCATGTCATCCGGGCTTGCCAGCACTTGCTTGGCAATGCCGTAACGCAACTTGATATCTTCGGCATCTGGCGTGGGCGTTCGTAGCATGGCGGCAATATCGCTGGTGATCTGATCACCGGCGATCGGAAGCACGGCCGTGTGGCGAATAGCACCGCCGGTGTAAATCGCCACATCGGTGGTGCCACCTCCGATGTCCACCAACACCACGCCAAGTTCACGCTCGTCCGGCGTCAAACATGCCAGGCTCGACGCCAAGGGCTGCAGAATCAGGTCCTGAACCTCTAGACCGCAACGGCGAACACACTTGACAATGTTTTGTGCGGCACTCACAGAGCCAGTCACGATATGGACCTTGACCTCAAGTCGCAGCGCACTCATGCCGATGGGCTCGCGAATGTCCTCCTGCCCGTCGACGATGAACTCCTGTGTCAACACATGCAAGACCTGCTGGTCCGTCGGAATGTTGACCGCTTTGGCGGTCTCCACCACACGGGCGACATCAGTCGCGGTGACCTCCTTGTCTTTGACCGCCACCATGCCGCTGGAGTTAAAGCTCCGGATGTGGTTACCAGCGATGCCGGTGTACACGTCGCGAATCTTGCAATCAGCCATTAACTCGGCCTCCTCAAGCGCACGCTGTATCGAATTCACCGTCGTCTCGATATTGACCACCACACCTTTGCGCATGCCTTTGGATTCGTGTTGACCTAGGCCTAACACCTCAAACCCACCCTCTGGCAGCACTTCAGCCACCACGGCCACCACTTTGGTGGTGCCGATGTCGAGAGCGACGATCAAGTCTTTGATGTCACGAGTCATGGTTTTACCGTTTCTTGTTTGAATTGACAGGCGTTGGCGCTTGCGCCAACGTGATTGCAAAGCCATTGGGGTAGCGCAAATCCACACGCTCCACCGTTTTTCCCTGCAACTGAGCGACCGCTTGTGGCCAGTTGCGGACAAATCGTTCGATGCGCTCGCCAAAAGGAACCGCACCCGGCACGCCAGCTTGCGGATCGGCGGTTTCGGCACCCGGATCGCGCCCAAGCATGAGCGTCACCTCGTTCGATAACTTGGCCTCCAAGGCATAGCGACTGTTCAAGGTCAACTGTTCGACGCTTAAACCTAGCCGCTCGAACCATTGCCCGAGCTCGGCGTAGCGCTGCACCATGAGAGACTCCGACCCCTCCGGACCATAAAACTGAGGCAAATCGACCTCGTCCTCGATCACTGCTCGGTTGGCCGTGAACACTTCGCCCCAGGTGTTGATCATCTGGTTCTCGTTCCACAAGGCCAATGGCTGCTGCTCCTCGATTTCGACTTGCAACTGGTTTGGCCAAACTCGCTTGACATTGACACGTCGCACCCAAGGCGCTGACTCGAAAGCATCTCGTGTCTGCTGCAAATCCATCGTGAAAAAATTCCCGCTCAAACGCCCGGCAATCGCGCTGCGCACCACGTCTGGCGACGCATACTGAAAACCCGACTCGGCTGTCGGCGCAATGATGATGCGTTTGATGTCGAAGGTCGGCAGCCGAACCACCCAAAGCAACGCCCCCGCCAGCAAAGCGAGCACTGCCAACACCATTAACAAGTTGGCTGTTGCGTTGATGATTCGGGCTTCGTTCCACACGTATTACCCCTGATCTCGAGTAAGCGACTGCCGATTAACCACCTTGCAACTCGCTTCCGACAAAATCCGCACACACAGCTGCCCGAAGCTCATGCCAGCCGCTTTGGCGGCCATGGGCACCAATGAATGGCCAGTCATGCCCGGCGATGTATTCATTTCCAGCAGCCAAGGCTTCATGTCAGCATCGAGCATCAGGTCAGCACGTGCCCATCCGGCACATCCCAGCGCTTGGTAGGCGCGCACGGCAATTTCGCACACAAGCTCTGCCACTGGTCCGGGCAGCGGAGCTGGGCACAAGTACTGTGTTTCATCTGAAAAGTATTTGCTTTGATAGTCGTAGTTACCGTCTGGCGCAATAATCTCGATAATCGGCAACGCTTGGGAGTCTGTGCCGGAACCCAGCAAGGCCACCGTCAACTCACGGCCAGCAATAAACTTCTCAGCCAGAATCGATGTGTCATAGGCACGAACTTGCTCGTATGCGCCTGCTAGCTCCTCGGCTAACTTCACCTTGCACAAGCCAATCGTTGAGCCCTCGTTGGGCGCCTTCAGGATCAGCGGCAGACCCAACGCGTCGACCAAGCCTTCTAGATCCCCGGCGCAGTTGACCACGCGGTAGTCAGGCGTAGGCAAGCCAGCTTGCTGCCACAAACGCTTGGTTACAATTTTGTCCATGGCCATGGCCGAAGCCAAATGACCGCTACCTGTGTAAGCAATGCCAAGCAACTCAAGCGCACCCTGAACCGTTCCGTCTTCGCCGTATCTGCCATGCAAAGACACAAACACCTTGTCAAACTGTTGCTCGGCTAACTCGCCAAGCCCATGCTGGCCCGCGTCAAACAGGTGGGCATTGATGCCCTGCTCCATCAAAGCGTCATAGACTGCTTGGCCAGACATCAGCGAAACCTCACGCTCCGCCGAGCGCCCACCATAAAGCACACCCACCTTGCCCATGGACTGATTTGCCTCTTTCATGCCTCCTCCCCCAACAAAGCAGGAACCTTGCTGATCGAGCCAGCGCCCATCACCACGAACACATCACCATCTCTGGCAAATGAACGGATTGCAGTGGGCAACTCACTGACTTGCTGAACAAACAAAGGCTCAATCTTTCCTGCCACCCGAACGGCACGCGCCAAGGCTCGGCCATCAGCTGCCACAATGGGTGCCTCACCAGCGGCATACACCTCTGTCAACAACACCGCATCGGCTGTGTTCAGAACCTGCACAAAGTCTTCAAAGCAATCTCGGGTGCGCGTGTACCGATGAGGCTCAAACGCCAACACCACGCGCTGCCCTGGCCAAGCACCGCGGGCCGCTGCCAAAGTCGCCGCCATTTCCACTGGGTGATGGCCGTAGTCATCGACCACCGTAAATTGACCGCCATCGCTGGCTCGGTATGGGCCACTGACGCTGAAACGCCGACCAACACCTTTGAAATCCGCCAACGCACGAACAATCGACCCATCAGCAACACCCAATTCAGTGGCCACCGCAATCGCGGCCAAGGCATTACGCACGTTGTGTAAGCCAGGCAAATTCAGGCGGATATCGAGCGCCTCATATGTCTTTTCATGGAGCTTTCGATGCACCGTGAACTGCATGGTGGTGCCATTGGCCCTAACATCAGTTGCACGAATTTGCGCCTCTTCGCTTAACCCATACGTCAGGATCGGCCGTGAAATTAAGGGCATGATTTCACGCACATTGGCGTCGTCGACGCACACGATGGCACTGCCATAAAACGGTAGCCGTTGAACAAACTCAATGAATGCCTGCTTCAATTTGGCGATGTCGTGGCCATAGGTATCCATATGGTCTGCATCGATGTTGGTGACGACTGCCATCACGGGCAACAAGTTCAAAAACGACGCATCAGACTCATCTGCCTCGGCAACCAGAAACTCGCCCTGGCCAAGACCTGCATTGGCACCCGCCGAATTCAAACGCCCACCAATCACAAAGGTTGGATCCAGCCCGTCAGCCGCCAATACGCTCGCCACCAGACTCGTGGTAGTAGTCTTTCCGTGCGTGCCAGCCACCGCAATGCCACGCTTTAACCGCATGAGCTCAGCAAGCATCACCGCTCTCGGCACCACAGGTATCCTGGCTTGCCTTGCCGCCAAAACCTCTGGGTTGTTGCCCGCGACCGCCGTGGACGTCACCACGACATCAACGCCAGCCACATTCGCCGCATCATGCCCGGTGCAAACACGAGCACCCATGGCTGCCAATCGATCAGTCACGGCAGAAACTGACAGATCGGAACCTGATACCTTGTATCCCAAATTCAACAGCACTTCGGCAATGCCGCTCATGCCCGAACCACCAATGCCCACAAAGTGAATATGCTCGATACGGTGCCTCATGCGATGCCCCCCATCAACGAAAGACATTGCGTGCCAATCACCTCAGTGGCCTGCGGTTTAGCTTGTGCGCGTGCCTTGACTGCAACTGCGCATAGCGCCTCTCGGGTCTGCGCTTCAAGCCAGCGGGCAAGCCACTCAGTCGCCAGCTCTCTCTGTTGACGCAAATAAGCGGCTTCATGCCTCACCAGGTGCTGCGCATTGGCAGTTTGATGATCATCGACCGCGAACGGAAATGGCACAAAGAGTGCTGCAACGCCAACTGCCGCGACCTCTGACACTGTCATTGCGCCCGCACGGCAAATCACCAAATCAGCATCCGCCATGGCCTTGGCCATGTCATCAATGAAGGCCACGCAACTAGCTTGAACCCCAGCCGCCTCGTAGGCATCTTTCAGCGTTTGCAAATGCTGCTCACCAGACTGATGCTGAACCAGTGGGCGCATGACCGGATCAATACGAGAGATCGCCATCGGTATCGCTTCATTCAGTGCGGCTGCCCCTAGACTGCCACCAACCACCAAGATATTGAGCGGGCCTGATCGAGCCCCATATCTTTGCTCAGGGCCAGGCAATTGCGTCATGGCCAGACGCACCGGGTTACCGACCCACTGCCCGTCTGGCAATGCGCCAGGGAACCCCTCAAGCTTGGTCGCAGCGAGCCGGGCAAGCCATAAATTGGTCTTGCCAGCAATCGCATTTTGTTCGTGCAAGACAATGGGTACGCCGCGCAGTTTTGCCACCAAGCCACCAGGCATCGCCACATAGCCACCCATGCCCAGCACCAAGTCTGGTTTTTGCTTGGCCATGGCGCGCCAGAGTGTCAGCATGGATCCGAGCAAACCAAACGGGGCGCGTAACCTCGCCAGTAGCCCCTTGCCACGAACACCCGTAAATTTGACCGGGATCATCTCGTAGCCTGCCGGTCGGACCAAGCGCCCTTCCATCTTGTCTGGGTTGCCCACCCAGCGAATGTCACAACCGTGCTTTCGCAACCAATCGGCAACCGCCAAACCGGGCATGATGTGCCCACCGGTGCCCCCGGCCATCACCCACACGAGCGAGGATGTCTTCATGCCCGCCCCCCGCGCATAAGGACCCGGTTTTCGTAATCGACTCGAGCAATCAATGCCAATGCCATCAAGTTCATCACTAGACCAGAGCCACCGTAACTAATTAGTGGCAATGTCAGCCCTTTGGTTGGGAGCAAGCCTAGGCACACACCAATGTTGATGAATGCTTGCACCCCAAACCAGATACCAATGCCCTGGGCCACCAAGCCACTAAAAACACGCTCCATGGCAATGGCCGAACGTCCAATCTCAAAAGCTCTGGCCACCAGCACCGCAAACAACACGACAACCAACGCAATGCCCATGAAACCGAGCTCTTCACCAATCACTGACACGATGAAATCGGTGTGTGCTTCGGGCAGGTAGTGCAGCTTCTCTATGCTTGAGCCTAGACCCACGCCGAACCACTCACCACGCCCAATCGCAATCAATGAGTGTGACAACTGATAGGCACTGCCGTAAGCATTCTCGGGGTTCCAAGGGTCAAGATATGCAAATAGCCGAGCCCGTCGCCACGGCGATAACCAGATCAACAAAAAGAAGGTGAAAAGCAGCACAGCTGCCAGCCCAGAAAAGACCTTGGCGTTAATGCCGCCTAAAAACAAAATACCCATGGCGATGGCCATGATCACAATCAAGGCACCGAGGTCTGGCTCGAGTAACAGCAAGATGCCTATACCGCCCATGGCTAAAGCCATGGGCATGAATCCGTTTACAAAACTGTCCATGTGTTGCTGTTTACGCACCACATAATCAGCAGCGAACAGCACGGCAGCAACCTTCATCAACTCTGATGGCTGAAAATTCACGGGTCCCAAATCAAGCCAGCGGTTTGCTCCGTTTGCCTCATGGCCAATACCAGGCACAAATACCAATACCAATAAAAACGCAGCAAACCCAAACAAAGGCAGTGTCAGGCGCTGCACCACCGACATCGGTGTCAGCCACACCAACAACGCTAGAATGACGCCGGCCACCATAAACACGGCTTGGCGTGTCACGAATGAATAGCGGCTCATTTGGTTAAATAAAGGGCCATCGGCCAACGCGATCGATGCCGAGTACACCATCAGTAAACCCAGGCACAACAAAGTCCCCGCAGCAACAAACAACGGCAGGTCATAATTGCGTATGGTGGTGCGCCCTGGGCGGATGGCATTGACACCCTGAGTGAGGTCGGCAAACAAGCTCATGCCACCTCCCCAAGCGACAAGGCGAGCTCAGCGACTTCATCCATAAAAACCTGGCCCCGGTTCGCATAGCCGCTAAACATGTCAAAACTTGCGCAGGCTGGTGATAACAGCACAACCTCGCTTGGCTGCGCCCGCTCAAACGCCACACGCACAGCCACGGCCAAGTCATCGCACAATTCACATGTGATGCCACTGGTCTGCAATGCGGATTGAATCAAGCCGGCATCCTGCCCAATCAACACCACATGGCGTGCTTTGCGAGCCAAAATCTGCGTCAGTGGCGCAAAATCCTGGCCTTTTGACAGCCCTCCGGCAATGAGCACGATCGGTTTATCCAGCCCACTGACGGCTGCAACGGTCGCACCCACGTTGGTGCCCTTGCTGTCATTGAAGAAATCAACGTCGCGGATGGTTCGAACAAACTGCATGCGGTGCGGCTCGCCCAGATAACTGCCAGCCGCTTTTAGAATCGGTGCCCAGCCACCACCCGCAGCACGGCACAAGGCTGCAGCGGCCATGACATTGAGTGTGTTATGCAAGCCAATCATGGGCAAGGCATCGGCAGGCATCAAGCGAACCAGGCGGCCTGGCGTGCGCGATGGCGGCGCCTCACCTTTGCGACGCCGCGGTTGCTTAACCTGATCTTCAAAGTCCTCCGGCTCAGCACTCACTAGCCAGCGCACATCATGACTATTTTGAAGGCCAAGATCATGAGACAGCAGGGGCTCATCAGACCCGAAAGACCGGACTGACTGATGATCCAGTGAATCGACCATCTTCACCACTGCCGGGTCATCGCGATTCACCACACAAATTTCAGCGTTAGCGAAAATACGCGCCTTATCGGCCTGGTACTCTGCAAACGAGGCATGCCAGTCCAGGTGATCCTGTGTCAGATTAAGCACCACGGCCGCTTTGGGCGCCAACGAAACCGTGTAGTGCAGCTGAAAACTCGATAACTCCAGCACCCAGGCTTGTGGCCACTGATCGACTGGTTGGCTACCCAACTGTTCCAGCACCTCCAGGACTGCTGGCGCGATATTGCCTGCCACCACTGCATGCAATCCGCAGGCCTCAAGCATATGCCGGGCGAGCGCTGTCACCGTGGTCTTGCCATTGGTGCCAGTCACCGCCAACACGGTCGGATGGTAGTTGTGCGACTCAGCCAAAGAGCGCAGCGCTTGCGCGAACAGCTCAATATCACCGATCACGGATTTGCCCGCGCTCTTGGCTGCTTGTAAAAACTCAGAAACAGGTGACTGGTGCGGTGACAAGCCTGGGCTGACAACGACAGTATCTACACCGCTGAGCAGGTCTGGCGACAGATCACTGCCGACTTGCCATGTCACATTCGCATCTGCGAGCGCCAACTCAAAGGCCGCAATCTCAAGATCGGCTCGTGTATCGACCAGCACGACCGGGCAACCTTGGCTGGCGAGCCAGCGCGCAACCGCCTGACCGGTCAAGCCTAAGCCCAAGACCAGATAACGACTGCCTGGCAACGAGATTGAAACCGTTTCGTTCATCGCAACTTTAAAGATGCCAAACCAATGAGCACCAGCATCATGCTGATAATCCAGAACCTCACCACAACCTGCGTTTCTTTCCAGCCACCCACCTCAAAATGGTGGTGCAATGGGGCCATCAAGAGAATCCGTTTGCCCTCGCCATACCGTCGCTTGGTGTACTTGAAATACGTCACCTGAATCATCACCGAGAGCGTTTCAACCACAAACACGCCACCCATGATGAAGAGCACGATTTCCTGGCGCACGACAATGGCAATCGTGCCAAGCATCCCACCGAGCGCCAAGGCACCAACATCCCCCATGAACACTTGCGCCGGATACGCGTTAAACCACAAGAAAGCCAATCCAGCCCCGGCAAGCGCCGCGCACAGAATCATTAGTTCACCAGCACCTGGAATGTAGGGAAACAACAGATACTTGGAGTAATCCACTCGGCCAACAACGTACGCAAACACGCCTAAGGCAGCACCGACCATTACCGTTGGCATGATGGCCAATCCATCTAAGCCATCCGTCAAATTCACTGCATTGCTTGTGCCCACAATCACAAACCAGCTCAGCGCCACAAACCCAAACACGCCCAAGGGATAGCTCACTGATTTAAAGAACGGCACGATCAAATCGGCACGATTGGGCAGTGGCATGGTCATGCCGCTGCTAATCCACTGAATAAACAAAGGCCAGAGATCCGCATTGGCTGGCGCCGAAATTGCGAAGGCTAAGTAGATTGAAGCGAATAAGCCGATAATCGCCTGCCAGAAGAATTTCTTGCGCGCTGGCATACCTTCCGGATCGCGGTGCACAACTTTGCGGTAATCATCTACCCAACCGATCCAGCCAAAACCAAGCGTGACAATCAACACGACCCATACAAACCGATTGCTCAGATCAGCCCACAGCAATGTGCTGATAGCAATCCCGATGAGCACGAGCACGCCACCCATGGTGGGTGTGCCGGATTTGGTTAGGTGCGTTTGCGGACCGTACTGGCGGACTGCTTGCCCAATCTTTAACTCGGCGAGCTTGCGTATCACCCACGGACCAGCAATCAGCCCAATGAGTAGTGCTGTCGCACATGCCATGACCGCCCGCATGGTGATGTACTCGAAGACCCTAAAGCCAGGATCGTAGTTGGCGGCCAGCCACGCAAACAATTCAACCAGCATGCGTGCCTCCTTGCTCGGTTGCTGCCATATGGGTCTGCAACCACTGATGAACGACTCTTTCCATGGCCATGAATCTCGAACCTTTCACCAAAACACTGGCCGGACTGACCGCGTCGGCGTATTCACACAAAGCATCAGGTGAATCAAACCAGCGGGCTTGCTCACCAAACGCATCAACACTCTCACGTGTGGCCTGACCGAGCGCCCACAAAAAATCAATCGACTGTTCCCGGGCGTATTGGCCGACCTCTGCATGCATTTGCGCGCCATTTTCCCCAACCTCACCCATGTCACCAAGCACAAGCGCTCGCGGCGCAGTCAAGGTCGCCAACACATCGATGGCCGCGCGCACCGAATCCGGATTGGCGTTATATGTGTCGTCCACCAAGGTCTGACCACCTGCCAGTCTGTAAACTTGCAAGCGACCTTTGACAGCAGAAAAACTCGCCAGTGCAACCTTGGCGGTGACCATTGAGGCGCCTGCCGCTGTTGCGCAGGCCGTTGCCGCAGCGGCATTAAGTACGTTGTGCAAACCAGCCACTGGCAAGTCAATGTCAACTGACTCATGATTCAGCGTCAATGTGAATTGGCTGCCGAGTGCGTCTAGTTTGCAACCCTGAATCGACAGCACCGCCTCTTCACCCGGTCCAAATGTGACGTGATTTTTTGTGTGTGAACTTAAGTTTGCCCACAAGTCGCTGTAGACATCATTAGCCGGGTATACCGCGGTTGCGTTATTCGACAACGCAAGCAGTACCTGACCATTTTCCTGAGCCACAGCCTGCACGGACTGCATGAACTCCTGATGCTCACGCTGCGCGTTAAGCACGAGCGCCACCGTAGGTTGCGCGATCGATGCAAGCACAGAAATCTCGCCCGGATGATTCATGCCCATCTCGATCACCGCCACCCGATGATGTTCACGTAAACGCATGATCGTCAGCGGCACACCAATCTCATTGTTCAAGTTGCCTGAGGTCGACAACGTATCATCAACACCGACCCATGCTCGACAGATGGTGGCTGTCATTTCCTTGGTGGTCGTCTTGCCATTGCTGCCGGTAATACCAATGACAGGCAAGGTAAAACGCCTGCGCCAAGCCGTTGCCATGGTTTGCAGCGCTTTGAGCGTATCGCCCAAGACGATCTGCGGCAAGCCGAGCGTTGGATCAGCACACTCAACGATCGCGGCAACGGCACCTTGGGACTGAACGGATTCCAAATAGTCATGCCCATCAAATCGCTCGCCACGCAGCGCCACAAATAATGCGCCTGGCGTCAACTGACGCGAGTCAGTCTGAACCGGCACTGGCGATTGAGCCATCAACAACGCCAATTGCGCCCACTGCCGATCGTCAAATGGATAACGTTGTCCGGCCACTTCCTGGTAATGCTCATGACCCTTGCCAGCAAGAAGCACCACATCGTTTGAACGCGCCTTCCAGATCGCACTCAGAATCGCAACAGCACGATCCGGCTCGACTTGTACGGCGACCGTCTCAGTGAGGCCACCCAGCATTGCCTGCAAGATCGCGTTCGGGTCTTCATCGCGCGGATTGTCGCTCGTTAAAACAACTTGATCCGCATGAGCACTGGCAGCTTGTGCCATCAACGGTCGCTTATGTGCATCTCGGTTGCCACCGCAACCCATCACGCACCATAGCCTTCCGCCTTGTGCTCTTGCCAGCGGCTTGACCGCCTGCAGCACGTTAATTAATGCGTCTGGTGTGTGGGCGTAGTCAACCAATACGATTGGCAACCGCTCAAGCGTATCGCCTCGCGCAATCGGCCGCACGGGTTCAAGCCGGCCAGCCACAGCAGGCAACTGCCCTAAGGCATTGCCTACTTTCTCAAACGACCAGCCAATCGCACGCAAAACGCCCGCAACAGCAAGCAGGTTGGCCACCGCGTGAGCACCGACGAAGCCAGTCTCTATATCAACGGATTGAAGCCCATCGCTGAGCTTAAAACACTGGCCTGCCTCAGTGGGTTTGACATCCAATGCCCGCAAGCTTGCCTCTGACGATCTCATGCCGTAGGTCAAAACCGGCGCGGCGCAACCACTGCGCATTAGTGCGCAACTTGGATCATCCGCGTTCAGGACGGCGTGTTTTAACTGCGCCCTCTTGAAAAGCATGGCCTTGGCTTGACCGTAACTGGCCATGTCACCGTGATAGTCCAGATGATCTTGCGTCAGGTTGGTGAAGACGCCAATATCAATCTTGACCGCATCGAGCCTGCCCTGATCCAGACCGATTGACGACGCCTCCATGACCACATGTGTAGCACCCTGCGCCAGCAAATCAGCCAAGCAGTGATGCAAACTGAGCACATCAGGCGTGGTTAACAAACCAGCACGTGACTGCCCGGTGACGTCGGTCACCCCCAGGGTGCCAATCGTGCCACAGCGAACTTGGTCGGCGCGCAATGCGGCAGACAGCCACTGCGCAGTGGTTGTCTTGCCATTGGTGCCAGTGATGGCGATGATCGTCAACGACTCAGATGGATTGCCCCACCAGGCCGATGCCAGATCACCCAAGACGACGCGCAAATGTTCAACCGGCCAGGCGGGAACATCACCCAACATCTGACGCTGTTCATGGCTTAACGATTTCTCATGCAATACAGCCACCGCCCCTCGTGACAGCGCATCGCCAATAAAGTCACGCCCATCTGTCGCGAGCCCCGGGCATGCCACAAAAACGTCACCGGCCACAATCTGGCGCGAGTCCATACACAGCGCGCCTGCTGGACTGATGGATCGCAACTGGCTGACTAACTCTTGCAGATGCGCGTGGCTTGCACTCATCGCTGCACCCCCTGCTCCAGCGCTGTGGTTTTTGCGACCACCTCCGATTCAACGGGTGCATCAGGTTCAACACCCATCATGCGCAGCGTACGGCCCATGATCTCGGCAAACACCGGTGCGGCCACTCGACCACCGTAGTAATGCTCTCCACTGGGCTCATCGATGCTCAAGGCCACCACAATTCGAGGATCAGACACAGGCCCAAACCCAGCAAACGAACTTCGATAGAATTTTTTGCTGTACTCGCCGTTTACCCATTTGCGGGCTGTACCGCTCTTGCCGGCAACACGATAGCCCTGCACTTGCGCCAACTTGGCGCCTTCGGGACCGGTCGACGCTTCTAGCATCAAACGAATTTCACGCGCGATGTCAGGCGGATAAACCGGTACCGTGGCTGGGCTGTCTTTGCGCTTGATCAGCGTCAGGTTCACCATATCACCATCGCGTGCGAATGCGGTGTAAGCCCGAGCAAGCTGCATCAAAGATGTCGAGAGCCCATAACCGTAAGCCATGGTGGCCTTTTCGATGGGACGCCAACGCTCCCATGGACGCAACCGACCCGCAGCAGCCCCAGGAAACCCGATGTCAGGCGCATGACCAAACCCCAGTTCGGTAAACCGCGTCCACATTTCCTTATTCTTGAGCTTTTCTGAGATCAATGCCATGCCAATGTTGCTCGACTTTGTCATGATGCCCATGGGGTCCAGGCTTCTTTGTCTTGAAACATCGGTGATGCGCTCACCATGAAACAAGATCTGACCATTGCCGGTATTGAATTGGGTATTGAGCGTGATGCGCCCAAGATCAAGGGCTAAGCCCATGGTGAACGGCTTGAGGGTCGACCCTGGCTCAAACGTGTCAGTCAATACACGGTTGCGCATAGCAAAGGCCTTGAACGTTGATCGATCATTCGGATCAAAGGTTGGGTAATTGGCCAGCGCCAGAATCTCACCTGTGCGAACATCAATCACCACCGCCGAGGCACTCTTGGCTTTGTTGAGCTCAACACTTTCAGCCAGCGCCCGGTAAACCAGATACTGAATTCGGGTGTCAATGGATAACTCAATATCCTGACCATCGACAGGCAGGCTCACTGCCCGTATGTCTTCGACCACTCTACCCAACCGATCTTTGATGACCCGCCGACTACCAGGCTTGCCGGAGAGTTGCTCGTTGTAGGTCAGTTCAATGCCTTCCTGACCATTGTCATCGAGGTTGGTAAACCCAACAACGGCGGCAGTTACCTCGCCTTCGGGATAGAAGCGTCGAGTTTCAGGCAGGTCGTGAATGCCTGGCACGTTCAACGCATCGACCTGTTCAGCCAAGTCCAAGGGCAACTGCCGACGCAAATAAACAAATGTTCGACTTTGATCCTCTAGACGTTTTCTTAGACGATCAACGGGCACATCAATCAACTTAGCCAGTGCCTCAAGTTGCTGCGGACTGGCTTTTTGGGCATCTTCCGGAATGGCCCATATTGCACGGGCCGGAATGCTGGCTGCCAGCACAATCCCTTGACGATCAACAATCTCGCCTCGTGTCGCTGACAGGCTTAGTGTTCGCTCGTAACGTTTTCCGCCTTGTTCTTGTAAAAACTCCCGGTTAACACCCTGCAAATACAGCGCCCGCCCCAGCAGCACCACAAAAGCCAGACCTAACACCACGAGCACAAGCCGACCGCGCCACATTGGAAATGTCACGCGTGAAATAGGGTTGTCAAAGAAAGATAGACGGCGCATCAGCCCCCCTGCCCATCAGGTTCTTTAACCGCATCGCGAATGTAGAGCGTGCGTTTCGGGCTGATGGGAATCATGCGCAATTGCTCACGGGCGATCCGGTCAACCCTGGCGTTGCGAGACAACTCAGCGCGCTCAAGCAGCAGGTGGCGCCAAATCACATCGAGCTCATTGGACTGCCCTCGCATTTGTTCGTTTTGAATGAACAAGTGCCGTGACTGATATCGAGCCGTGACCAGCGACAGCGCGGCCAGCATCAGGAGCAATCCCATCACGAGGACAGCGCGACCCATCAGGTACTCCTGCGCGAAAGGGGTGCACCGGTGCGCTCGGCAAACCGCAAAACCGCCGAACGGGCTCGTGGGTTGCCCGCAACTTCTATCGCGCTCGGCCGTATACGCTTGACGTTGGTGAGCGCGGGTTTGGGCAACTGATCTTCGCGCAAAGGCAAACGCGCAAGCTCTGCAGGCAGGCGGGCAGCAGCCTGCATAAACTGCTTAACTCGGCGATCCTCAAGCGAATGAAAACTAATCACGGCCAAACGTCCCCCAACCCTCAAAAGCTCTAGAGCTGCCTCGAGGGCGCAATCGAGCTCCTGGAGCTCACGATTGATGTAAATCCGTACAGCTTGAAATGTCCTTGTCGCCGGATGCTGGCCCTTTTCCCGTGTCCGGACAGCGCCTGCGACGAGATCGGCAAACTCGAGCGTGCGCTCGATTGGCCGCACCGCGCGGCGAGCAACAATCGCTTTTGCAATCTGAAGAGCAAACCGTTCTTCGCCATAATCCCGAATGACCTCCCGAACCTCATCCAAGCTGGCAGTTGCCAGCCACTGCGCCGCGGTTTCACCCTGCGACGTGTCCATCCTCATATCCAGCGGGCCGTCTCTCATAAAAGAAAACCCCCGCTCGGCCTGATCTAACTGGGGTGAAGACACCCCCAAATCCATCATCACGCCATCGACTTGCTGCACATCATGCGCTTGAAGCAGTTCGCGCAAATCACCAAAGCCCCCGTGAATACAAACAATCCGCGGGTCATTGAGAGCCTGGGCTTGCGCCACGGCAATGGCCTGCGGATCTTTATCAATCACCAGCAGCCTCGCTTGCGCACCGAGCCGCTTGAGCAACGCATCCGAGTGACCACCACGTCCGTAAGTCGCATCCACGAATACCCCATCAGCGGGCAGTCGCTCATCTGGGACCAGCGCTTGAACAGTTTCTTCAAGCAAGACGGTGCGATGGCTAAACTCGGTCACGGATTAAAAGGAAAAGGTCTCAAGCGCCTCGGGTATCCCTCCTGACAAATCCTGCTCTTCACGCACAGCCAAAGCTTGTGCATCCCAAAGCTCAAAATGCCCGCCCATGCCCAGCAGCATGGTGTCCCGTTTCAAGCCCGAAGCAGCACGCAACTCGGGCGCAATCAAAACTCGCCCAGCACTGTCAATCTCAACATCTTGTGCGTTGCCAAGTAACAAGCGCTGTAGCGCCCGCGCCTGAATCGGAAAGGCGGCAATCTGCTCACGCTTTTTCTCCCATTCGGGGCGTGGGTACACCAGCAGACAACCATCAGGGTGTCGGGTAATGGTCAGGCGCCCGCATGCCTGCTCAGTGAGCGCGTCACGATGCCGGGCCGGCACATTGATCCGACCCTTGGCGTCAAGCGTAAGTGCGCTGCTGCCTTGGAACACAAATTACCCCACAAAAATACACAATAAGACACTTTTCACCACTCTAAGGGAAAAAAAATCACCGGTCAAACAAAATTTTGTATTTTTTCTAATGATGACAATGACTTAGCGCACAAACGGCCTCAAAACCATAAAAAATAGTTTTGATAAATCAAGGTGTTGGGATTTGATATGAAAGTGCTGCATTAAGAACTAAAGCGCACCGGTACACATGAATGCGGGATGAGCCTATAGGCCGGATTCTGTAGACCACTTTTCAATGGCTGGCAATCATTCCTCTGGGCGAGCCATTGCTGACCCACTCTAGCCACCTACCCGCATGCTTGAACGAGCCGCCCTTCGCACCCGAGAGTGCACGCATGCCTATTTGGTGTTGCTCCGGGTAGAGGTTGCCGCGTTTCACCCTGCCGCGTTGATTGCCGTGGCAATCATGCGCCACGGTTACACCGTGGCGGAGTGGCATCGCCACCCCCGCGACAGACTCGTCTCTGTGGCCCTAGTCCTCGGCACTTGCGCGCCGGACGGCCGTTAGCCGTTACCCTGCCCTGTGGAGTCCGGACCTTCCTCGAAACCTTCCGGCGTCGCGATTGCCCAGCTCATCCCGCATTGCAATTGTAGGCCAAGCAACCTGCGACAATACGGTTTTTAGCTTAAAGATCTTATGGCAGCCCCTCTTATTTCACTGCAAGCAGTCCAGTTAGCCTTTGGCCACCACGCGCTGCTCGACCAAGCCGATCTCACCATCGAAACCAATGAACGAATCGGCCTGATCGGGCGCAATGGCGCTGGCAAATCATCGCTGCTCAAACTGCTTGATGCTCGACTGCAGCCAGACGATGGCAAGATCACCCGAATCGACAGCATGCGGGTGGCCACCGTTGAACAAGAGCCTGTGCTCTTGGGCCACACCATTCTTGACGTTTTAACTGCGCCGGAAAACCTGCCCACAGCCGAAGCTTGGGAGCGCGAGGTCGTGGCCAGGCAATGGGCAGATCGCTTATCGCTTAGCCCAGACACCGCCGTGGCGGCGTTGTCTGGGGGCATGGCCAAACGGGTAGCGCTTGCGGCCGCGATGCTAGGCGAACCCGACCTGCTGTTACTTGACGAGCCAACTAACCATCTGGATCTCGATGGCATCGCTTGGCTTGAGCAACAACTTAAGCAGTGGCGCGGCAGCGTGCTTTTCATTACCCATGACCGCCGATTTCTGGATGTCGTGGCCACGCGGATCATTGAACTTGATCGCGGCAAACTCTTGAGCTTTCCCGGCAACTTCGGCAAGTGGCAACAGCAAAAGCAGGCTTGGCTAAATGCTGAGTTGCTAGCCAACGCTCGCTTTGACAAGTTACTGGCCCAAGAAGAAGTCTGGATTCGCAAGGGCATCGAAGCACGGCGCACACGCAATGAGGGTCGCGTGCGCCGTCTCGAACAACTGCGACGCGAACGATCGCAAAGACGAGATGAACTTGGCAAGGTCAACCTCAACGTTGATCACACCAACCGCTCTGGCAAAGTTGTGGCCGACATAGAGGATGTGAGCTTGGCATTTGACGGCAAGCCGGTCATCGAGCACTTTTCTGCGACCATCCTGCGCGGTGACCGTATCGGCCTGGTTGGACCCAATGGTGCCGGCAAAACCACCCTGCTCAAAGTCATTCTTGGCGAGCTCACACCAACGAGCGGTCAGGTCAAGTTGGGCACCAATTTGCAAATCGCGTATCTCGATCAGATGCGTGACCAGCTCGACGAGACCGCTGCGCTGGTCGACGTGATCAATCCTGGCAGCCAGTGGGTTGAAATCGGGCAGCAACGTAAACACGTTATGAGCTATCTGGGTGACTTTTTGTTTGAACCGGCACGGGCTCAGTCACCGGTTAGCAGTCTGTCTGGTGGAGAACGCGCTCGCTTGCTATTGGCTCGCCTGTTCGCAAGACCCGCCAACATCATCGTGCTCGATGAGCCAACCAACGACCTCGACATTGAAACCCTGGAGCTGCTTGAGGCATTGTTGCAAGAGTTTTCTGGCACCGTGCTTTTGGTTAGCCACGACCGTCAGTTTCTGGACAACGTGGTCACCCAAACCATCGCTTATGAAGGCCAGGGTCAATGGGGTTGCTACGTCGGGGGCTATGACGACTGGCTTGCTCAACGGCCGGCGCCGGCAAACGAGTCCCTCAAAACCAAACCCGCAAAAACAACCACGCCAACGAAGGTCGCAAATACACCCAAAAAGGCATCTCGACTAAGCAACTGGGAGCAGCGTGAACTCGATGAGCTTCCCGCGCGTATCGAGGCGCTCGAGACCAAACAATCGACACTAACAAAAAAACTCAGTTCGCCCGAACTCTATGAAGCCGGCGCCGACCATGCATCGGAGGTACAGACAGAACTGAGCGCACTGGAATCTGAACTGGCCAAGCTCTACGAACGTTGGGAGCAGCTCGATGCGCGTCAATCAGTCGATTGAAGCCGCCACGCAAACGTTTCACCGCTGGCCAGCGGCACGAGCACCGTCTTGCCAAATGGCACCTCGTTGGGCACATGATACGGCTGCTTGACGAGTGTGATGGTCGAACTGTTGCGCGGCAAACCATAGAAATCAGGGCCGCGGTGACTTGCAAAGGCTTCCAAGCGGTCCAGGCGCCCAACCGAATCAAACGCCGTGGCATACAGCGTCATCGCATGCAAAGCTGAATAGCAACCCGCACAACCGCTCGCATGCTCCTTCAATGGGCGCGCATGGGGTGCGCTATCGGTTCCCAGAAAAAACCTCGGGCTATCACTTGTCGCCGCTTGAACGAGCGCAAGCCGATGGGTCTCACGCTTTAACACTGGCAAACAATACCAATGCGGGCGCAGGCCACCGGTAAAAATCGCATTACGGTTGTAGAGCAGATGTTGTGGCGTAATGGTCGCTCCGATTGGCCCTTCAGCCTCACGGACGTAATCAACACCATCCTTGGTGGTCAAGTGCTCGAATACCACTTTTAAGGCTGGATACGAACGACGCAAGCCAATCATGACCCGCTCAATGAAGACCGCTTCGCGATCAAACACATCGATCGCCGGATCGGTCACCTCACCATGCATCAACAGCGGTACAGCTAAGCGCTGCATTGCTTCTAGCACCTTCGAACAACGCCCAAGCAAGTCCGTCACGCCGTGATCAGAGTTAGTGGTTGCACCCGCAGGATATAGCTTGACGGCATACACAAACGGCGAGTCCGCCAAAGCCTCTATGTCCTCGACACGCGTGTTGTCCGTCAAATAAAGCGTCATCAAAGGATCAAACCCCAAGTCGCCAAGCCCCTGCTCTTGCAAGGCCGCCATAATTTCATCTCGGTAACGTAGCGCATGCTCAACCGTGGTTACCGGCGGCTTTAAATTTGGCATCACAATGGCGCGTTTGAACTGACGCGCTGAGTCACCAACAACCGCTCGCAAAGCGTCACCGTCGCGCAAATGCAAGTGCCAGTCATCTGGCATGGTCATGGTCAGCGTTTGTTCAGTAGAGGTCATGCGAGCCTTCCAAAGTGAGATAGATTTAATGAGAGAGGTCTAATGCCCGCGGTTTAATCGCAGGCGTCTAATGGGTTAAGGGCATCGCCTTCTCAACTAGCGCTGCAAACAAACCAGCGCCCGTCGGAATAACGGCGTCATTGAAATCATAATTGGGATTATGCAAATAACAGCCACTTTCTGCACCACCTTGGCCCAGCCGGAAATAAGCACCCGGTTTGTGTTGCAACATAAAAGAGAAGTCTTCGGCACCCATGGAAGGTTGCAGGTCACGAACCACTTTGTCTGAACCAAACAACTCGGTGGCCACATCGGCTACGAACATGGCCTCTTTGGGCGTATTGATCGTGGCAGGATAAATTCGCTGGTAATTCAATGTCGCGCTTGCGCCAAATCCCGCAGCAATCTGTCGTATGAGTGATTGCATGCGTTCTTGAACCAAGGACTGTATTGAATGCCTGAAGGTTCTAACCGTGCCGACAAGCTTTGCCTGATCAGGGATCACACTCATGGCCAGCGGATCGCCTGCCTGAACTGACGCAACCGTGACCACCGCGGAGTCCAACGCACTGACATTTCTGGACACCACGCTTTGCAACGCCGTAATCACATGAGCTGCCACCAGCACAGGGTCTACTGTCTGGTAAGGATGAGCACCGTGCCCTCCACGCCCTTGAATCACAACCTCAAACCTGTCTGCGGCCGCCATCATGGGTCCAGGATTGATGCCAATCATGCCGGCCGGCAAACCTGGCCAGTTATGCAACCCATAAATCGCATCGCAATTAAATCGCTCGAACAAACCGTCATCGATCATGGCCTTCGCGCCACCGAGACCTTCTTCGGCCGGCTGAAAAATCAACACCACCGTGCCATCAAAGTTGCGAGTGAGCGCCAAGTACTTGGCGGCACCCATCAGGATGGCTGTATGACCATCATGGCCACAGCCATGCATCAATCCGGGCTTGGTCGATGCGTGCCCAAACAGGTTAGTCTCCTGCATAGGCAATGCATCCATGTCAGCCCGCAAACCGATCATGCGGCCAGACCCATGACGTTTGCCCGTCAACACGCCCACAAGGCCCGTTTTGCCGATATTGCGATGCACGGTGATGCCCAATGCTTCGAGCATGCCTGCCACACGTGCGCTGGTTCGCGTTTCCTGAAACCCAAGCTCAGGGTGGGCATGCAAATCGCGCCGAAAGGCCGTCAATTCATTATGAAATGCATTAACTGCTTCGCACGGCGAGACAGTTTCCATGACTAGCGTCCTAGGGTAAACGTGAGGTTAGGCATAGTTTACTCGGCGGCCATCTTTGCTACAGTGTCAAAGTTCTTGCGCTTGCTCGAGCATCGAGCTTGATCGATTTGTAAATCTACTATTACTGGCAACAAGGAGAGTCCGAATGGCCACCGCCAAAACAACCACCCGCAAACCTAATGCTGCATTCATGAAGCCGATGACACCGAGCCCCACGCTGGCTGCCGTGATCGGTGCTGAAGCTGTGCCCCGCACCGAAGTCACCAAAAAGATTTGGGAATACATCAAAAAGCACGATCTGCAGGACCCTGCAAACAAGCGCAACATCAACGCCGACGCAAAACTCAAGCCCCTGTTTGGCAAAGACCAAGTCTCTATGTTTGAGCTGACCAAGATCATCAGCGGTCACTTGTCATAATTTGTCCTGAATAATGACAAAAAAAGGCGCGTATCAAATACGCGCCTTTTTTTAGTCCAAGCAAAACATCAGGCACCGATCGGCTTGCCATCTAACAGCGCCAAAAACCCTTTAATTAAACGATACAAGACCCACACCACGGTGGCGATCAGTCCGATCCAGCCTATGCCAATAAACATCGTTAGGAAGCTCAGCAGCAGCCAAAGTAGCGACCATAAGAAGGTACTGATCAACCAATCGAAATGCGTTGCGTACACGGTTCCTGCCGCATCTGCACGCTTAATGTAGATGATGATGATGGCTGCGAGGGTGGCAAAGGTAAACAAACCTGATGTCACGAACCCAAGCGCGAATAATCCATACACAATCATGCTAACCGTGCGCAGACTTGGACCAGAAGTGGGTAATTCACTCATACACGGTCACTCCAATACATCGTGATTAAACGTATAGCTTAGTGTACCAACAGTCGACAGAACTTTGACTATACGAATCTCGTTCCCCCAAAGACAAACCCCCGCTTTGAGGGCGGGGGTTTGAGGGGTAAGGAGCTTGACGATGACCTACTTTCACAGACGTACATCCAC
>CAZLFB010000004.1:0-58426 GCA_964558695.1 uncultured Orrella sp.
GGCATGATGGCAGCTGAAGCTGCGTTTGATGCCATTGTGGCCGAGCGAAGTCAGGATGAACTGACTGCATACCCCGCAGCCTTTGAGCAATCCTGGCTGCATACAGAGCTAAACAAAGCTCGTAATTTCAAACAGTGGTTCAAAAAAGGCAGGACAGTAGGCACCGTCATGACCGGTATTGAACAGTGGCTACTGCGCGGCAATATTCCCTGGACCATCCACCGCGACAAGGCAGACCACCAGTGCCTAAAGCCAGCAGCCGAATGCGTGCGCATTGACTATCCCAAGCCAGACGGCAAGATCACCTTTGATCGCCTGAGTTCCGTGTTCATTTCCAACACCAACCACGAAGAAAATCAGCCAGTTCACTTAACGCTTAAAGACAACACTGTGCCAGTCAAGCTAAACTTGGCAACTTACGCAGGACCCGAGCAGCGCTATTGTCCAGCCGGCGTGTACGAGTACGTCAAAGATGACACGGGGTCAGACCGTTTGCAAATCAACGCCCAAAACTGCGTGCACTGCAAAACCTGTGACATTAAAGACCCCTCACAAAACATTGTCTGGGTGGCGCCACAAGGCGGCGAAGGCCCTGTGTACACGGGCATGTGATAGTAATGAGCAACATGCTTGATCCACAAACCCAAGCACTGCTTGACTTGGTTGCCGAGCGCGGAGCAGCACCCACGCACAAGTTAACCCCTACCGAGGCACGCCAAGCCTATCTTGCACGGCGCGATGTCATGCAGCCAGCACCAGTGCCTGTAGGCCAGATCAGTGATATTGCCATGGCTGGGCCCGGTGGTGAATTAAAGCTACGCGTCTATCACCCTGCGCACAACATGCAGGCGGCGATGCCGGCTCTGGTCTATTTTCATGGTGGTGGCTTTGTGATTGGCAACCTGGACACGCACGACGGTTTGTGCCGTGAACTTTGCAACCAGGTTGGCTGTGTGGTTGTCGCGGTTGACTACCGATTGGCACCAGAACATCCATACCCAGCAGCGGCGCTAGACTGTCTAGCCGCAACACGATGGGTGCACCACAACGCGACTGACCTGGGCATCGATCCAAGTCGTCTTGCCGTTGGTGGTGATAGCGCAGGCGGTCAGCTAGCGGCAGTCACTGCTTTGACCTTGCGCGACGATGCGAGTATCAAACTGACGTTTCAGTTGCTCATTTACCCCATCACCGACGCGCTGATGCAAAGCGACTCAATCAAGCGCAACGGCGAGGGTTACCTGTTGGGTAAGCGCGATCTGACCTACTTCTACGACCACTATTTTCAGTCGGCGCCAGTGCGTAAAGATACGTCAGCTTCACCCTTGTTCGCCACCGATCTTTCGGGCTTGCCCCCGGCATTTGTGCTGACCGCTGGTTTTGACCCCTTGCACGACGAGGGGCTTGCCTACGCCAACGCGCTCTCCAAAGCGGGCACTGCCGCTCAGTACATTTGTTTTACCCGCCAAATCCACGGCTTTGTACTGATGGGTAAACTCATCGACGAGGCCAACCTTGCCATTGGCGTATGCGCAGTTGCACTCAAGCGCGCTTTGCTTAAGGAACTATCATGACAACCAGCGCTCGCCCCCAGGCGACTCCAAGCCGACAAATTGACAATGAACGCGTCATCGTCACTCAGTGGCACTTTGAGCCTGGGGCAGAAACAGGCTGGCACACCCACGGGCACGACTACGTGGTGGTACCCACCACCGATGGCCAACTGTTGCTAGAGACGCCAGACGGCCCAGTGCGCGCTGAATTAACACAGGGTGTTGCTTACAATCGCCCTGCTGGCGTGCACCACAACGTTGTGAATGCGGGCGACAAACCTCTGGTTTTTGTGGAAATCGAGCTTCGCTAGGATATCGCCATCCCTAGGTGCTCAAACGGGATCGACTACTCACTAAGACAAGCAATGCGCCAAGCGCCAGTAGTCCACTGGCGATGACATACAGTGGCGTATAGGTTCCCAATACACCATAGGCTGCCGACATGAGGTAGCCGGACAAGGCTTGTGCCGCGGCAAACGCTGCAGTGGCTTGGCCCCAAGCCTTTTTGTGGCCGGCGGGACCAACGATCTCAGCCAAGCGACCAGAAGTCAAAGCCGTGATGGCTGGCACAAACGCCCCAACCAGTAACGATGACAGCGACTGACTGATCCATGCCAATGACAACACCGGCATCAAAATCGCGCAAGCCTTGAGCCCAAATACAATAGCAAGGCTGCGGCCCCAGCCAAAGCGCGCCACCATGCGGTTGGCGATGAGTGGTCCACAGACAGCACCAACACCAAACAGTGCCCACTGCAGCGATGCAGCCGCTTGACCGAAGCCTTTTTCACGGGCGAGGTAATCCACCCAAAACACGGTGTGAGGCACGAACCCAACGGCATCCAGCGCGTAAGCCGATATCACCAAGGTCACAACAATTGGCACGGCATTTGTGCTCGTCGCTGGACTTGCATTGACTCTAAAGACTTGGCTATGAAGGGCCATTCGACGCACGCCTTGATCACATGCGAGTCCACACACCAAAGCCAGCGCAGCGAGGGCAAACCAGGTGATTGTTAGGTCCCACGCCAGCAAGGCCGGGATCACGATGGCCGCCAGTACCGCACCAATGCCAATCCCACTGAACATCAGCGTGCCAACCATGGTTCTTTGATCCAAGGGCGTGCACGACAATGCCATCGAAGGCACCACCACCATCAGAATTGCCCCAGCCAAGCCAGAGCAAAATCGCCACACAAAAAACCAGTAAAAATCGGCTGGCCAGGCACACAGCAAAAAGCTCAGCACGATGGTTAACAAACCCAACCCCAGAACCAAGCGGGGGGCAAACCATTCGGTCAGGCGATGCGCTGACAAAGCTCCAATCAGATAGCCCAGCAAGTTCGCCGCACCCAAATAGACGGCCTCGCTAGCGGTAAACCAGCCGGACTGAATCAGCACAGGAATGAGTGGTGTGTAGGCAAAGCGGGCAAGCCCAATGCCAACCAATGTCGCCATGATGCCAGCGAGCAGCGCAGGCCAAACGGGTTGATCATGCATCACGCGATCTGCATTGACAGAAGATTCCATACTCAAAACAGGCTGCAAATCACTTACTTCATATCGCATGTGACGAGAAGAAGCAAAAAGCCCCGGTTGAACTGAACCAGGGCTTTTTGCTGTTGCGGTTGCTACTGACTTTCCGTAGCGCGCTTAGACTGGCTTAGTCAACTGATCAAGAATCGCGGGGTTCTCCAAGGTCGAGACGTCTTGGGTGACCTCTTCACCCTTGGCAACCACACGCAGCAAGCGGCGCATGATTTTACCCGAACGAGTCTTGGGCAGGTTGTCGCCGAACCGGATCTCTTTGGGCTTGGCAATTGGGCCAATTTCCTTGGAAATCCAATCACGCAACTGCTTGGCGATGGCAACGGCCTCCTCGCCTTCCGGTGTCGTGCGCTTGAGCACGACAAACGCGACTACCGCCTCACCGGTTGTTGCATCCGGGCGCCCCACAACAGCGGCCTCTGCCACGAGCTCATGGGCCACCAACGCAGACTCCACTTCCATGGTACCAAGACGGTGGCCGGAAACGTTAAGCACATCATCAATGCGCCCCATAATCCAGAAGCAGTTGTCAGTGTCGCACTGAGCGCCATCACCGGCGAGGTAGTAGCCACGCAACTCTTCCGGAAAGTAGCTGCTCTTAAAGCGCTCCGGGTCACCCCAAATGGTGCGAATCATCGATGGCCATGGGCGCTTGATCACCAAGAAGCCGCCATGCCCGGCTTGAACATCACCACCGGTCTCGTCCACAATGGCCGCTGTGATGCCAGGCAGCCTCGTGGTGCATGAACCCGGCTTTAACGGCGTGACACCTGGCAACGGCGTGAGCATGTGACCACCCGTCTCAGTCTGCCACCATGTATCCACAATCGGACAGCGCTCACCACCCACGTTGATGTAGTACCACATCCAGGCCTCTGGGTTGATCGGCTCACCCACAGAGCCCAGCAATCTTAGGCTCGACAAATCAAATGACTTGGGATGCACAGCCTCATTGGCTTCTGATGCCTTGATCAACGAACGGATGGCCGTCGGAGCTGTATAGAAAATGCTGACCTTATGCTGCTCGATCATTTGCCAAAAGCGGCCGGCATTCGGATAAGTCGGCACACCCTCAAACACAATCTGTGTCATGCCATTGGCAAGCGGTCCATAGGTGATGTAGGTGTGACCCGTGACCCAACCCACATCAGCTGTACACCAAAACACGTCGTCAGGCTTGGCATCAAACGTCCACTGCATGGTGAGCTTTGCCCAAAGCAGATAGCCGCCCGAGCTGTGCTGAACGCCCTTTGGCTTGCCCGTTGAACCCGAGGTGTAAAGGATGAACAATGGGTGTTCAGCGTTGACTGGCACCGCCGCACACGTTTTAGGTTGATCCTTGGCCAAGTCATGTAACCATATGTCTCGTTTGTCATCCCAGGCAACTTTGCCGCCAGTGCGCTGATACACAATGCAGTGGCGCACGATCTCGCAGCCACCCATTGCAAAGGCTTCATCAACTGCAGGCTTAAGCGGAATCTGTTTACCTCCGCGCACCTGCTCGTCAGCTGTAATCACCAGCGAAGCACCGACGTCGATGATGCGCTCGTGCAGGGCCTTGGCGGAAAAGCCGCCAAACACCACCGAATGGATCACACCCAAACGAGCACATGCCTGCATGCAGGCCACCGCCTCTACCGACATCGGCAGGTAGATGATCGCCCGGTCACCAGATTTGTAACCAAGCGACTTCAGGCCATTGGCAATCTGGCATACGCGCTCATAGAGTTCGTGGTACGTGACTTTGGTCACTTCACCGCCGTCGGCCTCAAATATCAACGCAACTTTGCCACCCAAGCCACGCTCGATGTTGGCATCCAAGCAATTGGCAGAGACGTTAAGCTCACCGTCTCCAAACCATTTGTAAAACGGGGCGTTGGACTCATCAAGCACTTGGGTAAAGGGCTTGAGCCAATGCAAGTTCTCTTTCGCCAATCGCCCCCAGAAACCTTCCGGGTCACGATCAGATTCGTCTAGCAGCGCCTGATAAGCCGCCTGACCAGAAACATTGGCCTGCTTAACAAACCCTTCTGGCGGCGGAAATACCCGCGTTTCTACCATTACGGACTGAATTGAATTGGACATGATTGAGAGTCTCCTTGCCCCAACACTTCGTTATGACAACACTGAAATCACTTTAAGCCGAGTGCAGCAATCCCGGCTTGCGCTATTTCAACATCTTGATTGGACTGCACACCTGACACACCGACTGCCCCAACCACCTGGCCGTCCACCAACACCGGCACACCACCTTCGAGCATGCCTTGTAGTTGCGGCGCACTCAAAAAAGCCGTGCGGCCGTTATTAATGATGTCTTCATACACCTTAGTGGCGCGCTGGCCCAGCGCAGCTGTCTGAGCCTTTGCGGGTGAGATGTAGGCCGAGACCGGCGCTGCACCGTCAAGCCTGGCTAGACCCAGTAAATGACCGCCATCGTCGACCACAGAAATGGTGACTGCCCATCCTTTTTCCTGGGCATATTTTTTAGCGGCTGACAGGATTTGGTTGACATCGGATTCTTGCAGTACGGCCTTGGTTTTCATAAAGTTTCCTTCAATTGTTGCAATGTGGACGGATCTTCGATGGTGGTCAAATCACCAGGGTCACGACCCTCGCAAACTGCCACAATCGCCCGTCGCAACACTTTACCGGATCGCGTCTTCGGTAGCGCATTGACAAACAAAACTCTGGATGGACGCGCCACAGCACCCAATTGGCCGTCAACCACCTTCATGATCTCAGCTTCGAGGGCGCGCCGCGCATCGGCCGATTCATGCAGCTCAGGTTGCTTGAGCACAGCAAAGGCAACCGCCACCTGACCTTTAAGGGAATCAGCCACACCAACAACGGCCGACTCAGCAACGCCGGCATGGGAGTTGACCGACTCTTCAATCTCACGCGTGCCAAGGCGATGACCGGCCACATTAATCACGTCATCTGTGCGCCCCAGAATAAACCAGTAGCCGTCGGCATCGACCAAGCCCCAGTCAAAGGTTGAATAGACCTGGCGGCCGGGCACCGAGGAAAAGTAAGTATCAACAAAGCGCCTATCGTCGCCCCAGACCGTGCTCATGGCACCAGGAGGCAAAGGCGGCACGATGGCAACCACACCTTTCTGGTTCGCACCAAGGTCCTGGCCAGTCTGCTCATCAACCACCCGCACATCAAATCCATAGACTGGAAACGAGGGGCTACCGAATTTCGTTGGACGCTTTTCGATACCAGGCTGTGCCGCCAGAATTGGCCAGCCAGTCTCTGTCTGCCAGTAGTTGTCGATAATGGGCTTGCCCAAACCCTCTGAAATCCAGACGGCGGTGGGCTCATCGAGCGGCTCACCTGCCATATAGAGCGAACGCAGGCTCGACAGGTCATACTTTTTGAGTAGTGCCGGATCTTGTTTCTTGAGCACCCGGATCGCGGTAGGTGCTGAGAACATGACAGTGACCTTGTAGTCCTGCACCAGTTGCCATAGGATCCCGCCGTCAGGTCGCACGGGGGTGCCTTCATACAAAACCGTGGCCATGCCCGCAATCAAAGGACCATAAACAATGTAGGAATGACCCACCACCCAGCCGATGTCGCTGGTGCACAAAAAAGTTTCGCCAGGCTTGCCATCAAAGATATATTCCATGGAGCTTGCCAGCGCCACGGCGTACCCGCCCGTATCACGCTGCACACCTTTGGGCTTGCCAGTTGTGCCCGAGGTATAGAGCACATAGCTTGGCTCAGACGACTCCATCCATTGCACCGGCACCTCTTGCCCCCAATGCTCAGCACGCAACGCTTCGTAATCGAAGTCCCGACCGGCCACCGGCTCAAACGGGTATAGATCACGGTTATGAATGATCAAGGATTGTGGTGGGTGTTCACAAAGCTCAATCGCCTTGTCCAGCAAGGGCTTATAGGGTGTGACCTTGCCACCGCGTGCGCCCGCATCGGCACTGAAAATAACCTTGGGCTGGGCATCATCGATGCGACTGGCCAAATTAACCGAGGCAAAGCCACCAAAGACCACCGAGTGAATGGCACCTAACCTGGCACAGGCAAGCATCGCAAACACCGCCGACGGAATCATCGGCATGTAGATCAGAACGCGATCGCCGGGACCAACGCCATGGGCACGCAACATGGCAGCCGTCGCATTGACTTCCTCATAGAGCTCGCGCCGACTATAGGTTTTGCGCTCATCGACTTCGGTAGACACCCAAATGAGCGCGGGCTCATCAGCGTTAACATCCAGCCAGCGGTCCACTGCGTTGTAGCAAAGATTGGTCTTTCCACCCACAAACCAGCGCGCAAAAGGCGGGTTGGAAAAATCCAGTACTTGTTCAAAGGGAGTTTGCCAGTGAATCCGCTTCGCCTCGTCCTGCCAGAATTCATCTCGCTGCTCAATCGAGCGACGATGCACGGATTCGAGGTTTGCCATTGCAAGTCTCCAAGTGTTGTGATTTTGTGACTATATTGCCCCACTAATCTTTCGTGAGGCTTGCGAATCTTAGCGCTCCGAGCAATCCGCGCCATTCACACTGTACAATCGGCACCTAAATGACAGAAAGTAAAGCCAGTATTGGCTCACCGGTTCAAGTTATGGCTCAAAACCCCGCCATGATTGATTTCAGCCAACGCCTGTTGCGGCGTGGTGGGATATCGCGCGTGGCAACTTGGGTTTTATCTGTTTCTGTGGTGGTACTGGCTGGATGTGCTGGTACCACAGGCACAAGCACCAACCAGGCCAATTGGCTCGATCCCCAGGGTAGTCGTAATGCCAAAGCTGATATCGATGCCCTAGACCCTGTGACCGCCATTGCAGCTGCGCAACACCCTCTGACTCGCCAAGCATTGACTCATCTTGGCATTAACTATCGTTACGGCGGCAAGGCACCTGACCAGGGTTTTGACTGTAGCGGTTTAATCTACTATTCGGCCCAGGAATCGCTGGGTCTGAAGTTGCCACGCCGCTCAGCGGATCTCGCTCGTGTCGGCCAAAAAGTGGATCGCCAGGAGCTTGCAGTTGGCGACCTGGTGTTCTTCAACACGCTCGGTCGTCGCTACTCTCACGTTGGGATTTATTTAGGCAATGAGCTGTTCGTACATGCCCCATCGTCAGGCGGTGAGGTTCGGGTTGAGAACATGACCAAAAGTTATTGGGCGAGCCGATATAACGGGGCTCGCCGTATCGATCCGATCTTGCTGGCAGACCGTCTGGCTAGCCGATAACACAGTCACCTGCTGCCACAGATCTTTAGATCAATCCTCCTCACCGCCTCCTATTCGGGCACTGACTGCAAATCTCTTTGACCGGTTCGACACGACCGCATAGCCCTGATTGCTCTAATGCCTGCTGCATGGCGCATACAGAACGTCGACAAGCCAACACTCGAGCCCCCGACTTCTGAGCCGCCTGCCGAAACGACTTCATCACGTTGTGCCCTAAAAAATCGGTTAATAGAATCACCAATTCCGTGCCACTGGGTAGTTGTAGCGTGCGACGTTGGTGCGATGGGTCCCGGCCGCTGACGTGGTGAATAATTCTGATGTTGTGGCTGCCAAGCAGGTCAGGAATGTTTCCCAAACGATCAGCACCCACCACAACGGCGTTTAAAGAATTGATCAGCGACATGTTGAATACCCCATTGATGAAGATATTCAAATGATAATGATTCTCATTATAATTTCAAGAGAAATGCGACATTCTGTCTGGGATTATTTCTATTAACTACAGCCTTGTCATAGTTTCGGCCTAAGCAACGCGGAAATCTCACCTGCCTTCAGTTCAGGCGCCAACATGCCAATGAACGTGTACACATAGTCCCGCAAAAACTCACCTGCCCTAACCGCCACGCGCGACGTTTGTTTGCCGAACAAATGCCCCACCGGTATGCTGACGAGGCCTTTATCCTGCTCGGCATCATAGGCCATGCCAGCGATAATGCCGATCCCAAGCCCGACCTCAACGTACGTCTTAATAACATCGGCATCGATGGCAGCCAAGACAATGTCCGGCTGCAACCCGGCCGAACCAAAGGCATCATCAATGTTGCGACGACCAGAGAAGGCAAAGTCGTAAGTCACGATGGGATATTGGGCCAAATCCGCCAAAGTAACTCGGCCACTGTGCTGCCAATGCTTGGCCAGTGGGTGATCGGGCTGACAGACCACCGCATGCTCCCAGCTGTAGCAAGGCACGCTGGCCAGTCCGGGGGTTTGAGCCAGGGATTCGGTTGCAATGGCCAAATCCGCCTCACCCTCAAGCACCATGTTGGCCAACTGGGTTGGACTGCCCTCTGCTAAGGCCAACCGTACTTTGGGGAACTGCTCACGAAACGCCGGGATCACTTTGGGCAATGCATAACGCGCCTGGGTATGGGTACACGCGATAATCAAGCTACCTTGATCGCGCTTGGCGAACTCATCGCTGACTTTTTTCAGGTTTTCAATTTCGCGATTGATACGTTCAACCACTTGGGCGACTGCTTGCCCAGGCTTGGTGAGTCCCTTGATCCGCTTGCCGTGACGCTCAAAAATCTGTACGCCAAGCTCTTGCTCAAACTCCATAATGGCCTTGGAGACGCCTGGCTGGGAAGTAAAGAGCGCCTTGGAGGCCTCAGTGAGATTAAAGTTTCGTCGAATGGTCTCGCGAACGAAGCGAAATTGCTGCAGGTTCATGTGGTTCTCAATCAATGCAATGGTGATCTTCGATGGTGATGCACCTGGCAAGTCACCGAATTGGATTTTAAGTTATATCAAATTTATTTAAAATAACTTTTTGTTATTTTGATAGAAGTGACAATGCCGAACTGCCGCACCCGATCGACCTGAATTTGCACCATCAGCTCAAGCAAGGACATGACGAGCCGTGAGCAATGCGCGATCGGCGAGCTCACCAATACCGAATGAATTGGTACGACGGGTTTATGCAGGTGCCACCACGGGCTCTTTCGGTTTTCGCATTCTCAAGCGCCACCAAAATAGCCACACAGTCAGGCCAAGAAACATGCCGTGCACCAACCAAACACCCACCCCAAAAGGAACAATATTGTTATTAATCCAGCCGTGCGAGGCGTTGATCAGATTCATGTAGAGCAAAGCGACAAGTCCAGCAATCAATAAGTCAAAGGAGCGCCCCACCCGAGGATTCACAGCCCCAAGTGGGATAGCCAGTAGCGCCAAATTGATGGTGGCAATTGGAATGGCAAGACGCCACATGAGTTGCCCATCGGAGTTGGACTCCTCATCTGCAAGCAGCATCAGCGTTGGGCGTGCTTTGCGGTTATCAAGCGCGCGTGCGCGGGCTTGGGCCAGTGTCTCATCTGCATTGGGCGTCTCTAACCTAAACGCAAACTCATCAAAATCTGTAATACGTGTTTCTGACCGACCCGGCTTGGTTTCGTAGCGCGTGCCATCAACCAAGACCAAAAACCGATCACCGTTGGGGGCAACTTCAGTGCGCGCGGACTGCGCATTGATGACGGCATGCCAATCGGGCGTGGTGATGCGCGCGAACACGCGACCGAGCTCGTCCGGATTGGTCAGTGAGGGTTCGACAAACACAATCCGGTTGCCACCATCGAGCTCAAGAAAATCGCCAGACGTGATCTGGGATATTTCCGAACGCATATCAAAGCGGGCGCGATAGTCCTCTATCTGCCGGTGCGACCATGGGGTTGCGAACAGGGTCAAGGCACCGACTGCCACAGCCACCGGAATCGCCAAGCGCAATACTGGACGTATCCAACCCGTTAAAGACATCCCACTGGCAAACCAGACCACCATTTCCGACTCACGATAGCTGCGCGAAACGGTGGTCAGTACGCCAATAAACAACGAGAGTGCCATGATGGTTGGCAAAGCAGCGATGGTAGTCAGGGCCGCCAGACCCACGACGACATCGGCTCCAATAGCACCCTTGGCGGCTTGGCCAATCAGGCGCACCAGAACAACGCTCAGCCACACCACCACCAGTGTGGACATGACCACACTGGCGTTGCTAGAAACTTCCGCGACAACAGCTCGTTTAAAGAGAGACATGCAAGCATCAAATGCGCCATAATGCCTGTTGAACAGGGATCATTCAACAGACTACGCAACAAGAGAGTGAATCACATGGAATTTAGCACACAGGTCACTTCGGCCTACCAACAGATCAACACCGCCGCCTTAGCGATCGGTGTGTTTTCCGGTGGCGAATTGTCGGCTGCCGCTGATATCGTCAATCGCGCCAGCGACGGCGCCGTGAAGTCTGTCATCGGCATGGACTTTCTCGGTGCGCCCGGCGAAGTCTTGGTCTTGCGCAACTTAACTGGCGTGCGTGCTGAGCGTGTAATGCTGGTGGGCCTAGGCAAACAAGCGGACTACAACGCCAAATCATTTCAGAAAGCGGAAAGCGCATTTGCCAGACAATGTGTGGCCTTGCGTCTAACGCAAGCCACCTCCAGCTTGGCAACCATTGCTTGCCCCCATTCGGCCCCCAGTCAACTTGCCCGGTTAAGTGCACAAGCCGTTAGCGCTGCAACGTACCATTACGACCAAACCATGGGTAAACCGGACCCTAAATCGCGCCCTAAGCTAAAGAAGTACGCGCTACTGGCCAATCGTGCCGATGCCAAGCAGATCCAAATTGGTCTGGACGAAGGCGCAGCCCTGGGCCAAGGCATGGCACTGACGCGCACGCTTGGCAACTTGCCAGGCAACATCTGTACCCCTGCCTACCTAGGCAATCAGGCCAAAGCCCTGGGTCGCCAGTTCAAGTCAATCACGGTGTCGGTACTGGAGAAGAAACAGATCGAAGCCTTGGGCATGGGATCCTTTCTGTCGGTGGCCAAAGGCTCAAGCGAGACGCCACGTTTTATCGTGATGCATTACAAAGGTAAAGACACCAAAAAGACTAAAACATCGGGTCCGATTGTTTTAGTTGGCAAAGGCATCACCTTTGATACCGGTGGCATATCAATCAAGCCCGCTGCCACCATGGACGAAATGAAATTCGACATGTGTGGCGCTGCCTCAGTGTTTGGCACCATGCTGACCATCGCAAGACTTCAATGGCCTGGCGAACTGGTGGGTCTAATCCCGACCTGCGAGAACATGCCAAGCGGTACAGCCACCAAGCCGGGTGATGTCGTCAAGAGCATGTCGGGCCAAACCATTGAGGTGCTCAATACCGACGCCGAAGGTCGCTTGATCTTGTGCGATGCACTGACCTACGCTGAGCGCTTTAAGCCAGCGGCTGTGATCGACATCGCCACACTGACCGGTGCCTGCGTGGTGGCGCTCGGCAGCGTGAACTCAGGGCTGTTTTCACCGGACGACGAATTGGCTAACGAGTTGCTCGCGGCCAGTAAACGCGCACTCGATCCCGCATGGCGCATGCCAGTCGAGGACGAGTACCAGGACTACCTCAAGTCGAACTTCGCCGACATGGCCAACATTGGTAATGCCGGACCCAAAGCCGGCGCAGTGACCGCGGCTTGTTTTCTGGCGCGGTTTGCCAAGGCATACCGTTGGGCGCATCTAGACATCGCAGGAACCTCTTGGCTAAGCGGCGCACAAAAAGGCGCCTCAGGCCGGCCAGTGCCACTTTTGGTGGAGTTTTTACTTCGCCAAACAAACCCAACGACTTGATAAGCGATCACAGGCGACTAAAACCGAGAACGATTTAACGTGAAGACCCGAGTCGACTTTGCCTTTGATGCTGATGCCCGCGTGCCGCAAGCCGCTCGCAGCGCCTTGCGGCACGTCGCACGCGGATCGCGACTCTTTGTCTACTGTGATGATCCAGAGCGCCTCAAACTGATCGATCAGGCGCTCTGGACGGTTGAAGACACCACTTTTGTTCCACATGAACTGCTCGCCCAAGACAGTACCGAGGACCTGCCGATCTACCTCGTGAGTCAGGCTAACTGGCCATTGCTTGCCCCCCGTGTAACCGAGCTCGACTGGCTCGTTAACCTCGACGATGATTGCCCGCCCGAGCCCACCCTGTTTGCACGAGTCCTTGAGGTGGTGAGCAAAGACGAGACAGAACGCCAGCAGGCTCGCGTGCGTTGGCGCCAGTACCAGTCGATGGGACTAGATCTGCACGCCCACCAACTCAGCGAGCGTCGTGTCGGCTAGAAACGCCGAAAGCTGTCACTAAAACCTCACAAATTTTCTGGATTCATGTTTGAATTCAAGGAACTATCGGTTACCCTAGGGGTCTTAAGAAAACCTACGAGGCGCTACGAGGCATGTAGCAATTTGATCGCACGTCTCCGGTTATGACCTAAACCCCTGCATTGGAGTGATCCATGAACGATTTCCGTCCTTCCCTGTCACGCGGTTACGCTGGCACAGCAGGCCAGCAAGCGGCTCGCAACCAGGTGCTCAGAAATACCTATTGGCTGTTGGCGATCTCGCTCATCCCCACCGTGGCCGGTGCCGCACTTGGTTTGTTCACTGGCTTGAACCAAGTTATGAACGCCAGCCCAATGCTCAGTGTCATCGTTTTCCTAGGTGGCGCATTTGGCCTGATGTTTGCGGTCGAGAAGTATAAGAACAGTTCACTGGGCGTTGGCCTATTGTTGCTGTTCACGTTCTTTATGGGCATCATGCTCTCACGCCTACTTGGATTTGTGTTTGGCATGGGCAACGGCGCGCAGCTTGTGATGCTGGCGTTCGGGGGCACGGCTGCCGTGTTTGCCACGATGGCAACACTGGCCAGCACCATCAAGCGTGACCTCTCTGGCATGCAGCGTTTTCTCTTTATTGGCGCGGTCATTATTTTGGTGGCAGCACTTGGCAATATGTTCCTGCAAATACCTGCCCTGATGCTCACCATTTCGGTGCTTGCCATTGGCATCTTCTCGGCTTTCATGCTGGTGGACTTGCAGCGTGTGGTCAACGGCGGCGAGACCAACTACGTAAGTGCCACACTGGCGATCTACCTTGACGTCTACAACGTCTTCTCCAACCTGCTGATGCTGCTTGGCATCTTTGGCGGCGACCGCGACTAACCGTAAACGGCCAAGCTTCAAACCTTGGCTTCGAGTTAACGGCTGTGTATACACGACATAAGGCCCATCAAATCGATTTGATGGGCCTTATGTTTTGGGGGATGAAGCCAATCATCAACTGCCGGCCAAACCAACCGACAAGCCGCCGCACACGTAAATGACCTGACCCGTCGTATAGCCACCTAGCGGGTGCATCAACATGCTGACGATGTGCGCAATTTCGGCTGGCTCGCCAACACGACCCAACGGTACTGCCGCTTTTAATTGCTTGGTTTGCTCAGACGCTGGTGGATTGGCCGCTAAAAACAGCTCAGTGGCGATGGCCCCCGGCGCAATGGCGTTGACAGTCACGCCATACTTAGCCAACTCCAGCGCCCACGTGCGCGTCATGCCGACAATGCCTGCTTTGGTTGCGCTATAAACCGTGCGCCCTACTTTACCCAAGGCGGCACGACTACCAATATTGATGACCCTACCGTCGCCTTTTGCCTTCATGGCAGGGATCAGCGCCTGGGTTAGAAGTAGGGGTGCCATCAGGTTCAGATTCACCATCTTCTGAACCTGCTCGGCTGTGACGTCTTCGAGCGCAGCCACCTCGATCATGCCGGCGTTATTGACCAAGTGCACAATCTCGCGCTGGCTAACCCAATGGTCCATTGCCTGACGGCAGGCCTCTGGGCTTAACAAGTCAACGGACTCAAATGTTTCGCCAGGCAGCGTCTTGGCGGGGGGCGTGCGACTAAAATTCAGCACATCAAAACCGTCAGCCAGTAAGCGCTGAACAATGGCTCGACCGATGCCGCGACTGCCGCCGGTTACAAGCGCGAGAGATTTTTCCATGTTGTGTCTCCATTATCTTTTATGTACTGATCTTACCTGTTGAACTTGCCTGAGTGGCACGCTGACCAGCAGCGAGTCACGCCAGCACCATCGTTTGACCAGGCGAGTCGGTGTTGTAAGATCGATCGAAAATAAAAAACCATCGGCAAAACCACCGGCCTGACAGCCGCACACGGGGGAGCGACACACCATGGCACGATTCAAACAGCGCCCACCAGGATCCACTTGGGGCGATTTTGGGGAAGACGACGAGATAGGTCGGCTGAACCTGCTAGACGAGCGCAAGGTCTTGCAGGCCATCCAAGAAGTCAAGGCGGGCAAAGTATTTTGTTTGTCTCTGCCATTAGACTTGCCTGGTGGCAACGTCTTGAATCCGCGACGCCACCCACCCGTGTTGTCACCCACGTTTCGCACGGACGGCAAAGCTTTCGTCAACGTTGCCATGTCTGCCATCCAGAAAGACGCCATTGACGTGCTGTCTGACGATCAGGTCACGCTCTGCATGCAGTATTCCACTCAATGGGATGGACTCTGTCATATCGGGGCCATGTTCGACACCCAAGGTGACGGCAACCTGCGCAAGGTTTACTACAACGGCTATGAGGCAGGCAAAGACGTGCTTGGCGGAGAAAACCCACCGGCTGAGCACACGGACTGCTGCGGCGATGGCACATCGTTCGCGCGCAAGCTAAGCATTGACCGTTATGCACAAAAAGGCATGCAAGGCCGAGGCGTGCTGGTCGATCTCGAGCGCCATCTGGGCGCAGGGCGCACGGTGGTCAGCGCACAAACGTTTCTAAACATACTGCACGAGGACGGCATCGTGGTGGATCGCGCAGACATGCTGGTGCTGCGCACTGGATTTGCCGAAGCCATCGTGCAGATGGCTGGTCGACCGGATCATGACAAACTTGAGAACACCGGCGCAGTTCTAGATGGCAGCGACCAGGCATTACTGAACTGGATCTCCGAATCTGGCATTGCCGCCATTTGCGCTGACAACTATGCCGTGGAGGCTTACCCGGCAAACACCAGTGGCCCTGGACGCTCGATTTTGCCATTGCATCATCACTGTCTATTCAAGCTGGGCGTGCCGCTGGCCGAGCTTTGGTACTTGCGCGAGCTTGCCAGCTGGCTGCACGAGAACCAACGTCATCACTTTTTGTTGACTGCACCGCCCTTGCGCCTGCCAGGCGCAGTCGGCTCGCCAGTCACGCCCATTGCCACGGTGTGAGATCCCGACATGCACAGCACACTTAGCGAACGCATGGCATCCTTGTCCCAAACGCACGGTCAAACGATTGCGCTGATCGAGCCCGAACGGTCGATGACGTTTTCCGGGCTCTATCGTCAGTCACTAAACATAGCAGGCTATTTTTCCAAGCTAGGCATCGGCGCTGGCGATCGAGTCGCTCTGTGGTTGCCCAACACCATTGAATGGGTAAGCAGCTTTTTAGCGCTCAGTCACATCGGTGCCATCACACTCTCGACAAACACCCGGTTTCGTCGCCGCGAGCTTGAAGACTTGATTGATCGAGGGCAAGCCAGTTTTTTGATTTACTGGCCTGACTTTAAAGGGATCGCGTTTGAAGACATCCTCGGGGATATTTCCCCGACTGCGCGCGCCAAACTAAAAGGCATCGTGACCTTGCCCGAGTTGCGGGCAGCGACTCAAGAAAACTGGCAGGAAGTCGCGCCCCACGGCGACCACGGTACGCTGACTTTCACCACCTCTGGCACCACCTCGCTACCCAAATTTGTTCTGCACACGCAGAGCGTCATTCTTCGACACGCCGATGCAATCGCTAAAGCGTTTAGCTACGATGCCAGCACTTGCGTGCTGGCGAGCGCGCCGTTTTGTGGGGCGTTTGGATTTGCAACGCTCATTGGCGGCCTATTCACAGGCCATCGTGTCGTGTGCGAGCCCGTATCGACCGCCAACAGTCTTCTGGGCTTGGTGCGCGAGTATCAGGTAACACATACGTACGCCAACAACGCCCTAATTTTGCAGATGATGCAAGCCTCGACTGATGAGGCAGACTTCGCAAGCTGCAAGCTATTTGGTTTTGCTTCGTTTGCACCTGCCCAACACGAGCTTTTCGAGCTGGCAAAACATAACAAGCTGGCACTCACCGGCTTATATGGATCAAGCGAGCTAATCGCACTAACCGCGGCACAGCCAACCGAGCAAAGTCAAGGTGACACGAGCGTGCGCTTTGAGCCGGGTGGCTGCCTGGTGCATGAAACGGCCCGCGTGCGTGCGCGCGATCCTGAAACAGGTCATCTCCTTGCCCATGGCGAATCAGGCGAGATTGAAATCCTGACACCCTCACACATGTCGGGCTACCTCGACCAAGCCGACGCGACCCGCAAGGCGTTTACCGAAGATGGGTACTTCCGCACAGGCGACCTGGGTTGGTGTGTCAGCGACCGGCAATTTGTGTTTCAAGCCCGCATGGGTGACTCCTTGCGCTTGGGTGGCTTCTTAGTAAATCCTGCTGAGATCGAAACGGTGGTTGAGTCTTTGGCTGGCGTGGCTGCGTGTCAAGTGGTTGCGGCAGACCGGGCCGGCAAATCAGTTGCCGTTGCCTTTGTTTTGTTAAGGGATTCGGCACCAGCTTCGGTCAGCGACTGGCAGGCCCAGTGCAAGCGACAACTCGCGGGCTTTAAAGTCCCGGTGCATTTTGAAGTGCTCGACCGCTTCCCAACGGTTGAGAGTGCAAACTCGGTGAAAATTCAAAAACATAAGCTGCGCGAGATGGCGCAGCAACTAATCGCGGACCAGCATGTTTGATACCTTGCCCCACCGAATCACGGATTTGCCTTTTTTTGGGCAGGAACATGCGCAGCTATCGCGCGGGCTAAATGATTGGGCGAGGACGCATCTGCTGAACCGCGTTCATACCGGAGATGTTGATGCGCACTGCAAATCGCTGGTCAGGCAACTTGGTGAGGCTGGCTGGCTACGATGGTGCGTGCCGCAAATTGGGGGTGGCGCCTTGCCTGAATTAGACTCGCGCAGCCTATGTCTGGCTCGGCAAACGTTGGGTTATTACGATGGCCTGGCTGACTTTGTATTTGCCATGCAAGGCTTGGGCAGTGGACCAATCTCCTTATTTGGTACAGCCGAGCAACAAACCAAGTACCTACCTGCTGTGGCACAAGGGCATGCGATCGCTGCCTTCGCCTTATCTGAACCGGAGGCTGGCTCAGACGTGGCAGCCATGCGCATGCGCGCCACCCGCCAGGGCAAGACATATCGCCTCAATGGCGTCAAAACCTGGATTTCAAATGCTGGCATCGCTGACTTCTACACCGTGTTTGCCCTCACAGAAAACGATGATGTCGATGGCGTCACGGCGTTTGTGGTTGACGCCAATACGCCAGGGCTCACCATATCTGAACGGTTTGATGTTTGCGCGCCCCACCCGATCGGCTCACTGGAGTTTCGCGATTGCATGATTCCAGAAAGCCAGCGCTTGAGTGAACCGGGCCGCGGGTTTAAAGTGGCGATGCAGACGCTTGATGTGTTTCGAGCGTCTGTGGGTGCGGCCGCTCTCGGATTTGCGCAGGCTGCAGCCTGCATGGGTATTGAATATGCGCAGCAGCGCAAGATGTTTGGCGCCACTTTGTCTGACTTGCAAATCACACAGGCAGCCATTGGTCAGATGGCCACTGATATCGATGCTGCCGCCATGCTCATTTACCGCGCTGCCTGGCAACGCGATGTGCTCAAACAGCGCACCACCAAGACTGCCGCCATGGCAAAGCTTTTTGCCACAGAGGCTGCCCAACGCGTGATCGACCGTAACGTGCAGATCCATGGTGGCCTCGGCGTCAGGCAAGGCCACCCCGCGGAGATGCTATACCGGGAAATACGCGCATTGCGAATTTACGAAGGCGCCACCGAGGTTCAACAAGTGGTCATTGCCCGCGAAACCATGCGGCAGCAGCAACAAGGAGAGACACGATGAACGGTTCACAAGCCATGGTGAAAACGTTGCTGGCTGGCAGCGTTGACGTATGTTTCGCTAACCCGGGCACGTCGGAAATGCACTTTGTAGCAGCCCTGGACCAGGCCACCGAGATGCGCTGTGTGCTGGGACTATTTGAAGGGGTGGTCACGGGTGCTGCCGACGGCTACTACCGAATGGCCGGCAAGCCAGCCGCGACGCTGCTGCACTTGGGGCCAGGCCTAGGCAACGGTCTGGCTAACCTGCACAACGCCCGTAAAGCGCGTTCAGGCATCATCAACGTCATTGGTCAACACGCGCTGGACCATATCCTCAACGATGCACCTTTGAACTCAGACGTCGAAGGCGTGGCTAGACCCATGTCGAACTGGGTACGAACCATCACGTCGTCGACCCAGGCTGCGATGGACACGGCTGAGGCCATTAGTCAGGCAAAAAGTGCACCAGGTCGAATTGCATCGTTGATTCTGCCGGCCAATTGCGCCTGGGAATCGGCCGATGCTGGTCAGTACAGTTTTGAGGCGGCCCGAGAACCGGCACCCGTGCTTGAACAAACTGTCGAGCAAGTGGCTGCCCTCTTGAGTAAACCAGAAACGGCCAAACGAGTTCTTTTGTTGCTCGGTGGCACTGCCTTGATGCAGACCCACACCTGGCTAGCTGGTCAGATCGCAGCCAAGACGGGCTGTCAGCTCATGTCAGAGCCTCGTAGCCCGCGCTTGCAACGTGGACGCGGTCGGGTCAACGTGCGTCCGATTCCATTTGCCGTGGACGCTGCCGTGAACGCACTCAAAGACGCCGATCACCTGGTCTTGATTGGCAGCACCGTGCCCGTGGCGTTTTTTGCTTATCCAGGCAAGCCGCGCCTGACGATTTCCGAGAACTGCACCGTACACACGCTGGCCACGCCAGGCCACGACTTGATGGGCAGCTTGCAAGCACTGTGTGATGCGGTGAGCGCCAATCAAACCACACCGGCCTTTCTATCAAGCAACCTGTCCATTCCTTCCTATGAAGATGGCTTTCCAACGCCCGCCACCATTGGGTCAGTCTTGGCACGTGCCCTGCCAGAAGATGCGATTTTGGTCGATGAGGCGGTCACCTCTGGTCGACTGCTCGTCGACAGCGTGCCCTACTTTGCGCCACACGATTGCATTGATATCACGGGCGGTGCCATCGGGTTTGGATTGCCAGCCGCCGTTGGTGCGGCAGTGGCTGCACCCGGTCGCCGTGTCATCGCGCTGGTCGGTGATGGCAGTGCCATGTACACCATTCAGGCACTTTGGACCATGGCGCGAGAGGAACTCGATGTCACGGTCGTGATATTTGACAACCGATCCTACCGAATCTTGCGTGGCGAGCTCAACAACATGGGTGGACCTGAGCCAGGCGTCAATGCCAGCCGCATGCTTGATCTTGATGCGCCTGAACTTGACTGGGTCTCGATGGCCAAAGCGCACGGCGTGCCGGGCTTGGCCACTGACACACTGTCAGGCTTTGAGCAGGCACTCCAGAAAGCAACTGCCACGCCCGGACCTTCACTGATCGCACTGCGCATCTAGTCCGAGCGAACCATGACCAGGACAAACCCCGGGAGACAAACATGAAATGTTATTGCATCACACAGTTCAGCCGGCCACTCGAACTCATCGAGCGACAGGCCCCTGAACCCCAAGGCACCGAGGTGTTGCTAAAGACCCGAGCAGCCGGCGTATGCCACAGTGACTTGCACATCTGGGAAGGCGGCTATGACCTGGGCCACGGGAGACGTTTATCGTTGCAGGAGCGTGGGATCAAGCTGCCGCTCACCATGGGTCATGAAACCGTGGGCACACCAGTGACGATGGGGCCAGATGCCTCAGGGGTGGAGCCCGGTAAAAATTACCTGATCTTTCCCTGGATTGGCTGCGGCAAATGTGAAGTCTGCTTATCTGGCCAAGAGAATTATTGCGCTGCGCCCAGATCGCTTGGCATCTACACCCACGGTGGTTACGCTGACCATGTTCTGGTTCCGCACCCCCGATACCTACTCGATATCGGTGACTTAGACCCCGCCACACTGGCACCGCACGCTTGCTCGGGTCTGACCACTTACAGTGCCATCAATAAAATCGACGCTGAGATTTACACGCGACACCCAGTGGTCATTATTGGTGCTGGTGGTCTCGGGCTCATGGCCATTGAAATCTTACGTGCCATGGGTGGTCACGGGGCCATCGTCGTGGACATCGACGCAGACAAACTCAAAGCAGCCAAGGAGGCGGGCGCACTAGCCGTTATCAATGGCAATGACGTAAACGCTGCCGAGCAAATTCTGGCAGCCAATGGTGGGAACCAACTGAATGCCGTGATCGACTTGGTCGGCTCACCGACCTCAACACAGCTTGGATTCAATGCCCTCACCAAAGGTGGCACACTGGTCATTGTTGGCCTGTTTGGCGGGGCTGCCACTTGGTCGCTGGCGTTTATTCCGATGCGCGCCATTCGGATTCAGGGCAGCTACACTGGCTCTTTGGGTGAGCTCAAAGCACTACTTGAGTTAGTCAAAACAGGCAAAGTCAAACCGATTCCTGTCACACAACATCCCCTGTCGGCTGCATCAGAGGTATTGAGTGCCTTGCACGATGGCAAAGTCATTGGCCGCGCTGTGCTCGTGGATTAATCCGAACTAAGCCTCAGGCGTCTGCCAGGCGCCTGAGGCTTAACATCACCTCACGACTGTTCAGACGACCACCCGGTACGTGCTCGAGCAATCGTTGCTGCAGCTGCTCTCGCAAACCACCCGATTGACTTCGGTCGCCGAAGTCAGGCTCAGGGCCGTCAAGGCCATAGCCCGTTTCTTGCAACATGCGCCACTCAAACTGACGCAAAGCGAGTGCAGCCAATTGGCCCTCATACAAGGCTTGGACTGCCTCGGCATAAGCCTGGTAAAGACCAGGATGCGGATCTTCGCTGGCAAGTAGCCTAAGCACCAGCTCATTCATGTACCAGCATGACATCAGAACGGCGCCTGGCAAAGGGCGAATACGAACCACTTCGGCATGTGTCAGCGTCTTAACTTCCGCGCTACCAGTCCATGACAAGATCAGCGGCTGAAATGGCATGAGCACGGCTCGCAAGCCCGAGTAAGGGCGCTTGGCACCCTTGGCAACCAATGTCACGATACCGTGGTCGCGGGCAAACACTTTAACCACGAGAGACGTCTCACGCCACGCCGTGGTTTGCAATACATACGCTGGCGCATCCGTAATTCGCTGACTTCGTTTACTCATAGCCAAATTCGCGCAAACTGCTTTGGCGGTCAGCCCAGCCTTTCTTGACCTTGATATAAACCTCGAGATGAACTGGCTTATCTAGCAGCTTGGCAATGTCTTGCCGGGCTTCGGTTGCGATGCGCTTCATGTGAGCACCCTTGGCGCCAAGCAAAATCGGTCGGTGCGATTCGCGCTGAACAATCACGCATGCATGAATGGACGCCTTGGCGTCACTCTCCTCCCACTGTTCAATCACCACCGTGCAACCGTAAGGCAACTCATCACCCACAAGCCGGAAAATTTTCTCCCGGATGAGCTCCGCCACTAAAAATCGCATTGGCCGATCGGTGAGCGTCTGCTCATCGAAGTACGGCTCGTTTTCTGGGAGATGACGGGCGATTTCGGTCAAGAGATCACCGAGCTGACGATCCTTCACCGCACTGACTGGCACAACCGCCACAAAAGGGAACTTGGCTGCCACCGTGGCTGTGAAAGGAAACAAACTAGCCTTGTCTTTGACCATGTCGGTCTTGGATAACACGAGAATGACCTGCCCATCCTTGGGCAACATCTCAAGCAACGCCTCGTCAGCTGCCGTCCATTGGTTGGCCTGCACCAGAAAAAGCACCACGTCCACATCAGCCAGCGTCTGACTCACCACCCGGTTCATCATCTTATTCATGGCGCCACCATGGCGAGTCTGAAATCCAGGCGTATCCACAAACACAAATTGTGCATCCTCACGAGTCAGCACACCCATAATTCGATGACGCGTGGTCTGAGCCTTGCGCGAGGTAATCGAAACCTTGGCACCAATCAAAGCATTTGTCAGGGTGGACTTACCCACGTTAGGGCGTCCGACCAAGGCAACATAGCCACAGCGGTAAGGCAAGCTAGTCTCAGTCATGGAGCGTCCTGTGCAACCGCCACGGGCAAGCTCAGTTGAGCGGCTTTGCGAGCTCGCTTGACGGACTTGCGTGCGCCACCGGCTGGTTTGGCAGCCATGGCTTTTTCCAGCGCCTCACGCGCAGCCGTCTGCTCAGCAGCCCGCCGGCTCGCACCCGCAGCCTGCACATGAATATCGAGTTCTTCAATCTCGCAGGCCACCTCAAACTGCTGGTTATGGGCTGCACCATGGGTAGCAACCACAGTGTAAGTAGGCAAGGCTAACTTGTGGGCCTGCAAAAATTCCTGCAACAAGGTTTTAGCGTCCTTGCCGATCGTCTGCGGATCAATGGACTTGACGATGGGCTCGTATAACTCGTGAATAACTGACTGCGCTTTTTGGAAGCCACCGTCTAAGTAAACCGCGCCCAAAATAGCCTCCAGGGTGTCCGCCAGAATCGAAGGCCTACGAAATCCGCCACTTTTAAGCTCACCCTCGCCGAGTCGCAGATGCTCGGACAAGCCAAGACGCTGCGCGATGTCAGCCAGTGCTGCTTGCTTGACCAAATTGGCACGCACGCGCGACAGGTCTCCTTCATCGAGCTTTGAGAAACGGTGAAACAACAAGGAAGAGACTGACGTACCAAGCACCGAATCGCCTAGGAACTCTAGTCGTTCGTTGTTGCGCGCGCTGTGGCTGCGATGCGTTAACGCAAGCTCCAACAGCGACTTGTTCTCAAAGGTGTAGCCTAAAACGGCTTCCAGGGGTGCAACAGACATGGTTAGTCACCAACACATCCGAAACGGGCATGTGTCGATGATTCTCAATGGAATCGACCGATACGGCTCGGTTCAGAAAAATTCATCCAAATAAAAAAGGCCTTGCCAACAATATGGGACTCGGGCACAAACCCCCAAAACCGACTGTCCAGACTGTTGTCCCGGTTGTCTCCCATCATAAAGTAAACACCCTCAGGCACGCGACACACAATGCCATCTGTGCGGAAATCACAGTTTTCGCGGTTCGGAAATCGCCAAACAGGCCTTAAATCTTGCCTAATACTCCTATCTACAAGTATTTTATTGCTAACTTCGCCCAATTCTTCAATGTACTGGGCGGCATAAGTCATCCGGTCAGGCTCAAAATAATCCCCGTCTCGCTGCACTGGCACTTCCTGGCCATTGATATACAGACGCTTATTCAGGTAAGCGACCTCATCCCCGGGCAACCCAATGACCCGCTTGATGTAGTCAACCGAAGGATCAACCGGGTAGCGAAATACCATCACGTCGCCACGCGCCGGCTCGCCAATCGGCACCACCTTGGTATCAACGATTGGTAATCGGATACCGTAAGTGAACTTGTTGACCAAGATAAGATCGCCCGCCTTCAACGTCGGCAGCATCGAACCCGATGGAATGCGAAACGGCTCGACAATAAATGAGCGCAACACGAACACAAACAAAATAACCGGAAAGAAGCTCGCGCCGTACTCAACCCACCAAGGACGCTTGGCATCTTTACCGCGCTTGGGCCCTAAAACCCAACGATCCAGCGCCCAGACAAGGCCGGTCACTACCAATGCCACAAACAAAATCAACGAGAAATTCCAGCTCATGCGCTCACGCCCCTTACCTGTGGCAACCCTGTTTGAATACCATCACTTGTCTTCGACCTGAAGTATTGCCAGAAACGCCTCTTGTGGTATCTCCACGCTGCCAACCTGCTTCATGCGCCGCTTGCCTGCCTTTTGTTTTTCCAACAGCTTTTTCTTGCGACTAATGTCACCACCGTAACATTTGGCCAGAACGTTCTTGCGCAAAGCCTTGACGTTTTCCCGGGCGATCACCTCTGCACCAATCGCAGCCTGTATCGCCACGTCGTACATCTGACGCGGGATCAATTCACGCATTTTGCCAACCATCTCACGCCCTCGATAACGGGCATTGGAACGATGACAAATGGTTGAGAGTGCGTCGACCCGATCGCCGTTGATCAAGACATCGACCTTAACCACGTCGGCGGCCCGAAACTCTTTAAACTCGTAGTCCATCGAGGCGTAACCGCGTGACACTGATTTGAGTTTGTCAAAGAAATCCAGCACGATCTCCGCTAGCGGGATCTCATACTGCAAGTGAACTTGCCGACCGTGATAGCTCATGTCGAGCTGCGCACCACGCTTATTGTTGCAAAGCGTCATCACCGGACCCACATAGTCTTGGGGCATGAACAAGGTCACTGAAACGACCGGCTCCCTGATCTCGCGAATCTTGGCAATTTCAGGCATGCGCGATGGGCTCTCGATATCGATAACCTCACTATCATTGAGCTCGACTTTGTACACCACCGATGGCGCGGTGGTAATGATGTCCATGTCAAACTCGCGCTCAAGGCGCTCCTGCACGATCTCCATGTGCAACAAGCCGAGAAACCCGCAGCGAAACCCGAACCCGAGCGCCTGTGAGACCTCAGGCTCAAACATCAGGGCCGAGTCATTCAGTTTAAGCTTCTCGAGCGAATCGCGCAGTTGGTCATACTCACTGCTCTCAACCGGGTAAAGCCCGGCAAACACTTGTGGCTTAACCTCTTTGAAACCGGGCAAAGGCACTTCTGCCGGTTGATTGACCAAAGTAATCGTGTCGCCAACCTTGGCGTCTTTGAGCTCTTTGATTCCAGCAATCAAAAACCCCACCTGCCCAGCCGAGAGCTCAGCGCGCGGCACTGACTTGGGTGTAAACACCCCGACCTGCTCGCAGGGGTGTGTGGCACCCGTGGCCATGAAACGCAATTTATCCTTGGGCTTTAAGGTGCCATTGACCACGCGCACTAGCATCACCACACCCACATAATTGTCAAACCACGAGTCGATGATGAGCGCTTGCAGGGGTAAGCTAGGATCCCCCTTGGGTGCGGGCACTTTGGCCACGATAGCCTCAAGAATTTCATCAATACCCAAACCAGTTTTAGCACTCGCGGCCACCGCATCGCTGGCATCGAGCCCGATGACGTCTTCGATTTCAGCACGAGCGCCATCAGGATCAGCCTGCGGCAGGTCCATCTTGTTTAAAACTGGCACGACCTCAACGCCAAGTTCAATGGCCGTATAGCAGTTGGCAACGGTTTGCGCTTCTACCCCTTGCGATGCGTCGACCACCAGCAACGCACCCTCACATGCTGATAAGGATCGGCTTACCTCGTAGGAGAAATCCACGTGCCCAGGGGTATCGATCAGGTTTAGTTGGTAGTCCTGGCCATCGGCTGCACGATAGAGCAAAGAAGCCGTTTGCGCTTTGATGGTGATACCGCGCTCCTTCTCGATGTCCATGGAATCAAGCACTTGGGCCGACATCTCGCGGTCAGCTAAACCACCGCAACGTTGAATCAGCCGGTCAGCCAGCGTTGACTTACCGTGATCGATATGGGCAATGATCGAGAAATTACGAATATGCTGCATGAGACCTGCAAACTGTTGAATTGGCTCTATCCGAGCAAGCTACTTTAACTACTGGCCAGCAAGACGAAGGGGGCGCAGATCGCCCCCTTCGTCTTGTCGCGTCATTAGACGCCTATTTTAGCCTGATGCGGGTTACTTCTTGGTCGGGCGCACCAAAACCCATTGAGCCTGACCGCTGCGCTGCACCATCATGCCAAGTGGCTTACCTTGCTCGGCCTTGCTGGCAAGCTCAACAAACTGCTTGGCAGAGCCAACATCGGTGTTGCCAACCGTCAAAATGACATCACCCACGGTCAATCCAGCAGATTCACCGGCACCCTCAACGGCCATCACCTTGACACCGTGATTAATCCGGAACTCCTTTTTCTCCGCATCAGTCAGACCCACAACCGTGATACCCAGCGCTGATTCACCAGCCGCCTTGGGCTCAACTGGCTCACTGGCCGCTGCCACGGGCTCAGCCAACGGCACCTCGTCCACCGTGATGGTCAGGCTTACTGGCTTGCCCTTGCGCCAAACATTCATCTTCGCCTTCGTTCCTGGCGCAGTTGACCCGACCACTCGGGGCAAATCGGACCATTTCTCAATCTTTTTACCGTCAAAATCGAGAACGATGTCACCTGGCTCCACACCGGCCTGCTCGGCCGGGCCATCGGGAACAACCCGGCTGACCATCGCGCCAGCAGCGCTCTGAAGGCCGCTGGCCTGCGCAACATCCTTGCTGACTTCACCAATCTGAACTCCGATCCGTCCGCGGGTAACCTTGCCGTTCTCGCGCAACTGCTGAGCCACTTCCATGGCTTCATCAATCGGAATCGCCAAGGAAATGCCCATGAAACCACCGCTGCGTGACACGATCTGCGCATTGATGCCAACCACCTCGCCATCAAGATCAAGTAGTGGCCCGCCAGAGTTGCCGGGGTTAACAGCCACATCCGTTTGAATAAACGGCAGATAGTCGCCAGTTTCCCGGCCAATGGCACTCACGATGCCAGCCGTGACCGTTGACTCCAGGCCAAAAGGCGAACCAATCGCCAACACCCACTGACCTTTCTTCAGATCGACCGCACTGCCAATGGGCAAAGTCGCCATGTCCGTTGCATCAATCTTTAACAATGCCACATCGGTACGCTCGTCACTACCAACGACTTTCGCCTTGTACTCTGTGCCGTTTGTCAGCGTCACAAAAATCTCAGAGGCATCATCAATGACGTGGTGGTTAGTCAAGATGTAGCCATCGGCACTGATAAAGAACCCGGACCCCACGCCGCGCGGCACAGTTCGTTCTTGCGGTTCAGGATTGCCTCGACGCTGTTGAGGCGCTTCACCACCACCACCTCCACCACCACCTGGGGGCTGGAAATCCGGCCCAAAAAACCAACGGAACATTTCATAGGGGTCACGTCCACCATGAGCGCCACCAGCCTCGTTGACCGTCGCTGTGGTACGAATGTTGACGACCGCCGGCTCCGCTTTCTCAACGATGGCCGTAAAATCCGGCAAGCCAACGGTGTTTGCCTTGACTGGGGCAGATAGCTGAAACGCTAACAATGCCATCAAAGCAAACAACATCATTTGCCAAAGCGTTTTCCGAGAACCCGATTGCATGTTTCGGTGAGAACTGACCGTTGTGACACGACTGCGCATATTTGACTCCGTGTTTAACATCGCTTGCATTTTGTTTGTCTTTAACGAGTGTGCAACACACCCGTCTGAACGATCGAGTCAGCAAGTTGACGGACCGTAGCAGCAGGGACTTCCCCGGCAACCATCACCCAGAAGGAGTCGTGACGCTTGCCGTAAAGATTGACTGCACCGGACCGACTAGCGCCGATCATCTGATGTTGAGACAAGTTTTCTTGATAAGGTTCAATAAAAATTGAAATGGTTGCCAAACCATCTGTCAAAATGAGCTGACTAACTTGCCTGCCATCTTGGAACTGACGCTCAATTTCAACCACAGGTCGGTATCCCGGTGGCTCGCGATAAAACCACCCGAGAGACTTCAAATCGATGTTGTTGTGTTGGCGCTCAACCAAACGCCAGTCATCTGTTGCCCAAGCGGGCTGCAACTCTTGATCGGTGATGGGTTGGCCAATTTGCAGCTGTGTAAAGGCAATATGTTCAAGCACAGAGCCCTGTTCGTCTTGCATCTGCGCCTCAAGCAACAAGCCCGTACGTTCATCAACGCACAACTCGTAGCGAGACCGATGGTTATCCTTGGGCACAATGCTAATGCGCTGACAGTGACGCCCGGCCACACGCGCTTTGCGCGCGTCCGTGGAAATTTCATAATGTTTACCCAACTCCTGGACCGACGCCATCAGCAGCGCAGGAAAACGTTCTTGCTGCTGCAGCTCCGAGACAATCAACTTGCGATCGGGTATCAGGCACTGTACGCGATCGTTGTGCCGTAGGTACTCGCGTGGACTGTCGCTGAGCACCTCTAGCCGCTCAAACTCTTGACCGTCCTCAAAACGGTGTGTCACACGAAACGAGCGCATCTGACCATTGCGTTGATGCGCAAAAATGCCTTGATAGTTCTGAGTTTTGGCCGCGTTCTGGACTTTTTGCAATAACTCGGGCCCGCTCAGCGTTTGACTTGGCGCTTGTGGCGCTTGTGGCGCCTGTGCCAAGGCCACCGTCACCACCATCAGCAACAAAAGTGTTGCCAACGCGAATTGAGCGATGGGTTTCACCAAACCCGACATCAGTCAGCCCCGGAGGTAAAGGCGACTTGACGCACTGCAATTGGCCCGGCCAGTTGCCGATGTGCTGAAACATAATCAGCCTCAGGCCGTGCGTCATCGAGCGCAGCAGCACCGCGACTGGCAGGTGCTGTGTCAACCACCGCCATGGTTTGCTGAGCACCTTGCTCAAGACCAAACAAAGGCTGAGCGACCCAAACGACCGAGGCCACTGCGGTGGCAACGGCCAAACCTGGCCATGCCTGCAGCGCCTTGCGCCAGCGGGCAACTGGCGGGCGTGCTGCTACTGTCGCTTGCACAGTCTTGCCATGCACCGACTCTCGAGCTAGGGCGGCTGACATGCGCACTGAAAACGCCGCACTCACTGGCGCCAAGGCGCTTGGTTCTCGCATGGCATCACCAATGAGGTGGTAGGTGGTCCAGCTTTGTCGAATCTGAATCGAACACAGATCAACATCCGTTAGATCGCTCTCACCGTCCAAAAAGGCAGACAATGTCGCTTCCGACTGCATCGGCGCCACTGGCGAAGCATCGGGCCGCGTATTGTCTTGCTCAGTAGATATCATGTCTCAAATCCTCACCAGCGTCTGTCACCGTGGGTATCCAATATTGGGCGCAATTTGGCCGCAATCGCCTCACGCGCTCTAAAAATCCTCGATCGAACCGTTCCAATAGGACAATCCATCGTTTGGGCAATTTCCTCATAACTCAAACCATCGATCTCTCGCAAGACGATGGCCGTGCGCAACTCTACCGGCAACTGCTCAATCGCAGCGTTAACGGTACTGGCAATTTCATGGCTAGCCAGCACCGACTCCGGCGTGTTGTTGTCTGTTAGGTTATCAATTTCGTCAAAAGTTTCACCATCCTCGCTCTGATTTAAGCTTGGGGTGCTGGGACGACGGCCTTGCGCGGCCATCCAATTGCGCGCAGTGTTAATGGCAATGCGATAAAGCCATGTATAAAAAGCACTTTCCCCACGAAACTGGGGCAATGCCCGATAGGCCTTGATAAAGGCTTCTTGCATTACATCATCAATGTCTGATTGGTCACGCAGCATGCGTGATAGCAAGCGCTGGATCTTGCGCTGATACTTCAGCACCAGCAGGTCAAATGCTTTTTTGTCGCCTTGCTGCACCTGAGCAACCAGCTTGGCATCTACCTCACGCTCAGTCATGCGAACCTCTGGCATGCCAATACACCAACGCACAGGCTTTCCTAAACTTCTCTTTCCCCAACGTCGATTCCCACAGCGTGAACGTAACCGGCACAGACCGATCGAACCTGACACCCATCTGTGCTGACTGCTCTGGCTGTAACTTCAAGCTCAATGCGCCCCAATAGCGCCCAATCGCCGTGATGCGCATACAAACTGGCTCATGTCGATTTTCGAAGCTAGCTAGCACTGACTGGCGGCTAAAACAAACACTCGAGACTGCCCCCTCGCTTATCCGCCATGAGTCCATTCGGACTCGCAATAACCAAGTAACTGGCAAGGCTAAAGCAAAAGCCGTCAGATGCAATACCTCAGCGGGAAACGCCCAAAACACATTCGCGATTGATTGGATCAGTACAGCAAATGCAGCAGATATCAAAACCGCTTGCAAAAAACAAACGGTTTTGGGGGTAGCACCTGAGCGCCATTGCGCAGCGTTATCGAAGTTGATTTCGCTTTGCATTAAACCCGGCGTACGGCCATTGAACCATTGGTGCCACCGAACCCAAACGAATTCGACAATGCCACATCGATCTGCATGGGACGAGCCTGATTGGCGCAATAATCCAGATCGCATTCGGGATCTTGATTGAAGATATTGATGGTGGGTGGGGACACTTGGTGATGCACCGCGAGCGTCGTAAATACGGCCTCAATGCCACCAGCCGCACCGAGCAAGTGACCGGTCATTGACTTGGTCGAATTGACCACGAGCTTTTTGGCGTGATCACCAAACGCAAGCTTTAAGGCAAGCGTTTCATTCTTGTCACCCAACGGCGTCGATGTTCCATGGGCATTGACATAACTGACTTGATCCGGGTTAATGCCACCGTTTCTAAGTGCTGCCAATATCCCGCGTCGAGGGCCATCCTGATCAGGGGCAGTAATATGGTGGGCATCTGAACTCATGCCATATCCAGCCAACTCACCATAGATCTTGGCACCACGCTTTTTCGCGTGCTCGTATTCTTCAAGCACCATGACACCGGCACCCTCGCCGAGCACAAAACCATCACGGTCGACATCCCAAGGCCGTGACGCGGTCCCAGGGTCATCGTTGCGCGTGGACAGAGCCCGCATGGCGGCAAACCCACCAATGCCCAGGGGGGTCACCGTCGATTCGGTACCACCAGCTAGCATCACATCCGCATCACCGTACTCAATCAAACGCCCCGCGTCACCAATCGAGTGCAAGCCGGTGGTGCAAGCCGAGACCACCGCATAGGAGGGACCCTTGAGCCCGAGCATGATCGACAGTTGACCAGAGACCAGATTAATCAATGAGGCAGGCACAAAAAAAGGCGAGATTCGGCGGGCACCACGTTCGAGATAGTCTTTTTGGGTTTCCTCGATACGTTGCAGGCCACCAATGCCCGACCCAACAATCACCCCAAACCGTTCAGCGCTGACGTCATTGATTTCCAGGCCAGAGTCTTTCCAGGCCTGAACACCCGCCGCAATACCGTAGTGGATGAACGTATCCATCTGACGGGCTTCTTTGGCTGGCATGTAGGCGGTTACGTCAAAGTCTTTGACTTCACCCGCAATGTGAGAATTCATCTCCGAGGGGTCAAACCGGCTAATGCGGCCAATCCCACCACGCCCATTGACAATGTTGTCCCAGGCTGTGGCAATGTCATTGCCCACAGGGCTAACGATACCCAGGCCAGTGATCACTACTCGTCTTTTCAAGAGTTGCTCCTGATGATTAACAACAAAAGCGGTCGAGTCCACTAGCGTGAGCGACTTGGCATTGACCTGGTCACCGGCACACTAGTTTCCCGACCGCCGAGGCCGCATGCGCACTCGCATGCGACCTACAGACACTGCCGAACCAAGTTCGACGCGATTACTTCGAATTCGATTCGATGTAATCGATGGCCTGCTTGACCGTGGTGATCTTCTCGGCTTCCTCGTCGGGAATCTCCGTCTCGAACTCGTCCTCAAGCGCCATGACCAGCTCAACCATGTCGAGCGAGTCTGCGCCCAAGTCGTCAAGAAATGAGGATTCGTTCTTGATCTCGGCTTCGTTAACGCCAAGTTGTTCAGCGACGATTTTCTTGACGCGCTGTTCGATGCTTTCCATTCAAATCTCCAGTGGGAAAAAAATCTTGTGAATTATAGCCAAGCCAGGCCCAAAAGGGGCTTAAGACATGTACATACCCCCGTTAACGTGCAAGGTCGTACCCGTAATGTACTCTGCTTGATCAGAGGCCAAAAATGCAACTGCGTAAGCAATATCGGCTGGTGCCCCCAGTCTACCAAGAGGAATCTGGCCCAGAAGCCCTGCCGTTTGCTCTGTCGACAGCGCCCTTGTCATGTCCGTTTCAATAAAACCCGGCGCCACACAATTGACCGTGATGTTGCGGCTACCGAGCTCCCTGGCCATCGCCCGGGTCATGCCAGCCACACCAGCCTTTGCAGCAGCGTAGTTAGCTTGACCCGCGTTACCGCTAGACCCAACCACGGATGTGACATTAATAATTCGACCATGGCGCGCTTTCATCATGGGCTTCATGACCGCCCGACACAACTGAAACACGCTAGTCAAATTGGTTTGCAATACCGAATCCCAATCCTCGTCTTTCATCCGCATGGCCAGCATGTCACGGGTAATGCCGGCGTTATTCACCAAAATCTGAGGCCCACCCTCTTTGGCCAGCTCCTCAACCACGGTCGTGATGCGAGCGGGGTCATCAACATTCAGTACGATGCCACGCCCACCCTGGCCAGCGAGCATGTCAGTAATGCCTTGGGCACCGCTCTGACTGGTGGCTGTACCAACCACGATTGCCCCTCGGCCAGCCAACTCTTGGGCAATCGCCTTACCGATGCCTCGGCTAGCGCCTGTCACCAATGCCACTTTATCTTTCAGTTCCATCTCTTTTCCACTCGTTCGTTCAGGGCTCGGGCTTTATTTATTTACCAGACTTTACCGCATCTAGCGCGGCTTGCATTGATGTCGGATCCGTCACAGACAGGCCAGTCAACTCTGGCGCAATGCGCTTGACCAAACCACTGAGCACTTTGCCCGGTCCACACTCAATCACATGAGTGACCCCCTGACTGGCCATCGCTTGGATTGTCTGCACCCAACGCACGGGATGCCACGCCTGATCCACTAGCGCCTGACGAATCGCGGCTGACTCGCGATGCACTTGGACGTCGACGTTATGAATGACTGCAACCGTCGGCACCTTCAGATCCACCTTGGCAAGCGCCTCAGACAAAACAGCCGCAGCAGGCTTGAGCAAGCTCGAATGAAATGGCGCCGACACTGGCAACAGGACTGCTCGCTTGGCACCGGCTGCCTTGGCATATTCCATGGCGCGCTCAACTGCAGATTTGTGACCAGCAATCACGACCTGGGCTGGAGCATTGAAATTCACCGCCTCCACCACCTCAGACTGCCCAGCCTTCTGGCATGCTGCAATCACTGCATCATCTTCCAGGCCCAGGATGGCCGCCATAGCACCGGTCCCAACTGGCACAGCCGCCTGCATCGCATCAGCACGAACTCGAACCAAGCGAACTGCGTCGGCAAGCTCTAGCGCACCGGCGGCGGTCAACGCAGCATACTCACCCAAGCTGTGACCCGCCATCACGACTGGCTCGGGTCCACCCGCAGCCCGCCAGGCTGCGTGCATCGCAAGCGAGGCGGCGAGCATCGCCGGCTGTGTGTTGGTGGTCAGATTCAACTGCTCGACTGGGCCCTGAGCAATCAGGGCGCCGAGATCTTCGCCCAGTGCTGTGTTGGCCTGCGCAATGACCTCTTGGACTGCCTGGTTATCCGACCATACATCCAGCATGCCGACCGACTGGGAGCCCTGACCCGGGAACACAAATGCAAACTTCATGTTTGTTTCACCTATACACAAGTTTAAATGCGGGCAACGACCGAGCCCCAGGTAAAGCCACCCCCCACGCCTTGCATCAAGATCTCGTGGCCAGGCTTGATACGCCCGTCACGATACGCTTGATCTAGCGCCAACGGCACGCTGGCGGCGGAGGTATTGGCGTGCTGGTCAACTGTCACCACCAGTTTGTCCAAGCTGCAGCCCAATTTTTTGGCCAAGAAGGTCAATATGCGAAGGTTGGCCTGATGCGGAATCAGCCAATCAATATCCTGCAGTGTCAATCCGGCTTCAGCCACTGTGTCGCGTGCAGACTTCTCCAAGACCGTGACCGCCTGCTTAAACACCGCTTGGCCGTCCATGCGCAAGAAGGGGTCGCCCGTTACCTCCCCATGCGCCACATTACCGGGCACACACAGAATACCGGTCAGGCTGCCATCGGCATGTAACTGGGCCGCGCGAATACCGGGCTCGTCCGAGGCTTCAAGCACCACGGCCCCGGCGCCATCACCAAACAAAACACAGGTTCCCCTGTCTTGCCAGTCAAGAATCCTTGAAAACACTTCCGCGCCGATAACCAGCGCACACTTTGCCCTGCCAGCGCGAATGAAGCTATCAGCGATGGTTAACGCATACACAAAGCCACTACACACGGCCTGCACATCAAATGCCGCGGCCCCATGATTGCCCAGCTTTGCCTGCACCATACAAGCCGTACTCGGAAACACATAATCTGGTGTTGAGGTTGCCAAAATAATCAGATCAATGTCGGCCGCACTCTTGCCAGCGCGCTCTAAGGCGTGCTGAGCTGCACGGGTGGCGAGATCGCTGGTTTTAGTATCGTCATTGGCCAGATGTCTTTGTTGAATGCCGGTGCGCGAGACGATCCACTCGTCTGATGTCTCGATGCCCTGTTTGGCCAATCGAATCGCCAATTCGTCGTTGCTAACCACATCCTCAGGTAGATAACTACCTGTACCAATGATTCGGGAGTACCGCACAGAAGCTGTCATGACATCCTCATATGGCTAGCGCCATTTACTTCGGGGCAACCTGGTGGCTGGTAAGTTCAACGACCGCGCGCGCAATGCGCTCGAGCACGCCGGCTTGAACTGCATCGTGAGCACGCTGCAAAGCATGTCTGAAAGCATAGTCATCGGCTGAGCCATGACTCTTAAACACAATGCCGCGCAGACCCAATAGAGCGGCGCCGTTATAGCGCCGATTATCCACCCGACGCCGAAAACGATTCAAAACGGGCCTGACGACTAGCCCCGCTAATTTTGTGAGCGTACTACGATAAAACTCTTCGCGAATCATACTGCCAAGCATGTGCGCCAGTCCTTCAACAGACTTCAGCACCACATTACCGACAAACCCATCGCAGACCACCACATCCACAGTGCCCTTGAAAATATCGTTGCCTTCCACGTTGCCATGGAAATTCAATGGGCTGCTGCGCAACAACTCAGCGGCGTGCTTGACCACATCGTTGCCCTTGATGATTTCTTCACCAATATTGAGTAGACCCACCGAAGGCAGCGGCGCAGTGTGTGACACCTGCGCCAAAGCCGTGCCCATGATGGCGAATTGCAACAAGTGCTCAGCCGTGCAATCAACATTCGCGCCAAGATCCAGCATGGTGGTGGAGCCACCTTTTTGATTTGGCATGGCAGTCGCGATGGCGGGCCTATCAATGCCGTCCAGGGTTTTAAGGACATACCGAGAGATTGCCATCAAGGCGCCAGTATTACCAGCCGAGACACAGGCTTGAGCTTCGCCGGATTTAACTGCCTCAATGGCCACCCGCATTGACGAGTCCTTTTTGCGGCGCAAGGCAACCTCAATTGGGTCATCCATGGCAACCACTTCGCTGGCATGCCGGATTTCGAGGCGCGCACGATCCAAGCCTGGGAATCGCGGCAAGTAGTCGGTCAAGGCTTTTTCGATGTGAACAGACTCCCCGACGAGCAACAAGGTTGCTTGCGGGTTGCGCTCAATGAAGGCTAGCGCTGCAGGAATGGTTGCCGGGATACCAACGTCACCACCCATGCAGTCAACGGCTATGCGGACAGTCTTAGTCACGAAGCACAAACGGAATGCGAAGGCATTCCGTTATCAACTGATCGTGATTTATTCGTCTGACTTCGTCTTCAGAACCTTGCGGCCACGGTAAAAGCCGTTCGGGCTGATGTGGTGACGTAAATGCAACTCACCCGTGTTGGGTTCGATGGCGGTGTTCGGGGTACCCAAAAAGTCGTGCGAACGATGCATGCCACGCTTGGACGGGGATTTTTTGTTTTGCTGGACAGCCATGATGACTCCTAATAATGACCGGGATTGTACGCCAATCCGGTTAGATATAAACCACACCAGTAACTCAAAATTACTTTGAGTTACGCTTTAAATTTTCGAGAACCTTAAATGGAGATTCTCGCTTGACAACCGCAACCGGCTCAGCATCCGTCGATGTTGCCGCCCCACACGAATCATGCTTCGGAACGTACGGAATCGCCAAGATCAATTGATCCTCAACGATAGCCAGCAAGCTAACGGGACCATTGGCCACCAGCGGCTCAGGCGCCAGCGGGTCGGCTTCGTCTTCAACCTGAGCAGCATTGGCTTTGGCTTCGTCTGCGAACAACTCAAATTCAACCGTTTCATCCACCACATAAGCCATCTGGGCCATACACCGCTGGCAGATCAGCATGACCACGGCCTGCACCTTCAACCAGACATGCGGCCGCCTACCTGCTTGACTCGATCCGCGGAACTCAAACCAGACAACACCAGCCCCATTGCCAGAGGTGCCCGCCACGTCAGCCATGTCAGCCATATCAGCCAGACTTTGGATCAGGGGCTGTCTCGGCAAATCCTGCACCAAACGGGTCATCCTGGTGATCGGCACAACACCGCACACCGAATCATTCTGCTTGGCCAGCGCCCACAAATCAGTGTACTTCGGAACACCGAAGTGATCTCCACAGCGATCCCGCCACTCTTGATCTGACGTTGGCAAACTGACCATATGAGCAAATTCCCGGGCTGACTCGTCAAGCGCTGCGAAGCCCGCTATCATACCGTGAAATCCTTTGTGAATACAACTGGTTGCAACGTGTGTCAGCCCTAGCATACCCTCGTTTGATTTTGGCTTCTAGCTCGCCCTACCGGCGTGAAATGCTATCTAGGCTAAACATTGCTTTTGAAACACGGAGCCCGGACGTTGACGAGACCCCCCTACCCGGTGAGACCCCCTTGGCTCTGGCTCGACGACTCGCCTTGCAAAAAGCTAATGCTGTCGCCAAAAACACCCCCTGGGCCGTGGTCATTGGTGCAGATCAAGCACTTGACTGCCATGGGCAAATACTTGGCAAACCCGGCAGCCTCGAGCTCGCGCGCGAGCAGCTCACGATGCTCAGCGGCCAAACGGTGGTCTTTCATAGCGCGTTTGCTGTCGTAACCCCAAAGGGCTCGCATGTCCGCGTTTGCCCCTGCGAGGCCACATTTCGTCGCCTTTCCAGGCCTCAGATTGACCGCTATCTGGCCATCGAGCAGCCTTTGGACACGGCAGGCAGCGCCAAGGCCGAGGGGTTGGGCATAGCCTTACTGACATCGTTAAAGAGTGACGATCCCACCGCCATCATTGGGCTGCCCTTAATCGAGCTAACTCGCTCACTGGCACTCGCGGGCCTAGATCCGTTAAATCCATCTAATGACCAAACCTGATATGCATTCGAAAAATCTCGGTGTATTGCACCTGATCCCGGTTGGACTGTCAGACTGCCCCATTGACAATTGGTTACCCGCAAACGTCCAACAGCAAGCCGGCGCTTTGCCGCAGTACATCGCCGAGAACGCCAAGACAGCTAGGGCTTTCTTGAAGCTTGTTAAGCTCGAGAGACCGATTCAGGACATCGGAATTCAGGTGCTGACGCAAAAAACCGATGACCCGACAATACTTCAGTGGCTCGCACCTCTGAAATCCGGCCAACCCATTGGGCTCGTCTCCGAGGCGGGTTGCCCTGCCGTGGCCGACCCCGGTGCGAGAGTGGTGGCGCTCGCGCATGACCTTGGCGCCCCCGTCAAGCCCTGGGTAGGGCCTAGTTCGATTGTGCTGGGCCTGATGGCAAGTGGGCTCGATGGCCAACGGTTTGCGTTTCATGGCTATGCACCGGTTAAAGCCGAAGAACGCGCGCGGCAACTCAAGCAATGGGAACAACTGTCTGCGCGCCTGTCTCAAACTCAAATTCTGATCGAAACGCCCTATCGCAACGTCGCGATGCTAGAGAGCATGCTCCAAACCCTGTGCCCCAAAACACGCCTTTGCGTGGCTCGCGATGTCACCGGCGCGCAGGAGTGGGTGAAAACCATGACGATCGCACAATGGGCGCAAGCACCTAAACCCGAACTCGCTGGCTTACCAACACTGTTCCTGTTTCAGGGATGAGGTCGCCTGACTCGACGCCAGAGCCGCCACGCCAGCAAAGCAGCGACTGCTGTACCGTAGACTCCTACCTCGAGGAAATCATTCTTTCCAGCCTTGTGTAGCCAGTAATGAACGATGGCAAGCACAGCGACCACGTAAATCCAATTGTGCAAAGCTTTCCAATATTTCCCCATTGCCTTCATGGCACGCTGATTTGATGTCAACGTCATGGCCAGCATCAATGAAAATGCGGCCAAACCAACGGACACAAATGGTCGCTCAATCACATCGATAACCATCTCGAGTGCGCCAAAGTCATGCTCCCACATGGCCCAAGCCACTAGGTGCAGACTTGCATAAAAGAACGTAAATAAGCCACACATGCGCCGCAATCGAATCAGTGCGGGCTGGTCTAGCCAGTCACGCAACGGCGACACCAGCAAAGTGGCAATTAAACAAATCAGCGTCCAAGTCCCTGAGGACCGGGTCAAGAACTCGGCTGGGTTGACCGTCAACTCGTTTTGCCAGCCTAGGTAAACCCAACGCAACAAAGGATAAAGCCCCGCCAAAAATAGCAAGGGCTTTATCAAGGCAATCTGACTAGAGGAAATCCTTGTCACTTCAATAAAACTTCGCCAGATCCATGCCACTGTAGAGCGACGCGACCTGCTCCTCGTAGCCATTGAACATGAGCGTTGGCCTGCGGGGTGCAAATAGACCACCCTCACCAATACGGCGCTCTGTGGCTTGACTCCAGCGTGGGTGACGCACATTCGGATTCACGTTGGAATAAAAACCGTACTCTTTGGGTGCTGACTGCATCCAGCTTGAAGTCGGCTGCTCTTCAGTTACTCGAATCGTGACAATTGATTTGGCCGACTTAAACCCATACTTCCAGGGAACAACAATTCGAACGGGTGCGCCGTTCTGGTTGGGCAGAACCTCGCCGTACATGCCGAAGGTCAGCAGTGTCAGTGGGTGCATGGCCTCATCCATGCGCAAGCCCTCGCGATAAGGCCAATCAATCACCGAAGAACTCAAACCGCGCATCACGTCCGGTTGCATGTCAGTGACAAACTCCACATACTTGGCATTGGCTGTGGGTTGTACTTTGTTTAACAACGCTGATAACGGATAACCGATCCATGGAATCACCATCGACCAGCCTTCTACGCACCGCATCCGGTATATGCGCTCCTGCATGGGCTCAAGCCCCAGCAAGTCCTCAATGGCGAAAACACCTGGCTTGGCCACTTCGCCTTCAACATTCACGCTCCATGGCGAAACCTTCATCTGCCCGGCATAACGCTCAGGGTCAGACTTGTCCATGCCGAACTCATAGAAATTGTTATAAGTGGTTGCCTGAACATACTCGGTTATTTTCTCAACCGACATGAACGCCGGGTTAGGCGTAGAGGGCAACGACGCTAACGCAGTGGCTTGTGCCATAGAGTGCGCGAAAGGAGAGGCTAGCCCACCGGCAACCATGGCACTGGCCCCCAAAAAGCGACGCCTTTCATGCCAAACCTCTTTAGGCGTGATTTCAGAAGGTGCCGGCTTGGGATAACGATAGTTGCCCATAAAAAACTCCCCTACGTGATACCACGCAAGCGTGGTGTTAGCCAGTCGTGCACGTCAGCCACCGAGCTGACGATTCCTTGGTGCGGGTGCGCCTGCAAATCAGCAACCGGGTGCGCGCCATAACTCACGCCAAGGCCGTGCACCCCTGCGTTGGCGGCCATCAAAAGATCGTGCGATGTGTCACCAATCATGACAACGGCCTGCGCGCTGGTTGTCACCTCATCCATGATTTCAAAAAGCATGCGTGGGTCGGGCTTGCCATGCGTCTCATCGGCGCATCGCGTCACAGCAAAATAATGACCTATCCCAGTTGCATCGAACGCTCGACTCAAACCGACACGACTCTTTCCAGTGGCCACCGCCAGCATGACGCCTTGTGCGCTTAAGGCCTCCAACATGGGTATGACACCGTCAAAGAGCCGCAGTTCCGCATCCTTTCTTAAATAGTGGTACCGGTAGCGGTCAAGATATCGCTGGCGCTCCCGCTCACTCATTCTGGGCGCAAGGTGCTCAAGTGCCTTGTCCAGTGACAGGCCAATCACCCAAGCCGCCGCACGATCGTCGGGAACCTCAAACCCCATGTCCAGGCTTGCGGCCTGGATTGCACGCACAATGTCACCGGTTGAGTCCATCAAGGTCCCGTCCCAGTCAAACACCACGAGCTCGTATTGACTCATTGCTTGCTTTCCGTCTTGAGGGTCAATTGCGAGTCCAGCGCTTGCATCAGTTGGTCAAACTCAGCGGGGATGGAAGCCTCCAAATATAGCGCCTGGCCTGACAGTGGATGCTCAAATTCAAGCCGATGCGCATGTAAATACATGCGCTTGACACCCAGCCTCTTCCAATTTGCCAGTTGATCATCATCGCCATACTTGGTGTCACCCAAAATCGGGTGCCCAATCGAGGTCAAATGAACCCTGATTTGATGGGTTCGCCCAGTTCGCAATTCGGCATTCAACAGCGAGTAAGCCGTCAAACGATGAAGGCAAGTCACGATGGTGTGTGCCGATTGACCCTCCGGGTCAACGCGCACGCGTCTCTCTCCACTGGCGGTTAACCACTTAATCAAGGGTGCCTTAATATGCTGCCGATCATTGGCCACCCGGCCTTGGACCAGCGCCAAGTAATGCTTGCTGACACCCCCCTCACGCATCATCGCATGCAGTTTGACAAGCGCACTGCGCCGCTTGGCCAACATTAACAAGCCAGACGTGTCGCGATCGAGTCGATGCACGAGCTCCAAAAATTTGAACTCCGGGTGTGCGGCGCGCAAAGACTCAATAACCCCATGCGAAACACCACTGCCACCATGCACCGCAATACCAGCCGGCTTGTTAATCACCAGCATCGCATCATCCTGGTAGACGATTTCGAATGATTTGCTAGGTGCTACCGAGCGCACGGTCGCGGCAACGCGGATCGGCGGCACGCGCACCACATCCCCAATCTGCAGGCGGTAATCCACTTGGCAACGCCCGCGATTGACGCGCACCTGCCCGTCCCTGACCGCTTTATACAAGTGACTCTTAGGCACACCTTTGCACAACCGTATCAGGAAGTTATCAAGCCGTTGACCCTCGCTGGCCTCGGTCACCTCAACGAACCGAACTTGGACCCGGGAGTCACTTACCGCTTCGCGATCGATCAAATCGGGCATATAATGCGCTTAGCCTAAAAAGGTCTGAAAAATCAGGTAGATGTTTAGAAGCGCCAACTGTTGGTCGCCTCCATCGCCGAGTGCCATTGTAACGACAGCACATTCAGACCCGACGGCGACCGGATGGTCATGCAAATTGCTGGCCCTAAATGACGAAACGAATCGCAATAAGAAACTGTCAAATTTTCCGCATCAGGCGGTGTTAAAGCCTGATGTCGTCAGCGTTAGAGAACAATTGGTAATCCTTTGAATTCACAACGTAACTGGCTTTTTAGCGGAACTTCAAACCCAATATCGGGTTTGCCTGCCTGACGGGTGACAGCCCGCGCTACAGGCGGGCATTTTTGCGTTTCATGGAAGTCTGCTCCGGCGCGCCTTAGGCAGCGTGGCTCATTGCCGCGCCAACCTACGGAGAGTATGAATGAAACGCATGCTGTTTAACGCGACGCACCAAGAGGAACTACGCGTTGCTATTGTCGATGGCCAAAAACTCCTCGATCTTGACATTGAGACTGCCGGACGTGAACAACGCAAAGGCAACATCTACAAAGGCGTCATTACCCGAATCGAACCCGGTCTTGAGGCCTGCTTTGTTAGTTACGGCGAAGACCGCCATGGATTTTTGCCCTTCAAAGAAGTCGCACGCGCTTACTTCAAAGAAGGTGTGGACGTTCGTACGGCTCGCATTCAAGATGCCTTGCGCGAGGGTCAGGAACTCATCGTCCAAGTTGAAAAGGAAGAACGCGGCAATAAGGGCGCCGCTCTAACCACCTTCATTTCACTGGCTGGCCGCTATCTGGTGCTCATGCCCAACAACCCGCGCGGTGGTGGTGTTTCGCGCCGTGTCGAGGGCGAAGAGCGTCAGGAACTGCGCGAAGCCATGGATCAACTGAATGTGCCTCAGGGCATGAGCATCATCGCCCGCACCGCTGGCATTGGCCGCTCTGTTGAAGAGCTGCAATGGGATTTGTCCTATCTGATGCAGCTCTGGAGCGCAATCGACGCGGCTGCTCAGTCTAACCAAGCACCTATCCTGATTTATCTCGAGTCCAGTCTGGTCATTCGCGCGATCCGCGACTACTTCTCACCGGATATCGGTGAAATCTTGATCGACACGGATGACATCGCTGACCAGGCCACTGCTTTCATGAGCGTGGTGATGCCTGACAACGTGCAACGCGTCAAGCGCTACCGCGATGATGTTCCGTTATTCTCGCGTTTCCAGATTGAGCACCAAATCGAAACTGCCTACTCACGTCAGGTAGACCTGCCTTCCGGTGGCTCTATCGTGATTGACCACACCGAGGCACTCGTGGCGATCGACGTTAACTCGGCGCGCTCCACGCGTGGCGCTGACATCGAAGAGACTGCCACGCGCACCAACCTCGAAGCCGCTGAAGAAGCCGCACGTCAACTGCGCTTGCGTGACCTTGGTGGCCTGATCGTGATCGACTTTATCGACATGGAAGAGCCGCGTAACCAGCGCGCAGTCGAGCAGCGTCTACGGGATGCACTGCACGTCGATCGTGCCCGGGTGCAGATGGGCAAAATCTCACGCTTCGGACTCGTCGAGCTCTCAAGACAACGACTGCGTCCGGCGCTCAGTGAAGGCTCACACATCACCTGCCCGCGTTGTAATGGCACTGGTGTGATCCGCGATGCTGAATCAAGCGCACTGCACGTTCTGCGGTTGCTTCAAGAGGAGGCCATGAAAGAAAACACCGCCGCCGTGCATGCACAGGTGCCGGTTGAAGTGGCCACGTTCCTTTTAAACGAAAAGCGCACCGACATCACCAAGATGGAAGCCCGCTTAAAAATCAACTTGATGCTAATCCCGAACAAGCATCTGGAAACACCACACCATATCATCGAGCGCCTGCGCCACGACGATCCGCGATTAGAAGAAACCAAGGCGAGCTTCGAGATGCTCGAAGCACCCGCCTCGGTTGACTTGAGCCCCGCCCGCAACGAGAAAGAGGTTAAGGCAAAGCCAGAAGCCTTGGTTAAGGGCGTGACACCCGCTCAGCCTGCTCCACCGTCCACACCCAAAGTGCGCGAGCTTCAGGCGGCATCAACCACTGACACGCCTCAATCCGCAGGGCTATGGGGCCAGATCGTTAAGATCTTTAGTGGTATTTTTGGAGCCACACCTGCGGCCGAACCGGCTCAGGTTGGCTCGAAAGATGCGCAGCAGCGATCAGATCGTCGCGGCAATTCGAACAACCGCAATCGTCGCCCGAATCGACCAGACAACCGCAAGCAGGATCGCTCAGGCACCGATGGGCAAGCCCGCCAAAGTCAACCCGCTGCGCAAGTGGCTGCCGAGAGCGCGGATGCTGATCAGGAAACCGCTACCGCTTCTAACCGCTCGCGTCGATCACGTCGGGGGCGCAGCCGCAACAAGCCGAGCCAAGGCGAGGCCATGGCAGCGGCGGAGTTGAACAACCTGCAAGATCAAGACCTCGCTCTTGCGAACAGCAATGGCGAACCGTCCACCAACCAACCCGATGTGACGCAAACCAGCGCAGCAGAAACGGATGAAGTCGCGGCTGACAAGCCTCGTCGTCGCAGCCGTCGTGGCCGTCGTGGTAAGCGGCCTGCTGAGGGCACCGCAGTCGAAACACTCGATTCAATGGCAGATGATTCAGCGACCGACATGCAAGACACTGCTGAACAGGCTGAGCTAACACAAGTCATTGAGGCAGTTCAAGTCACTGACAGTCAAAACACGCAAGTGGTGCAGACTCAGCTCGAAGGTGTTCAGACATCCGTAGACGTCGTTCGCGAAAACGTTCAAAGGGCACAAGACACCACTGTTACCGAGGCCCCAGTTCAAGCCACCGCTGAGCCGCTCTCCAGTGATGACAAACCAATGACCCAAGCCCCGGTGATCGAAGTGACCCCCGTCGAAACCACCAAACTCGCGGAGCCCGAGGTTGTGGCGGCTGCCGTGATTGGCAATGGCCATGACACCGAAGTCGCCCCATCTAGCGTCCAGATACCGAGCAGCACCGACAACATCGTGATACGACCGAAGACTGCCGACAAAGCCACGCTCAACGCGATTGTGGCCAGTGCCGGTTTGAAGTGGGTTGAAAGCGATCCTGCCCGGGTGGAGCTTGCACAACGCGAAGTCGCTGCACAAGCGCAGGTCAGACTTGGGCGTGAGCCCAAAGTCTTACCTGCACCACCACAGGTTCAATTGACTCAGGTCGAGACTCGCACGGCCGCCTGAGAGTTGGAGCGTCTCTCACGGCCGGAAAGGCCGTCAGAGCGTTAGACGTTTAGACCACTAGGCCCAGCACTCAAAAGGTGTTGGGCCTTTTTTTGTAAGGCGGGTACGTCTGTGTCGAGCGTTTCGGAAAGCGCTAGCTGCCAGATGGAGGCATTGTCTGGGTACAAAGGCCATAAATCCGCTAGCTAAGCGAATCGCTCAGCTAGCGAGTCAGGGATATCAATGTTGCTTGATACAGAAGCGCTCACATTGCAGCTAGATCAGTTCGCGGTTCTAACTGGAATATCAACATTCTGATTCATGAACAAACCAATTAAGCGGGCAAGCTCATCACGCAATTGCCGACGGTCTATCACCATATCGACAGCGCCCTTCTCTAGCAAGAACTCCGACCGCTGAAAACCCTCTGGGAGTTTTTCTCGTACCGTTTGTTCGATCACGCGAGGCCCCGCAAAACCGATCAATGCTTTCGGTTCAGCAATCACCACATCACCAACAAACGCAAAACTTGCCGAAACACCACCCATGGTGGGGTCAGTCAAAACGCTGATAAACGGCAGCTTCTGCGCAGAAAGCTGTGTCAAGGCGGCATTGGTTTTGGCCATCTGCAACAAAGAGAATAAGCTTTCTTGCATCCGAGCACCACCCGAGGCGGCAACGCAAATAAACGCTGTGTGTTGTTCAATGGCAGCGTGAACACCGCGCACAAAGCGCTCACCAACCACTGAGCCCATGGAGCCGCCCATGAAATCAAACTCAAAACAAGACAAGACGCACGGCACACCATGGATCGAACCACTGACAGTCACTAAAGCATCTGTCTCGCCGGTTTGCTTGATGGCCTCTTGCAAACGCTCCGGGTACTTGCGTGAGTCACGAAACTTCAACGGATCCATTGAGCGCGTGGTTTGACCAATCTCCTGCCGTCCCTCGATATCAAGCAGTGAATCGATACGGGCTCGCGAGCCAAGCCGCATGTGATGATCACATTTGGGACAAACCTGCAGATTGGCTGCCAGGTCCTCGTTATAAAGAACGGACTCACAAGACGGACATTTAACCCAAAGCCCCTCGGGGACTCTCTTGGCAGATGCTTCAGCGCTTTTGTTGATGCGCGGCGGCAGGATTTTGTCTAACCAGCTCATGTTGCTCCACTGCCCTTTAGGCGGGCTGTTTGTTCACTTTATCGAGCGCCTGACGGATGCTCTTTAGCCAATCGTGCCCGGCGGTAGCTGCAGCGTTGGTCTGTTGCTCGACTGGCAGGTCCTGTGACGCTTTGTTCATGACGTCAATCAACTTGCTGCCAATGACAACCGCATCAGCCACCTCTGCAACCCGACTAGCGGTATCGGCATCACCAATGCCAAACCCAACGCCGACCGGAATCGTGACATGTTGACGGATTTTGGCAAGTTGGGTTGCAACCTCATCTGTATTCAAGTGGCCAGCACCCGTCACGCCACGCAGCGAAACATAGTAAACGTAGCCCTTGGCTAGGTGACCGACCGCTGCGATACGCTCATCGGTCGAGGTAGGTGCCAACAAGAAGATCGGCGCCATATCGTGCTTGGCCAGCAAATCAACAAACTGGGATGCCTCCTCGGGCGGATAGTCAACGACGAGCACACCATCCACGCCAGCTTGGGCAGCTTTCTGGGCAAATTGCTCCTGACCCATGCGCTCAATCGGATTGGCATAACCCATCAGGACAATCGGTGTCGTTTGGTCTGTTTGCCGAAACTCAACCACCACCTTTAAGACGTCTTTCAAGCCAACACCATGTGCGATCGCATGCTCAGCTGCACGCTGAATGATCGGTCCGTCAGCCATCGGATCAGAAAACGGTACACCGAGTTCAATAATGTCGGCACCAGCAGCAACGAGTTGATGCATCAACGGCACAGTCGAAGCCGGCAACGGATTACCTGCCGCGATGTACGGGATCAGTGCTGCTCGCTTTTGGGCAGTGGCACGCTCAAATGCATTCGTTATCTTTGCAACGCTCACGACTTCCCCTGCCTTTAGAGTTCGATACCAGCCTGTGTGGCGACGGTGTTGATGTCTTTATCGCCACGGCCGGACAAATTGACCAAGATAATTCGGTCCTTCGGCAACATGGGCGCCATGCGCGCCGCTTCCGCGAGTGCATGTGCGGTCTCAAGCGCCGGGATAATCCCCTCGATACGGCAACAGTGGTGGAACGCGGCCAATGCCTCGTCATCGGTTACGCCGACGTAGCTTGCACGACCTGTGTCTTTGAGCCAAGCATGTTCAGGTCCAACACCAGGATAGTCAAGACCGGCTGAGACTGAATGTGTTTCCTGTACCTGGCCGTCTTCATTTTGAATCACGTAGGTACGGTTACCATGCAAAACGCCAACCTGACCCGCTGACAGAGAAGCAGCATGATGCCCGGTCGCAATTCCATGACCCGCGGCTTCAACCCCGACAAGCTTGACGTTCTCATGATTGATATAAGGATGAAAGATCCCCATGGCGTTTGAACCGCCACCCACACACGCCACAACATAGTCTGGCTGGCGCCCAGCATACTGGGGCATTTGCTCGATGCACTCCTCGCCGATCACCGAATGAAAGTTGCGCACCATCATCGGATACGGGTGTGGTCCCGCGACCGTACCAATAATGTAAAAGGTGTCCTCGACGTTGGTTACCCAATCACGCAGCGCCTCGTTTAAGGCATCCTTCAATGTCTTTGAACCAGACTCGACTGGCACCACCGTCGCGCCAAGCAGCTTCATTCGAAACACATTGGGTGACTGACGTTTTACGTCTTCACTGCCCATGTACACGATGCATTCCATGCCATAGCGGGCACAAACAGTTGCAGTCGCCACACCGTGCTGGCCGGCCCCTGTTTCAGCAATGATGCGCTTTTTACCCATGCGCCGAGCAAGCAAAGCTTGCCCGAGGCTGTTGTTGATCTTGTGAGCACCCGTGTGGTTCAGGTCTTCACGCTTAAACCAAATCTGGGCACCACCGAGCTCCTCAGACCAGCGACGGGCGTGATAAACCGGGGTAGGACGGCCAACGAAGTGACGTAACTCACTATGGAACTCAGCTAAGAAATCAGGGTCATGCTGGTATTTCGCGTAGGCTTCGCGTAACTGTGCGAGCGCATGCATCAGCGTCTCAGCCACAAATACGCCACCGTAAGGCCCAAAGTGACCCGTTGCGTCAGGAAAATCGTAAGGTTTCACAGATCATGCCCCCAAGTTGGCAATGCATATGACAATGCATACAGCAATGCGCGTCATAATTTGTTGATTTTAACAGTCCAACGTCCAGACAGTTGCTTTCCCTGATGCGCCTAGCGCCGTTGGGCCGACAAAACGCCTGAGACTTCGGCTAGCGCGGCGATTGAACCTCGTATCGCATCGAGCCCACTGACCTGCACGGTAAAGACCATGTGAGCCAGCGATCCTTTGCTCTGAGTGTTGACCCCAACAACATTTAATCGCAAACGCGCAAAAACCTCAGACAAGTCCCTCAAAAGCCCTGACCGATCGTGCGCATGGACAACAATATCGACCGGATAGACTGAATCAGCTGTCTCGCCCCATGACACGTCAATCACGCGCTCTAAATCGCGCCTAGCCAACTGCACAAAGCTCGGGCAGTCTGTGCGGTGAATCGACACCCCGCGGCCGCGCGTCACAAAACCACTGATCGAATCCGGTGGTACAGGCCTGCAACAGCGGGCCAATTGAGTCAAGAGGGACCCCACACCTTGCACCAAGACCCCACTCGAACCCGGCGCTGTTTTAATCGGCTGGCTAATCATCGCCGCCAGACGGTGCTCCTCTTGTTCTGGCTCAGGCTGAAATGCAGCATCGATGTGACGCAAGCTAAAGTCTTCCTTGGCAACGGCAACATACAAGTCATCGGCATGGGCAAACCCGAGCTGTTGCGCCAGTTGCTCTTGATTGACGGCCGTCTTGCCCAGCCTTTGCAACTCTTTTTCCACCAAGGCATGGCCTTGCGTGATGCGTTGCTGCAGTTCAATCGCATTAAACCAAGCCCTGACCTTGGCCTTGGCTCGTGGGCTAGCCAGATATCCAAGCTGCGGGTTCAGCCAGTCACGAGACGGCCCGCCTGCCTTGGTGGTCATGATCTCCACTGTCTGGCCGGTATCGAGCTTGGTCTGAAGTGGAACCATCTGACCATCGACACGCGCACCACGACACCGATGACCCAAGTCAGTATGCAAGTGATAAGCGAAATCAACCGGTGTGGCACCGCGTGGCAGCTCGATCACACGCGCCTGTGGTGACAGAACGTATATTCGATCCGAGACAGTGTCGGGGGTTTGAGTCAATACGTGCTCAGGACCTGCCTCAGTTTGCCAGGCGAGCAGCTGCCTCATCCACGCAAGCTGTCGGTCATAGTCCTCAGCGCCTGCCTCTGGCCCGCTTGACTTCCCTGTTTCTTTGTACCGCCAATGTGCTGCCATGCCGTGCTCAGCAAAATCGTGCATGGCCTGAGTACGAATTTGCACCTCGAAAGCACGTCCTTGCCGATCTGCTACCACGGTGTGCAAAGACCGATAACCATTGGACTTTGGCCTGGCAATGTAGTCGTCAAACTCATCACCGATCGGTGACCAGTGCTCATGCACAATGCCAAGCACCGCGTAGCAGGTTCGCTCATCGGGCACAATCACCCGCAAAGCTCTCAAATCATATAAGCGCGTAAAGTCAACGGCCTTACGCTGCATCTTGTTCCAAATGCTGTAGATGTGTTTCGGGCGACCGGAAATAGAAGCCTCGATATCCGCATCTTTGAGCAATGATTGCAGCCGCGCCAAGGTGTCTTCAATGAACGCTTCGCGCTCGACACGCTTTTCTTCAAGTGACTTGGCAATTTCCCGGTACTTCTCAGGCATCTGAAACCGAAACGCCAGGTCTTCCATCTCCCACTTGACCTGCCAGATACCCAAGCGGTTAGCCAGCGGTGCGTACAGATCCAATGTTTCTTGCGCAAACTCAACCGAACAAGGCTCTTTGCTCTTGGCGTGCCAACGCAGCGTTTGTAAGCGCGATGCCAGTCGAATCAAGACAATACGCAAGTCTGCTGCCATCGCCAGCAACATTTTGCGCAGATTCTCTTTTTGTGTCGATGTGTCAGAAACTGCGTCCGATGAAGCCTCGCGAGCGACCTCACCGAGCCTCAATAGCGCACGCGTGCCCTGCACCAGCTTGCCCACCTCGGGTCCAAACTCTTTGGTGATTGGATCAAGTCCCTTGCCCTCATGCGCTGGCAAAGCCAGTAGCAACGCCGCCATGCGTGTTGCCACATCGGACTGCAGGTTGGCCAATATTTGACCGGTGGCAACGCAGTGCAACCACAACGGCTGGTCGCCAGCAATCGTCGCTTGCTCGTAACGCTGGCGTGCCCATTCGAGCGCACTTCGCAGACGGCTTGCATCGTCCACCGACAGTCCAACCGACAAGGACTGAATTTGCTCTGGGGTCACAGGGCAAGCGTCGCTAGTCATCGCATGCGCTAAGCGTCTATAAAGCCTGCTGGCGACTAGACCGCTGCAGTCACAACGATCTCGACTTTAAAGTTAGGGTTGGCCAAGCGCGCCTCGATGGTTGCTCGCGGTGGTGCGTTGCCATCAGCGACCCACGCATCCCAGGCTTTGTTCATGCCATCAAACTCAGTCATGTTGGCCACAAAAATTTGTGCCATCAAGATGCGGGATTTGTTGGTACCGGCTTCCTCTAACAAGCCATCGATGATGCCGAGCACCTGCTCAGTCTGGCCGGTAATGTCCAACGTTGGGTCTTCTGGCACTTGACCGGCTAGGTAAGCCACGCCATTGTAGATGGCCATGTCAGACAAACGCTTTTGAACGTTCACGCGTTGAATAGGTTGCATCATGAGTCTCCGTGTCGCAATACTTCAAAAAAATATGGTCAATGAGCTTTGGGGTCAGGCGGCAAGTCAAACACTTGCCGTAAGTAAGTGAGATAGGCGGGATCATCGCACATGGTTTTTTCTGGTGCGTCTGAAACCTTGGCAACAGGCTGTCCATTGCAGCGGACCATCTTCATGACAATTTGCAGAGGCTGCAAGCCAAGGTCATTGGTCAAGTTGGTACCGATACCAAAGGAAATACGGGCTCGGCCTTGAAAGCGACGGGCAATCTGAATCGCCAGCGGAAATGTCAACGCATCAGAAAACACCAGCGTTTTGGTTTTGGCATCGACGCGATTCGCGTCGTAGTGAGCGAGGATGCGCTCACCCCAGACAAACGGATCACCCGAGTCGTGACGTGCGCCGTCAAACAACTTGCAAAAATACATGTCGAAGTCACGCAAAAAGGCATCTAGGCCATAGACATCCGACAAGGCGATCCCAAGGTCACCGCGGTATTCCATGGCCCAGGTCTCTAATGCAAAAACCTGTGAGTCTCTTAGCCTTGGCCCCAAGGCCTGACAAGCTTGCAAATACTCGTGCCCCATGGTTCCAAGCGGGGTAATGCCGTGGTGCATCGCCTTCTCGACGTTGCTCGTGCCAACAAAATGCTCCCCCATTGAGGCTTTTAGCATGGCAACGACTTCATCATGCCAGACCCGCGAAAAACGCCTTCTGGTGCCGTATTCAGCCACTCGAAACGCGGCCATGTCCGACTCGTTAAGCACCATGTCAATTTTTTCGCGTAAACGTCGCCTACCTTCTTCTGGATCAGGCGCAGGTTTTGCGTGTCGGAAGTACACCTCATTGACAATGGCAAGCACCGGTATTTCAAACAAAATGGTGTGTAACCAAGGCCCTTTGACCGAGATTGAAATGCCGCCCTGAATATCGGCGCGCTCGACATGAATGCATTTGCGTGGCAGATGAAACAGCCCGAGAAAGTCCACAAAATCGCTCTTGATGAACCGCAAGCCCCCAAGATAGCCAAGCTCGACCTCCGTAAAGCGAAGTTCGCACAGCGAATCAATCTCGGTCTGAATTTCATCGATGTGTACGCCCAAGTCCACACCAGGCGTTCGACATTGAAACCGATACTCCACTTGTGCTGCCGGAAAATGGTGCAACACCACCTGCATCATGGAGAATTTGTAGAGATCTGTGTCAAGCAAAGACTGGATGATCATGGGGTGAGCGATCGCATCGTCATCAATATTAATTAAGCATCAAGTTAGCACACGGGCTTGCGCCCAGCAGGGTCATCAAAACATGAACGGTTGCATTGGCTAAAATGCAACTTTACGGTGATTATCACCTTTTTGTCTTTTATCGTTGCGCATGCAGCACTTTTGAGACTGCCAACATCATGACTCACGTCGTTACTGAAAACTGTATTAAGTGCAAGTTCACGGACTGTGTGGACGTATGCCCCGTGGATTGCTTTAAAGAGGGACCAAACTTTCTGGTCATTGACCCCGATGAATGCATTGATTGCGCCGTCTGTATCCCAGAGTGCCCAGCCAACGCGATTTTTGCCGAAGAGGATGTGCCACAAGACCAGATTGGCTTTATTGCGTTAAACGCCGAGCTCACGCCTGTCTTTAAAACCATCACCCGCACCAAAGAGCCGCTGCCCGACGCTGACCAATGGAATGGCACACCAGGCAAGCTCAAACACCTCGAACGCTAACAAATTCTGAAACACCAACATTCGCCATGTCCGAGGATCAAGCACTAGAGAAATATAGCTGCCAACGCGTACTCAGCATCAGGCAGTGGGATTCGCCCGGACTATTGTCGGTACGCGTGACCCGCGCCCCGGACTTTCAGTTCAAGCCGGGACAGTTTGCGCGCATCGGCCTGCCAACCACCGAAGCGACACAGCAGCCAGATCTGTGGCGCGCTTACTCGATGGTGTCACACCCTGATGACGATCATTTGGAATTCTTAAGTGTCACCGTGCCCGATGGTCAATTCAGCCCCAAGCTTGCCGGTTTATCCAAAGATAACCCCCTGTGGGTTGAGAAGGTGCCATTCGGGTTTTTGACGTTAGAACGCTTTTTGCCAGCCAAAGCGCTGTGGCTGGTGTCAACCGGCACAGGGCTATCGGCCTACCTACCCATGCTCAGAGATACGGCAACATGGCGCGACTTTGGCAAAGTCATTTTGGTGCATGGCGTCCGAACCGCACATGAACTGGCTTACCGCCAAGAACTCGAATCGCTGGCTCAAACCAACCCGCAATTCATCTATGTGCCCGTGACATCGCGCGAACCCTGGCCCAGCAAGCAGTGTGCGCCCTGCCGGATCACTGACGCTTACACGGAGGGGTTGTTGGAGCGCACTGCCGGTGAGTCCCTCACCCCAGAGGATGCCCGCATCATGTTGTGTGGCAACCCTGAGATGGTGACTCAGATGCGTGGACTGTTGCAAGACAAGGGTTTTGCGGCCAGCAGGCGCGGCAACCCAGGGACACTTGCGGTTGAAAACTACTGGTAAGCCGTGACAAGCGATAACCTCGTTGAACAGATCAATCAGCTTTTGCCACAGACACAATGCACCAAATGTGGCTTTAGTGGTTGCAAGCCCTATGCCCAAGCGATTGCGCAGGGATCAGCAGACATTAATCGCTGCCCCCCAGGCGGTGATGCCGGGGTCGTCAAACTTGCACAGCTGTTAGACAAACCCATCCTGCCAATCGATACTGAATGCGGCGAGCCAGGTCCTTTGCGCGTTGCCGTGATTGACGAACAACACTGCATTGGTTGCACACTTTGCATCCAGGCCTGCCCAGTCGATGCGATTGTTGGTGCCAACAAATACATGCACACGGTACTGGCTGATTGGTGCACAGGCTGCGATCTTTGCCTGCCGCCCTGCCCTGTTGACTGCATTGAAATGGTGGAGGTGATTGACCAGCCAGAGTGGACAGTCGAGCGCGCTAACCTGGCACGCCAACGACACAACAATCGCCAACAAAGGCTCAGCACCCCAACCCATGCGGCGTTAGCGCCGGTAGCCAGCGCTGCTGACAAACAAGCCACGGTCAAGGCTGCTTTGGCCCGCGCACGCGCAAGAAGAGGATAAAGGTGAACAAACAAACCCGCGAAGAAATCTTCGCACGATTCGAAGCAGCCAATCCAAACCCGACCACCGAACTCGAATACGGCAATGTATTTCAACTGCTGATCGCTGTTATTTTGTCGGCACAAGCGACAGACAAGTCAGTCAACATCGCCACACGTGAACTTTTCCAGAAACATGGCACGCCACAAAAAATGCTTGATCTGGGCGTTCATGGCATCACTGGTTACATTAAAACCATCGGGCTGTTTCGCACCAAAGCCAAGAACGTCATTGCCACCTGTCAGATCCTCATTGAGCAGCATGGCAGTGATGTGCCTAGAGATCGAGACGCACTTGAAGCACTGCCAGGTGTGGGCCGCAAGACCGCTAACGTGGTCCTAAACACTGCCTTTGGCGAGCCCACCATGGCAGTGGACACGCATATATTTCGGGTTTCAAATCGCACTGGCATTGCGCCAGGCAAGACCGTGCTAGCCGTGGAAAAAGCCTTGCTCAAGTTTGTGCCCAAGCATTACCTCTTAAATGCCCATCATTGGCTGATCTTGCATGGTCGCTACGTCTGCCTGGCACGCACACCCAAATGCGATGTGTGTGGCATCGCCGATCTGTGCGACTACAAGCACAAGAGCCCAAAAGACAATAAGTCAAAAGACAAAAAACCAAACAGCAAGCCCGCAAAAGCCACTAAGCGGGTAGCCAAATCCGGTAAAACAATTAAAACCGGTCAAGCATCCAAAACAAAATCAGCAGCGAAGCCAGCAACATGATCGGCCTCACCTGCTACCAGGAGACACAACATGGAGTTCAGCATTTCCCACTCGGCGCAGTCCGCCTTTTCGTATGATGGGCTGCGCGAGTACTTCGAATATCGCGACCTTGGAATCAAAGACGCGACCGCTGGCAAAGCGGTCATGCATGTCATTCGTGCGCGCGAAGGCACCAACGCGACTGGCCAGTGGCATTATCACAAGCTGCAACTGCAAATTGTCTATGTGCTCAAAGGCTGGGCAATTTTTGAGTATGAGGGGCACGGACAACATAAACTGGTCGCTGGCACGTGCGTTCATCAGCCGCCTGGCATTCGTCACCGTGAAATCGCTCACTCGGACGACCTTGAATTACTCGAGATTGTTTTGCCCGGCGATTTCGAGACAGTGACGACCTAGAGGACTGCCGGTCGGGTGACGAACCGCAAGAACAGTACTGGAGCTAACAATTTAGTCCATTTGATACTTAATTGATAAGATGAATTGTTAAATTAGGCATTAATTAATACCTAATCGTCCCGTATAGTTTATGCATTAGCCAACCAATTAGCCAACCAATCAAACTTCAGGAACCCCTACAAATGAGCCAACCCATTGTCGTTGACCACCTGCGTGTGGCGCCGGAACTCAAATCCTTTATCGACAACGAGGCATTGCCTGGCACTGGCGTAGACCCAGCCGCGTTCTGGGCTGGCTTTAGTAGCCTCGTGACTGATTTGGCCCCCAAAAACGCAGCCTTGCTCAAAAAGCGCGACGATTTGCAGTTGGCCATCGATGAATGGCACAAAAAGAACCCCGGCCCAATACTGGACATGCCTGCCTATCGACAGTTTCTTGAGTCGATTGGGTACTTGGTGACACCGCCCAAACAGGTTCAGGCCACCACCAACAACGTCGACGATGAGTTAGCCATTCAAGCGGGACCACAATTGGTGGTGCCAATTCTGAACGCTCGTTATGCGCTAAACGCCGCAAACGCCCGCTGGGGATCGCTTTACGATGCCTTGTATGGCACCGATGCCATTTCGGAGGACAACGGAGCTGAGCGCGCTGGCGGTTACAACCCCGTTCGTGGCGCGAGGGTAATCGCCTTTGCACGTCAGTTCTTAGATGATGCCGCACCGCTGAGCGCTGGTTCACACGCCCAAGCTATGGCCTATCACGTCGATGGCGGCAAGCTGCAGGTCACCCTCCAAGACGGTCAAACCGTTTGCCTGAAAAATCCGACGCAGTTCGTAGGCTATAACGGCGAAGCCGCTAAGCCGACAAACATTTTGTTGGTGCACAACGGCCTGCATATCGACGTGGTAATTGACCGCAACACCGAGATTGGCAAATCGGATGCGGCTGGTGTCAGTGATGTGGTGGTTGAAGCCGCGCTTTCAACCATTCTTGATCTTGAAGACTCCGTGGCTGCCGTCGATGCCGAGGACAAAGTCGCAGGCTATCGCAACTGGCTTGGTATTCTCAAAGGCACGCTGACAGAGACCTTTGAGAAAGGTGGCCGCAGCATGACGCGCGCGCTCAACGCCGATCGCCAATACACCGGTGCTGATGGCAAGCCCGTGACACTGCATGGCCGTTCACTCATGTTTTTGCGCAACGTCGGGCACCTGATGACCAACCCAGCGGTGCACTACGATGCGGGCAATGGTGAGCTCAAGGAAATCCCCGAAGGGATCCTCGACGCTGTAGTCACCACATTGATTGCCATGCACGACCTCAATGGCGGCGGCAAAGACGCAAAAGGTAAGCAAATCCGCAATAGCCGCAAAGGCAGCGTTTACATCGTCAAACCAAAAATGCATGGCCCAGAAGAAGTGGCATTTGCCGCGGAACTCTTTACTCGCGTTGAGAAAGTGCTTGGCTTGCCACAAGACACCGTCAAGTTGGGCATCATGGACGAAGAGCGTCGCACCAGCGTGAATTTAAAGGCCTGCATTGACGCAGCATCTAGCCGTGTTGCCTTCATCAATACTGGCTTTCTCGATCGTACGGGCGATGAGATGCACACCGCCATGCAGGCTGGCCCCATGATTCGCAAAGGTGACATGAAAGCTAGCGCATGGATCCAGGCATATGAACGCAACAACGTGCTTGTGGGGCTGACCTGCGGCCTGCGCGGCAAGGCGCAGATTGGCAAAGGCATGTGGGCCATGCCAGACCTCATGGCTGAAATGCTCAAACAAAAGATTGGTCACCCCAAGGCGGGCGCAAACACGGCTTGGGTACCTAGCCCAACAGCGGCCACGTTGCATGCCCTGCACTACCACCAAGTGAGTGTGGCCGACATCCAGAAAGAGCTAGAGAAAACCCATGCCGATGACGTGCGCGAGGAAGTTCTCACTGGTTTGCTGACCGTGCCAGTTGCCACCGACACGAGCTGGAGTGCCGAGCAAAAGCAGCAAGAGCTAGACAACAACATTCAGGGTATCCTGGGCTATGTGGTGCGCTGGATCGATCAGGGCGTGGGTTGCTCCAAGGTGCCTGACATCCATAACGTCGGGCTGATGGAAGACCGCGCCACGCTGCGTATTTCGAGCCAGCACGTGGCCAATTGGCTTCAGCACGGCATCGTTTCAGAAAAACAGGTGCGCGAGACGTTTGAGCGTATGGCCGCTGTTGTTGACCAACAAAACCACGGGGACCCGCTTTACAAACCGATGGCAGGTCATTTCGATACTTCCATGGCTTATCAAGCTGCTTGCGATCTGGTCTTCAAAGGCATGGCACAACCCAGCGGATACACTGAGCCGCTTCTGCACGCGTGGCGCCTAAAGGTCAAAGCACACTAGAGCGCCTTTCAAACTGACCCAGCAATCATAAGACCCCGCTGCATGCCCACACGGCATGTAGCGGGGTCTGGCGAAGCGGCGGTAAGCAACACCACCAACAAAAAACTAGAGGCAAGAGCGCTATTCACGCCAGCGGGTTTTGTTGCTAGAGTGGAAACAATTCAACATACTATCGCCGCAAGCCATGCCAGTGGACGATCAACACATCTCATTGGGTGACCTACCCCTGGTGCTTGGTGGCAAGCTGCCGGCTGCGCATCTGGCGTATGTAACTTTGGGCCAGTTAAATGCGACGGCAGACAATGCCATTTTGATTTTGCATGGCTATACCTCCAGCCATCGTTTTGTACTCGAGGATGATCCAGACAACGCTGAGGGCAGCTGGGGGCCATTGATCGGCCCTGGCAAAGCGATCGACACCAATCACTACTTTGTCATCGCGCCCAATGCGCTGGGCTCGAGCTACGGCAGCCTGGGGCCTGGACAGATCAACCCTGAGACGGGCCAGCGATGGGGTCCACAGTTCCCGGCACTGACGTTCGAGGACCAGGTCAATGCGCAACAAAAGTTGCTTCAAACCCTCGGTGTGAGTACGCTGCATGCGGTCATTGGGCTATCCATGGGTGGGTTTTGCGCTTTCCAGTGGGCTGTGCAATACCC
>CAZLFB010000005.1:0-71717 GCA_964558695.1 uncultured Orrella sp.
AATGGATGCCGCCGAGTGTACCATTGGCAAACTAGCCAAAGTGGCTGCGCAGGTGATTGGCAATGGGATTGCCGAGCTTATTTAATAGACCATCAACAGGGTGAGGAATCATTGTTTAGCTACCGCCACGGTTTTCATGCCGGCAACCATGCCGATGTACTCAAGCACTGCGTTTTACTTGGCGTGCTGGATTATTTCAAGCAGAAAGAAACAGGCTTTGTGTTCGTAGATACCCATGCCGGTGCGGGACTATATGACCTGACTGGCAAGTGGGCAAACACCCGCGCCGAATATGTCGACGGGATTGCCCGGCTTTGGCAGGCCACTGATGCCCCCGCGTTGGTTAAACAGTATCTGGACGAGCTTCGTGCCTTGAATCCGAGCGGCGAGCTAGCGCTTTATCCCGGCTCGCCTTGGTTAGCCTTGCAAGTCGTAAGAACCCAAGATCGTCTGCGATTGTTCGAGCTACTGGGCGCGGAAGCTGAAGTGCTTGCCCACAACATGTCGCAGCAGCGCCGACTGGCACCCAGAGCCATCAGGCTGGAGCAAAGCGACGGCTTTGCTGCCCTAAAGGCAATCCTGCCGCCACCCACAAGGCGTGCTGTTGTCTTAATGGATCCAGCCTATGAAAACAAACAAGACTATCGGTTGGTAACCCAATCCATCAAAGATGCATTGACCCGCTTTGCCACTGGCTGCTACATCGTCTGGTACCCAAAAGTTAACCGACTCTCAGTAGAGCAAATGATCAAACAGCTACAACATTTACCCGACATTGAGTGGCTGCAGGCTGAGATCATGGTTTGCAAAGCACCCACTGATCAACATGGCTTATTTGGCTCAGGCGTCTTGGTGATCAATCCACCCTACACCTTACAAAAGCAACTGCACCAGGCATTGCCATGGCTTGCCAGTGAGCTCGCGCAAGACAGCCATGCAAACTGGCGTATGCGTACGAGCTTGGTAAAGGGTTAGCAGCACAGGCGTCCATTGCGTTAACTGCTTGCAAGTTGCCTCATTCGATTGCCTAACTAAATGGACTCACTTGGACCTAGATAGCGCCATTGCCCAACCGGCAGGTTTCCGAGCTTGATATGGCCGATGCGGACACGCTTTAAGCCGATCACGGTCAAACCCACCAGCTCACACATTCGTCGGATTTGTCGTTTGCGACCTTCTTTGAGCACAAACTTCAGTTGGTCTTCGTTTTGCCAGCTGACCTGCGCGGGCTTGAGCGCCCTGCCATCCAGGATAAGCCCATGGCGCAAGCGCGCCAGTCCATCGGCTGACAGAGCACCTGTAACCCGCACGAGGTATTCTTTTTCAATATCACTGTCTTGTCCAATGAGTTGTCTAGCCACGCGACCGTCTTGCGTGAGCACCAGCAACCCCGTTGAATCGATATCGAGGCGACCCGCCACGGCGATCCCGCGCAGATGCTCTTTTCGAAAAACAATGCCCGATCGGTCATCGCCGAACCGGTTCGCCGCTGTAACAAGCGTAATGGCGGGCTTGTAATCCCCTTCGGCTTGACTTGAAACCAAGCCGATCGGTTTGTGGATCAGAATCGTCACGCTAGCGCGCTGCTGAGCCTGGCCACGCTGATCCAGTACGATACGCTGTGTCGGCCAAGCTTTGTCGCCCACACCGACAAGCTGTCCGTCGACCGTGACCCTGCCAGCCGCCAAAAAGGCATCGGCTTCGCGTCGCGAGCAAATCCCTTGCTGGGCCATTAACTTAGAGATACGTATTTTTTCCATAGACGCCGCGATGATAACGCGACACAGAGAAACTGACACAGCGAAACCCATCTGCGATTTGGCGAAATGGTCCAGATCGATCGACCCGCTGGCCGCGCCATGCCAGCGTCATTGGCTGACTCGCCCAGGTGCATTAACGGCTGGTTTGCGTGAGCTTGGCCAGCTAAGGTTGCGGGTATTGCGAGAATCGATCGCTAGGCCTGCGCCAGACGAGCGCCTGGCCATGAAATTGAACCCGGGTACGTTTGTACGCATCCGTGAAATTTGCATGTCGATTGACGGTAAAGATTGCGTGGTGGCTCGCTCGGTCGTCAATTTGCAAGCTTGGTCGGGTAGCTGGCAAGCCATGAGAAGTCTGGGGCGCCGCCCATTGGCCGACTTGCTCTACGACGATAGGCGGGTGATACGCAGCCCATTTGAGACTGCCCGCCTGAGACTGCCCCACCCTTTGGCGAATCTGACGCTACGTGCGGGTATGGACAGACGCAGCGCACATCAGTATGCGCATTGGGCTAGACGTTCGGTGTTCTGGCGCGACGGCCATGCGCTGTTGGTATCTGAGTGTTTCTTGCCTGGGCTTTGGGATATTGTTTGTGCCTGACCTCATACAAATGGTTACTATCCCCGCATGACACCCAATATCCCCAATACATCGCGCCACAATGCGCGTGTGCTGACCACTGCTCAGGCGCTTGGCGGCGCGAGCCCACCCATTATTGTCTCGCTCGGAGGCTTGGTTGGTCAGCAGTTGGCAAGCAACCCTGCCCTAGTCACATTGCCAGTCAGTATTTTTAACTTGGGCCTGGCCATTGGCACGCTGCCTGCTGCCTGGGTCATGCGCCACCATGGCCGTCGCCTAGGCTACCTGTTTGGGGCTGGGCTTGGCGTGATTGCTGGCCTTGTGGCGGCGTTTGGCATCTATAAGCAACTGTTTGTCATCTTTTGTTTGGGTACGATGATTGCGGGCTTTTATGCCTCTTATGTGCAAAGTTACCGTTTTGCAGTGACGGATGGCGCATCGGATGACATCAAGCCCAGGTTGATATCCTGGGTCATGGTCGGCGGTCTCTTCGCTGCAATCATTGGCCCTCAAACCGTGATTTGGACCCGAGACATTGTCCCGTGGGCGCCGTTTGCGGGCAGCTTTGTGGCGCAAGCCATTCTGGCTGCCCTGGCCATCCCGGTGATCTGGTGCCTTAAATCTATTGCCAGCCCCAAGCCGGCAATGCACTCTGGTCACGCTAACGGCTCGCCACCAGGCAGATCACTCAAAGAAATCGCCAGCCAACCGCGCTTCATCCTAGCCGTGACCGCTGGCGTGGTGTCCTACGCATTGATGAGTTTTGTGATGACGGCAGCACCCATTGCAATGGTGGGGTGTGGTCACACCGTGGGTGAAGCGGCGCTGGGCATCCAGTGGCACGTGCTAGCCATGTTCGGGCCGAGTTTTTTTACGGGCCGATTGATTCAACGCTTTGGCGTCAAAACCATCACGGCCACGGGACTGCTGATCCTAGCCGCTTCTGGCGCAGTTGGTTTGTCTGGGCTTGGCCTTGAACACTTCTGGATTGCGCTGGTGCTATTAGGCGTGGGCTGGAACTTTGGGTTCATTGGTGCAACCACCATGGTCACAGCCTGTCACCGCCCTGAAGAGCGCAGCCGCGTGCAAGCCATGAATGACTTTCTGGTCTTTGGCTCGGTGGCAATCTCTTCATTTGCCTCGGGCAAACTTCTCTCGGTTGCTGGCTGGGAGACCATCAACTGGATGATCTTCCCATGCGTGACACTCGTGCTGCTCATGATGATTTGGGAACGCCGACAAACAGCCGTCAAACAGCGACCCGCCTAGCAACTTAAAAGCACAGAGATAAGACTAAAAACGATAGCGCAAAACGACTTTAGAAGCCGACCGCTTGTCCATCGCGACGGCTGTCGCTGGCTGCAACATAACCGTCTTCAAGGTCCTTGGACAGCCGCCAAATAAATTGACCCGAACCAAAGTCCATGTAGGGATCGTCCACTGACTTTAGCTTGTGCCCTAAGGCCTCTAAGCCTGCGACGATATGCGCTGGCATGGTCGCTTCCACATCGAGTGTGAAGTCCCGATTAACCTTCCAGCGCGGCGCACAGCACGCAGCTTGCGGTTGCTGATCGTAATCGAGCATGCGCACCAGCGTCTGTAAATGTCCCTGCGGCTGCATGTCACCACCCATGACACCAAAGCTCATGACAGGCTCCCCATCCCGACTCAAAAACGCTGGAATAATGGTGTGAAACGGCCGCTTGCGCCCTTGGACCACGTTGGGTGAGTCGGCATCCATAGAGAAACCAACCCCACGGTTTTGCAGGCTAATGCCAGATTCCGGCATCACCACCCCAGAGCCAAAACCCATGTAATTGGACTGGATAAAGGAAACCATCATGCCGGACTCATCTGCTGCAGACAGATAAATCGTGCCACCGGCATCTGGCACGCCTGGCCCGAAGTGCGTTGCCCGGCTCGGGTCAATTAACTTGGCGCGCGAGGCCAAGTAAGCTGGGTCAAGCAACTGTTCAGCAGCAACCGTCATGCTGCCCGAATCGGCAACATACTGATATAAATCGGCAAACGCGAGTTTCATCGCCTCGATTTGCAGATGCTGAGAAGCGACCGTATCCAAACCCAACGCCTTCAAATCAAACTGCTCCAGAATGCCAACCGCCATCAAGGCTGCGATGCCCTGCCCATTGGGTGGAATTTCATGCAGCGTGTAGCCACGGTAGTCTTTGGCAATGGGTTCAACCCAAAGCGCCTCATAGGAGGAAAAGTCGTCCAAGGTATGCGCACCGCCGTTTTCGCGCAAAAAACCAACGAGTTGCTCGGCAAGCTGGCCCGAGTACATCGACTGGCCTTCGGTTTGCGCAATGAGCCGGAGCGTCTTGGCTGCTGCTGGCCAACAAAACCGCTGCCCGACCGCGGGTGCTTTGCCCCCGGGCATAAACGCCTGCGCAAAACCGGGCTGGTCTTTTAATTCATCCACCGCGGCAGCCCATTTGTGTGCCACTACCGGCGGTACCGGATAGCCTCGCTCAGCAATCTCAATGGCGGGTTCCATCAACTGGGCAAACGGTAATTTGCCAAAGCTCTTATGCAACGCTGCCCATCCAGCAACCACGCCAGGCACCGTCACGGAGTCGACACCGCGCCTGGGTGCCAATGGCCGCCCACTTTGATCGCGCCCGTATTTGTCGCCAAAGTAATCAAGATTCCAGGCCGCTGGTGCGTGGCCAGAGGCGTTCAATCCATGCGCCTTGCCCTCATGCCAGACAATCGCAAACGCATCCCCACCCAGTCCACAGGAAACCGGCTCAACCAGTGTGATCGCGGCAGCAGCGGCAATCGCAGCGTCGACCGCACTGCCGCCTTGATACAACATCCGCAGACCAGCTTGGGCAGCTAGCGGATGCGAGGTCGAAACAACGTTTCGCGCAAACAAAGGAATCCGTAGACTGGGGTATGGGTTGTGCCAGTTAAATGGTTTCATACGAGGGCTGCTTTTAGATCAATATTTTTTATGTCCGGGCACTTCTTTAGAGTGCCTCGTCACCTTGTTCGCCGGTGCGAATACGAATCACACCCTCGAGCGGTGACACGAATATCTTTCCATCACCAATCTTTCCAGTGCGGGCGGCCTTGATAATGGCCTCAATAACGGGTTCGACCTGAGCGTCAGACACAGCGACTTCAACACGGATTTTTGGCAAAAAATCCACCACATACTCCGCTCCGCGATAAAGCTCTGTATGGCCCTTCTGGCGTCCAAACCCTTTAATCTCGGTAACGGTCAGGCCGGTAATACCGACCTCTGACAATCCTTCCCGAACCTCATCGAGCTTAAACGGCTTAATAATGGCGGTAACAAGTTTCACGACATCTCCCTATTTGGCTGGCAGACACTAGGCGCCGGTTTCACGAAATGCATTAGACAAAGGATAGCGCCAATCGCGACCGAATGCCCGCACGGTAACCTTTGGGCCGGGCGCCGACTGACGGCGCTTGTATTCATTGATGTGCAAGAGCCTAACGACTTGGTGTACAGCGTCACGGTCAAGGCCAGACTCGATCAGTGTCGAGATTGGCAAGTTGTGGTCGACATACCCGGCAATGATGCTGTCGATCACCTCGTATGGCGGCAAAGAGTCTTGATCAGTCTGCTCGGGCCTGAGCTCAGCCGAAGGTGCCCGCGTAATGATGCGATCGGGGATCACGTCTGACTGCAGATTACGCCAACGAGCCAGTCGATAGACCAGTGTTTTAGGGACATCTTTGAGCACCGCAAACCCACCCGCCATATCGCCATACAAGGTGCAGTAGCCCGTCGCGAGCTCAGACTTATTGCCGGTCGTCAATACCAAAGCGCCAAACTTGTTAGACATCGCCATTAGCAAATTGCCGCGCACTCGCGCCTGAATATTCTCCTCAGTCGTGTCAGCCGCCTTTCCAGCAAATAAAGGGGACAACGCCGTCTCGAACTGCTCAGTGATATTAGAAATCGCCACTTGCTCGTACCGAACACCGACCCGGGTCGCCATGTCGGCTGCATCGGTTAACGAGATGTCCGCTGTGTATCGCGATGGCATCATCACGGCCGTGATCTTTTCTGGGCCAAGCGCATCTACGGCAACGGCCAAAACAACGGCTGAATCGATACCACCGGACAACCCCAGCAAAGCTGAGTCAAACCCATTTTTGGCAAGGTAATCCCTCACGCCAACAACCAGCGCCCGCCAGACCATCGATAAATGATCGTGTTCGGCCTCTTCTTCCATGCTGGTCACTGGTATCCACGGGCCTTGTTCAACCGCCAAGGCACCGCCTGCGTGAACATCGAGATACACCAGCGCTTCTTCAAAGGCCGGTGCGTGGCCAATGCAGTGACCCGTTTTATCCATGGCAAAGGACATGCCGTCAAACACCAGCTCATCCTGGGCACCACATAAATTGGCGTACAGAAGGCTTACGCCGGCCCGATCAACGCAGCGCCGCATCATGTCCAGTCGTTGATTGAATTTGCCCATGTGAAACGGCGATGCGTTCAGGACAAGCAAGCACTGCGCGCCAGCTTGCGCAGCGGCTTGCGGGGCGTGTCTAAACCAGGCGTCCTCACAGATATTGACGCCAAACTTGACGCCAGCATGCTCAAACACACACGCCTCATGGCCAGCCACAAAGTAACGTTTTTCGTCAAAAACCCCATAGTTTGGCAGCTCACGCTTGAAGTACTGGGCAACCACCTGCCCGCCGAGCAATACGCTGGCCGCGTTATATAGGTCATTGCCTTGTGCGTGTAGGTGACCAACCACCACCGCAAGCTGCGGCAAATCGGCTAATTTTTTTGCCAGCACCAGCAAAGCTTGGTGCTCTTGCTCAACAAAGGCTGGACGCAGCAACAGGTCTTCAGCCGGATAGCCAGTGAGCGCCATCTCAGGCGTCAATAGAACATCGGCACCATCGGCAGCTGCACGTCTCGCCATTTGTTCGATCTTGCGAACATTTCCCTCAAAATCACCAACCGATGCATTTAGCTGAGCCAGCGCGACTTTTGCAGCTGCCATAAGTTTCTCTTTAGGAAAAATTCAGTTGAATTGATTATCGCACGGTCGATGACGATAGCCATCGCTCTATAATCAAAGCATCATGACAGACAAACACACACCCACTCAAGACCAGTTTGCCAACAAAGCCCAAGCTTGGTCAGCTCGCTTCTCAGAGCCAGTTTCCGATTTGGTCAAGCGCTACACCGCGTCGGTCGATTTCGATAAGCGCATGGCCATGCAGGACATCGAAGGCTCACTGGCTCACGCTGAGATGCTTGCCCACGTTGGCGTTATCTCCAAACAAGACCTGACTGACATCGAACGCGGCATGTCAGTGATACGACAGGAAATCCTCCAAGGGCAGTTTCAATGGTCACTTGACCTCGAAGATGTGCACCTGAACATCGAAAAGCGCTTGGTCGAACTCATCGGTGATGCAGGCAAACGCCTTCACACAGGACGTTCACGAAATGATCAGGTTGCCACTGACATTCGATTGTGGTTGCGTCAACAGATTGACCTGATCGAAATTCAGCTGACCGATTTGCGGCTTACGCTTGCCGAACAAGCACTGGCGCAAGCTGACACCATCATGCCTGGCTTTACGCATCTGCAAGTCGCCCAACCGGTGACATTTGGGCATCACTTGATGGCCTACGCAGAAATGTTCAGTCGGGACGCTGAGCGCCTAGCGGACTGCCGCAAACGGGTCAACCGCCTCCCACTGGGTGCGGCAGCCCTGGCAGGCACGAGCTACCCGATTGACCGTGAGCGCGTGGCTCGAACACTGGGGTTTGACGGGGTTTGCCCCAACTCGCTAGACGCCGTGTCTGACCGTGACTTTGCCATCGAATTTTGTGCGGCAAGCGCGATTGTGATGGTTCACATTTCGCGTCTGTCTGAAGAGCTCGTCCTGTGGATGAGCCCCAAAATTGGTTTCATCACGATTGCCGATCGGTTCTGCACTGGCAGCTCCATCATGCCGCAAAAGAAAAATCCGGACGTGCCTGAGCTTGCGCGCGGTAAAACTGGGCGAGTCAATGGTCATTTAATGGCGTTGCTCACGCTCATGAAGGGCCAGCCGCTGGCATACAACAAAGACAATCAGGAAGACAAAGAAGGACTGTTCGATACGGCTGACACCGTCAGGGACACACTGACCATCTTTGCTGACATGATGAAGGGGCTGACCGTTCACGCCGATACAATGCGAGCAGCCGCACGCCAAGGCTATGCCACTGCGACAGACCTGGCTGATTATTTGGTCAAAAAGGGACTGCCATTTCGAGATGCGCACGAAGTGGTGGCGCACGCAGTGCTCAGCTGCGAAAAGCGTGGTTGTGATCTCGCAGATCTTACCCTTGAGGAATTAAAGGCTTTTGACAGCCGTATCGAAGCGGACATTCACGAAGTGCTAACGCTCGAGGGCTCGGTCAATGCACGCGACCATATCGGTGGCACCGCACCAGCCCGAGTTAAAGCAGCCGCTCAGACGATGATCGCTGCCTTGCAAAAGACTAAGTAGCCGACTTAGCACCAAACGGTCGAGGGCTCACCGCCCGCAAGCCAATCAGCTTGCGGGCTCAAACACGGCAATGGATTCGACGTGACCAGTGTGGGGAAACATATTGACCACACCGGCCTGTCGCAAGTGATATAGGCCTTGCTGACACAAGACAGCAGCATCACGTGCCAAAGTAGCGGGATTGCAAGACACGTAAACAATGCGCTTGGGTCGATTCGACGCAGGCTGACTGGCCAACGCCTCGCAAACGGACAATGCACCCTCGCGTGGTGGATCAATCAACAGACGTTCGAACGCAGGCAAAGCCATCAAATCGTCGAGCGTGAACTCGAACAAATTACGTGCCTCAAAGTCCACATTTTCGATGCCGTTGGCTCGAGCGTTATCCAACGCACGCTGAACCAGTGCTTGGCTGCCCTCAATACCGATCACATGCTTAGCCTCGCGCGCAAGGGGCAAAGTGAAGTTACCCAATCCACAAAAAAGATCGACAACGCGATCACCCGCTTGAGTGCCGAGCAAAGAGAGTGCCTTTGAAACCAGCACCTGGTTAATCTGATGATTGACCTGAGTGAAGTCCGTTGGCTGAAACGGCATCCGAATATCAAATGCCGGCAAGCCATAGGCAAGTTCTTGCGCCACTTCAGCCTCTAGGCGATGGACGGTTTCAGGACCCTTGGGTTGTAGCCACCATTGCACCCCATGCAACTTCCCAAACACGCTCAGGCGATCAACATCATCGGCCGTGAGCGGTTCAAGATGACGCAACACCATGGCAATCACTGAGTCACCAACCGCCACCTCGATTTGCGGTAGCCGATCTGGCGCACTCATTGATTCAATCAAACGGCGCAACGGCACCAAGAGGTCACTCACTTTAGGCGGTAAGACCGAGCAGCTCGTCATGTCTGCCACGTAGCTGCTGCGACGCTCATGAAAGCCCACCAGCACACCACCTTTGCGTGGCACCAGTCGGGCTGCCAAACGGGCCCGATAGCGGTAGCCCCAGGATGGTCCATGTATGGGCGCCAGCATTTGCTCGGGCTTGACACCGCCAATGTGCTTAAAGGCATCCTCTAAAACCCGTTGCTTGACCGCGACCTGCGCATCGGGAACCAAGTGCTGCATCGCACACCCGCCGCAGACCCCAAAATGCGGACACTTTGGATCTACCCGCAACCAGCTCGCTCGGTGTACGGTGAGTGTACGTGCCGTGTTGAACTTGGGCTTCTTTTTAATCAGTTGCGCAGTCACATGCTCGCCAGGCAAGGCACCTTCTACGAACACCACCTTGCCATCGAGATGAGCAACACCACGTGCCTCGTGATCGAGCGACTCGATCCATAAATCAAATGTCTGAGCCATGTTCAGGTCTTGTCCCAGACTTCCAAATACTCGTGCCAGTGAGGCGCATCGATGCTGGCCAAATGCGCTCGGACAAGTTCAATCTCTTGATCATAGGCCTCGGGCGAGAGCTCACCGCGAATTAAGCGAAACCGACAAAACACCAACCATGTGTTGACAACATCGGTCTCACAATATGCCCTGACCTCTTCACGCTTGCCATCGCGCCAAGCTTGCCAGACCTGACTGCCATCCATGCCAAGCTTGCCCGGAAACCCACACAGCTTGGCCATGTCATCGAGCGGGGCATTGGCACGTCCACCGTATTTGGCTAGTACGTCCATCAGATCAATGTGACGATCGTGGTAGCGGCTCAAGTAATTGTTGTATTTGAAATCTCGATCATCCTGACCGGTATCCCAGTATCGCGGTGAAGCAACACCATGTATCAGACTACGATAATGCAGCACAGGCAGATCAAAGCCAGAGCCATTCCAGCTCACTAGGCGTGGCGTGTAGTGATCGATGGTTTTAAAAAAGCTTTGAATCAGACTCTGTTCTGAGTCAGTGGCTTGTCCTAGGCACTTCACCCGAAACCCATTGTCATCCCGGAACACACACCCGACGACCGCAATCTTGTGCAAGTGGTGCTGTAAAAAGGTGCTGCCGGTTTTTTCCTGTCTAAGCGTGAACGCCCGCTCAACCACTTCGTCATCGGTCAAGTCATGCCAGTCATTGACTTGACGCAGTCCATCCACATCTGGAATGGTTTCCAGGTCAAATACAAGTGTCGGGGTCATGCCTTACCTCGTGTGTCCTACTGTGCTGGCAAGTAACGCAATGGGTCGACGGGCGTGCCATTGCGACGCACCTCGAAGTGCAACCGTGGGGAGGTCGTGCCTGACTGACCCAGTGTTGCAATTTTCTGTGACTTGGCGACTGCATCACCTTTTTTGACGAGCAATTTGTCATTGTGTGCATAAGCCGTGATGAATCCGTCGCCGTGATCCACGATCACCAGATTGCCAAACCCTCGCACTGCATCACCAGCGAACACGACGTTACCGCCGGCAGCCGCAATGACTGGCTCACCGATCGGGCCCGCAATATCAATGCCCTTGGTTTGAGGCGTAAAGCGCTGAATGATTTCGCCTTTGGCAGGCCATACCATCGCAATTTTGCTTGCATCGGCTGCAGGGGTCACCTTGCCGGGCGCACTGGCGGGTTCAGTAACCGGTTCGCTGCCCCCCATGGCGCTGGAACCACCAGAGTCCCGATCAGCCATCATGCCACTGGGCACAGTGGCATCATCACTTAAGCGCAGGCGCTGACCAACCCGAATCAAGCTCGGATTGGAGATGTCATTCAGTGCAATCAATCGATCGACGCTCACGCCGGTGTCCCGAGAAATTGACGTCAACGTGTCACCAGGTTGAATCCGATAAGTACCTTGGACGCCTCGATCACTTAGGTTCGTGACGGGTGCAAATATGCCGGTCCCGGCACACCCTGCCAGCAACGCGGTCAGTGCAAATGCAGTTAGCACTTTAACAACACGAGCACCGATCCAACCATCGCCGGCACAGCCACCTGTCTGATTAACTGACGCGATAAGCGTCTGGGGCGATTTGGCACTGGCCATACTATTCTCCAATCCTTTCAAGTCTGAACTCCAGGCTTTAACGGCACGAATCGAACTGACTCTAGCTCGACACGCACCCACTGATGGGCTGACTGGCGCGTCACCATAATCAAACGCTGGTTGGTGTCTCCCTCTGGAGCGATCAGCTTACCACCGACAGCGAGTTGATCGAGCAACGTTTGAGGAATCGACAAACCCGCTGCTGCCACGATGATGGCATCAAACGGCGCCTTCGCACCCCATCCAAGCATGCCATCGCCGAACAGGCATTGCACATTGCGCAATGCCATCTCTTGCAACCGCAATTTAGCCGTATCGTACAACGGCCTCACACGCTCGACAGTGAAGACCTGTGGAAATAGCTTGGACATGACCGCTGCTTGGTAACCGCAACCCGTACCAATTTCAAGCACTTTTCTGGGAATCTCGGGCTCACATAATACAGCCAGCATGCGCGCCACGACCCAAGGCTGCGAAATGGTCTGTCCGTGGCCAATTGGCAAAGCCCCGTCTTCATACGCCCGGCTAGCCAGCGCTTGATCCACAAATCGGTGCCGAGCAACGCTACCAAGTGCATCCAGTACAGCCTTGTGCTCAACACCTTGGGCCCGAACCCGCTCTACCATTCGCTGTCGCGAGCGGTCTGATGTCAATCCCAAATTGTCGGGTGAACCCGAATTGAGTGGCACAGACGCCTTTGGTGCGATGCGTGCACCCACACTGATTCGGGTGTTGCTGTTGGCTGGCTTGAGCTTCTCAAGCCAACTGTCAGGTTTCTTTTTGTTTAAGCGGTCAACCATCGCGACACGTGATCGAGTTGCTGGTCGTGCGTGAGGTCTATTCTTAGGGGTGTAACCGAAATCAGCCCGTTGGCCACCGCATAAAAATCCGTCCCAGACGACTCATCTTGAGCGTGCCCGGCCGCACCGATCCAATAGACAGTATCACCATGCGGATTCAAGGCCGGTATCACCGGCTGGGAGGCGTGGCGTTTGCCCAGCCGAGTAGTCTGAACACCTTTGATTTGTGACGCCGGCAACGGCGGCAGGTTCACATTAAGCAAAAAATTCGAGGGCAATGGGTTGCGCATGAAACGAAGCACCAGATCACGGCACCACTGGGCAGCGTCCTCGAGGTGAGGCCAACCCCTGTCTGTCAAGGAAAACGCCATCGAAGGTATACCGAACAGGTGCCCTTCGACTGCAGCTGCGACAGTACCCGAATAAATCGTGTCATCGCCCATGTTGGCACCATTATTGATACCAGAGACAACCAGATCCGGCTTAAAGTCCAGCAAACCGGTCAAGGCAATGTGCACGCAATCCGACGGCGTGCCATTGACCACAAAATAACCGTTCCTGGCTTGGCGAACCGACAGAGGTCGGTTCAAAGTCAAGGAGTTGGACGCACCACTGTGATTGACTTCAGGGGCAACAACCGTGATCTCTGCGTGTGGTGCAAGCGCCTCGGCAAGCGCCTCGATGCCAGCAGCGCTGTAACCGTCATCGTTAGAAACCAGGATTTTCATGAGTAATTTGATGCCAATAGTCCAGACAGGGAATTCATTGTACTCGGGCAACATGGCGATCGACGCGAATAAAGGTCAGAGCACCGCCAGACAAATCGTTGCCTTAAACTACGCCAATTCAGTTGCCTGACAGGCTTTAAAAATGCAAAGTGTTGATTCGGGTTTTACCGCACTGGCGATATTTGCGGTCTTAGGTTACCTGATTGGGTCAATCCCTTTTGCCGTGGTGATCAGCCGTGCGATGGGTTTGGCCGATCCGCGCACCTATGGCTCAGGCAATCCTGGTGCAACCAACGTTTTGCGCACAGGCAACAAAACAGCCGCGATCCTGACGCTACTTGGCGATGCCGCCAAAGGCTGGCTTGCTGTATGGTTGGCACACCGAATTAACGGCCAAGCCGATGTCATTGCCGTGACAGCGCTGGCCGTTTTTTTGGGGCATTTGTTCCCACTCTTTTTGAAATTCAAAGGCGGCAAAGGTGTCGCCACAGCACTCGGGGTGATTCTGGCCATTGAGCCCTTGCTCGGTCTGGCCACCATGCTGAGCTGGCTCATTACCGCGTTTTTCTTTCGTATGTCTTCATTGGCCGCCATCGCGTCAGCGTTATTTGCGCCTTTCTACTACTTCATCCTATCAGGCGTTCTCTGGCATGCATCAACGCCATTGTTAGCTGCGTTAATCGTCATCAGCCTGCTTTTGATTTGGCGCCACAAAGCCAATATTGCAAGAATTGTCAACGGAACCGAGCCAAAGCTCGGCACAAAATCACGAAATTGATTCAAGACCAAGGTCACTTGACGTGTTCGCCCCGAGCTCGGCCAGCGGCCAACGAGGCCTGACCGTAAACGAGTGAGATTGTGATGCTGCCAAGTCACACAAGCCAGCATTAACCCGCTCTGCAGCGGCATAGGCGATCATCGCGCCGTTATCGGTGCAAAGCTCAACGGGCGGGAAGTACACATTCGCACCCCTTGATTCACAGGCAGCCAGCAGCTGTTGCCGCAGTCTACGATTGGCGCCCACACCACCGGCAACCACCAAGCGGCGCAGACCAGTTGCGTCTAGGGTTGCCACTGATTTAGCAACCAAAATATCGACAATGGCCGCCTCTGTGGCCGCTGCCAAATCAGCGCGAGTCTGGTCATCGAGCATGCTTGCATCGGCTTGATCTGCCCCACCCGCTTTGCAGGTTTTGCGGACTTGATTGAGCACGGCCGTTTTCAAACCGCTAAAACTGAAATCAAACCCGGGCCGATGAATCAAAGGTCGTGGTAAATCAAAGCGGGTTTCATCGCCTGAGCGAGCTAACGCAGCCAACTGGGGGCCACCTGGGTAACCCAACCCAAGCAGTTTGGCCGTTTTATCAAACGCCTCACCGGCAGCATCATCTAACGTTTCGCCAAGCAACTCATAGTCCCCAACGGCGTTAACTCGCATGAGCTGGGTGTGGCCACCGGAAACCAGCAGTGCAACAAACGGAAACTCAGGTCGCGGATCAGCCAAACGCGGCGACAGCAAATGGCCCTCAAGATGATGGATTGGAATCGCAGGCTTACCTAAAGACCATGCTAGCGATTGAGCCGTGCCCGCACCCACCAACAAAGCACCCGCCAAGCCTGGTCCGGCTGTATAGGCAATTGCATCAACCTCACCAAGGTCCATATTGGCATCGCCAAGCGCCTGACGAGTCAATGGAACCACACGCCGAATGTGATCGCGGGAGGCCAATTCAGGCACCACCCCGCCGTAGGCTTGATGCATGGCAGCCTGCGTATGCAACGCATGCGCAAGCACTCCACGCTCGGTACATACGAGCGCCACACCGGTCTCATCACAAGAGCTTTCAAATCCGAGAATCACCATGGTGTGATTGTAAGCGTTGTGAGATCAAGCAAGCGAAATGGTGACTGACACGCAAGACTTTCAAACGCATTTGCCAGGTTTAAACAACCTACTCTCTGCCACAAGTCGCCTCAAATTAAAAGGCTTTGGTTACATCTTGAAAGCTTTCACTGGCGATGAATTGTCGCGATAAAACGACGCAGCTAAACCAAACGTCTTCCTATGATCGCGGCACTTGTCACGTCGTTTAGACAAGCAACGTAAAACACACAGGAGAGACATTGATGGAGCAATTCACTGTTTGGTTAAACATGCTGGGCGCCTTGGTCTGGGGACCTGCTTTATTGGTGCTCTTGGTTGGCACAGGGGTTTTCTACACCATCCGCTTAAAAGGGCTACAGTTTCGCGCTTTGCCGCGTGCATTGCGCTTGGCCTTTTCTAGAAACCGACAAAGCGATGCGCCGGGTGATATCTCGCAATTTCAGGCGCTGATGACCGCGATGGCCGCCACCATCGGTACGGGCAACATTGCTGGCGTTGCGACCGCTGTGGTGCTTGGGGGACCTGGTGCGATTTTTTGGATGTGGTTATCGGCCTTATTCGGCATGTCCACGAAATACGCTGAAGCCTACCTCGCCGTGTATTTTCGGGTGAAAGATCGAAATGGTCAGATGGCTGGCGGTCCAATGTATTACCTCGAAAAAGGACTGGGACTAAAAAGCCTGGCCATCATGTTTGCGGTCTGCGGCATGATTGCCGCCCTAGGCACTGGAAACTCTGTGCAGTCCAACTCGGTGGCCCACGCTGTGTACAACACATTCGGGACGTCCCACTGGGTGACTGGAATCATCCTGACCGCATTAACGGGTCTGGTTTTGCTGGGTGGCATTCGAGGCATTGCCCGCGTCGCTTCGCTGATTGTGCCAGCCATGGCATTGTTGTATCTGGCTGGCGGCACGATCATCATTGCTTTGAATTACGAGCTCGTCTTACCCGCTGTGTCCGCGATTCTGCACGACGCATGGGCTGCAGATGCCGTGGCAGGTGGTGCGATTGGTGCCGTGATTCGCTATGGCGTTGCACGCGGCGTATTTTCCAATGAAGCTGGGATCGGCACTGCCCCAATCGCAGCAGCGGCTGCAAAAACCAATCGACCGCATGATCAGGCTTTGGTCTCCATGACTGGCACATTCCTGGACACCATCATCGTGTGCTCGATCACAGGAATCGTTCTAGTCATGGCTGACCAATTTCAAGCCGGCGTGACAGGCGCTGCATTGACCTCCAACAGTTTCGAGGCCCTGCTGCCTGGCGTCGGTGGCTGGGTGGTAACCATTGGGCTGATTTTTTTTGCGTACTCGACCATCCTTGGCTGGTCGTATTACGGCGAGAAATGTGCCACCTACCTATTTGGTGACATCGCGGCAATACCTTATCGGGCAATTTACACGGGATTTGTCATGCTGGGCACGACGGTCTCACTCGATCTCGTTTGGGCGCTTGCCGATGTTTTTAACGGCTTGATGGCCTTTCCTAACCTAATTGGCTTACTGCTACTGTCTAGCATCGTTGCGCATCAAAAGCTGCCTAAACCGCTTAGTGCTCATGAATGACTAAATAAGCCATGCCCGCCTCGGTGGCCAGACCCACCTTGGCTCCAATCGGTAAAGTTGCCTTCACGGGTGTATGCCCGTAAGGCAACCCAGTAATTACTGGGATCTTGACAGTTTGGCGAATGTGGTCGATGACAGAGGGCATGTCGTAGCCACGGTCCTGAGCGGACAGTTTGTAGTCGGTGAAGTGACCAAGCACCAAAGCCTTTTGGCGAGCCAGCACACCAGCATGCGCGAGCTGCAGCAACATGCGCTCAATCCGATACGGATGCTCATTGACATCCTCCACAAACAAGATCCCGCCTTTAATCTTCGGGAAATACGGTGTGCCCAAAAGAGACACCAGCATCGCGAGATTGCCGCCCCATAACACTCCGCGCCCGTCAAAAGCGTCTGAACCCGGGCTCTGGAAGCTTAGGATCTCTAGTTCGCCACGCATCACTTCGCCAAAGAGTTCTGCGGTCAACTCGTTGGGCTTTTTAACGCCGAAATCAGCGGCCATGGTCGGACCGGTGTAACTGACCTGCCCTGTCTTTGCCAGAAGCGCCAAATTGAAGGCAGTGAAATCACTATGACCCACAAACACTTTGCCACTATCTGCCACGGCCTGCCAATTGATCAAGGGCAGCAAACGCGATAAACCATAACCGCCACGCGCGGCCATCACAATATCCATGGGCTGCAACAAAGCCCGCTCGATGCCCTCAAGCCGCTGCTGGTCCGTTCCTGCAAAACGCTCATGCGCGAGTTTGACCTGCCGATCGAGCTTGACCTTAAAACCGAGTTTCTTAAGGTGGTCAGTGGCAAGCGTTAGCTGCTCCGGACGATTCAATGCGCCAGAAGGTGCAAAGACATAGATTTCGTTATTGGTCAACGGTGCATGTGGCTTATGATGATTCATGACTTCCAGTCCTGAGAAAAAATGGAGTACGCGCTTACTTCGCTGAAGTCTCGCCCACTGACGTACCAAAGAGGCTCTTCTCTTGCCTTTTTCGTTTAAAAAACTCGGTCAGGACATGCCCACACTGTTGGGCCATAACGCCGCCTTGAACCTGCGCATGAAAATTAATCAGCTCTGGCGCAGTCAAGTCCAACCGTGAGCCGCAAGCACCAGTCTTCGGGTCATATGCTCCAAACACAATGCGACGAACACGTGCATGAAACAAAGCACTTAGACACATTGCACAGGGCTCAAGCGTCACGTAAAGCGTTGTGTCCACTAGTCGATAATTACCAATTTGCTTGGCTGCCTCACGCAGCGCCAGGATTTCCGCATGCGCTGTTGGGTCAGAAAGCCCAATGACCGCATTGGCACCCAGGCCTAGAACCTGACCATGGCCATCGATCAGTACCGCGCCAACAGGCACTTCGCCGCTGGCCTGAGCACGTTGCGCCTGTTCGAGCGCAAGCGCCATAAAGTGCTCATCAACCACGATACATCCGCGCCTTAACGGCTATGCGCTTGGCCAAACTAATCACCGCCTCTTCTAGCCACTGATACAACTCCGCGCTTTCATCATAGCGAGCTTGATTCAAATTGTTGACTCGACCATCTTCAATAAAGCCCCAGGCTCGGCTGCGTTTGTCACGGTGCTTTGGATCCCACACACCGAAGGCAATACCACCGGCTTGTCTAACCAAAGAAAAGCAAGGTATGTCGGTGTAGCCATCGCCAACAAACACCATCTGATCAAATGGCACACGCAGGCGATCTTCAGGCACTTTGCGGTTGACCTCAAATGGCTGGCTTTCAAATGCAGACCCGATGATGCCCTTTTGCACATGAAACAAATACCGAGTTTTATCGGTGAAGCTCACGATGCGCTTGGGAAAAATAATCCCCCCATCTTCACCATAAACAAATTCAGACGCCCAAATCTGGGTAAATTCGTGAGCAATGCGAGTGTGACGCACCACATCGCCAATGCCGCTAGAGATCAGATAGAACTCAAGTTGCACTTGAGGCTGCACTTCACGCACTTGCTGGCGCAAGCGGCCAAACAAGCTCTCAACACCTGCATGCAAGGGCAGCGCCTTTCCCCAGTTCGACAGCATCTCTTTTGTAATGGTGCCGTGCTGTCCGGTACGCGAGAGCTCAATCATGGCGTACAAATACGCCGGCACAGGGTCCCAGCCACTGGCCAGCAGCGGGTCGACCCGATTTGACCAGAAATTGGCCGTATCCACGCCAATATGATCAAGAAATCCTGAGGTGCTGTCCGGCGCCAACGTATCGTCGAAGTCAAACACCAAGGCAATCACATCGGACATACCACCCTCCCGCCAGACCCATCGTCATTTCAAATACCCTAGTCGCTAGTGTAACGGCTGACACCAATTGCGAGACCATGGGTTATGGTGGCTTTAAGTTTTAGCTGACCCAGCTTATCTAAACGCACAACAGGTATTGGGATTGCGATGGCCCTTGAGTTCAACATCATTCGTAGGCGGCTGATTGTGTCGGTGCTCGCCACCATGACGACGGTTTGTGTGTGGCCCGTGGCATACGCTGATAGCGACACTCGATCGCTGGTACTTTTGTTGCGTCATGCCTATGCACCAGGCGGCGGAGATCCGGCAAATTTTGATGTGAATGATTGCTCAACGCAGCGCAACCTCAATGACCAAGGCCGCCAGCAGGCGCGCGACATTGGGCGTCAACTCACCGAACTGGGTATTCTGCCGACCCACGTTTGGTCAAGCCAATGGTGCCGATCGTTCGAAACCGCAGAGCTAATGAACGTGGGTGAGGTCAAGCCACTGCCGGAACTGAACTCTTTTTTTCAAAACCGGGCCACAGGCCCAGCCCAAATGCAAGCGCTTCAAACCTTTTTAAAGAGTCTTGACCCAGATGGTGGACCTTATGTGATGAGTAGCCATCAGGTTGTGGTTAGCGCAATCGCTGACACCTGGGTCAATAGCGGTGATGGTGTGTGGCTTGAACTGACTGGCGACGCCCAGAATCCCTGGCGTATTTACCCTGCTAAGACTGAGCGCCTGTCGTTGCCGCCCGGCTTTTAGGTTGGTCACACTACAATTGCGTTCATGAACACCCAAGATATTTTGCCAGGCCAATCAGAAGAGTTGCTCAAGGCACTTCACATACTGACGCGTGATGGCAAACTGAATCAGGACAGCCGTCGCAAGCTCAAGCAAGTCAATCACTTGTTTCAGTTCATTAAGCCACTGCTTGAAGAACTTCAGCAAAGCAACCCGGCGTTCACAATTGTCGACCACGGGGCAGGCAAATCCTACCTCGGCTTCATGCTGGTGGACCTGTATTTAAGAACCAACGCACGGCTTGCCTCCGTGATTGGTATCGAGCGGCGCCAAGATCTCGTCGACAAGGCGCAAGAACTGGCTAAAAAGACTGAATTCAGCCAGATGCGGTTTCTTGCACTCAACGCAAAGGAGGCCATCTCTAGTGGCAACTTGCCTGAGCGCATCGAGATGGTGACCGCATTGCACGCCTGTGATACCGCCACCGATGACGCGATCGCCTTTGGCTTGGCCAAACGAACAGACTACATCGTGGTCGTGCCTTGTTGTCAGGCCGAGGTGGCAGCGGCTTTGCGCCAAAATAAACGCCCCTATGATGACGACCCTTTGTCTGAGCTGTGGCGTCGCCCCATACACACGCGCGAATTTGGCAGCCACTTGACCAACACCCTGCGGTGCCTGCAGCTTGAAGCATTTGGCTATCAGGTCACCGTCACCGAGCTAGTTGGGTGGGAGCACGCCATGAAAAACGAGCTGATCATTGCTAAACGCAAGGGCAAACCACAACGTAAACCCGCAGAGAAGTTGCACCAGATGCTGGCCCGCATTGGCTTGCCAGCACTAGGAGAACGTTTTTTTGTGCCAAACGAGTTTGAGCCAGTCAAGGAGACCGAATCATGACTTTATTGATTGCTGGATTTGGCGACCTTGGAAGAGCGCTGGCCCAAACTTGCCACCAAACCGTTGGCTGGCAGACCTTGCCCATTCTGGCCGTTCGGCGTCATCCGCCTAACGAGACCCCACAGCCAAACGTCAGTTGGATAAAAGCAGACCTCGACAGCCCAGCCTCTCTGGATATCCTCGCAGATCAACTCCATCGGGTGACACACGTTGTTTACTGTGCCGCGCCGAGCGAAAGAACTGAAGCCGCTTATCGCGCCACCTACTTGCATGGCCTGCAAAACTTGGTGCAGGCCTTCAAAGCCCTCCAATTCTCTTCATCCGGAAGTCCAAGCGAGCCACCCAAACTTCTGTTTGTGTCTTCGACTGCGGTCTACGATAGTCAGGGTCAAGGTGTATTTGACGAGTCAAGCCCAACTCTGCCTGGCAAATTCAATGGGCAAATTTTGCTGGAGGCTGAAAACTGGCTGATGGCAAACTGGCCGGGCGCATTGATTCTGAGACTGTCGGGTATTTACGGCCCAAGTAAACAAAGCCTGCTTGCCTCAATCCGTCATGGCACTGCTACCGTTCCGGATGGCGAAGATTACGTCGCCAATCGCATCCACATTGATGATGCGGCGCGGGCAATTCTGCACCTGTTCGATTCAGGGCAGCAAGGCATCTTCATCGGTACCGACAACCATCCCTTGCCGCTACGAGAACTCTATAGCAAGCTCGCCAAAATACTTGGCGTACCTGCCCCTCCAATCGGCCCTCCCTCACCCATGATGGGCAAAAAAAGTCTGTCCAACCGAAAGTTATTGTCTAGCGGGTTTGAGCTTAAATGGCCGGACTGCCTACAAGGCTACAAAGACATCATTGCAAACCACCTGAGCTAGGCATCGTAACGAACCGACTCGACCAGTAACATCTGAGGCCCTTGCGGCGTGTGAAGCCTTACCTCATCGCCCTCACGCGCCTTGATCAAGGCTTTGGCCACTGGTGATATCCAGCTGATATGGCCTTTTAAAGGATCAGCCTCATCGACGCCCACGATCGTGACCGTGACCAGCTCGCCTTCTCGGTCGCTATAACTGACCGTCGCCCCAAAAAACACCTGATCAAGCCCGACTTGATCGCCCGCATCAACCACATGAGCGATCTCAAGTCGTTTGGTTAGAAAGCGAATTCGGCGATCAATTTCTCGCAATCGCTTCTTGCCGTAGAGGTAATCGCCATTCTCAGAACGATCACCGTTCGAAGCAGCCCAGGATACCGTCTGCACGACCTCGGGCCGTTCGACATTCATTAAATGCACGAGCTCAGCACGCAATCGCTCATAGCCTTTGCGCGTCAGGTAGTTCTTGATGGATGCCTGTGTTTGTTCAGTCATCAAGCCATATCGTTCATCGCAATCGCCTGCCAAACAGGCGTTAGATCGGCTGGCAAGGCTGGCACGCTGCCTAGGTCATAACGGCTTTCCTGTGGACTGTGAAAGTCTGACCCACACGAAGCAAGAAAACCGTATTGGCGCGCCACCTGCGCGTATTGCACATTCTCATGCGGCCGATGGCTGCCAGTGTGTACTTCAATGGCCTGCCCACCGAGCGCCCGAAAATCAGTAAAAAGTGCATCAAGCTCTAGTTCGCTTAGTCGATAGCGCGCCGGGTGCGCGATCACAGCCACACCACCGGCCGCCAAGATCCACTGGATCGCTTGCTCTAACTTTGCCCACTGCGTTGGCACATAGGCCACGCCCTGCTCGCCCAGATAACGATCAAACGCACCTTGCATCGAGCTAACATGCCCAGCGTTTAGCAGGTGTCGAGCAAAATGCGTTCGGCTGACCAGAGATGGATTTTGTACATATTCAAGCGCCCCAGCATGTGCACCCTCACACCCCGCGTCAGCCAATTTCTGGGCGATTAGCAAGGCACGCTCATCACGCTCGCGACGCAATTGCTCTAAGCCAGCGGTCAGCGTTGCGTCGTTTTCATCAATGCCCAGACCCACAATATGGATAGTTCGATTCGCCCAGGTGACAGAGATCTCCACACCCGCCACAAATGCCATACCGATTGATTGGGCAGCCTCACGCGCCTGCCCAATGCCAGACACATCATCGTGGTCTGTCAGTGCCCAAAGATCGACCTGACCAGCAAATGCACGGCTAGCCAGCTCGCTCGGGGTCAACACACCATCAGACTGTCGCGAGTGGCAATGCAAATCTGCATTTAAAAACTGCTTCAAATCAATCCCCAGTTAAAAATTCACTAACCACATCGATCTGGTCTTGAGCCATCAGGGTTGGCGCATGACCCACACCTTTGACTGTGTGCGCACGCGCCTGTGGGTTGGCTGCAAGCATCGCTTGGACCGTCGGAGTCAAGAGCAGGTCAGACTCCTGGCCATGCACAATCAGCGTCGGCGCCTGCACGCAGCTATAGGCGTGCCACAGCAGCATTTCGCCCTGACTAACGAGGTCATGTGTCATGCCAGAGTACGCAACAGAAATGGCAGGGTCATAATGCTTCACCCATGAATCACCGACCGGAACAAAGTAATGACGCGTCAGCATTTCCCACTGCAAGTCAGAGTGCGGACCAAAAGATGCGGCCGTCGCTTTCATGTATTGGACTGCCTGCTCAAACGTGGAAAAACTTTTAGGCTCGGCCAGGTATTGACCAATCCGAGCAAGCGAAGGCGCCTCAATGCGCGGCCCCACATCATTGAGCACCAGGCGATCAATGGCAACGACCGCCTCATCAATGGTGGCGGTTTGTCTTGCCGGCGGCACCGCTCGTTTTGGGTCTTTGGCCTGAGCCACCAACGCCGCGTATGAAAGCCCAATCAATCCGCCCATCGATGTACCTATCCAGCGCAACGACTTTGGCTGCAAGCGTGCAATCAATGCGACCATGTCGGCCGCATACTGCGGCACCGTATAGCTTAAGGGCTGTGTCAACCAATCCGAGAGGCCACGCCCCACCACATCGGGACAAATCACGCGATACTGCTTGGACAAATGCTCAGCCAACACATCAAAGTCACGGCCAGTGCGAGTCAACCCATGGACACACAAAACGATGTCACCATTGTCCGGGTCACCCCAATCGTAGTAAGCCATGCGATGCAAGCCACCGGGACTGGCGCAAGCAATGGTTTTGACTCTAGGTGCACTCATTGGACTACTCCTTGTGTGATTCCGCTATTTTAGGCTAGTCATACGATAATGCCAGTAACGCTGGCGTAGATCTCGCGCGCTGGTTGCACTCAACCCGCTCTGGCTAGACTCAAACTTAACCGAGCCATGCGCACTCGATAACCATAGCCGAGTGCCAGCGCTGGCCCATCGGCTCATCACCTCGGGGTGTGGATGCCCAAAGCGGTTGTAGTGCCCAGCTTGCGCAACTGCATGCCTGGCTTTCATTTGATTGACCCACGAAGCGTCAGAAGAGGTGTCTGAGCCATGGTGCGCCACCATCACGACATCGAAGGGTAGTGCTAAACGGTTAAGCAAAGCACGCTCCACCGAGACATCAATGTCTCCAGTAAGCAACGCACGATGAAATTGACCAGTCACTGAAAGTACACAACTGCAGCGATTGCGTTGCGCACCGGTCAGTCGCTGGCTGCTGCAATCACTGACCGGGTGCACAAATTCAAATGTCACACCATCGATCTGCCATCCCTGACCGGCTCGGCAAGCGATGACATCCTGACGCTGCAAACCCGATCCGATTAACCGACCAATCGAGCGCGTTTGCTCTAGGCGCGCCAGCCCACCAACATGGTCGTTATCCGGGTGTGAGATCACCACATGGTCTAAATGCTTGAGGCCGAGTGCACGCAATTCAGGCAGGATCACGCGCTCGACCGCATCAATCTCGCCATGCCGCCAGCCGGTATCAAACAACACCGCTGTTGACTTGGTTTGAATCAGCACTGCCCCACCCTGACCGACATCAAATGCGATCAGACGCCAGCCACCCCAATCCGGTTGCGGCAGGGTGCTAGTCAGCGAAGGCAGCAACAATAGCCACGCTAGCCAACGCCCGCGCCATGGCGGCATCAATAACGCTACAGCTACACCCGTGATGCCTAGGCCTAATTCCCACAAACCAATTGCACTGGTTTCAATGGCGAGCCAATCAAACCTTGCCAGCCAGCGAACCGGGGCAAGCGAGCCGACCAAAGCCGCGTGCGCAAGCCAAGCAATCGGACTCAAAAGATAGTCTGGTATCGGCGTCACAGACAGCGCTGACACGAACAGCGCTAGCGGCGTGGCCAAAAACGTGATCCAGGGTATAGCCCAGGCATTAGCCAGTAAGCCGATCAAGGACAATTGCTGAAATAGAAAAATAGTGACTGGCACCATGGCCAGCGTCATGATCCACTGTAAGCGTGCAGCGACCATGATCGCTTGCTTGAATGAGTGCCAGCGCGACACCGCCAAATTAGCCGAGAAGACAGTTTGCTCAGCGAGCATGATAAGAATCGTCATCGCGCCAAACGATAGCCAAAAACCCGTTGACAAAACCGCCCAAGGATCCAATAAGGTCATGATCATCCCAGCCAAGAGCACCGCCTGAGTGCCAGATAAGGGAATGCGGCCGCTCAGTCCGATCGCACCGGCTGCGAGCATAAAAAAGGTCCTTTGCGCTGGCACCCCCCAGCCTGCCAACAGACAATAGAAAAAGGCCACCAAACCAGCAGACCAAGCAAATATGAGGCGCACGGGCATGCGCTCCACAAGAAGGCGACCACGCCAACGCAAGCGCCGATAAATCGCCACCACAGCGGCTGCGCCAAGCGCTGCGATCAAAGTCACGTGTGACCCACTGATCGAGACCAAATGTGTGATCCCGGTTAAATTAAAAATCTCCCAGTCTTCGCGCGAAACCCCTTGTTGATCACCAATGGCCAGTGCGACCATGACGTTGACTTCTCGTGCACCGACCAGCAATCGATGCAAGCGCTGCCGAATGAGGCTACGAATTTGTTCAATCCAGATACTAGGTTGCCACCCCGCCACATCGTTTAAACGAGTGGGTTTGCCTCTCACAGTGGCCGTTGCCCGAATACCTTGCGCAAATAACCATCGCTCACCATCGATACCGGCGAAATTCAATCGTGCATGCGGTTGTCGAAATCGCAGTGCCATTCGCCATCGCTGACCCGGCTCAACCGGGTCACCACAACTGCCAGTGCAAGCCGATGGCCAGAACACCATGACGCGCTTGGGTAAACCTTTGGGGACCGGGTCAACAAGTTGACCCGTGAATCGCACACCGTCACTGCCCTGCACCGGCAAATTAGCAATCAGCACCACAACGCGAGTGACTTTGTCGTCCTCATGCGAAGCCAAACGATCCGAAAGGCGTGCCTGTGCTAGCAAGCCTGTCCAGCCGAGCGCGAGCAAGCACGCCATGATTGGCCAGATGAAATCTCGCCGCGACGCTGGTAGACGCCAAGCGAGGTAGAGCATCACCACACCAAAGCCAGCGCCAAGCCAAACTTCCAGGCCTGAGGGCAAACTGCGCCACTGCTGGGCCGCGTAAACACCCACCAACCATCCCGCTGCGACCAAGCTTAGCTGCATGCCTTATGCCACTCAAAAACCCTCGAGAGTGACTTAAGTCAGGCAAAACCGCAATTCGCAAATACCGAGATGACCAGGGCTGCGCCTTGACTCACACGGGATGTGATGGCGACAGACCCATTGAGACAGACCGACCCCAAAGCTGACCTAGCTTGGGTATGACGCGCAATGCAGTCAGCGCGGTTTCATGCAACACGCGCTCGATCGGTTCATGGCGCAGATCGGCTAATGTCGCGGCGATCTGGGCCACCTCATGCGGACTGTTTCGTGACCCTTTATCTAACCATGCCGGTGCCATGTCGGGTGAGTCGGTCTCTAGCACAAGGTTGGCCAGTGGCAATTCGGTAACCAATCGTCGAATTTGCTGCGCCCTGGTGAACGTGAATGCCCCACCCACACCCAGTGCAAATCCGAGATCGATAAACTGCTGCGCCTGCTGGAAGCTTCCATTAAATGCATGAGCAATGCCACCCATCAAAGGAAGACGACGTAACCATTTGAGCAACTCATCCTGAGATCGGCGCACATGCAAGATCACTGGCAAGCCCGCATGCAAGGCGAGATCGAGTTGCGCCTGATAAAAATCAATCTGTCGCTGCCGCTGTGTACCTTGGCTGATGTCAGGCACAAAAAAATCCAGTCCAATCTCGCCAACGGCAACCAAGCGCGAATCATCCCGATGCGACTGCAAAAAATAGTTTAGTGCGTCAAGGTCGCTATCTTTGGCGTTTCGAACAAACATGGGGTGTATCCCAACGGCGTAGGCACCCTGCTCAAAATTGTGCGCCAAATCTCGGACTTTCTCAAAATCTGCGACCTGAACCGCGGGTATCAAAATACCCTTAACACCAAATGCTTGTGCCCGCGCAATGACACCAAGCCGGTCGCTGTCAAACTCCGCAGCATCCAGATGGCAATGGGTGTCAAACAGCGCTCGCATCGTGATTAATCTCAGTATCGGCCAGTCGGCCATTGACCATGGATAAACATCGGCTGGCACGTTGCGCGAGTTTCAAATCGTGCGTGACCAGAACCACCGCCGTCCCAAAGTCATCGCGTATGCGGGTGATGAGCTCAAATACCTGAGCAGCGGTTTCACGATCAAGGTTGCCAGTCGGTTCATCGGCGAGCACACACACCGGGTGTGTGACCAAGGCTCGCGCTAGCGCCACGCGCTGACGCTCACCGCCAGACAGCTGTCCTGGATAGTTCTCCAAGCGATGGCCCAACCCCATTTCCATCAGCAATTCGCGGGCACGGCTTCGAGCCAAGGCCAAAGGCTGTTTGCCAACGATCAGTGGCATGGCAACGTTGTCAGTCGCATTAAATTCGGGTAGCAAATGGTGAAACTGGTACACGAATCCCAAGCATTCATTGCGCAAACGACTACGCGCGCGTTCACCAAGCTCAGTCGTCAATTGCCCGGCCACTGACAATGTGCCAGCATCAGGCCGGTCTAGCAGGCCCAGGCAATGCAGCAAGGTACTTTTGCCAGATCCTGAAGCACCAACGATGGCAACCATTTCACCAGCGTGAACGGTCAGGTCCACACGATTGAGCACCTGCACACGTCGCTGACCATCCTCGAAGTGACGACTAATTCCCTGCGCGTGAAGCACGATATTTGAATCAGTCATGGCGCAATACCTGTGCAGGTTCCAGACGAGATGCGCGCCAACTGGGATAAAGCGTGGCAAGCAAAGACATGAGTAGCGAAGTCACTGCAATCACCGTGATATCGCTGACTCGTGGATCGGATGGCAAAGACGAAATAAAGTAAATCTCTTGCGGCAAAAACTGAATGCCAAATAGCCGTTCGATCGCAGGCACCAGCGTGTCGATGTTGTAGGCGAGCAAGGCACCCCCTGTGACCCCTAAAAATGTGCCAACAATGCCAATCAAAGCCCCTTGGATCAGAAAGATTCGTGCAATGGCGCCAGGTGTCGCGCCCAAGCTTCGTAAGATGGCAATGTCGGACTGTTTGTCTTTAACCGCCATGACCTGAGAGGACAGCAAGTTAAAAGCAGCAACCGCCACAATGAGTGTCAAGATGAGAAACATCATGCGCTTTTCGGTCTGTACCGCAGCAAACCAGGTACGGTTGTTGCGTGACCAATCCGCAGCAAATACCCCCTGAGGCAGGGTTGTGCTGAGTTGTAAAGCCACTTCAGGCGCCTGATGCATGTCAGCAACACGTAATCGAACACCAGCGGTACCCGTGTCTCGAAATAGCCTTGCCGCGTCTTGCGCTTGCGCAAAAACCAAGGAGCTGTCGTACTCGAAGTGACCAGAGCGATAGATCCCGACAATCGTGAACTGGCGAAGCCTAGGTGTAAATCCTGCTGGACTCACACTGCCCTGAGGCGCGAGCAACATGACGCTATCGCCCACGGTCAGATTCAGCATATCAGCCAACGTTTGCCCAACCACCAAGCCGTATGCGCCTGGCGTGAGTTCCGCGAGGCTACCAATCACCATTTGATCGCCAAGCTCTGAGACAGCCGTCTCTGTTTGTGGGTCAATGCCCCTGACTTGCACACCGCGCAGTGCCTGTCCGCGCATCAAGATGGCTGGTGCTGCCACAAATGGCGCAGCGCCAACAACACTCGGGTTGGTCTTTGCTGCCGTGCTGAGCTCCTCGAATCGATCGAGTACCGCCAGCGGCGCATCGCTTGGCACAAACAGTTCGATGTGCGGCAAGACCGACAGCATGCGATCGCGCACGTCGCGCTGAAAACCGTTCATGACCGACAGAACCACAATCAGCGCTGCCACACCAAGCGCAATCCCAGCCATGGCCATGGCCGCGACAAATGAGACAAATCGATCCTGTCCTGACGAGCGTACCCCTGGCCTACCGATGCCTGCGTAGCGAAGTCCCACCCACCACTCAAAAAGATTAGTCATGCGTATTGGTTCATGCGTGTTGCCTGGCTGCCTAGTCAGCGGACGCCAGAACGGCATCAAACTATCTTGTGGGGACGTTACCACAACTGGTATTGCCCTATCGTCGAAATCACCCCGTTAAAATGGCTACATGAAACTAGTGATTTCTCAGGCCCTGCCCCCCGCCACGATAGCCGACGGTCTATTTGAGCCGTTGGTTGCTCGCTACCCCAAAGTCGCACACCTGTTTAACGCCAGGCACGCCGAGCCTGTGGGTTGGTCACTGCAGCAGCATGGTTGCACACCTGACGAAGCGCTTGAGCTCGAATCAGTCGGTTACAACCCGCCAAGCGGTCAACCCATTGGCGCTGGCTTGGGACCGTTGCAAGCAAAAGTAGTGAGTCCAGCGATGAGCGTTTGGATTGCTGAAATTTGCTCGACCGTGCTCTCCCAAGAACGGGCAACGGTATTGCCCCTACAGTTGATTCAAGCCACTGCCCAAGAAATTGAAGCGCTTGAGCACAGCGCACGCCCTTTATTTGATGATCATGGCGACGGCATCCGAATTGAGCCAATGGGGAATGGCTTGTGGCAAGTGCATGCTGAGTTTGCGCAGACCGGCAACACCATTAGCCCGATGGCGCTCCTGGGCCAGGACCTCGGTGATTGGTGGCCAACCGCCCACATGTGGCGCATCTGGCGCAAACGCGTCAATGAAATCCAGATGGCTTGGCACGATCATCCTGTGAACCAGGCACGTGAGGACAAAGGTCTGCCCGCCATCAATGGCATTTGGCTTTATGGCGGTGGCAAGGGGTTCACGCCGGCGCCAAGTCTCGTTTATCAAACGATCGATTATCTGTCAGAGGCCGCATGGCGTGGCAATTGGTCAGAATGGCTTGATGCCTGGGTTCAAATCGAACCGATATTAATGAATGCCGCCCCGCAACAAGAAATCATACTAACTGGCCAAGATCGCATCGTCCGCTTGGTCAACGCGCCATCTCGCTGGTGGCGTAATCTATTTGCCAGAGGGCAACAAGACGCTTGGAGAAATTGGTGGCTCAACCGGAATTGATTGTCAGATCCATACCGCACGACGCACAGAAGCGCCTGGAGCAACAAGGTCTGCATCCCCTTCTCGCGCGTTTAATGGCCGCCAGAGGGGTGGATGAGCCATCTGAGTTAAGCACTGATTGGAGTGGCTTGATTGCGCCGGATCGCTTGAGCCACATTGACGAGGCGGCCAGTGCACTGGCTCAAGCCATCGAAGATGGGAAAAAGCTGCTGATTGTTGCGGACTATGACTGTGACGGTGCAACTGCCTGTGCCGTTGGATTGCGTGGTTTGCGCGCCATGGGCGCCAAAGTCGACTATTTGGTGCCCAACCGGTTTGAGACGGGATACGGCTTGTCACCAGAGGTCGTCACACTCGCCACCCAGCACCCCGCGGGCAAACCCGACCTGATTGTGACGGTAGACAACGGCATTGCCAGTGTCGACGGCGTTATCGCCGCCAAAGAACATGGCATTGATGTCATTGTGACCGATCATCACTTGCCAGGTGATCGGCTTCCGCCAGCCTTGGCCATCGTTAACCCGAATCAAGCCGGTTGCGGATTCCCCTCAAAAAACCTCGCTGGCGTTGGCGTCATGTTTTACGTGCTCATGGCCCTCCGATCGGCGCTTAGGGCTCGAGGGTACTTTGCAGAGAGGCCGGAGCCAAGACTGGATGCGTTAGTTGACTTGGTCGCGTTGGGCACCATTGCGGATGTGGTCAAACTCGACGCCAACAATCGCTTGCTGGTCACGCGCGGCTTGCAGCGAATCCGAAGCGGTCAGATGCAGCCTGGGCTACGTGCCCTCTTTGCCGTCTGCGCACGTGATCCTGCACAGGCGAGCGCATTTGATTTTGGGTTTACGATTGGCCCGCGTATCAACGCCGCGGGGCGCCTAACCGACATGAGCTTGGGCATTGAGTGTTTAACCACCGACGATGAGCACCACGCGCTAGAACTTGCACGCAAGCTCGACACCATCAACCAGGAGCGACGCCAGATCGAAGTCACCATGCGCGAACAAGCCATGGCGACCATGGACGACCTGGATACCGAATCCAACACCGATAGCGGTCAGGCAGCCATCTGTGTCTACCAGCCTGACTGGCACCAAGGGGTGGTTGGCCTGGTGGCTTCGCGCCTTAAAGAAAAGTTCTGGCGACCCGTTGTAGCGCTCGCACCGGCCGGCGATGGCACCTGGCGCGGCTCAGGTCGCTCTATCCCGGACGTACATTTAAGAGACGTATTTGACCTGGTGTCAAAGCGCCACCCAGGGCTGATCCTAAAGTTTGGTGGGCATGCCATGGCGGCGGGCTTGACGTTGCCGGAAGACGGACTCGAAACCTTTGCCAAGGGACTTGCCGATGCCGTTGTCGAGATGACCGGTAAAACGCAGTTCAGTGCGCGAATCGAAACGGACGGATCGCTCGAAACGGGCTGGGCTAATGTTCAAACCGCGACGCTCTTGCAGCAGCAAGTCTGGGGAGCTGGGTTTCCCGCACCCCTATTTTTGGATGAATTCATGGTGCAAAGCCAGCGCCTAGTGGGCGGCAAACACACAAAGCTCTCACTGGTGCGAGATCGTCAGCGGTTTGATGCGATCTGGTTTAACCGTCAAGACCCCGTTCCCGAGCGCATACGGGCGGTGTATCGCCCCACTCCCAATATCTGGCAAACCAATATCAGCCTGCAACTGGTGATTGAGACAGCTGAACCGGTTTGATGGCCGGCACCGTGCCAGACGATCAGATAAAATGGCGGATTAATCTCTACAGAAGCTACAAATCATGGAAGTTGATCGTCAAAACGCCCTGGCCGCCCGACTCGCGGACTACCTCGATCGTGAGCTCGCCGCACGGAGGTATCTTTGACTACGATGTCAAAGCTGCCCGCCTAGAAGTTGTCAATGCTGAACTTGAAGACCCTGGCGTCTGGAGTGAGCCTGAAAAGGCTCAATCGCTTGGCCGAGAAAAGAAGTCCTTAGAAACCACGGTTCAGACACTAAACGAGCTCGATGTTGGCATTCGCGATGCCCAAGAATTGTTTGAAATGGCTCAAGCCGATAGCGACACCGCCACCCTTGAAGCCATTGAGCTTGATGCCAACGCGTTTCAAAAAACGCTAGAGACACTTGAATTCAAGCGGATGTTCTCCAATCCGGCCGACCCACTGAATTGCTTTGTGGATATTCAGGCTGGCGCCGGTGGCACTGAAGCGCAAGACTGGGCCTCGATATTGCTGCGTCAATACCTGCGTTACTGCGAGAACAAAGGCTTTAAAGCCGATGTGATGGAAGAGTCCGATGGCGAAGTCGCTGGCATTAAATCAGCCACGATTAAAGTAGAAGGTGAGTATGCGTTTGGGCACCTGAGAACAGAAACCGGGGTGCATCGCCTTGTGCGCAAGAGCCCGTTTGACTCTGCCGGTGGCCGCCACACTTCATTTGCCAGTGTCTTTGTGTACCCACAAGTTGATGACTCGATTGACATCGACATCAATCCGGCGGATCTGCGCATCGACACCTATCGCGCGAGCGGCGCCGGTGGTCAGCACATCAACAAGACTGATTCGGCTGTGCGAATCACTCACAATCCGACCGGTATTGTGGTGCAGTGCCAGAACGACCGCTCGCAGCACCGCAACAAGGCCGAGGCCATGGACATGTTGCGCTCAAAGCTCTACGAGCTCGAGATGCGCAAGCGCATGTCTGAACAGCAGAAAATGGAAGACGCCAAGACCGATGTGGGCTGGGGACATCAAATCCGCTCTTACGTGCTTGACCAAAGCCGTATCAAAGACTTGCGCACTGGCGTTGAGATTTCCAATACACAGAAAGTTCTCGATGGCGATCTGGACCCCTTTATCGAAGCCAGCCTCAAGGAGGGCTTATGAAACCCGCAGCACTGACCATTTTGACGGGTGCCAACCGAGGGCTTGGCTATGCGCTGGCGTATCAGCTCGCGCGCGAAGGCGGTGAGTTAATCACGCTAAGCCGACAACCTGCGCCCGGTTTGGCTGATCATGCAAAAAAAAATGGCACGATACTGACCGAAATCCTGGTCGATCTGGGCAACGCTAACGCGCTCGAGAAGGCCGCCAAGCAAATGCTCAATGCAATCACTGACTCAGCAAACCCATCTAGTTGCCGCCTGATTCACAACGCCGGGATCGTGTCACCGATTGATCCAGCCGATCAACTGACCGACCTTCAGTCGATCCGAACCGCATTTGATGTCAATATCGCCGCACCTATCTATCTGACTGGCCATTTTTTAGCGGCCTCCAAGGCATGCGCCGATCGCCGCATTCTGCTGATTTCCTCGGGCGCTGGCCGCCATGCCTACGGCAGCTGGGGCGTGTACTGCGCCACCAAAGCAGCAATGGATCGCTACGCCGAAGTCGTGCACGCAGAAGGCCATGTCAACACACGCGTTTGTTCGCTAGCCCCTGGCGTGATTGATACCGGTATGCAGGCACAGATCCGTCAGACACCCGAATCCAAATTCCCAGCCGTTGGCCGATTCGAAGACATGCACCAACAAGGCATGCTCGCTGACGCTGACCAAACGGCTAAAAGCACGCTGAAACTGCTCGCAAGCGACTCTTTTGGCCACACAATCCTGGACGATGTGCGAGACCACGCCCAATGAACACCACACCAGCTGACAACCTACCCGTTGACGAGAACCACCTGATTGCCGAGCGCCGCCAGAAGCTTGCGCGACTGCGCGATAAGGGACCCGCATTCCCCAACGATTTCAAGCCAAGTCATCGTGCGGGCGTTCTGCATTTTTTGTATGACCCACAAAACAAAGAAGAGCTTGCCGAACACAACCATCAGGTCGCCATCGCTGGTCGCATGATGCTTAAACGTGTCATGGGCAAAGCCAGTTTTGCGACACTGCAAGACAGCACTGGCCGTATCCAAATCTATCTGGACAAAGGATCCTTGGGTGAGGACCACTACGAGGCCTTCAAGCATTGGGACCTCGGTGACATTCTCGCTGTCGAAGGCGTGGTCTTTAAAACCAACAAAGGTGAGCTGTCAGTGCACGCCAGCAGTGCACGAGTGCTCACCAAATCTTTGCGACCATTGCCTGATAAGTTTCACGGCATGTCCGATCAAGAATTACGCTATCGGCAGCGTTACGTGGATTTGATCGTCACCGAGCACACCCGCAAGACCTTTGAGCAGCGCAGTAAAGCGATTGCCACCATGCGTGAGTTCATGGTCGAGCACGAGTTTCTCGAAGTAGAAACGCCGATGCTGCAAGCCATCCCGGGCGGTGCCACTGCCAAACCATTTGAGACGCATCACAATGCACTGGATATGCAAATGTTTTTGCGTATCGCGCCTGAGCTGTACCTGAAACGTTTGCTCGTGGGCGGGTTTGAGCGGGTGTTCGAGATCAACCGCAACTTCCGGAATGAAGGCGTGAGTCCCCGCCATAACCCAGAATTCACCATGATGGAATTCTATGCGGCCTACACGGACTACCAATGGCTGATGGATTTCACCGAAACATTGTTAAGAGAAGTCACACAAAGAACCTCTGGCTCAACGCTTTTGAACTACCAAGGTCGTGAACTAGACCTTGGCAAACCGTTTGCCCGCCTAACCATTGTTCAGGCAATCGAGAAATATGCCAGCGCCTACCAAGGTAAACCACTCGATGACATCGATTATGTGCGCCAAGCGTTACTGGCATTGAAGGTCGATCTGAACGCACCGCCACTGGCTAACGCTGGCTTAGGTGCCTTGCAGTTGGCGCTCTTTGAGGAAGTGGCTGAGCACTTGCTCTGGGAGCCAACTTACATCATTGACTACCCCGTCGAAGTCTCACCATTGGCTCGTCAGTCAGACACCCGTAGCGGTATCACGGAACGTTTTGAGCTTTTTATCGCGGGCCGTGAACTTGCCAACGGCTTTTCTGAGTTAAATGACCCAGAGGATCAAGCATCTCGCTTTCACGCTCAGGTGGCTGCCAAAGATGCCGGTGATGAAGAAGCCATGTATTTTGATGATGACTACATTCGTGCGCTAGAGTACGGCATGCCCCCGGCCGGTGGATGCGGCATTGGTATCGATCGTTTGATCATGCTTCTGACTGACAGCGCCAGCATTCGGGACGTCATTCTCTTTCCGCATCTGCGGCGAGAAGAAAATCCTTAAACCGTGTTTTTGATGCGTATTTGATATCTTTGATGCATTAACCCAGGTTCAGGCCCATGGCCTGAACCCATCGAAGGCCAGCCTCAACGTTGTCACGCGGCTTGTACTCACAGCCAATCCAACCATCAAAACCAAGCGCCTGAAGGCGCTGGAAAACGGCTTCATAACGAATTTCGCCCTCGTCTGGCTCACGTCTAGATGGAACCGCTGCAATCTGAATATGACCGATGACAGGCAAATAGTGCTCAAGCTTGAGCAGCACATCACCCTCGGTAACACCAACGTGGTAGACATCGAACATCAGCTTGACGTTCTCGCGTGCAGCTTCCAGGCGAATCGAGTTGGACTGCGCCTGTGTGTGATAGAAGTAGCCCGGCTTGTCACGATGGTTAAGGGCTTCGAGCAAAAGCGTCACCCCATCTGAAGCGGCAAGGTCAGCAGCCCACTGAAGATTGGATATGAACGTGCGTCGTGCAACCTCGGCATCCTGCGGGTTTGCCATGCCGGGCAACACATGAATCTTGCTTGCACCCGCCTCGCAAGCCCATCTCATAGACATCTCAAAGGCTGAGCGAAACTCGGCTTGGCGCCCAGGCTGGGCGGCCAGACCTGCATCACCTGCAGCCACATCCCCTTGCGGGGTATTAACGGAAAGCAGTGTAAGACCGTGGGCATTACACGCTGCATGCACATCGGCTGCACGTGTGTCGTAGGGCCAGTGCAATTCGATTGCCTTAAAGCCAGCGTCCGCTGCACGGTCAATGCGCTCAAGCAAAGGCAGATCAGCCCACAAAAAGCCCAAGTTTGCAGAAAATCGAATGCCCACAACAACCTCTCAATAGCCGCTTGAGCCAGCTTGTGTTTGTGCCCCACCCTTGGCAGCACTCACCGCCGCAGTGGCTGCCTGCTTCAAAATATTGGCATCGTTACCAGGGACCACAAACTTAAATCCTTGGGCGATACGCATCGCAGCAGCCTGACCCGAGGAACAAAATATTCCTGGGATCTTGCCGTGTACTTGTGCGCGTGAAAGAATGTGTGCAATGGCTTTGACCAACACATCGGCCGTGGGCTCCGAGCTCGGCGCGTGACCGAGCGCGAGGCTCAAATCATTGGGACCGATAAAGATGCCATCGAGCCCTTCGACCGATAGAATCTCATCAAGGTTATCCAACCCTAACTGCGTTTCAATCATGGCCAAGGTGAGGATGGCATCGTCGGCGTGCTGATAATAATCGGCCCCACCGTAAAGCAAACCGCGCGACGGGCCAAACGAACGATCGCCGTTGGGCGGATAACGGCAGGCACTGACAAATCTGCGCGCCTGCTCTGCGGTAGAAACCATCGGGCAAATGATGCCATAGGCGCCAGCATCGAGCGCTCTCATAATCTGCGGCCCATCATTGACTGGCACACGCACGATGGGCACCGCCGGTGTCGCAGACAAGGTCTGCAGGATTGGCAACGCAGCATCGAATCCGATCATGCCATGCTGCAAATCGACAGTCACACTATCGCAGCCTGACATACCAATAATTTCGGCCGACAGCGTACCAGCCATCGCGACCCAACCGCTGACGATCGATTCGCCTTTTTGCAGGCGCAGCTTAACCGTATTTGGACGCACGTCATTTCCCCCGAGTCAGTTGAGCCCGAGTTTAATGGTTTTCTCGAGCGTGGTTAATCGTGTACCGGGGAATCTCTATCGTCAAGTCTTCATTAGCAATCTTGGCTTGGCACGACAGGCGCGAGGTGGGCGACAAGCCCCAGGCGCGGTCCAGCAAATCCTCTTCGGCATCGGTCGCTTCATCCAGAGAATCAAAACCTTGGCGCACGATCACATGACAGGTCGTACACGCGCACGACAGCTCGCATGCGTGTTCAATTTCGATGTCATGATCCAGCAAAACGCGGCAAATGGATTCACCAGCTGGGACATTGTCAATGACCGCCCCTTCTGGGCAAATCTCAGCGTGCGGCAGTACGGTCAGTTTCGGCATAAGACAGTTTCCGATAAAAACTTAAATGACATTAGATTTCGTTTAACGACTTTCCAGCGAGCGCCTTGCGAATACTACGGTCCATGCGCCGAGCCGCAAAATCGTCCGTTGCCGCCGACAGTGCCCGAACCGCTTCGCGAACGTCATCGAGACGATCAAGCGTCAATGCAGACTTGGCCGCTGATATGGTGCTGGCAATTAACGCCTGTTCAGCATCAGACAAGAGGTCACCATCAACCGCCAAAGCCGCTTCAGTTGTCTCAATGAGTTGTTGACCTTTAACCTGTTCTTCACGGACCATTCGCAAGGTCGCGTCGTGGTCCGCCTGCGCCACACTGTCTTTGAGCATGGCGGTAATTTGTTCATCGGTCAGGCCATGCGAGGGCTTAACCGTCACTTCGGCAGTCACTCCACTGGACTGCTCCTGGGCGCTCACGTTTAACAAGCCGTCAGCATCCACTTGGAAGGTCACTCTAATCCTGGCGGCCCCCGCCACCATCGGGGGAATCCCCCTTAGCTCGAAACGCGCCAATGACCGGCACTCACTGACTAAATCACGTTCGCCCTGCACGATGTGCATCGCCAAGGCGGTCTGCCCGTCGCGATACGTGGTGAACTCTTGGGCGCGCGCCACCGGAATCGTGCTGTTGCGTGCAATGATGGTCTCAACCAAGCCGCCCATGGTTTCAAGCCCAAGGGACAATGGCGTGACATCAAGCAACAACCAGTCTTCACCTGGGCGTCGATTGCCAGCAAGCAGATTGGCCTGCAAGGCAGCACCCAAGGCCACCACTTCATCTGGGTTGAGATTCACCAATGGTTCACGCTTAAAAAACTCGCCCACCATGCGTTGCACCACTGGCATTCGCGTTGCCCCACCCACCATCACCACGCCTTGCGCGTCCGACACCGACTTATCAGCGTCATCTAACGCCCGCTGCGCGCAGGCCAACGTACGCTGTACCAATGGCGTGGCGAGTGTCTCAAACGCATCTCGGCTCAAGCTCAAGTGAGCCAGCCTATCTGACAATCCAGTGTTCACCGTTGCTTGAGCTTGCTCAGTCAACGCCTCTCGCAGCTGTCTAGCAGCCATCAACAAATGACGACGCTCAGTGGGCGTGACCGTCGCAACACCCGCTTGGTTCATTGCCTGCGCGACAATCAGTTCGTCAAAGTCATCGCCACCGAGGGCCGTATCACCACCCGTGGCGATCACTTCAAACACACCCGCGCTGAGCTTAAGCAACGACATGTCAAATGTGCCCCCGCCCAGATCGTATACAGCGTAGACGCCCTCCGAGCCATTTTCCAGGCCATAAGCGATCGCCGCTGCAGTGGGTTCATTCAAGAGCCTGAGCACATTTAGACCTGCTAAGCGAGCCGCATCGCGAGTCGCCTGGCGCTGTGCATCATCAAAATAAGCCGGTACGGTAATCACAGCGCCCACCAAATCATCGCCTAGCGTTTGCTCGGCTAAGGAGCGTAAGTGCTTCAGAATGTGTGACGCGACCTTCACTGGTGTCACGGTCCCATGCGTGGTGGCAATGGCCACGCTATTGCCCATTTCTTCAAAGGCATACGGCATGCCAGTGGCCTGAGCATCGGCGACAGATTTACCCATCAACCGTTTGATCGACACCAGCGTATCAAGGGGATGAGCCTCCTGGTGAGCCAAAGCATCACGACCAATCAAGGCTTCATCTGAAGCGGCGTAATAAACGGCTGAAGGCACCAACACATGACCTTGAGCATCCGGCAGCACTTCGGCAACGCTGTGACGGACCGCCGCCACTAGAGAGTTGGTGGTACCAAGATCAATGCCCACTGCAATCTTGCGCTGATGGGGTACCGGGCTTTGCCCTGGCTCGGCGATTTGCAACAAGGCCATTGTGTTAATCCGTTGTGCTACTGGGTTGTATGGAAGGCACGTTCAACGCTTTTGATTTCTTGCAAGAGCTTTTCTACAAACATCCACTCTTGCAGACGTTTCACTACCTCGTCCCACTGCTGCGCACCAATTATCGTTGCCGTGTTGGACTGCAGGTTTTCTCGATCTGCCTCGATTTGGTTCGCCAGCACGGTGAGCGCTTTGGCGTCTTGACTGTCCCGAATGCGCTCGAGCTCCTCGCGCCATTGCATCTGTTGCACCAAAAAGGCCATATCCATGGACGCACCGGGTAGGTTTTCAGTTTGAAAGCCGGCTAGATCACAAAGGTATTGCGCCCGTTTTAATGGATCACGCAGAACCCTGTAGGCCTCATTAACGGAAGCACTCCATTGCATTGCAACCCGCTTTTCAGCATCCGAGGCACCTGCAAAGCGATCCGGATGGACCGCAGCCACACGCGTCTTCCATCTTTGCTCGAGGTCTTCAGTGTTCACCTCAAAACCTCGAGGCAGGTCAAACAGCTCGAAATAATCCGCTTGGTTCAAACCGTTAGACCGTGAACGATTCGCCGCAACCGCAGGTTGCCTTCTCGTTGGGGTTAGAGAACTTAAAACCCTCGTTCAAGCCCTCACGAGCATAATCAAGCTCTGTGCCATCGATGTAAGACAGGCTTTTGGCGTCAACAAATACCTTTACACCGTGACTCTCAAACACTTGATCGTCCTGATGTGCCTCATCAACATACTCAAGCTTATAGGCCATGCCCGAGCAGCCCGTGGTGCGCACGCCAAGACGCAGACCCAAGCCCTTGCCTCGTTTATGCAAATACTTCTCGATGTGTTCAGCCGCCTGCGCGGTCAATGTCACAGCCATGACGTCAAACTCCAGTTCAACTTCCGTGCTTGTCTTTGTAATCCTTGACTGCCGCCTTGATGGCGTCTTCAGCCAAGATAGAACAGTGTATCTTGACTGGCGGCAATGCAAGCTCTTGGGCGATTTCGGCGTTTTTGATTTCGAGTGCCTGGTCTAGGGACTTGCCCTTGACCCACTCGGTCACCAAAGAACTTGATGCAATCGCCGAACCACAGCCATACGTTTTAAAGCGCGCGTCTTCAATGATACCGCTATCGTTGACACGAATTTGCAACTTCATCACATCACCACAAGCGGGTGCACCAACCATGCCGGTGCCCACGTTGCCATCGTCCTTATCAAACGAGCCAACATTACGGGGGTTTTCGTAATGATCAAGAACCTTTTCACTGTAAGCCATGATGCCTATCTCCTATACCGACAGTACAACGAATTAATGCGCTGCCCACTGAACCGAGCTAATGTCTACACCTTCTTTGACCATCTCCCAAAGCGGGGACATATCACGTAGCTTATCGACACGTCTCTGAAGCAGATCAATTGTGAAGTCAATGTCTTGCTCGGTGGTAAAACGCCCAAGGGTAAAACGAATCGAACTGTGGGCCAACTCGTCATTGCGACCAAGCGCACGCAACACATAAGAAGGCTCTAAGCTCGCCGACGTACAAGCCGAGCCACTCGACACCGCAAGCTCTTTGATGGCCATGATGAGAGACTCGCCCTCAACATAGTTAAAGCTCACGTTCAGGTTGTGGGGAACCCTGTGCTCCATGTCCCCGTTCAAATACACCTCCTCCATCTCGCAGATCCCCTTCCACAGGCGATCACGCAGCATGCGGATGCGTTCGTTCTCCGTTTTCATCTCGAGCTTGGCTAGGCGAAACGACTCACCCATGCCCACGATTTGGTGGGTTGCGAGTGTGCCAGAGCGAAAACCGCGCTCATGACCCCCACCGTGCATCTGAGCCTCAATCCGAACCCGCGGTTTACGGCGAATATACAGAGCTCCGATGCCTTTCGGACCGTACGTCTTATGGGCACAAAACGACATAAGATCCACTTTCAAGTGCTGCAAATCGATCTCGACTTTACCAGTGGCTTGCGCGGCATCCACATGAAAAATAATGCCTTTTTCGCGGCAAAGTTCACCGATCGCCTCAATGGGCTGGATGACTCCAATCTCATTGTTGACGAACATCACGGACACCACAACCGTGTCTGGCCGAATGGCAGCCTTTAGAACATCCAGATCGATCAAGCCATTTTCCATCACGTCAAGATAGGTCACTTCATAGCCTTCGCGCTCAAGCTCACGGCAGGGATCAAGCACGGCTTTGTGCTCGGTCTTAACCGTAATGACGTGTTTGCCGCGCTCTGCATAAAAATGAGCGGCGCCCTTGATGGCCAGGTTGTTTGATTCCGTTGCGCCCGAAGTCCAGACAATCTCACGCGGATCCGCGTGGACCAAAGCAGCCACATCAGCGCGCGCTTGCTCAACAGCCTCCTCCGCCTCCCAGCCAAACGAGTGGCTTCGCGATGCCGGATTGCCGTAATGCTCGTAGAGCCATGGCACCATCTTGTCAACCACGCGCGGATCCACAGGTGTGGTAGCTGAGTAGTCAAGATAAACCGGATGAACCGTCATGAGAAAACTCCTGATTTGAAGAACTAAATCCTAATGTGCAAACCCGCCCGCGCGTTTACACGGTCACCGAATCGCTGAGCTTGCGCGCAAACGGGTCAGCCGCTGACACCGTCGAACTAGGAACCTTGATGGCGCTTTCCGTGCGGGTCTGACCACCCTCTTGCAACTGACGCATGCGCTGTTGGTCAACCAAGTCCTGAAGCGAGACCGAGTCCAGAAAATCCACCATGGTGCGGTTTAACGCTGCCCACAGTTCGTGGGTCATACAGACACCAGGACGACCATCGGTGCCCGTTGAGCAATCGGTTTTGCCACCACAGTTGGTTGCATCAATCGGCTCATCGACGGCAAAAATAATGTCGGCAACCGTAATGTTGCGTGCCAGGCGAGCCAGCGTGTAACCACCACCTGGCCCACGTATGCTGTCAACGAGCTCATGACGACGAAGCTTGCCAAACAGCTGCTCAAGGTACGACAAAGAGATATTTTGACGCTGGCTGATTGCCGAGAGCGTGACGGGACCGCTGTGCTGGCGTAAGGCCAAATCAATCATGGCGGTGACTGCAAAGCGTCCTTTCGTAGTGAGTCGCATATCCAGGTCCTTGTTAAAATTGGTTATTTGTTCACACACCCAAGCGCTGGTAGCTCTGTGCGTGCACTAACTACAAATTGGCACTAACCTGACTAAACGACTCAAGTATAAAACAAATCCGACTGAATTACTTGGTCTATCCACAAATCTTGTGAGGGAATTGGATAACACACTGATTTAAATGAACAAACCGCGCAAGAGCGCGGTTTGATGTTACAGCGGCTGGGCATAAATTCAACCAGCATGAGACTCAGAAATGGCTTTCACCAGACTTACGCAGCCTGATACTGCGTCGAACGCTTGCGAACTACTTCGAGCACGCCTTGGCAGGCATCCTCAATGTAATCGAGTACTTTGGAGAAAGCCTCGGCACCACCATAATAGGGATCTGGCACCGTCGCCTCTTCATACTCATTGGCAAAGCGCATGAGCAACATCAGCTTGTGGTGATGGATCTTGGCACATTGCTGCTGAAGAGCAGACAAGTTTTCCCAGTCCATGGCCAGGATCAAGTCGTAATCCCGAAAATCGTCAGCCGATACCTGCCGAGCAACACGTGGCTCAATTTGATAGCCTCGTTTGGCCGCAGCAGCCATCGCGCGGGCATCCGGACCCTCGCCAATGTGATAACCATGGGTGCCGGCAGAATCGACAACAACCAAATCCGCCAGACCCGCTTCATGAATCATATGGCGAAACACACCCTCAGCACTCGGTGAGCGGCAGATGTTTCCCATGCATACGAAGAGAACTTTTGTCATAGTGGTCGAGATTTTGAGGGAAAACCCTCAACTTGTCCAGAAGAATTTTGCGCGAGTTGCAAAGAAGTTACAGCCCTTATAAAAATTTTATTTTTATATTTATCATATGGATATATTAATATATTGACGTAATTTATTATTAAAAAGACTACTAATTCTTTGGCGCATCTGTTGCAGCGCTAACACTTTGACACCAAGGGCAAGACAAATGCTGTCGTTAAACTTTCACGCCGGATTGCAACACCTGTGCTTTTAGTTTGTTCAATGCATCGCGAGCGGCCGCCGCCTGTTCGAACTCCAGGTTGCGGGCATGCTCGAGCATCGCCTTTTCTAGCGACTTAATCGCCCTGGCCACCGATTTCTCGTCATCAATGCGGACCCCTTGCGGCAAAAGATCGCTCGAGTCCAAATCGGACGCGGGAGTTTGCAGTACCCCATCGATAAGCTCTTTGACGGCTTTAATGACGCCCTTGGCCTCAATCCCATGCTCCACATTGAACGCGAGCTGTCTTTGCCGGCGCCGCTCGGTCTCATGCATGGCGCGGCGCATCGATTCGGTCACGGTATCGGCGTAGAGGATGGCATGGCCATTGAGGTTTCTAGCCGCACGGCCAATGGTTTGAATCAAACTACGTTCAGAGCGTAAAAACCCCTCCTTGTCAGCATCGAGAATCGCCACCAGCGAAACTTCAGGGATATCAAGCCCTTCGCGTAACAAGTTAATCCCAACTAAGACATCGAACGTTCCAAGACGCAAGTCCCGGATAATTTCGACCCGCTCGACTGTGTCGATGTCAGAGTGCAAATAACGCACTTTGAGGCCTTGCTCTGAAAGAAAGTCGGTTAGGTCTTCTGCCATGCGCTTGGTTAAAGTGGTCACCAGCACGCGCTGACCAAGCGCAATTCGCACTTTGGCCTGCTCCAACAAACTATCGACTTGCGTCTTGGCTGGCAGAACCTCCACAAGGGGATCTACCAGACCAGTGGGGCGAACCACTTGCTCAACGACTTGGTCAGCATGTTCTTTTTCGTAGTTCGCTGGCGTGGCAGATACAAAGACCGTCTGCCGCATGCGCTCTTCAAACTCTTCCATGCGCAAAGGCCGGTTGTCCAGTGCCGATGGCAAACGAAACCCGTACTGCACCAGCGTCTCCTTGCGTGCTCGGTCACCGCGGTACATGCCGCCGAGCTGACCGATGGTCACATGACTCTCATCAATGAACATCAAGGCATCAGCGGGCAAATAGTCAATCAAAGTCGGCGGCGGATCGCCTGGCTTGGCCCCAGAGAGATGCCTGGAGTAGTTTTCGATGCCCTTACAAAACCCGAGCTCAGCGAGCATCTCGAGATCAAACCGAGTGCGTTGTTCGATCCGCTGCGCTTCCAGCAATTGGCCATTATCGACAAACTGCTTAACCCGCGTGCGCAGCTCCTCCTTAATCGTTTCGATCGCTCGCAAGACCGTGTCACGTGGCGTAACGTAGTGTGAGCCTGGGTATACCGTGAATCGGGGCACGGTTTGACGCACTTTGCCAGTTAAGGGGTCAAACAGCGACAATGACTCGATTTCATCGTCAAACATGGAGATACGCACGGCCAAGTCAGCGCTTTCAGCTGGGTAGACATCAATGACATCACCACGGGCACGAAACACACCGCGGGTGAACTCGGCATCATTGCGGGTGTATTGCATCGCCACCAAGCGCGCCAACACCTCGCGTCTGGAGATTCGGTCACCAGCGCGCAATATCAGCACCATCGCGTGGTAATCCGATGGGTTACCGATACCGTAGATGCATGAAACCGTCCCAACAATCACCGTGTCACGTCGCTCAAGCAAGCTTTTGGTTGCCGACAGACGCATCTGCTCGATGTGCTCATTGATCGACGAATCTTTCTCAATAAAAAGATCACGCGAGGGTACGTAGGCTTCTGGCTGGTAGTAATCGTAGTAAGACACGAAATACTCCACCGCATTGCGCGGGAAAAACTCACGCATCTCAGAGTACAACTGGGCTGCCAAGGTCTTGTTCGGTGCCAAGACCAAAGCGGGCCTGCCTGACCGGGCAATCACGTTGGCCATGGTGAACGTTTTTCCGGATCCAGTCACACCGAGCAGTGTTTGATACATCAAGCCATCAGTGACACCATCGGTCAGTTTATCGATCGCCTGAGGCTGATCACCCGCCGGCAGATAGGGCTGATATAAAGAAAACGGACTGTCTGGAAACTCAACGAAGCGACCTTGCGACATGCTAGACTTGCACCCTAGGGAAACCCCTAAATCAAGAGACAACCGGTCATTATGGCTGCATATCGGCATTCCGTCCACCAAGCGCAGCTCATGACCCTTACATGACATTGCACAAACACACCATGAGCACACTATTCCAAGCTGTCGAACTCGCCCCACGCGACCCTATTCTGGGCTTAAACGAGCAGTACCTCGCCGATCAACGTCCGGACAAAGTTAACCTCGGCGTTGGCGTTTATTACGATGACCAGGGTCATGTGCCCTTGCTCAAGTGTGTTCACCAGGCTGAGGTTGACCGTGTCAATGCGGCCGCCGCACACAGCTATCTTCCAATTGAAGGGTTGGCAAGCCTGAACAAAGCCGCGCGCGAACTCGTGCTGGGCAAAGACAGCGAAGCCAATACATCTGGCCGTGCTTTTACGGTTCAAGCGGTTGGCGGAACCGGCGCACTAAAGATCGGTGCAGACTATCTCAAACAACTGCTTCCGGATGCCAAAGTCGCGATCAGCACCCCGAGCTGGGAGAACCATCGCGCCCTATTTGAGCGCGCAGGTTTTGAGGTTGTGGAATACGACTACTACGATGCGACAACCCATGGCTTGAATCTTGCCGGCATGCTCAAGAGCATCAACGCCCTGCCCAATGGCAGCATTGTGGTGCTGCACGCCTGCTGCCACAATCCCACTGGCGTTGACCCTACCGCTGCCCAATGGCGCGAGATCGCCGAAGCGGTCAAGGCCAAGAATCACGTGCCGTTTTTAGACATGGCCTATCAGGGCTTTGGCGATGGATTAACGCAAGACGCAGCTGCGGTTCGGCTTTTTGTCGAAATGGGTCTGACCTGCTTGATCAGTACCTCTTTTTCAAAGTCATTTTCTCTTTACGGAGAGCGCATCGGCGCCTTGACCGTCGTGACTGGCAGTGCCGATGAGGCTAAGCGAGTGCTTAGCCAAGTTAAGCGAGTGATTCGCACGAACTACTCCAACCCCCCTACATTCGGTGCGGCTGTAGTCGCTGAGGTGCTAAGCAACGCGGCACTGTTTGGCATGTGGGAAACCGAACTCGCTGAAATGCGCAGCCGAATCAAAGAAATGCGCGACCATCTCGTGGCAAAACTAAAAGCAGCTGGCGTGACCACCAACTTTGACTTCGTGCTCGCCCAAAAAGGCATGTTCTCATACTCTGGCTTGACGGCTGCACAAGTGGACAAACTACGCGACAATCATGGCATCTATGCTGTGTCTAGCGGACGTATTTGTGTTGCCGCGCTCAACAGCCGCAACATTGACCGAGCATCCAATGCGATCATTGCTGTATTGAAGGCTTAAAAGCAACAAACGCAGTAAATTCAACGCATTGGCTTGCATTGGATGCTGGTCTGAGTGATAATGCTGTATATCCGTACAGCCTCGAGGCACTCATGGCCAGCAAACTCACCGCACGTCAGTCTGAAATTCTCGGGTTGATCGAGCAAGCCATTGCAAACACTGGGTTTCCGCCAACACGCGCTGAAATTGCCCAAACCTTGGGATTCAAGTCCGCGAACGCTGCAGAGGATCATCTTCGAGCGCTCGAGAAAAAAGGCTACATCAGCTTGGCGCCAGGTGCGTCGCGCGGTATCCGCCTCATGCAAAGTGCGAACGAAACCGAAACCACATTGGCATCGACTGTTCGCGTGGTGCGCGAGATGGCCAGTGCCTTGACGCTTCCTGTGATTGGTCGGGTCGCTGCTGGTGCACCCATTCTGGCGGCAGAAAACGTGGCACGCGAAGTCGCTGTCGACCCGGCACTGTTTGAGAAACAGCCCGATTACATGTTGCAAGTGCGTGGCATGAGCATGCGTGACATTGGCATAATCGACGGCGATTTATTGGCTGTGAAAAAAACGGCAGAGGCCCGATCGGGTCAAATCGTGGTCGCGCGCATTGATGACGATGTCACCGTCAAACGCCTCATACGTGAACGCAGTCGTGTGATTCTCGAACCTGAAAACCCCGATTTCGAGCCAATCATCGTTACGGAGGCGAATAACTTCGCCATCGAAGGGATTGCGGTCGGCCTGATTCGACCTGGCGCCTTGAACTAGATCTCAGCGTTCAAACATCATCTCGCGCGAACCGCTCGATTGCGCGGCGGTTTCGTTTGGTTGGTCTACCCATTAAGCCCTGTGCAGGTTCACTGTATAGACGCCTTCTCTCAGAGGCCTCTTGTCTTGCGGCCATGCTTTCGATGGTCTCGTCATACAGCAACTGAGCCAATGGTGCCGATCTTCTGATGTCACTCAAGAAACGTACAAAAACCTCAAGCCTCTCCTGCCCGCGCTGAATCCGCACCTTTTCACCGGGCTTGAGCAAACGCGCGGGTTTGACCCGTTCGCCATTGACATGCACTCGCCCCATCTCGATTGCCTCAGTGGCCAGTGAACGGGACTTAAAAAACCGTGCCGCCCACAGCCACTTGTCGAGTCGTACGCTTTGAACCGATTCTTGCAATCCAAAACCCTCGCGTTGGATTAGTCCTAGTGCTTGATGACCGGATCAACCTCAGCTGACACAGCCGCTTTGGCAACCACTTCGGGCAGAGGCTCCTCAGCCAAGGGCTGTGGCACTTTTTCCAAGGCAACGGCAAGAACTTGGTCAATCCACTTCACCGGAATAATCTCCAGGTGGTTTTTGACATTGTCTGGCATTTCGGCGAGATCCTTCACGTTCTCTTCGGGAATCAGAACCGTCTTGATACCGCCACGGCGAGCTGCCAAGAGCTTTTCCTTTAACCCACCGATGGCCAATACCTCACCACGCAGGGTAATTTCCCCGGTCATGGCTACATCTGCCCTCACAGGGATCTGTGTCAAGGCCGACACAATCGCAGTCGTAATGGCGATACCAGCTGATGGACCATCTTTCGGTGTCGCCCCTTCTGGAACGTGCACGTGCATGTCACGCTTTTCAAACACGGTATCGGTCACGCCCAAGCGACGCGCTCGCGCTCGTACAACCGTGCGTGCAGCCTCGACTGACTCTTTCATTACGTCACCAAGCGAGCCAGTACGCAATATCGCACCTTTGCCCGGCATGTCAGCCACTTCAATGGTCAGCAGGTCACCACCCACTTCGGTCCAGGCCAAACCAGTAACTTGACCCACCTGGTTTTGCTTTTCTGCCATGCCAAAGGTGAAACGACGAACACCCAAATAGTCGTTCAAGTTTTCGCTGGTGACCACAACCTGCTCTTTAATGGCCGCAGCCTTGGAAGCCTTACGCGCGGCAGCACGGGAAGTTCCGGCAGGTACATTGGCCACAAGCTGCTTGACCACTTTACGGCAGATTTTGCTGATTTCCCGCTCAAGCGAACGAACACCCGCTTCGCGCGTGTAATAACGAATCACATCGCGCACCGCAGATTCTTCGACCCGTAACTCCTGCTCAAGCAAACCATTGTTTTTGATGAGCTTGGGCAACAAGTGATCCATGGCGATGTGGACTTTTTCATCTTCGGTGTAACCCGACAGACGAATGACTTCCATGCGATCAAGCAACGCTGGCGGAATGTTCAGCGTATTGCTTGTGGCAACAAACATCACATCCGACAAGTCAAAGTCGACTTCCACATAGTGATCTTGGAACGTGTGATTTTGCTCAGGATCAAGCACCTCGAGCAAAGCCGATGCCGGGTCACCACGGAAATCCATACCAAGTTTGTCTATCTCATCGAGCAAGAACAGGGGGTTGCGCACACCAACCTTGGTCATGTTCTGCAAAATCTTGCCAGGCATGGATCCAATATAGGTGCGGCGGTGACCTCGTATCTCGGCTTCATCACGCACCCCGCCCAAGGCCATGCGGATGAACTTGCGATTGGTTGCCTTGGCAATTGACTGGCCAAGCGACGTTTTACCCACACCGGGCGGGCCCACAAGACAAAGAATCGGAGCTTTGACCTTATCAACGCGTTGCTGCACCGCGAGATACTCAACAATTCGTTCTTTGACTTTCTCTAAACCGTAGTGATCATCATCGAGCACGGTTTCAGCATGAGGCACAGAATAATTGACCGTGCTCTTTTTACGCCAAGGCAGGCCAATCACGGTATCAATGTAATTGCGCACCACCGTGGCTTCGGCTGACATCGGCGACATCAGCTTGAGCTTCTTAAGCTCATTGTCAACTTTCTTGCGCGCCTCTTTGGGCAGCTGAGCCGCCTCAATGCGCTTTTCTAATTCCTCGATGTCTGCGCCATCTTCACCCTCACCGAGCTCCTTTTGAATGGCTTTGACCTGCTCATTGAGGTAGTAGTCGCGCTGGCTTTTCTCCATCTGCTTTTTGACACGGCCACGGATCCGCTTTTCAACCTGCAGGATGTCGATTTCAGTCTCAAGCTGAGCAAGCAGTTTTTCGAGGCGCTCAACGGTGGACAAGACCTCAAGCAATTCCTGCTTTTGCTCCAACTTCAGCGGCAGGTGTGCCGCAATGGTATCGGCGAGCCGACCCGCCTCTTCAATGCCAGCCAGGGACGTCAAAATCTCGGGCGGTATTTTCTTGTTCAGTTTGACGTAGGTCTCAAACTGATTGACGATCGCTCGACGCAAAGCCTCTATTTCAGCGCCGGTGGCCACGTCAGGCATTAAGGGCATCAAATCAGCCGAGAAATGTGTATCGGCTTCTTGTATCGACACAATTCGTGCACGTTGTGTGCCTTCGACGAGCACTTTGACTGTGCCATCTGGCAACTTCAACATCTGCAAAATGGTCGCTAGACATCCAATCTCGTAGACATCGTCTGGCGTCGGGTCATCTTTGCTAGCCGACTTCTGAGCCGCCAGCATGATGTTTTTGCCGCCTTCCATGGCCAGCTCTAAAGCCTTGATTGAGCGAGGGCGCCCAACAAACAAAGGGATCACCATGTGCGGAAACACCACCACGTCACGCAGCGGCAACAACGGCAGGGATTGGCGTTCAGCGGGAAGTAAGTCTTGACCTGACATAGAAATGTGTCCTCTATAAACCGGAATGTGACCTGATGGTCACAACCGTGTCACTAATCATGACATTGATATTGGGACAATAGCTTAAAAATCAAGTTCAGGCAGCAGCGTCCCGCACTTTTCGGGGGCTTGATTTACCGGATGAGATGGACTCAGCGTCTTCATACACCAGCAAAGGCTCACCGCTGCCTTCGATAGCAGCCTCATCTAGCACAACTCGCTTGATGTTGCTCTTGGAAGGCAACTCAAACATCACGTCAAGCAAAGCTGCCTCAAGGATCGAGCGCAAGCCTCGCGCACCGGTTTTACGCTGTATGGCCTTGCGAGCAATGGCGTGTAGTGCCTGGGGACGAATTTCGAGTTCGGCGCCTTCCATCTCAAATAGTTTTTGAAACTGGCGCACCAAAGAGTTGGTTGGTTCAGTCAACACCCGCACTAGGGTGTCTTCTCCGAGCTCCTCGAGCGAGGCAACCACGGGCAAACGACCGACAAGCTCAGGAATTAAACCGAACTTAACTAGATCCTCCGGCTCGACGGACTGAAATGCATCACCCGCCGTTTTTTCGCTTTTCGCCGCCACGGATGCCCCAAAGCCAATCCCGGAGCGCTCGGTGCGATTCAGGATCACTTTCTCTAGACCATCAAACGCCCCACCCACGATGAAAAGAATGTTGGTGGTATCAACGTGAACAAAGTCTTGGTTGGGATGTTTGCGCCCGCCTTGTGGTGGGACCGATGCAACGGTGCCCTCGATGAGCTTAAGCAAAGCCTGCTGAACACCCTCGCCCGAGACATCACGGGTGATCGATGGGTTGTCCGACTTGCGTGAAATTTTGTCAATTTCATCAATGTAGACAATGGCGCGTTGTGCCTTTTCAACATCGTAGTTGCAATTTTGCAGCAACTTTTGAATGATGTTCTCAACGTCTTCACCCACGTAACCCGCTTCGGTGAGCGTGGTCGCATCGGCCATGACAAACGGCACATTAAGCTGTCTTGCCAAGGTTTGCGCGAGCAACGTCTTGCCTGAACCGGTCGGTCCAATCAAAAGAATGTTGCTTTTACTGAGCTCGACATCGTCGCCCTTGATTTCTCCGTGGCGCAGACGCTTGTAATGGTTATAAACCGCTACCGCCAAAACGCGCTTGGGGCCGTCCTGGCCGATCACGTAGCGATCAAGGAACGACTTTATTTCCGCCGGTGTGGGCAGCTCAGTACGAATGGCCTCTTTAGCACTCGACTCCATCTCCTCACGGATGATGTCATTGCAAAGGTCGACGCACTCATCGCAGATAAACACGGATGGTCCGGCAATGAGCTTTCGAACTTCGTTCTGGCTCTTATTACAAAACGAGCAGTGCAATGTCTTACTGTCAGCAGCGGGCTTTTTGGTCGTCATACGTTTGTCGCTCAGCCAACGTCGGCGCGGGTGGTCAGCATCTTGTCAATCATGCCGTACGATACCGCATCTTCCGAAGACATGAAGTTGTCGCGCTCTGTATCGAGCTCAATTCGGCTAATCGGTTGACCGGTGTTGTCAGCCAAAATTTGATTCAAGCGTTCACGCAAGCTCAAAATCTCACGGGCCTGAATCTGAATATCCGACGCTTGCCCTTGCGCGCCACCGGACGGCTGATGAATCATGATGCGCGAGTTAGGCAGCGCGAAACGCTTGCCCTTTTGCCCGGCTGCCAGAAGAAAGGCACCCATGCTGGCGGCCAACCCGGTACACAGCGTTGAGACATCAGGCTTGATAAATCGCATCGTGTCATAGATCGCCAAGCCTGCATATACCGAGCCGCCGGGCGAGTTGATATAAAGCGCAATGTCCTTATCCGGGTTCTCTGACTCCAAGAACAACATCTGCGCCACGATCAGGTTTGCCGATTGGTCGTTGACCGGGCCGACCAGAAAAATAACGCGCTCGCGCAACAGGCGCGAGTAGATATCGTAAGCCCGTTCCCCACGACCGGACTGCTCAATGACCATGGGGATGTAACCCAGGCCTGTCGGTGTAACGGACTCGCCACCGTTCATGGACGCATAAAAATCGGTGAATCGTTCAATGCTCATCTCAACTCCGTCCAACGGTCTCAGCTCGATCTATCAATTAACCATTGATTCGTTTAGGCACCCTGGCCCATCAACTCTTCAAATGGCACCGCTTGCTCAGAAACTTTCGCGCCAGCCAGGATATGCTCTACCACGTTATCTTCAAGCACCACGGCCTCAATTTCGGCACGGCGCTGACGATCCGACAGGTAGTAGCTGACCACTTGGGCAGGCTGCTCATAGTTCTGTGCAAACTTTTCAATTTTGGCGCGAACCTGCTCGGGCTTGGCCTGTAGATTGGCCTTATTAATTAGCTCGCCAATCATCAGACCGAGCTTGACGCGACGCTGCGCCTCTTCAGTGAAGGTTTCCGGAGGAATTGGTACGGATTCAGCATTAGGCAATCCGCGCTGCTTGAGCTCTTCGCGAGCAGCAACCACACGGCTTTCAACCTCACCGTTAACCAGTGCCTTGGGCACATCGAAGGATGCTTTGTCGAGCAAAGCCTTCATGACGCTGTTTTTGGTGCGGGCTTGCAAGCGAGACTCAACCTCACGCTCAATATTCTGGCGGATATCCGCGAGCAACTTTTCCACACTGCCCTCTGCCTGACCAAGCGACTTGGCAAACTCTTCGTTGACTTCGGGCAACTCGGGGCGACCAACTTCCTTGACCGTCACAGTGAACTGCGCTGTCTTGCCGGCAACTTCCTTGCCTGGATAGTCCTCAGGGAACGTCAGGGGAAACGTCTTCGCTTCGCCCGCCTTCATCCCACGCACTGCGTCTTCGAACTCAGTAAGCATGCGACCCTTGCCGACCACGAATGCGAAGTCCTCGGCCGTACCGCCTTCAAACGCCACATCGTCAATCTTACCAATGAAGTCGATTTTGACTTGGTCATTGTCAGCTGCCGCACGACCGTCTTCAGCCACGTACTCCGCCCGCTGCTCACGCAAAATGTTGACCGTGCGATCAACTTCAGCGTCAGAGACCACGCATACTGATTTGGTCACTTCGATCGCACCCAAGTCAGGCAATTCAATTTCAGGGTAAACCTCAAACGTTGCTTTGAACGCCAAGGTGTCTTCGCCCACGCCTTCAGTCTTTGGCTCAAGCGAGGGTGCGCCAGCCACACGTAGGCCAGTCGCGGACAAAGACTCGTCAAGCACACGACCAACCTCGCGGTTGATCACGTCATAGCGCACGCCTGGGCCATGGGAACGCTCAAGCATCGACATGGGAACTTTGCCTGGGCGAAACCCAGGGACTTTGGCCGTACGGGCCACTTTCTTGAGTTCTTCCTTGACTCGCTTTTCCACGTCAGCCATGGCAACAGAGACTTCAATGCGGCGCTCAAGGCCGTCGAGGGTTTCAACCACAGGTTGCATAAATAAATCACCAAGTTTTGATCGGACGACAGATTAGGTGTCTGCCGAGTGTTAAAAAATGGTGCGAAGGGCGGGACTCGAACCCGCACACCCTAAGCGGGCGTCAGGACCTAAACCTGGTGCGTCTACCAATTTCGCCACCTTCGCGGATGTCGAATTGTAGCGCACAGAAAGATGTGACTGCGCCGTGCACCCAACACGCTAAAATTTCGCCATGAATCCATGCCTAGAATCCCTCCAGCCCTACCCCTTCGAAAAGCTTAGAAAGCTGCTGGCCACTGCAAAACCGGACAACACCGGCCTGCCCTTGGTTGACTTATCGATCGGGGAACCCAAGCACGAAGCACCTCAATTGGCCAAGCAAGCCATCATCAGTTCGCTGGCTGGCCTGTCTGGGTACCCGCCCACCAAAGGCGATCCGGCGCTCAGGCAAGCCATCTCAAGCTGGCTCGGCCAGCGTTACAGCATCCCAGCACCTGACCCCGATACACAAGTGCTGCCCGTGCTCGGTTCGCGCGAAGCGCTATTCGCTTTTGCACAAACAGTGATTGACCCCCATGCCAATGGGCTGGTTGTCTGCCCCAACCCGTTCTACCAAATCTACGAAGGTGCCGCGATTTTGGCGGGTGCGCAGCCACATTACGTCAACGCAGATCCCAACAACCAATTCTTGAGTGACTGGAACACTGTTGACCGAGACGTCTGGCGCCGGACCCAATTGCTGTATGTCTGTAACCCAGGTAACCCAGCCGGCAGTGTCATGCCGCTTTCTGACTGGAAGCATTTGTTTGCGCTAGCCGATGAACACGATTTTGTGATCGCGTCAGATGAGTGCTACAGCGAAATCTATCTCGACGAGAACGCACCGCCATTAGGCGGACTGCAAGCCGCTGTCGCACTCGGTCGCCACGACTTTAAGCGCTTGGTCAGCTTCTCTAGCCTGTCCAAACGATCAAACTTGCCAGGCTTGCGCTCTGGATTTGTGGCGGGCGATGCTGAAATCATTTCTAAATTTTTGCTCTACCGGACTTATCACGGCAGCGCCATGTCTGGCATCGTGACAGCCGCTAGCCTAGCCGCATGGCAGGATGAAGATCATGTTCGTGCCAATCGCCAAGCCTATCGAGAGAAATTCGATGCAGTGCTGCAAATTCTGTCACCAGTGCTGGATGTGCAGCGCCCGCAAGCGTCCTTTTACCTCTGGGCTAAAACCCCGTTTGATGATGCACGCTTTACCCATGACTTGCTCGACCAACAGGCAGTCAAAGTGTTACCAGGCAGTTATGTCAGTCGAGTGGCCAGTGGCATCAACCCCGGACAGGACCGAATTCGGATTGCACTGGTGGCGCCCATCGATCAATGCATTGAAGGCGCCAAACGTATCGCCGCCTTTGTCCAGGCTAACCAATGACACCAACCCATGACACCAGCCAATGAAACACGGCGTTTTAAACTCGATATTTCTAGTCGAGGTGTGGGTAACCCACCGCGATACCTTTACATTGGCTACACTTTCGATCGTTGTGGGCTTATTGAAGATGCCAGTAAGCCACAGCACTAAGGCACATTGATCCACGACACTAAACCTTTACCGATTATTTGAGGAAACGCACAACCATGACGCTCGACCTTCAAACCACCATCGAATCCGGCTGGGACAACCGCGCTGCCATCACGCCAAAGACTGCTGAGGCTGGCCTGCGTGAAGCGGTCGAGCACACGATTGACGGCTTAGACCAAGGGACGCTTCGGGTCGCCGAGAAAATCGATGGGCAATGGGCCGTGCATCAATGGATCAAAAAGGCCGTGTTGCTGTCATTTCGTCTGAACGACAACGAGCCCGTGGGACAGTCGCCCCTGCAGTTTTATGACAAGGTTCCGCTCAAATTTGCGGGCTTTGGTGACACGGCGTTTAAGGCCGGTGGCTATCGCGTAGTCCCCCCGGCGGTTGCCCGCCGCGGCGCCTTCATTGGCCACAATGTGGTCTTGATGCCCTCCTACGTCAACATCGGTGCCTATGTAGATGAAGGCACCATGGTTGATACCTGGGCGACCGTGGGCAGTTGCGCACAGATCGGCAAGAACGTCCACCTATCTGGTGGTGTCGGCATCGGTGGCGTTCTAGAGCCACTGCAAGCCAATCCCACCATCATCGAAGATAACTGCTTTATCGGCGCACGCTCAGAAGTGGTTGAAGGCGTTGTCGTTGAAGAAAACTCCGTGCTCTCCATGGGTGTGTTCCTATCCCAAAGCACCCGTATTTATGACCGTGAGACGGGCAAGATCAGCTATGGTCGCGTGCCGGCTGGCTCAGTTGTGGTACCAGGCTCACTGCCAGCAGCAGATGGCAGCCACAGTCTGGCGTGCGCCATCATCGTCAAAAAAGTTGATGCTCAGACACGCGCTAAAACCAGCATTAACGACCTACTGCGCGCCTAAGGGAACCAGACCACCATGGATACCACCGTCTTGCAACTGGCCAAAGACTTGATCGCGCGGCCTTCGGTTACACCGCAGGATCATGGCTGTCAGCAATTGATTGTCGAGCGGCTAGAGCCGCTTGGCTTTAAATCACAGATCATTGCGCAAGGCGGTGTGAATAATCTTTGGATACGGCGCGGTCAGTCAAAGCCCTTGGTGGTTTTTGCGGGGCATACCGATGTCGTGCCACCCGGCCCGCTCGAGCGCTGGGAAACAGATCCGTTTGTGCCAACCGAATCCGCGGGCTATCTATTTGGTCGCGGCGCCTCCGACATGAAATCCTCGATTGCAGCTTTCGTTGTCGGTATCGAAGAGTTCGTCGCGGCGCACCCAGATCACCCGGGCTCAATCGCACTTTTAATTACCTCGGACGAAGAAGGCCCAGCCGTTGATGGTACCGTCATCGTCTGCGAGCAACTCAAAGCCAACGGTGAGATACCCGATTTTTGTATTGTTGGTGAGCCCACCTCGGTCAATCAGTTGGGTGACACCATTAAAAACGGTCGCCGTGGCTCCCTATCTGGCAAGCTCACCATCAAAGGCAAACAGGGGCACATCGCTTATCCTCACTTGGCGATTAACCCGATCCATCGTGCAATGCCGGCATTAAACGATCTGGTCAACGAGGTTTGGGACCAAGGCAATGACTATTTTCCGGCCACCGCCTTTCAGGTCTCCAACATTCACGCGGGCACTGGTGCCGGCAACGTCATACCCGGTGACATTGTCATCGACTTCAACTTCCGGTTCTGCACGGAGTCAACGCCTGATTCCTTAAAAACTCGGGTGGATGCGACGTTGAAACATCACGAACTCGACTACACCATCGACTGGAATCTGAGCGGCTTGCCCTTTCTCACACCCAAGGGCGAATTAAGCGAAGCCCTTTCAAAGGCGATTGAGAGCGCCACTGGCAAGACGCCAGCGCTTTCAACCACGGGCGGCACATCGGACGGTCGCTTCATTGCACAGATCTGCCCACAAGTCATCGAGTTTGGACCAACCAATGCGACCATTCATCAGGTCAATGAGAGCATTGAAATCGCGCAACTTGAACCGCTAAAAAACGTCTACCGAGAAACGCTAGAACAATTGCTCATCAGGCAATAGCCGATAGTCAAACCACAGCCAAACCACAGACCACAGAACCCAGACCACAGATCTCAACGCATGCGCGAGCCTACTGATGTACTGATCACCGTCCGAGACTGGTTGCGTTATGCAGTCAGCCAGATGCATCGTCATGAAGTTCATGTCGGCCAAGGCACTCAAACCATTTGGGATGACGCGGTATTTTTGGTGCTACGCACGCTTGATTTACCGATTGATCAGCTTGACCCGTTTTTAGATGCCCGCTTGTTACCCTCGGAGTGCGAGCAGCTCCAACAAAACATCAACCAGCGCTGCCTTGAACGTATCCCAACGGCCTACCTCGTCAATGAGGCATGGCTCTCAGGGTACCGATTCCGGGTTGATCCACAGGTGCTCATTCCGCGTTCGCCCATCAGCGAACTGCTGGCCATGCAATTGCAGCCTTGGCTTGATGCACCGGAATTGGTGTTTCGAGTCGCGGACATCTGCACAGGCTCTGGATGCCTCGCGATCTTGGCCGCACTGAACTTCCCGGATGCGCAGGTTGATGCGTCAGACATTAGTGAGTCAGCACTGGAGTTGGCTCAACTGAATATTGACGACTTCGGTTTGCAGCAGCGGGTGCAGACCTACCAAGGTCACTTGCTCGATGCACTTCCAGCAGACCGGCAATATGACGTCATTATCTGCAACCCGCCATACGTCAACTCCAACTCCATGAATGCCTTGCCCGCGGAGTTTGAGCATGAACCAAGCCTGGCGCTTGCTGGCGGCTCAGATGGCATGAACCTGGTGCGGGAATTGCTTCTAGACGTTGGCATACGATTGACCGACGACGGGATTCTGATTTTGGAAATTGGCCATGAAGCCGCGCATTTTGAGGCGGCTTTTCCGGAACTCGAACCGCTTTGGCTAGACACCGCAGCCACTGAACGCCAGATCATGTTGCTGCGCGCAGATCAATTGCAGTCGTGATTTACAGACGTGAATTACAGACGTGATTAGAAGCACAGGGCTCACGATTCGACGCGGTACGCAGCGGTTGCTCGAGGACGCGGAATTTGTGGTCCATCCCGGCGAACGGGTTGGCCTGGTTGGTCGAAATGGCAGCGGTAAAACCACCTTGTTCGCACTCATGCGTGGTCAGATTGACGCCGATGCTGGTGACATACAAATTCCAGCGGCCTGGCGAGTGGCGACAGTGGCACAAACGATCCTGGACGTAGAGCGCACAGCTCGCGAATACGTCATTGACGGCCACAGCGAGTTACGCGAGCTGCAACGCCAGCGAGCCCAAGCGAATCAGGCCAGCGGCGAGACCATCGCTAACCTTGAGGTAGCCCTCGAACAGGCCGGTGCCTGGCAAGCCAACTCACGTGCAGAAACCCTGCTCGCTGGGCTTGGGTTTTCCAACAGTGAATGGAGCAAGCCTGTTGGCACATTCTCTGGCGGCTGGCAGATGCGGATCGCTTTGGCACGTGCGCTCATGGCGCCCTCTGACCTGCTGCTGCTAGATGAGCCCACCAATCACCTCGATCTGGATGCGATGATCTGGCTGGAGCGTTGGCTCGCCAATTACGATGGCACCGTCATGATCATCTCTCATGACACCGAATTCCTTGATGCCGTATGCAACACCGTCATCCACATTGAGCAACGCAAGCTCAATCGATACCGGGGCAACTACGAATCGTTTCTTTCCCAACGTGCTGAACGCTTGCGTCAGACCAAAGTCGCCTGGGAGCGGCAAACACAGGAAGCGGCTCGCCTGCAACGATTTGTTGATCGGTTCAAGGCCAAGGCTTCGAAAGCCAAACAAGCGCAAAGCAGGGTCAAGGCACTGGCACGCATGCAAGCCTTGGCACCACTGCACGCTGAAGCCGCCATCGATATCCGTATTCCGTCGCCCGATGACACACCGGAACGTCTGCTCACACTTAAAGAAGCCGAAGTCGGATACACCGATGGCGCGGGCAAGACCACACCGATTCTCAAGGAGATCACCCTCAGGCTTGAGGCTGGCGACCGAATTGGTGTGCTCGGTGTCAACGGCGCTGGCAAATCAACGTTAATCAAGCTCATCGCTGGCGAACTGCCTTCTTTAGCTGGCGAGTGGCTACCTAGCAAAGCGCTAAAGGTCGGTTACTTTGCTCAGCACCAAATGGAGATGCTGGATTCGAATGCCAGTGCCTTGCTGCACATGAGTCGGATCGCACGAGACGCCAACGAACAGACGCTGCGCAACTACTTGGCACAGTTTGGATTCACTGGCGATCGAGTCAGTGAATTGATCGCACCGTTTTCTGGTGGAGAAAAAGCCCGTTTGGCGCTTGCACTGATTGTTTGGCACAAACCGAACCTATTAATTCTGGATGAGCCAAGCAATCACCTCGATGTGGAGACCCGCGAGGCTTTAACCACCGCGCTCGCTGAATACGAAGGATCCCTACTGCTCGTCTCACACGATCGGCACCTGCTGCGCACCACGGTTGATCAATTCTGGTTGGTCGCACACGGTGGGGTCAGCCAGTTTGAAGGTGACCTAGACGACTATCGCCAACAGATCACGAGTCTAAAGCCAAGCCGACCCGGCTCTGGCCAAGACAACACCAGTGACACATCAGGCACGATTGACCGCAAGCAGCAGCGTCGCGACCAAGCCCAGGCTCGTGCCATCCTTGCTCAGGCGCGAAAGCCGCTCGAGAAGGCTTTATCTACTTTAGAGTCAAAACTGAATGGCATCAGTGTGCGCCTCAGTGAGCTAGACACCCAACTCGCCAGTGAGTCTTTCTATCAGGTCGCCGATAGTGAAACAAGACAAACGGTCATGACCGAGCATGGCAGACTTGCGCAGGATAAAGAGTCTTTAGAGCTTAAATGCCTTGACCTGATGGAGCAAATCGAGGCACTGGAGAAGGCGCACCTAGGCACACCCGAATGATCGTGGACCAGATTACTGTTGCCCGAGTCTAACCCACGATAATTTCGAGCTTGGCCACACCAAGCGCCAAGGTCTTAGTGCCCACCTCCAAAAAATGCACTTGCGCTTGGGCATCTAGACCAAGGCCAGAAAGACCCAAAATCGTGCCTTCACCAAACCTCGGGTGCCGTACACCCTGCCCCACACGATAGGTTTGCCCACCGATTTCAATACCACTGGCGGTTCTGGGCTTGTTTGCCGTTGATTGGTATGTACCGAAGTTGCTCCCACCATAGGTCGCGCCATGTCCTGAAACGCGAGCCCCCGCGGCTGAACCAATCCAGTCGTCCACAGCCGGCTTGGCGCTCAAACGCTTCAGATGATCATCGGGAATTTCATCAATAAAGCGCGATGGTAAGCAGTAGCGTGTTTGCCCATGCAGCATGCGGCTTTGCGCCAAGCTGACATATAAACGCTTTCTGGCGCGTGTCATCGCCACATACATGAGTCGACGTTCTTCCTCGAGGCCACCGGGCTCATACATGCTGTTTTCATGGGGAAATAGCCCGTCTTCCACACCAGTCAGAAATACTGCATCAAACTCCAGTCCCTTGGCCGCATGAATCGTCATTAACTGAACCGCGTCCTGCCCAATCTGCGCTTGCGTATCACCCGACTCGAGTGCCGCGTGCGACAAAAAGGCTTCAAGCCCCGTCATCGGATCACTTAACTCGTCATCCACGCGAACGCGACGCTCGCCGCACGGCAAACCAGCCAGATCTTCTTCGAGCTCGAACACCTTTGCCGCATTCACGAGTTCGTCCAAGTTCTCCACCCTCTCGGCGCCATCGCGCTGACCGCGGTAGTACTCACGCAGACCACTGACCTCAATGACATGGTCCACGGCCTCAGACAGCGGCAAAGACAATGCCTGCTCACGGGTGTTTTGTATCAAAAGTACAAACTGCGCCAGTGAGCTCCCGGCTTTGCCAGCGACTCGAGACACGGCTTGAGCCAGGCTTGTCTGATGGGCGTTTGCCTGGTCGCTTAAGGCCTCAATCGTTCTGGCCCCAATGCCACGCGCCGGAAAATTAACCACCCGTAAAAAAGCACTGTCCTCATCGACTCGGCTAACCAGGCGCAAATATGCGAGGGCATGCTTGACCTCTTGGCGCTCAAAAAATCGCAAACCACCATAGACCCGATAGGGAACGCCAGCAGAAAACAAGGCATGCTCAAGTACCCGTGACTGAGCGTTGCTACGGTAAAGAATGGCCATGTCCTGCCGATCAACACCCTCTGCGTGCAGTGCCCGAATTTCCTCGAGCACCCATTGTGCTTCCGCATAGTCTGAGGGCTGTTCACAAAAACGAACGAGCTCGCCTTGCCCGGCATCAGTCCATAATGTTTTACCCAAGCGCCCCGTGTTGTGGGCGATCAAGGCGTTGGCTGCGTCAAGAATGTGACCGTGCGAACGATAGTTTTGCTCCAGACGGATCAAATTCCCACGGGCATAGTCACGTTCAAAGTCAGACATGTTGCCAACATTGGCACCACGAAATGCGTAGATCGATTGGTCATCGTCACCCACGGCGAACATGCAAGCACCGCCGCCTGCAAGCAGCTCAAGCCAGGCATATTGCAATGGATTGGTGTCCTGAAACTCATCGACCAAAATGTGACGAAACCGCTGCTGATAGTGCGTCCTGACCGGCTCATGCTGTTGCAACAGTTCCAAGGCGCGCAACAAGAGCTCGGGAAAATCGACCACCCCCTCACGCTGACACTGCGCCTCGTAAAGTTGGTAGATTTCACATAATCGACGACTGAAAGGGTCATCAACCTGCACCATCGCCGGCCGCAGCCCCTCTTCCTTGCAGCGGTTGATAAAACGCTGTGCGTCACGGGCCGGATACTTGTCCTCATCCACCGAATGAGCCTTGAGTAAACGCTTGATCAACGCCAATTGGTCCGTGGAATCGAGAATTTGGAAGGTTTGCGGCAGACCTGCATCGCGACTGTGCGAGCGCAACATACGATGGCACAAGCCGTGAAACGTTCCTATCCACATACCGCGCGTGTCAATGGGCAACATGCCGCTGACGCGCGACTGCATCTCTTTAGAAGCTTTGTTGGTAAACGTAACAGCCAGAATCGACAGCGGGCTAGCCAGCCGATTTTGAATCAGCCAGGCTATCCGTGTCGTTAGAACCTTGGTTTTACCGCTGCCTGCACCTGCTAACACCAGTGCATTCCCCTCCGTCAGCGTGACAGCTCGACGCTGAGGGTCATTCAGTTGTTCAACCGTCATGCCGCGTAGCGGCGTAGTCGCAGCGCGAACTCCTGTAGGCTGGCAATGCCACTGTGCTGAGCCCGCTGGCACCAAGCCTGCAGGTCATGCAAAAGTTGTTCACTACTGGCGCTTGAGCTTTCCCACAGACGCATCAGCTCACGACGCATTTGAACCAAGGTCGAGAGTGACTCAGTCTGTGACAGAGCCGCATCGATGCGCTCGCGCTCAGCAGGCGCCAGCGTTTCATCACCACGACCCAACCAATGAACGGCAGACTTCATGGCGTCCGCATTCACAATCGAACCACCCTTTTGCTTGAGCTTGGAGAGCTCGTCTTGGCAGGCCTGACGCATGATGTTTGAGTAACGCGCCAGTACTTCATACCGGTGCGCAATCACCCCCTGCAACGTGCGCTGATCAACCGTGGCGGTATCCGCCTCAAGCTTAAGCTTCGGTGCAACTTTGCGGATGTTGGCCAGGCCCAGAAATTTCAAAATCTGCAAATAACCCCAGCCAATGTCGATCTCAAACCAGCGGCTTGAGAACTTTGCCGAGGTACCGTAGGCGTGGTGATTGTTGTGCAGCTCTTCGCCACCAATGAGAATACCAATCGGAAACACGTTGGTGCTGGTATCCGGTGAGGCGAAATTGCGATAGCCCCAGTAGTGACCCAAGCCGTTCACAACACCAGCGGCCCAAAATGGAATCCATGCCATTTGCACTGCCCAAACCGTCAGACCAAGCGCCCCAAAAAGCGACAGATCGATCGCGAGCATGATCATAATGCCCAAGGCGCTGTGTTTGGAGTAAACATTGCGCTCCATCCAGTCATCTGGTGTGCCGTAGCCAAACTTCTTCAGCGTTTCAGCATTTTTTGACTCGTCGCGGTATAGCTCAGCGCCGCGGAACATGACTCGCCCAATGCCGTAAATCATGGGCGAATGCGGATCACCCTCACGTTCACAACGCGCGTGGTGCTTACGATGTATCGCGACCCACTCTTTGGTGACCATGCCCGTGGTCATCCACAGCCAAAACCGGAAAAAGTGCGCCACTGCCGGATGCAAATCCACGCCTCGGTGGGCTTGGGAGCGATGTAGATAGATGGTCACGCCGACAATGGTGATGTGAGTCACCACCAAGGTGTAGAGTAGGACCTCCCACCAGCTTGCTTGCAAAATGCCACCGGCGGCTAACGAAATCAATGTATCCATAGGATGTCAGAGCCCTGCAAATAAAGGTATAGCAAGAGTTTAGCCCAGAGTTTGACGCGACGATACGCCCGAACAGAGGATTATTGACAGATATCAAAAACAAAATATAACTGATTGAAATTAATGGATAATTTCGATCATATCCGTAGTATCCCTACCACAGTCGACGACACCACCAATTTCAAACGGCAAGCCACGCAAACCGACGAGGCATGTCAATAGGCTAATTAGGCATTTTTCTGCAAGATAGCGGCAAAAAACCCGTCCGTGCCGTGCCAGTCCGGTCTGAAGCGAACCATGCCCTGAGCATCGACTGCGCCTTCAAGGCCGGTTGGCAGACTATGGCTTGCGTCCACCAGGCAAAACTCAGGGTGCTTGCTCAAGAAAACCTCAATTTGAGCTTCGTTTTCTTCGCGCAAAAAACTGCAAGTGGCGTAGACCAGTCGACCACCGGGCCGAACACAGCGCGACGCCTGTTCAAGAATGCTGGCCTGCTGCTCACACAAACGAGTGAGCAGCTCTGGGCTCTGGCGCCACTTCAGGTCAGGGTTGCGCCTGAGCGTGCCCAGCCCCGTGCAAGGCGCATCAATCAGCACCCGATGAGCCTTGCCAGCCAGTCTTGCCACCCGATCGTCTCGCTCATGCCGAATAACAACGGGATGGACGTTACTCAAACCACTGCGCGCGAAACGCGGCTTGGCACGCGCGAGCCTGGCGGCAGAGACATCAAACGCATACAAACGCCCGGTTGATCGCATTATTGCGCCGAGAGCCAGCGTCTTGCCGCCGGCACCCGCACAGAAATCAATGACCATCTCGCCCCGTTTGGGTGCAACCAAGTGCGCAAGCAACTGGCTGCCCTCGTCTTGCACTTCAATGTCGCCTTTTTCGAATAGCGCCCAACGGTTAATCGGTGGGTGGCCACTTAATCGGATGCCTTCAGGGGAAAATGGCGTGGCTTGCGCTGAAAACCGACTGCCCTCGAGCTGAGCCTGAAGCTGGTGAAGGACAGCGTCACGGTCACCCTTGAACACATTGACGCGAAGGTCTACCGGGGCACCATGCAGCAAGGACGCCGCATAACCCTCTGGATCTGGCAGTTGCTTTAACCCCGCCTCAATCCACTCTGGCACGCTAAATCGAAGACCAAACGACAAACTCTGTGGGTCGACTTGAGCACAATGGCTCGCCCAATCGATTTGGCTTTCAGTCAGCACAGATCCTTGACTTCTTTCATCAAGGGTTGCAAAAAGCCCCCTGACCGCCAGTTTTTGCTGCAAGCTACCGGGCTCAGACTGAGCATCATGACGATAACGTCGCAAATGCCTCAGAACATCGAATACCGCTTCGGCCACCTGCGAACGATCACGCGCACCCATGGCGGGGTTATCACGAAAGTACCTTGAGAGCATGAGGTCGGCTGGTTCAGTCCACGTGAGGACTTGCTTTAGTAGCTCGGTCACTTGCTCCAGTCGACGCGCGCCCCCCATCGCTGCTTTAGTTGCATCTTTCGCACGCGCGCCAGGCCGCCTCGATTCAGACTGACGCGATCTTGACGATGGCTTGGCGCGCTGATCAGCACGCTTGCGGGAATGATTCATGTGTTCAACCATAAATGACGTTCGGTCACGTCTTTGAGCAAAACCTGCCCTGCCTCGTTGACCTGGACTCTGCCTTGGGCGAGCCACTGAACTGTGCGTGGATAAATTTGATGTTCGGCCACCAGCACTCGCTTCGCCAAAGCATCAGCCGTGTCGTCTGCGCGGATGGGCACAGCAGCCTGTGCAATGATCGGACCATGATCCAATTGATCAGTCACGAAATGAACCGTGCAACCGTGCCAACCAACACCTGCGGCCAGTGCTTGCTCATGGGTTTTGAGGCCCGCAAATGCTGGTAGGAGCGACGGATGGATGTTGATCAACCGGTTTTTAAATTTAGCGACAAACTTCGGTGTCAGAATCCGCATGAAGCCCGCGAGCAAAACGTAGTCTGGCTTGTCTGCCTCAATCACTTGGGCAAGCCGATCATCAAATGCCTGACGATCGGCAAATTCACGATGCGAGACAATCGTCGTGGCAAGACCTTGCGCCTTGGCCCACTCAATCCCGGCCGCATCGGGCTCATTAGCGATGATTCGAACAAATTCCGCAGGCCAACCTTGTTGGCGCGACTGCTCAATGATTTGCTGCATGTTGCTGCCTCGGCCAGAGATCAAGACCACAAATCGGCAGCTAACAGCGGGAGGATGAGTCATAGAGGTAGCGGAAATGGCTGCAAATAGAAATAAATCGGATGCGGGATTGTAAACTGCACGTCGTGAAAACATCTCTGCGCATCATCCGAAGTCTGCCCGCTCGGCCACCACTGGCCCAGAGCGCGCTGACCATTGGCAACCTCGATGGCGTGCACTTGGGTCACTTGGCCATGCTTGAGCGCGTCAGAGAGGCTGCGAGCAAGCGGCAACTGAGCCCATCGGTATTGACCTTTCACCCACACCCAAGAGCCCACTTTGCCAAGCTACAAGGGGTGCCGCACCAGGCGCCCCTTCAAATCAACAACCTTCGTGACAAGATCATTCGCATTGCAAGGGCTGGCATCGAGCAGATCGCTTTGCTGCCTTTTAACCAGGCGATGGCGCAGATGACGCCACAGAACTTTGTCACAGAGCTCTTGTTTAAGCAGCTACAGATGCGTTGGCTCATGGTGGGCCCGGACTTCCGCTTCGGGCATCGTCGCGCGGGCGATGTTGAGCTGCTCAAGCAGTTATCGCAAACTTTGGGCTTTGAGCTCGAAGTGCTGAGCGAAGTCATCGACAAAGATGGTCAGCGCATATCTAGCTCCCAGGTTCGCCAAGCCATGCAGGTAGGCGATATGCTCGGTGTGTCCACCCTACTTGGTCAGCCGTGGCGGGTAACCGCTCGCGTACTACACGGAAAAAAACTCGGTCGCACCCTCGGCTTTCCGACCCTGAACATGCGCGTGAGCGGCCAAACGGCCGCCAGATTTGGCATCTACGTTGTGCGGGTGCAGGGGCTCGGTCCAGAACCCTTGCCAGGCATCGCGAGCTTGGGCAGGCGCCCAACGGTTGATGATGATCTTGGCGTGTTGCTTGAGACACACGTGCTCGATGCTGACGTGAATGCCTACGGTAAACTCGTGTCTGTCGAACTGCTGCAACACGTGCGCGACGAACAGAAATTCCCTGACTTAACCGCCTTAACAGCCGCGATGCAGGCCGATCGCCAGCACGCCAAGGATTACTTTGCGCATCATGGACTATAAGACCACGCTTAACCTAACCGACACACCGTTTCCCATGCGGGGAAACCTGCCCAAGCGCGAACCCGAGTGGGTTGCGCAATGGGAAGAAAAAGGTGTCTACAAAGCCATTCGTCAAGCCAGCGCAGGTCGTCCCAAGTTCATTTTGCATGATGGCCCTCCGTACGCCAACGGCTCCATTCACATCGGCCACGCCGTTAACAAAATCCTCAAAGACATCATCGTCAAAAGCCGCAACATGGCCGGATTTGACGCTCAGTATGTGCCTGGCTGGGACTGCCATGGCATGCCCATTGAGATCCAGATCGAGAAGCAATTTGGTAAGTCGCTGCCCGTGGCCGAGGTTCAAGCCAAGGCGCGCGCCTATGCCCTCGAACAGATTGACAACCAACGCAAAGACTTCAAACGTCTCGGCGTTTTGGGTCAATGGGATGAGCCATATATGACCATGAATTTCAAGGCCGAGGCCAATGAAATTCGTGTCTTGTCGAACATTCTGCAGAAGGGCTACGTATTTCGAGGACTGAAGCCCGTGAATTGGTGTTTTGACTGTGGTTCAGCCTTGGCTGAAGCCGAGGTTGAGTACGCTGATCGCACGGATCCAGCGATTGATGTGGCCTTTCCGTTTGCGGACAAAGCAGGCATCGCCCAAGCATTTGGTGTGGGTTCGGTGCCCGATGGTGCCATTGTCATCTGGACCACCACGGCGTGGACGGTTCCATCAAACCAAGCGTTAAACATTCACCCCGAGTTTGAGTATGCACTGGTTGAGCTGGACAGCCCACGCGCCACCGGTTCCATGCTCATCCTGGCCAAAGATCGAGTTCAAGCCTGCCTCGAGGCTTGGGGCCTGACCGGAAAAGTGATCGCCACGGCACCTGGCCAACAACTCGCTGGCCTCACGTTCAAACATCCGCTGGCAGCTGCGGATGCGGGCTTTGATCGGCTATCGCCTATCTACCTGGGCGACTACGTCACGCTAGACACCGGCACCGGCGTTGTGCACTCATCGCCCGCCTATGGCGTGGAAGACTTCATTTCTTGTAAAGCCCACGGCATGACCGATGACCAGATGCTCAATCCGGTCATGGGCGATGGCAAGTACGCCTCTTGGCTACCGCTGTTTGGGGGCCTGTCCATCTGGGATGCGAACCCCAAGATCGTGCAGGCACTCGCCGAGGCCGGCACTTTGATCAAACAAAACCCGCATCGTCACAGCTATATGCACTGCTGGCGCCATAAGACGCCGGTTATCTATCGAGCAACCAACCAATGGTTTGCGGGCATGGATGTCAAACCCAAGGATGGCAGCCCGACGCTGCGCACCTCAGCGCTAGCCGCCATTGAGCAAACTGCTTTTTATCCAAACTGGGGCAAAGCGCGGCTTCACAACATGATTGCGCATCGACCGGATTGGACATTGTCGCGACAGCGACAATGGGGCGTGCCAATGGCGTTCTTTGTGCACAAAGAAACGGGCCAATTGCACCCAGATACCCCTGCGCTGCTTGAAAAAGTTGCGCAACTGGTTGAGCAAAGCGGTATCGAAGCATGGCAGGCGTTAGAGCCTGCGCAGCTGCTGAGCCCCGAAGACGCCAAGGTGTACGAGAAAAACCGCGATACCTTGGACGTCTGGTTTGACTCTGGTTCGACGCACGCCACGGTGATTGGCGGACCCAACAATCACGACCACGGAACGCACGGCGGTGCATTGACCTGGCCTGCAGATCTCTATCTAGAAGGATCTGACCAGCACCGAGGCTGGTTCCATTCGTCGCTTCTGACCGGTTGCATGCTGTATGGTCGTGCTCCCTACAAGGCGCTGCTGACCCACGGCTTTGCGGTTGACGGTCAGGGCCGAAAAATGAGCAAATCCGTGGGTAACGTGATCGCACCGCAAAAGGTCTCCGATTCGCTAGGCGCCGAAATCCTACGTCTTTGGGTCGCGAGCACTGACTACGCGGGCGAGCTTTCCATCTCGGATGAGATTCTTAAGCGCGTCGTTGAAAGCTACCGTCGAATTCGTAACACCCTGCGGTTTTTATTGGCCAATCTGTCTGACTTCAAAGAGACCGACCACTTGGTGCCCGTCTCTGAGCTCATGGAGATCGACCGCTATGCGCTCATGATGACCGCTGAGGTACAAGCTGAGGTTTTAGCGAACTACGAGCTCTATGAGTTTCATCCCTCGATGGCACGGCTACAGACCTTTTGCTCTGAAGACTTGGGCGCCTTTTACCTCGACCTACTCAAGGATCGCCTGTACACCAGCGCGCCAAACAGCCATGCCAGACGTAGCGCACAAACTGCCTTGCTTCACATCACCCAAGCCTTGCTAAAAATGCTGGCGCCCGTGTTGTCGTTTACCGCGGAAGAGGCTTGGGAAGTGTTGAGAGACATTACGCTGGCGCCCGTTGATCCAGAATCGACGGTGACGATTTTTGCCGAGTGTTACTACCCAATCCCCACCGTTGATGACGGTGCCACGTTATTAACGAAATGGTTAAGGCTGCGCGAGATTCGTGCTGAGACTCTGAGAACGCTGGAAGTGCTACGCGCAGACGGCCAGATCGGCGCCTCGCTGCAGGCTGAGGTTGACATCTATGCACCAGCGGATGATTTTGAAATCCTGCAAGGGCTCGGTGATCAGCTCAAGTTCCTGATGATCACCTCTCGCGCCACTGCGCATCTGGGCGCGGATGGATTGACCATCCAAGCCAAACCCTCTGCCCACGAGAAGTGCGCACGTTGCTGGCATTACGTCGCGGATGTTGGACACGATCCAGAGCACCCAGAAATTTGTGGTCGCTGCGCCAGCAACCTGGCTGAGGCGGCCGGTGGCTAACACCCCGATCAAGCGATGGCTTGCCCTGGCAGCACTGATCGTGCTGCTAGATCAGGCGACCAAGCTAATCGCTGAACAGACGCTGCGTTTTGGGGAGCGGGTCAATCTATTGCCGGTGTTCGACCTCACCTTGGTCTACAACCGTGGGGCCGCATTCAGCTTTCTGGCACAAGGCGACGGCTGGCAACGCTGGCTTTTATCTGGCATTGCCGTGGCTGCCATCGTTTTCATCGTCTGGCTCATGCGAACACAGGCGCAGGATTCGCGCCGCATGATGCTGGCCTTGACCCTGATACTGGCCGGCGCCGTGGGCAACCTGATTGACCGACTGGCATATGGACACGTGGTGGACTTTCTGCTGTTTTACTGGCACCCGTGGTACTACCCAGCGTTTAATATCGCTGACGCGGCCATTACCGTGGGTGCTATTCTGCTCATCTGGGACGAATGGCAGCGATGGCGCAATACGCGTCGCACTGCAAAGTCGCAACAACAGCAACCTTGATGAGGCGGACAATGAATGACCTTCGTGACATGCGCATCGTTTTAGGGGTCAGTGGCGGGATTGCTTGCTACAAATCCGCCGAACTCGTGCGCAGGCTCATAGACCAGGGCGCCACGGTTGATGTTGTCATGACCGATGGTGCTCGTGAGTTTGTTACACCAGTGACATTTCAAGCGCTCTCTGGCCGCCACGTCTACACCGATCAATGGGACAGCCGAGCACCCAACAACATGGTGCATATCAACCTGACTCGTCAGGCTGATTTGGTTTTGATCGCACCAGCCACGGCTAACCTCATGGCCAAGCTGGCAAACGGGATTGCCGACGACTTGCTCACCACGCTATGCCTAGCCAGTACCTTGCCATTGATGGTCGCACCGGCGATGAACCGAGAGATGTGGCAAGCACCTGCAACCCAACGCAACATGGCCCAACTCAAGGCTGACGGCGTACAGATCCTTGGGCCTGGTTCGGGCGAACAGGCCTGTGGCGAAATCGGCGATGGCCGCATGCTCGAGCCCCATGAACTGGTTGCCGCCGTCTGCGCGCACTTTCAACCCCAAGTACTGAAGGGGGTGAAAGTATTGCTGACGGCCGGCCCAACCTGTGAACCGATTGATCCCGTGCGGATGATCACCAACCGATCGTCCGGCAAAACTGGTTACGCACTGGCTCGAGCGGCTCAAGAGGCTGGCGCTGAAGTGACCCTGGTATCGGGACCTACCAACCTGCCCTGCCCGCATGGAGTCAGCCGGGTCTCGGTACAGACTGCCCAGCAGATGCATGATGCCGTGATGCAGCGCGCCCAAGCGAGCGATATTTTTGTGGCTGTGGCCGCGGTAGCCGACTGGCGTGTGGCCAACGCATCGGCTGAAAAACTCAAAAAAACCGATAACCAGCCACCGACGCTTGAGTTTGCCTTAAATCCAGACATTCTTAAGGATGTCGCTAGCATGCCCAACGGGCCGTGGTGCGTGGGTTTTGCAGCCGAAACCACACTCGATGAGCAACAGGCACAGGCCAAACGACAAAGAAAAGGCGTGCCTTTGTTAATTGCCAATCTGGCTCAACACGTCATGGATGCCGAGCACACCACGATTCATCTAGTTGATGAAAATGGCATGAGCAGCTTGGGCACAGGCCACAAGCTTGATATTGCCCGCACCCTGATTAGGGAAATCGCCCGTCGCTATGCCCAGCATCAGGCTTGAGCGG
>CAZLFB010000006.1:0-3744 GCA_964558695.1 uncultured Orrella sp.
GAACTCTGGCATGAGCTTGGGGTGTGGGTAGGATGACAAGCCTTTGCCGTCCACTTCCTGCCTGAAGTTGTCCAACTGATCTTCGGTCAGTCTGCCCTCCAGATAGGCACGACCGTACATGCCAGGCGAAGAATGACCCTGGAAATACACCAAATCACCACCGTGGTCTTGGTTTTCTGCATGCCAGAAATGGTTCTGGCCGCAGCCAATCATGGTCGCCAGTGAGGCAAACGACGCGATGTGACCGCCCAAGTCACCACCATCCGGTGGATTATGCTTATTGGCTTTGACCACCATGGCCATGGCATTCCAGCGGATGTAGCTACGAATCTTGGCTTCGAGCTCCATGTTGCCCGGGTGGCCAATTTGCTCGCCCGTGGCAATGGTGTTTAGGTAGGCCGTGTTTGGAGAAAACGGGATATGTGCACCTGAACGACGGGCTTGATCGATCAGTCGCTCTAACAGGTAGTGAGCGCGCTCTGGGCCTTCTCGCTCTAACACGGCAGCCAAGGCCTGCATCCACTCTTGGGTCTCGAGGGTATCCGGGTCGTTTGCAGCCTGATGCGTCAATGCGGGATTGCCCATTGCCTTCTCCTTTAGTTTGAGCGCCAAACTTGTTTGAACATGGCGCTTGGTCTACTTGTGACCTGATTCTAGGGGCTAGTAGATGACAGGGCAAGAAAAATTTCACCATTCGGATTTACTTTTTGCATTGTGAAATTTGCGCAAGTGTGAAGCGTATCGTCAGCGGCTCACAGGTGAGCCAGTGCATGATGAATGGCGATACGGCTTTTATCGGCTAAACATTGAGAGATCTCATCGCTTGGCCAGCAGTATGCAGAAAGGCACGGCGTCAGCAAGGTATGGCCTGACCGCGAATCGCAGAGGTTAAGGACGCGTGTATCCGCGATTAGCATCAGCTCAGAATAGGACACCGCCCTACTGCTGTCGACTGCGTAAAACAGGATCTAAACGCTCGATATCTTCAGCAACTTGCGCATGCCGAAGCGGCGATGCCGTACCTGGGCTGCATTCAAGCAACACCCGCCTGATTTCTAACTTGGGCAACCCATACTCGGCAACTGCCTTGACGATTGTGCGTCGCTCAATATCACTCCAGTTGACCGACCGTGGCGAACCGCGGGCGCTGATTTCTTCCTGAGCCAAGCGCCAGAACACGCAGGCAACACCCGAGCTTTCTGCAAGCTGTGGCAATGACTCGAGACGCCGATCGAACTCCGCTGCCTCACTTGGATTGCTGTGATAGTCACCGGCATCGGGGCGACCAGCCAAAGCAAAAATCGCGAGCTCATAATTTTCCTTGAAGAAGTCAACGTATGGCTCGTACTCACCAGTCTCGTAATAATGCAGCGTGGCTTTTTGGTATTTACCAATTAAGGTGTCTTTAAACAGCAACGGCAACACCTGGGCGCGCGTCAGTGCAGCTGTCTGCATTAGACGTGCCGTGCGCTTGTTGCCGTCGCGGAAATACTGCAAATAGGCCAGATTGCAGTGCAGATACACTGCCTGCTCAAACGGATCTGAATACTTACCTGCCTCTGCAAGCACGAACCTAATTTCAGTGCGCAGCCGCGATGCATCAGTTAGTGGCGTGTAAACCGAGCCACTGATGTTGACGTCCGAAGACCGACCGATGCCCTGCTCGTTGATCGGCAACAGATCCCTCATCAATATTTTGTGCAAGTCACACAGGTAGTCAAAACCAAGCTCATCATCAGGCTCAGTACCCATGACACGCTCAAAGCCATTGCGCAAATTCACCAGCATCACCGCATCTGAGTATCGCTTGCCGCCAGCAGTCACGCCGAAGCGCAGCAAGTTATCGGTGTCGATACGGTCATAGGTGTTACCTTCAATCTTGGCAGAGGTGTACACAAAATCAACCACCGTCTCTTCATAGTTACGGTAATCGCTTTTAAAACGCGCCAATGGATAAATCCGTGTCAAGCGATGCAACCACTGCCGATCTTGTTCTGACAGGATCGGTCGAAAACCAACAAACGATGGGTCGTATTGCATGACAGGATAGGGTCTTGCGCCAAAAAACGATAGTTTACGCTCACCTAGTCATGGCCATGGCGAAATCGCCAAGCAGGAGCCCAAAAAAGCAAAGCGGTGTTTAGAAGTTTTTCACTTGGGTTGGTGCCAGAACTGAACTCAAGCCAACAACATACGCCCACCTTGCAAATGACGATGGGCATAATAGGCGCCATGTCAAAGCTCTATACAGCCTTGATGAGCTTCGCGTCGTTTATCAGGGATTGGTAGACAATCGACGTCTAGAAGATAGTTGACCCTGAGGAGTCAGTACTTAGGAGTAAGCACTGAGATTCTCTCGCACTGCCACACCGCTAGTTTCGTTACACGGCCGAAACAGCTGAGCATTTCTATTTTGGCGAACAACACACACTACAATAATCACACATAGAACCACTAGGCGGTGTCTTACGCGCACAACCGATCTCACATGCGTCAACCACCCAAATCAGTCATCTCCACGCCGTTTCATGAACATGCGCACTTAAAGCGTAGGCGTTGGTATTGGTTAGCCCCCATGATGGTGCTGGCTTTGTACGCCCTGGTGATGGGTGCTTTTTTTTGGTTACAGCAAATCCGTGCTGATAGCGTCATGTTCATCACGATTGATCAGGAGATGCGCCAGCAACGCTTGACCTGGGTGGTGATTGGCTTATCCGTTGTGATTGTGGTGGCACTGTTGGCGCTATGGCGATATACCCGTCACCGCACACAAACCGAGACCGCACTCATGGCAGAAACCGAGTTTCGGCGCGCCATGGAGAACTCAATGTCCACGGGCATGCGGGTTCTAGATTTGGAAGGTCGGATTGCATACGTGAACCCGGCATTTTGTCGGATGATTGGCTGGAATGAAGCAGACTTGATTGGCCGCATGCCACCCTTCCCTTACTGGGTGCCGGGCAAGTACGACACGCATCGCCAGACGCTGGAGGCGGTGATCTCCGGCAAAACCCCATCGAGCGGCATTGAGCTTGAAGCCCAGCGCCGTGATGGCTCGCGCTTTACGGCTCGCATGTATGTGTCTGCCCTGTTGGCGCCAAACGGCACCCAGATTGGTTGGATGACCTCGATGACCGATATCACCGAGCCTAGACGCATTCGGGAAGCACTGACCGCCGCGCACGAGCGTTTCATGACCGTGCTTGAAAGCCTGGATGACGCGATTTCAGTGACAGCCGATACGGCCGATGGCATGGATCTGCTGTTCGCCAACCGCACCTACCGAAGCCTTTTTGGTGCACAGACCAATGGTCACCAGGAACTCCTAGCCGGGCGGCGTGGGCGTTACAGCGACGAGTCAGCCGAGGTCTACTCCACCCATGTAGAGCGGTGGTTCGAAGTCCAGCACCGCATGCTCGCCTGGACCGATGGCAGACGGGTGCGCATGCAGGTCGCGCGCGACATCACCGAGCGGCGCAAGCACGAACAGGCATCCCGGGTGCAGCAAGAGAAGATTCAAATCACGAGCCGCCTGACCACCATGGGGGAGATGGCATCGTCGCTGGCGCACGAACTAAACCAACCCTTAACGGCCATCAGCAACTACAGCATGGGTGCTGTTGCCATGGTCAAGGCAGGTCAGACCGACCCCGACAAGCTCTTGCCCGCCTTAGAAAAAGCCGCCGCCCAAGCGCAGCGCGCGGGCAAGATCATTAGCCGAATTCGGGATTTTGTGAAACGCAG
>CAZLFB010000007.1:0-2238 GCA_964558695.1 uncultured Orrella sp.
GGCGTGCCCGTCAGTCAGTTGCGCGTTGACGGTGGTGCGAGCGTGAATGACTTATTAATGCAAATTCAAGCGGATCTGCTTGGCATACCCGTGGTGCGGCCTGTGGTCACCGAGACCACGGCACTCGGAGCAGCTTACTTGGCGGGTTTGCATTGCGGGATCTTTAGGAACCTGCAAGACCTCTCTGGTCATTGGCGCGCCGAGCGAACGTTTGAGCCAGCGATCTCGGCGAGCCAAGCCCAAGAGCAGATGCAGCGCTGGGAGCAAGCGGTGCGTCAGGCCACGGTGGGGTAAGTTACTAGGGCAAACCACTAGGGCAAACCACTAGGGCTTAATACCCTTGAGTGATGAAAGTACATCGAGTATGGTCTCCAAACGGTCAGTATCAATTCATTGCTACAACCGATCAAAATTACATCGTTGAATGTGGAGACAGACATGAAGCTAGTGAAAGCATTAGCGGTTGGCATTACTATGGCGCTTGCCGGTGTGGCATCTGCGCAAAACTATTCGATTGCAACCGGGGGCACTGGCGGTGTGTACTACCCCATGGGTGGCGGCTTGGCCGCTGTGCTCAGTAAACAGGTACCCGGCGTTACTGCGACGGCAGAAGTCACCGGTGGTTCGGTCGACAACTTAAAGCTCGTGGGTTCAGACACCCCCTACTTGGGTTTTTCCATGGCAGATGCTGCCAAGGATGCCGTTGAAGGCACCGGTAAATTCAGTGGGCGCAAAGTTGATGCTCAGACATTGCTTGTGCTCTACCCCAACCGCATGCACATCGTCACGACCGAAGCCTCTGGCGTGAAATCGTTGCAAGATTTAAAAGGCAAGCGTATCAGCACGGGCAGTCCCGGCAGTGCGACTGAAGTCATGGCATTTCGAGTGCTTGAAGCCGCTGGCATCGACAAGGATAAAGACGTGACCCGCGAGCGTTTGGGCGCGGCTGAGTCAGTCAATGCAATGAAGGACCGAAAGATTGAGGCGTTTTTCTGGGTGGGTGGTCTTCCAACGGCGGCCGTTACCGACTTGGCCAACACCCCCGGCACCCAGATCGTCATGATCGACCATGCGGACACGGTCGCACCGATGAATCAGAAATACGGCAACCTGTATTTTGAGGATGTGATTCCAATGTCGACTTATGCAGGCATGCAAGCCGACAACAAGAATGCATCGGTCTCCAATATCCTGGTGGTCAATGGCAACATGTCAGAGGAAGAGGCCTACAAAATCACCAAGGCCATTTTTGACAACATGCCTGAATTGCTCAATACACATCGCGAGTTTGGAAGTGTCAAGCTAGAGAATCAGAAAGCGTCGGCAACACCATTGCCATTTCACCCCGGTGCTTTGAAGTACTTCAAAGAGCAGGGTGTCAGCGTTCAGTAAATCGGCCGTTAGAGCTGATCTGACGTTTCTTTGCTGCTTGGCGGGCGCCTAGCGTGCTCGCCAAGCATCTCTCTTATATCTCTTGCAGCATTGTCACGCCATGACTGAGTCTCATATTGACAGCGATACCCAAAAAAAACTAGACGACCTGGTTCGACAGGAAGAAGGTGAAACGAGTAACTACGCCGGGATGTTGGCGGTATTCGTCACCCTCTGTGCCGTGGGCATGTCGCTGTTTCATCTTTATGCGGCTTATGAGATTGTGCCCACGCAGTATCTGAGAACCATCCACTTAGCGCTGGTGCTGTTTTTGGTGTTTTTGATGTTCCCGGCCGCCATGCGCTACCGCAACCGCCTGATGTGGTGGGATGTGGTGATTGCATTGCTGGCGATCTACATTGCCTATTACGCCCTGAGCGGAGGCGATGACTTTACTGACCGCAATACGCATCCGCTGCCCATGGATGTGCTGATGGGTGGCCTGTTGATCTTGATGATATTAGAAGCCATGCGTCGCACCAATGGCATGGTGTTGGTGACGGTGACGGTTCTATTCATCCTGTATGCGCTGTTTGGCAATTATCTGCCTGAGCCCTGGACGCACAAGGGCTACAGCTTAGATCGCTTTGTCGGCTTCATGTACATGACGCTGGAAGGCATCTATGGCACGGCACTCGATGTGTCGGCTACGTTGATTATTTTATTTACCATTTTCGGTGCTTTCTTACAGTACACGGGGGCAGGCAAATTTTTCATTGACTTCTCTTTTTCTGCGATGGGTGGCAAGTCCTCCGGGGTTGGGCGCACGATCGTGTTGTCATCGTTTTTGCTCGGTGGCCCATCGGG
>CAZLFB010000008.1:0-43463 GCA_964558695.1 uncultured Orrella sp.
GGGTCCTGTGGTGAGTTTGACTTCCATCGGCTTGCATTTGATCAGCAGGGCTTTGCTGCACGCACACTTAAAACCATGTGGACTGAGATCGGTGGCACCATGACTGGCACGGTCAAAGACGGGAAGATCCCTGCCACTGCGGTGCCCGTGGCTGCACATCAGTCACCACCTTTGGCAGAAGTCATTCGGCTTGTCAACAAACGCAGCAACAACGTCATGACACGCGTCTTGTTGTTGACCCTTGGGGCGGAAGCAGGTCAACGCCCGGCAACGGTGGCTGGCAGCGTCGACGTCATCAAACGCATCTTGTCTAACCAAGGCATAGAGCTTGGGGCAACCGTGATTGAGAATGGCTCTGGCTTGTCGCGCAATGCGCGTATCAGCGCAGATGTGATGGCCGATATGTTGCAGCATGCCTGGGTTTCGCCTGCTATGCCAGAGTATGTGTCTTCCATGGCAATCCTGGGGGTTGATGGCACGCTGAGACGCCGCTTGCGTAGTGATGATGCACGCGGCTACGCCAACATGAAAACCGGTGCACTAAAGGATGCCAGAGCCATTGCGGGTTATGTATTGTCCAAGTCTGGCAAGCGCTACGTGTTTGTCAGCATTGTCAATCACCCTCAGGCTTTTAAAGCCCGTGATTTTGAAAACGCCGTCGTTGCCTGGCTCAATAGTCGGTGACATGCTGTTAATCGTTTTTTAAAAATTGGTCCCAGGAGAATGTGACGTGGCCGTACATGAAATTAAGCACCCATTGGTCAAGCACAAGCTTGGCCTGATGCGCGGGGCGGCCTTGAGCACCAAGAGTTTCAGGGAACTGGCACAAGAGATCACCACTTTGCTGCTGTATGAGGCGAGCAAAGACTTTGTGCTTGAGCCGTTCGTGGAGCAGGGTTGGGCAGGTGATGTGACTGTGCAGCGCGTGGCGGGCAAGAAAGTCACGGTGGTGCCCATTTTGCGCGCTGGCATCGGCATGCTTGATGGGGTGTTACACCTGATACCGGGTGCGCGCGTCAGTACGGTTGGATTAGCGCGTAACGAGGATACCCTCGAGGCACACACGTATTTTGAGCGCTTGGTGGGTGAACTTGATCAACGTATTGCCATCATCATCGATCCCATGCTGGCCACCGGCGGGTCGATGATGGCGGCGATCGATTTACTCAAGAAGTCGGGTGCACGCGATATTCGGGCGCTTGTTCTGGTCGCAGCACCTGAAGGCATCAAACGGGTCACCGATGCCCATCCTGATGTCGAGATCTACACAGCAACCATCGACCATGGCTTAAATGAAGATGGCTACATCATGCCAGGCCTTGGAGATGCAGGTGATCGGGTCTTTGGCACCAAGCAAAAGCATCACGGCTAAGTGGTGTGCCGAGTTTTTAGGACGTAATCCTTGAGATTTGTCTGGCTTTCAATGGCGTTATCGGTGTTGGTCTTGGTCAGTTTAGTGACTGGGCCATTTGCTATCCCGCTGTCCGAATGGATGGCTTTGGTCACCGGTGATGCGCATGCACAAACTCGTCTGGTTCTGGTCGAGTTGCGTCTGCCGCGCACCATCATGTCAGTGCTGACCGGTGCCACTTTGGCTGTGGGTGGCGCCGTCATGCAAAGCCTGTTTCGTAATCCCTTGGCTGAGCCTGGTTTGGTGGGAGTGTCTGCCGGTGCGGCGCTCGGTGCTGTCGGCGCCATGGCCTTGGGTCTGACGAGTTTCTTACTGATTGGGTTTGCCGGTTTCTTGGGGGCGATGGTAGCCACCGCGATTGCCTGGCAATTCGCACGCGGCTGGCATGGTACAGCGGGATTGTTGCTCGCCGGCATTGCCATTAATGCACTGGTATTCAGCGTGATCGGTTTATTGATTGCTTATGCATCGGATGCGCAAATTCGGTCCATGACGTTCTGGTCACTTGGGAGCATGAGCCGCGCGCCTTGGCCGGTGGTAGCGGCTTTGGTGATGTGGTTGCCGCTTGGCTTATGGTGGGTCTACCGCCGATGGCCTGCCTTGAACGCGCTGTTGCTTGGCCAAGTGGAAGCAGGGCACCTTGGGGTGGACGTTACAGGTTTGCGTGCCAGGCTGATTGTGGCCATGGCCGTGTTAGTTGGGCCTTTGGTGGCATTTACAGGCGCGATTAGTTTTGTGGGTCTGCTGGTGCCGCAGTTCGTGCGGCGTGTGTACGGCAGCGACCATCGTCTGCTTTTGCCGCTGGCCGCATTGTTTGGCGCCATGGTGGTGCTGGCCGCCGACATTCTGTCTCGGATTCTGGCAGCACCTACCCAACTGCCTGTGGGCGTGGTAATCAGCTTGGTTGGGGCGCCCGCTTTTTTGTGGTTGTTAAGCCGGCCTTTACGCTAGAGTCCAAGCGTTTCCCAGAGTTGGTCAACCCGCTGTTTCACCGCATCATTCATCTGAATGGGTCGGCCCCACTCTCGGTCAGTTTCGCCTGCCCACTTGTTGGTTGCATCCAAACCCATTTTGCCGCCTAGGCCAGAGACCGGTGAGGCGAAGTCGAGGTAGTCAATGGGTGTGTTTTCAACCAAAACCGTGTCTCTAACGGGGTCCATGCGCGTGGTCATGGCCCAAACGACTTCTTTCCAGTCACGAATGTTGATGTCGTCATCGACTACGATCAGAAACTTGGTGTACATGAATTGGCGCAAGATGCTCCAAACGCCAAACATGACCCGCTTGGCATGGCCGGGGTATTGCTTGCGAATCGAGATCACGGCTAAGCGATAGCTGCAACCCTCTGGCGGAAGATAAAAGTCTTTGATCTCAGTCAGCTGACGCTGCAGCAATGGCACAAACACCTCATTGAGTGCCACGCCTAAAACGGCTGGCTCATCGGGTGGCTTGCCGGTGTAGGTGGTGTGATAAATCGGGTTGCGGCGCATGGTGATGCGGTCAACCGTAAAAACAGGAAACCAGTCTTGCTCGTTGTAATAGCCGGTGTGGTCACCGTATGGCCCTTCAAGTGCAAGTTCGTAATCCGAATTTGGTAACGGCGGTGTGTTCGGACCTGTTTGTGGTGCGATTGCTCTTGGATCGGCGCTGGGCAACAGGTGCCCTTCGAGCACGATTTCAGCGGTCGCAGGCACGGTCAGATCACTGCCAAGGGCTGATGTCACTTCAGTGCGTGCGCCGCGCAATAGGCCGGCAAATTGATATTCAGACAGGCTATCTGGCACGGGGGTGACTGCACCTAAGGTCGTGGCGGGATCAGCGCCAAGTGCAACGGCAATCGGGAACGGCTTGCCGGGATTGGCAATGGCATGATCGCGAAAGTCCAGTGCGCCGCCTCGGTGAGACAGCCATCGCATGATGAGTTTGTTCGGTCCGATGACCTGTTGCCTGTATATGCCGAGGTTTTGTCGGCGGGCATTCGGGCCACGCGTAATCACTAGGCCCCAAGTCAGTAGCGGTGCCACATCCTCTGGCCAGCAGGTTTGGATTGGCAGCCGAGATAAGTCCACGTCGTCACCTTCCCAGACAATCTCCTGACACAAGGCGCCGCGAATGTTTTTAGGGCTCATGTCCCAAAGGGCAGACTTCAACATGGAGACCTTACTGATCGCATCGCGCAGCCCCTTGGGCGCTTCTGGCTCACGAAGTGATGCCAGTAGGTGCCCGATATCGCGTAAAGAGGCCACATCATCGGCACCCATGCCCCAGGCAACTCGCTCGGGTGTGCCAAACAAGTTGGCCAGCACTGGGATGTCCGATTTTTTGGTTTGATGCGTGACGTTCTCAAACAGCAACGCCGGTCCGCCTTGACGCAAAACACGGTCTGAAATCTCGGTCATTTCTAAGCGTGTGTCGATGTTGGCGGCAACGCGTTTGAGTTTCCCGGCACGCTCAAGCTGACTTAGAAAATCCCTCAAATCCCGATAGCGCATGACAAGTCCTATTAAAACGTTAGAATTTCAGCATGACTGAGGCATTATCACCCAACAACCGCGGTTGGCTGTTTCGGGCACAACATCAGTTGGCACTGACCGTTCGCACCGCAGGTGCGTATCTGGGCGTGGCAGCATTTGTGGTGGTGTTCCTTGTGTTGACTGTGCCTGCGTTGCGCCAGCAAGTGAGCTTGTTGCATGAGGCGGTGCTGCTCGCACTTGCGCCCGAAGGCACGCGCGAGGCCATCTCCAGCATGGGTTTTTTTAGTCCGCCGACGGTATCCGCGCCCCAAGTGGCCCCAGTGGATTTGAACACCGTGCCTGAGCGCAGGCTCCAACGCTTGCCACAAGAGCGACCGGTCGTGCCTGATTCAGAAGTCGAGCGCACGGATCGCGTTGGCCTTTTAGGCGATATCCCAATTGATCAAATTGAGACGGCGCGAGCCTTTTTTGGTGTCAGCGAGACTCAGCTTAAGGCCCTTGAGCACTATATTGCTCGTAAGTACCGTGTTGCTAAAACTGTCACGGATCGAATTGTTGAGTCAGCGATTGTGGTTGGTGCCGAACTCAAAATTAATCCCGTACTGATTTTGGCGGTGATGTCGGTCGAGTCGCGTTTCAACCCTTACGCAGAGAGTGGCGCAGGCGCACAGGGATTGATGCAAGTTATGACCCGCGTGCACACCGATAAATTTGAAAAGTATGGCGAGGGTCCCCAGGATGCGTTCCATCCAGAAATCAATATCCGCGTCGGGGCTCAGATCTTGTATGACTGCATTCGCCGCCGTGGTTCAATAACCGATGGTTTGAAGTGTTATGTGGGCGCGAGCGGACCTGACGATGGTGGATACAGCCGAAAAGTCCTTGCAGAGATGCGCCGCATGGCCTTGGCAGCAAAAATAAAAATGTGAACGATGGCGATGAGCCAGAGTTTTAGCGGTTTAGGCACTCGCCCATGCGGTTGACCGCTTCTTCTAGTCGATCAAGTCCGATGGTGTAGGCTAAACGTACTTTGGATTTTGCGTGTGCAGGCCCAAAATCAATGCCGGGCACGAGCGCAACGCCAGCTTGCTCAAGCAGTACGTCAACTAATTGCTCGCTATCGTTGCTGAATCGGCTGACGTCAGCGTAAATATAAAAGGCGCCATCTGGCTTAGCCGGCACTGTCAGTCCGATTGACTCCAAACCTTGGACTAGAAAATCACGGCGCACTTGAAATGCCTGCCGGCGTTGCTCGAACAAGGCAATCGACTTTGATTCAAAACAGGCCAGTGCCCCGAACTGAGCGAGCATGGGCGGGCAGATCATTAGGCTAGCAGCTAGCTTCTCGATGGGGGCGACCAATTCGGGTGGCACGATCATCCAGCCTAATCGCCAGCCCGTCATGTGAAAGTACTTTGAAAAGCTGTTCAGAATAATCAGGTCGTCGCTTAGTGACAAGGCAGATCGTCTTTCTGCGTTGTATGACAAACCGAGATAAATCTCGTCCATCATGACAAAGCCCGCTCGCGCCTGCACAGCGTGAATGATCTCGCGTAGTTGAGCGGGCTCAATCGACGTGCCCGTTGGGTTACTAGGCGAAGCGATCAAGACGCCGGCGGTTCGCTCAGACCAGTGTGTCGCGATGTCTTGTGCGGTCAGCTGAAATTGTTGGTTTGCTTCGGTGCGAACCAGTTTGGTGATGCCGCCGGCCGCCATGATGAAATTCGCGTTGGCCGGGTAGCATGGATCGGGCATCAATACCTCTTGGCCTGGATTGACCAACGCGAGATTGGCAAGCAAGAGAGCCCCGCTGGCACCGTTGGTGACGATGACTCGGTTTGGGTCCACGGCCGCACCAAACTGTTCGCCGTAGAATTGAGCAATCGCTTCGCGCAGCGGCTGGATACCAGCCGCTGATCCGTATTTGCCCAAGCCTTGGTCGGCGGCTTTTTTTAGTGCTTCAACCACCGCGGGTGCTGCTGTGAAGTCTGGCTCACCAATGCCAAGGCTGATGATGTCGCGCCCTCGGGCCTGTAGTGCCAGTGTGCGTTTAAAAACCTCCATGGCGTGAAAGGTTTGGGTATGCTGTAGGCGCTGTGCGAGTTGGGGTGTCATGAAGCATCTCTGGCAAATGAATTTAAGGAAATTGTAGTGGGTGAACCTTCGTCTCGTCGGTCCTTTCTGTTTGGGCGCCAAGCGACAATGCATGATGACTGGTCGAAATTTGTCGTGACGTTGCGCCGAGTGTGCATGGGCAAGGTCAAGCTAGTGTCGGAACTGCAAGCCCATCTGAACCCAACGACGCTAGATGATGTGATTCAGGCACGTCGTTTGTGTCATGAGCACGGCGTCGTGTTGGCGCTGGATGGATTGATGTTGTCAGCGTCGGATCAGTCTAAAGCGGTGCTTTGGGTGCAGGCTGGTTCTGCCTGGGGGTCGTTGATTCCTTTAGGTGACACAGGGCTATGGCGGGTGGATGCGGGCTGCCCCATGTTGGGTATGCAAGCAGCCGGGCTCTTGCAGGCGCATCCAAGCCCGAGTGTGACCAATCTGGCGCAATGGTTCGCTAGCAGTTACCGTGGCACTTTGCTAAACGAAACTGGTTTGGGCCAAACGCTGGTCAGCATTGATTGGCTTTTGCCAGATGGCACGATCGAGGTGTTTGGTGCCTTTGGCGCAGGTGATGCGCAACCGCTCGGCTCGTTGGCCGCACAAAAGTTAGTGCCGAAACTCTTCGAATTGTCTCTGTGCCCTGAGGTGCAAGCGGCGTTGGCGAAGCCGCATTGGCCATTTGGGTTTCACCTCGATGCATTGGCTGATGTGCAGCATGTGAACTTGGCGCATTTTTTTATCGGCCACGCCGGGGCGCTGGGGTGGCTAGTGGCCGCGACCTTTAGCAAACCCGACATACCGTTGGACATCCCCCCAGCTATTTCCAGCACTCAGTCAGATGACGCCGCCGCAATCGACCGGCAGATTAAGCAAAAAGTTGATCCGGATTGGGTGTTTATGTCAATGGCTGCTTAACAAACCGGATAGAATCGGATCTTCGTTTTTCCCTAACTGATCAGGCTCACCATGGACGAAAACTTTCGCAAGTCTGCCCTGCTTTATCACGAGCAGGGGCGCCCTGGCAAAATTTCAATTGCACCAACCAAGACGTTGTCCAATCAACGTGACTTGGCGCTGGCATACTCGCCGGGTGTTGCGGCGGCCTGTGAAGAAATTGTTGCCGATCCCGCCAACGTCGTGCGCTACACCGCCCGTGGAAACCTAGTGGGTGTCATCACCAACGGCACGGCTGTGCTGGGTCTGGGCAATATCGGCGCGCTGGCGTCCAAGCCGGTCATGGAAGGTAAAGCGGTCCTCTTTAAGAAATTTGCCGGTATCGACGTTTTTGATATCGAGATCAACGAAGAGGATCCACACAAACTGGTCGAGATTATTGCCGGCCTTGAACCAACGTTTGGTGGCATCAATCTTGAGGACATTAAAGCGCCCGAGTGTTTTACGGTCGAGCGCGAGCTGCGCAAGCGCATGAATATTCCTGTGTTTCATGACGACCAACACGGCACAGCGATCTGTGTCACCGCGGCGTTTATCAATGGTCTGATTGTCGTAAAGAAATCGATCGACCAAGTTAAAGTGGTTGTTTCCGGCGCAGGCGCTGCGGCGCTGGCTTGTCTAGATCTCATGGTCGACATGGGCTTGCCGCTAAAAAACATTTGGGTCACGGATATTGAGGGTGTGGTCTATGAGGGTCGCCAGACGTTGATGGATCCGGACAAGGCCCGTTACGCGCAGCAAACAGATGCGCGCAAGCTGGCCGAGGTCATTGGGGGCGCTGACGTCTTTCTGGGATTGTCCGCCGGCGGTGTATTGAAGCCGGCAATGGTCGCTCAGATGGCTGAGCGGCCATTGATCCTTGCATTGGCTAATCCGAACCCGGAGATTCTCCCGGCTGATGCGCACGCGGTGCGCGATGATGTCGTGATGGCAACTGGCCGCTCTGACTATCCCAATCAAGTTAACAACGTGCTGTGTTTCCCCTATATTTTTCGGGGGGCGCTCGATGTCGGTGCCACAACGATTACCCGGGGCATGGAAAAAGCAGCTGTCTACGCCATCACGCGTTTGGCTCAAGAAGAGCAAAGCGAGGTGGTACAGGCTGCGTACGGAACCGGTGACGTCTCGTTTGGCACCCAATACTTCATTCCTAAACCATTTGATCCTCGATTGATCACGCGCATTGCGCCAGCGGTTGCCAAAGCGGCCATGGAAGAGGGTGTGGCACAGCGCCCGATTAAAGATCTCGATAGTTACGTCGAGCAGCTTGAGCAATTTGTCTATCAGTCAGGCGCCTTTATGAAGCCGCTGTTCTCTACTGCCAAGGCGTTTGTCAAAGCAGGTGGCAAAGCCCGAGTGGTGTTTACCGAAGGCGAGGACGAGCGCGTATTGCGCGCTGTTCAAGTCATCGTGGATGAAAAGCTTGCCAAGCCAATTTTGGTTGGTCGCCCTACGGTCTTGGCTGATCGCATCGAAAAGCATGGCCTTCGCATCAAGCTAGGCGAGGATGTCGAAGTGGTGAATCCAGATTGGGATGACCGCTTTCATCGATACTGGATGGCCTATTGGGAGCGCATGTGTCGGCGTGGCGTGACCAAAGAAATGGCGCGAGTGGAAATGCGCCGCCGTCTGACTTTGATTGGTGCCACGATGGTACAGATGGGTGACGCCGATGGCATGATTTGCGGCACGGTGGGTGGCTTTCTGGATCATCTGCGTTACATAGATCAAATGATTGGCTTGGCGCCTGGTGAGTCAACCTACGCGGCCATGAACATCTTGTTGCTGCCCAATCACACGTTGGCGTTGGTGGATACGCATGTCAATGAGAATCCGACAGCCGAGCAAATCGCTGCCTTTACCCTGGCTGCGGCGCGTCAAATGCAACGGCTAAATCTTTTGCCCAAGGTGGCATTGCTGTCTCGTTCTAATTTCGGTTCGGGTTCGAGCGCGTCTGGTGACAAAATGCGTGAGGCCCTGGATTTGATTCGTGGTCAAGCACCAGAACTTGAAGTCGATGGCGAAATGCACGGTGATTGCGCACTCGATGAGGCCTTGCGTTTGAAGATATTGCCGAATTCAACGCTCAAGGGGTCTGCCAACCTCGTGGTGTGTCCGACAGTAGACGCCGGTAATATCGCCTATAACCTGCTTAAAACAGCGGCAGGTGGCAATGTGGCTGTGGGTCCTTTCTTGTTGGGCGTGAATGCGCCAGTGCACATCTTGACATCGAGCGCCACGGTGAGAAGGATTGTCAACATGACGGCAATCACTGTCGTGCATACTAACCATCAGGCTAGTAGGGATTAGTATTTGTGCTTCTAGTGACGTGTTGCTTTTTTGCTTGTTGTGACAGGTCTTAGAAAAAAATGTCGCTTACGGTGATTGATTCCAACCCGTTAAGTCGATACGATGCGCGCATGTGAGTTGGATTCATAAAAGGTGCTGGCGATGAGCAAGCAGTCAGATCGGCAGTTACGTGATTTGTTAAAAAAAGGTGGGGCGCTAGAGGCGGACCATGCAGCAGAGTTTCGTGTGCTGGCAGAGCAGGGCGAACTGTCGTGGAGTGAGGCCGACTGCTCCAAGGCGCGTAATCGCTCTGCGCTGTTTCGAGCCGTCGTCAAGGCGGTTGACTACCCCCAGTTCTTTGGCGGTAGTTTTGAAGGTTTGTATGACTGCCTAAGTGACTCGATTCAAGATCAGCGCGCTGGGTTGGTGTTGGTTTTTAAGGACTTGCATTCTGCCGATCCAGCAATTGAGCCTGACTTGGATGAGTTGCATCAGGTATTGCAAGATGTGGTGGACAGTGCGGTCGAGTCTGGCCGAGTTTTCATTTACTGCATTGAGCACGGTGGCAAGCATGCTGATGATGCACCGGGTGTTGTACATAACTGGAGCGAGGAGTAGCGATCAGCCGAAATGCCTGCGTGCGGTTTGTTTGCGGGGGAGTGAGCCTCATTGGCTTTGTGTCATCAACTGACCAAGACCGGCGAGTGCGGCAATGCCAGCGGTTTCTGTCCTCAGTACTCTAGCACCAAGTAATGTGGCCAGCGCACCGGCGGCCAGCCATTGATCCGCTTCGAACTCATCCCACCCCCCCTCAGGTCCAACGATAATGCTCGCGCCCTGGTTTGCATGCACAGCTTGCAATACCGTGGGATGGTTCAGGGCTAAGCCGCCTGGGGCGAGGTGACAAAGCAGCATGGTTTGCGAGCCACATCGCTTAATTGCCTCTTCAATCGAACATGGCGGGTGAATTTGCATCAGGCGATTTCGGCCGCACTGTTCGCTGGCAGCGACCGCGAGCTTTTGCCAGTGCGTGATTCGTTTGGCTGCACGATCCGTACTGAGTTTGACCACGCTGCGGCTTGCTGTGACCGGGATGAATTCTGCTGCACCGAGCTCGACGGCTTTTTCAACAACCCAGTCCATGCGGTCTTGGCTAGCAATGCCTTGCACCAAGGTTAGGCGAAACGGCAACTCGCGATCGACCGTCTCGGCTGCCTTGAGTAGACCAATGGCATTGCCGGATGTCTCGAACGACAGAATGGCCTTGAACTCAACACCCGAACCGTCAAATAGAACTATTTCTTGACCGGCTCTCAGGCGCCTGACTCGTATGTGGTGACTGACTGATGCCGGCAACGTAACGGGCAGGCCAGGTTCAAGCGTGAATTCACAAAAAAATCGTGGGGTGTTCATGCGGCTAAATGTTACCCGAGGCAAAGCACGTGTGCCGTCGCCACCGGTCGTAGGTGCTAAAATCCGGGGTTTCCCTGATGGTCAGGCTTGACGCTCGTTTCAGGCCTGAGCTCGTTAATCACCTACACAAGCCGCCTGTCATGTCTGAAACTGTTGTTTCCCCCGCCCAAATGGCCAATGCAATCCGGGCCCTGTCCATGGATGCTGTTCAAAAAGCCAAATCGGGCCACCCAGGGGCGCCGATGGGCATGGCTGAAATCGCAACCAGCCTCTTCACCCGGCATTTGCGTCACAACCCAGCTGATCCAGCCTGGATGGACCGTGACCGCTTTGTTTTGTCCAACGGTCACGGATCCATGCTGATCTACAGTGTGCTGCATCTTTCTGGCTACGACTTGCCAATGGCTGAGATTGAAAAATTTCGCCAACTGCACTCCAAGACGCCGGGTCACCCTGAGGTTGGCGTAACACCCGGTATTGAGACCACCACGGGTCCCTTGGGGCAAGGTTTGTCAAATGCCGTCGGCATGGCGTTGGCTGAGGCTCTATTGGCTGCCGAGTTCAATCGTCCGGGTCACGAGGTCATCAATCACCGCACGTACGCTTTCGTTGGTGATGGCTGCTTGATGGAGGGCATCTCCCACGAGGTTTGCTCGCTGGCAGCGACATGGCGGCTTGGCAAGCTGGTGGTGGTTTATGACGACAATGGCATTTCGATCGATGGCAGGGTGGAGAACTGGTTTACAGATGACACCGCCCGTCGGTTCGAAGCCTATGGGTGGAATGTTGTTCGCGATGTCGATGGCCACGATGTAGAAGCGGTAGACGCTGCTCTAGTACAAGCCCAAGCACTTGGCGATACACAGTCGCGCCCAACGCTGGTTATTTGCAAGACTGTCATTGGCCAAGGGGCGCCCAACCTGGCTGGTACCGACAAAGTGCATGGCGCGCCGCTCGGCGACGCTGAGATCGCAGCAACCCGCGCAGCGCTTGGCTGGAGTCATGCCCCGTTTGATGTCCCGCAGGCGGTGCGTCATGCCTGGGATGTTCGTGCACGTGGTCAGGCGCTGCAGCAGGACTGGTCTGAGCTTTGGGCCTCTTACCAGCAAGCGTTTCCAGTGCAAGCCAAGGAGCTGGTTCGACGTATGGCGGGTGACTTGCCGGCAGACTTTGGGCACACAATCAGCGCATTGCTGGATAGAACTCAGCAGGCCGCACAGACCGTGGCAACTCGCAAAGCTTCCCAGCAGGTGATCGAGTCATTGGTGCAGGCATTGCCGGAGATGCTGGGCGGCTCGGCGGACCTGACCGGTTCGAATTTTACTGACTGGCCTGGTGCGGTGCCTGTGCGCGGCACTGACGAGGGTATTTCGTTTGGCCGCCACATCAATTATGGCGTGCGCGAGTTTGGCATGGCCGCCATCATGAATGGCGTGGCGTTGCATGGCGGGTACCTGCCGTTTGGCGGCACGTTTCTGACTTTCTCTGATTATTCGCGTAATGCCATTCGAATGGCCGCACTCATGAAGCAGCGCGTGGTGCATGTTTTTACCCACGACTCCATCGGTCTGGGTGAGGATGGCCCAACGCATCAGTCGATTGAGCATGCATCGAGCCTGCGTCTGATTCCTAACCTGTCGGTCTGGCGTCCTTGCGACACGGTTGAGACCGCGGTGGCGTGGGCGAGCGCCATTGGGCGCGAGGCGAGCATCGGCATGACGGTCAGATTGGGTGGCCCAACCGCGTTATTGTTGTCACGACAAAACCTGCCATTTGTTCAGCGCGATGAAATGGTGCTTGCCAATGTCCGCCGTGGTGGTTATGTTTTGTCTGACGCGCCTGATGCGCGTGCAATCATCATCGCTACGGGCTCCGAAGTTGAGTTGGCGCTCAAGGCACAGGCTAGCCTTGCTCAGGCAGGCATTGCGGTGCGCGTGGTCTCAATGCCGAGCACGGACGTGTTTGACGCCCAAGACCCGACATACCGTGATGCCGTGTTGCCTAAAGGTGTGCCACGTGTGGCGGTGGAAGCAGGTGTGCGTGATTTCTGGTTTAAGTACGTCGGCTTAGATGGTGCCGTGGTTGGGATTGATCGCTATGGCGAGTCAGCACCGGCGGGTGATTTATTTAAGTTTTTCGGGTTAACGGCAGAAGAGGTTGTGACTGCTGTAAAACAAATTTTATAAACAAGGAGATTGGTGTCATGGCAATTCGTGTTGCAATCAACGGTTATGGTCGCATCGGCCGCAATATTCTGCGAGCCCACTATGAAGGTGGCAAGAAGCACGATATCGAAATCGTCGCCATCAACGATCTCGGCGACCCTCAAACCAACGCCCATCTGACACAGTACGACACGGCCCATGGAAAATTTCCGGGTACCGTTGGTGTTGAAGGCGACTTTATGGTGGTTAACGGCGACAAGATCCGCGTGTTGGCAAATCGCAATCCTGCCGAACTGCCTTGGGGTGAGTTAGGCGTTGACGTGGTCCTTGAGTGCACTGGCTTTTTTACCAGCAAAGAAAAGGCATCGGCGCATTTGAAAGGCGGTGCCAAGAAAGTCATTATTTCTGCGCCTGGCGGCAAAGATGTCGATGCAACGGTTGTATTTGGTGTAAACCAAAACGTGCTCAAGGCTGAGCACACGGTGATTTCCAACGCATCGTGCACGACCAACTGTTTGGCCCCGATGGTCAAGCCCTTGCACGATAAGATCGGTGTTGAGGCTGGTTTGATGACCACGGTTCACGCTTATACCAACGACCAGGTGCTCACCGACGTTTATCACGAAGATTTGCGCCGTGCCCGTTCGGCTACCATGAGCATGATCCCGACCAAGACGGGTGCGGCTGCCGCGGTCGGCTTGGTCTTGCCTGAGCTGAACGGCAAACTCGACGGCTATGCCATCCGGGTCCCTACCATCAATGTCTCGATTGTTGATCTCTCGTTTATTGCCAAGCGTGATACGACGGTTGAAGAAGTCAACTCGATCCTTAAGGAAGCAGCCAACGGCGAGCTCAAAGGTATTTTGGAGTACAACACCGCACCGCTGGTATCGATTGATTTCAACCATAACCCCGCGTCAAGTAATTTTGACGCAACCTTGACCAAGGTTTCTGGCAAGCTCGTGAAAGTCTCCTCCTGGTACGACAACGAGTGGGGCTTTAGTAACCGCATGCTCGACACCACTGTCGCTCTAATGAGTGCGAAGTAAGCCATGAAAGTCAAGACACTAGCGCAGCTCTCTGAAGCAGGCCAACTGAAAAGTAAGCGGGTGTTTATCCGGGCAGACCTGAACGTGCCATTTGACGATCAGGGCAATATCACTGAGGACACCCGAATTCGTGCCTCGGTGCCTGGTATCAAACTGGCATTGGCGGGCGGCGCTGCTGTCATGGTGACCTCGCACCTTGGGCGTCCCACCGAAGGTGAGTTTAAGCCCGAAGACAGTCTTGCTCCGGTTGCCAAGCGCCTGCAGGAATTGCTTGGCCAACCAGTGCGGCTCGTCCAGAACTGGCTCGATGGGGTGGCGGTGTCTGAGGGTGAGGTGGTGTTGCTTGAGAACTGCCGCTGTAATCTCGGCGAGAAAAAAGACAGTCCGCAGTTGGCTGAGGCCATGGCCAAGCTCTGTGACGTGTATGTCAATGATGCATTTGGCACGGCACACCGGGCCGAAGCGACCACGCATGGCCTAGCTTTAAAAGCGAGCGTGGCTTGCGCCGGACCGCTGCTCGCCGCGGAACTCGATGCCCTGGGGAAGGCTTTGCGCGAACCTAGGCGTCCAATGGTGGCCATTGTCGGTGGCTCGAAGGTGTCGACCAAACTGTCCATTCTCCAGGCACTGGCTCAGAAAGTCGATCAACTGATCGTGGGCGGCGGTATTGCCAACACCTTCATGCTCGCCGCTGGCTTGCCGATCGGAAAATCATTGGCTGAGCCTGATCAGATTGAGCAGGCCAAGGCCGTGATTGACATGATGCAGGCACGCGGTGCCGCTGTTCCAATTCCGGTGGATGTGGTTACTGCTAAAGAGTTTTCTGCGTCTGCAAAGGCTGAGATCAAGCCTGCTGATGCGGTTGCACCAGATGATTTGATTCTGGATATTGGTCCGCAAACCACGCATCAGTTGGCAGAGATCCTGTCCAAGGCTGGCACGATTGTTTGGAATGGGCCTGTGGGTGTGTTTGAGTTTGAAGCTTTTACCAACGGTACCAAGGGAATCTCGCAGGCGATTGCCGATTCCGATGGGTTTTCGATTGCGGGCGGTGGTGACACCCTGGCAGCCATCGCCAAGTTTGGCATTACCGATGATGTGGGCTATATCTCAACAGGGGGTGGTGCCTTTCTGGAGTTCCTGGAAGGCAAGACCTTGCCCGCGGTGGCTGCGCTCGAACAAAGGGCTTAAACTGAGATCGCGATTGGCCTGTCTAGAGTACGGCTGGCTTGGTGCGTTGGTGGTCGACGTAGATCGCTGCCAACGCGCAAGACGCCAACCGACTCTGTTTGGTATCCGCTCTGCTCGTCAAAATTATCGGCACCCGTGCGCCTAGGACGATGCCCGCGGCGTGTGCACCACTTAAGAAGGACAAGTTCTTCGCAAGCATGTTGCCTGCTTCAAGATCCGGCACCACTAGAATTTGCGCACGACCAGCCACCGGCGAGGTCAAGCCTTTAATTTGGGCAGCTTCGGGGCTGACTGCATTGTCCATGGCCAGTGGCCCATCAAGAATTCCACCACTGATTTGGCCACGCTCGGCCATCTTGCACAGTGCGGCCGCGTCAATCGTGCTGGGTATCTTGGGGTTGACCTGTTCCACAGCCGAAAGAATCGCCACGCGTGGCTCACCAAGTCCGAGCGCAATGTGCAGGTCGATGGCGTTCTGCACGATGTCAGCCTTGCAAAGCAAATCAGGCGCAATGTTGATCGCAGCATCGGTGACGAACAGCGGTTCTGCGTAGGTCGGTACGTCCATGACGAAGATGTGACTCAGCCTTTTGGCTGTTCTGAGCCCGGTATCCGATTTTACGACCTCATGCATCAGCTCATCGGTGTGCAGGCTGCCTTTCATTAACAACGTGGCGTTGCCTGCGCGCACTTGGGCAACGGCTTGGGCGGCTGAGGCATGGCTGTGTGGCGTGTCGATCAGGCTCAGTGAGCTGATGTCTAAGCCGTGCGTTTTGGCGACTGCTTCAATTCGGGCTTTGGGGCCAATCAGAATGGGTATCAGCAGTCCGAGTTCAGCTGCTTCAACGGCGGCCTTGAGCGAGGTCTCATCGCAAGGGTGAGCCACAGCGCAAACCGCTGGCGCCAAACCAGCAGCTTGCTGAATGAGCGCGTCAAATTTCACGGGCGCGTGATAGTGCGGCTGACTATCGAGACTCACTGCTTAACAGCCCTCTTAGCTGGTGCTTTCTTGGCGGCGGCTTTTTTTACAGGTGCCGATGCCGTCGATTTGCGCGCAGTTGACTGGGTGACCGCGCGTTGTTTCGTGGCAGTTGCCTTGCTTGCCCCGGTTGACTTGACTGGCGTGTTGGCTTGGCGCTGCACATTGACCGTCTGCATTGAGCTGCTCTTGCCGCGAGCGCCTGCTTTAGCGTCTTTGACAGCCTGTGTGTAAAGTTGACAAACCTGCTCGAGCCGTTGTTTGCCCTCTTGATTCAGTGTGCCGCTGGCCAACGCAACTTTTGTGACAAACTCAGCCGCTGCGTTGATTTCTTCAGCAGTGTGATGGCTAAGCAGCACGGGAATTGCGTCGACTGAGCCTTCTGGGTCGACCACCATCACCATGGCTTGCTCTCGCACCATGCGTTTGAAGGCTGGCAATGAAAGTTTGTGCTCCTGATGAGCCCGCAACTGACGGATCAGGTTAAAGCTGCGTTCATCGATGCCGCCTTGGGCTTGGGCAATGTAAATCATGACGCGAATGCTGGCTTCACGAATGCCGCCGCAATCAACGAGCTTGCGCAATTCAGTTACCCGTCGTTTGACGAATTCAATGTGCTCCGGTGATACACCAGGGTGTTCACGGGGTGGGCCTTCCTTGGCACCAAGACCCGTGACGTCTTGCACCAATGGCAAGCCATAAACCGTCATGAACATTTGTTCGATCAGGTTGTCACGCCATTCACCGTACAGTTCGAGGCTGGATTCGATCGATTTGGAGATCTGTTTCTCCATTTGCAGAAATGGATTGTCGTGGGCCGCTGGTTTGCGATGGTTTTTAACCTGCACGGCGACGGGTGCCAGCGATGCAATCATCGGGTTTTTATCCGAGATTGTCTCGTAAGGCAGGCGCAGCGGATGCAGCTGCTGCAGTCTCTCGCTGGTGCGTGGTGTGGCAATCGCTTTGATCCAGGGTTGTATGAATGACTTGTACAGACCAACATTCACCTGCGATAGTCGGGAAACCGTCGCGAACCGATGGTCGTCATCGTCGCGGTGCTGCACGATCTTCTCAATATCGGCCAGATGGCGTCGCTCAAAAGTGAGCACATAGTCACCGTAGGCTAGATCGGCATTGGGTGTATCAGGTGTTTTGTCGTGAATGACGGCTTCAAAAATACCGGCTGGCAACACGTCGATCATGTCGATGTTGCAGGTGAACTCTCGGTGTTCCTTCTTGGCAATCGCACCCGACACAAAGATGCCGAGGTGGCCAATACTCTCATGCACGGCATAGATGATGGTTTGTCCATGCGCCAGCACTTCTCGATCAGTTTGGTACAGATCCGTGATCCAACCCAGTGCCTGGGGCGGTGGCGTGATGTTGTCGCCCTTAGAACAGAAAACGATGATTGGCGAACGAATGTTGCGCAAGTCAATTCGCAAACCCTCTTTGCTCACCATGCGAGCCGTTGACAGCCGGTTGCCGATGAACAGGTTGTCAACGATGTACTGTATTTCTTTGCCATTCAAAAAAACATGGCCGCCCCACCAACGTTCGAAACCGAGATATCGACCCGCTTCGGTGTCGACATTGGAGTACAGGTTGTACTGCTTGGACCAATACGTATTGGCAGGGTTGAGGCCCTCAAAGTTCTGCACTAGGTTGGCGCCATCAAACATGCCGCCACCCAAGTCACTGGCCATCAGTGTCATCCAAGAGCCACCGGTGAGCCCACCGGTGTAGCGCATGGGGTTTTTGCCGCGCCAACCGGCCCAATAGGACAGTGGTGCACCGGCAATGATGATCGGACCGAAGAGTTCTGGACGTGTGGCAGCTGCCATCATGAGCTGCCAGCCTGCTTGGCAGTTGCCAATCACCACCGGCTTGCCCTCGGCTTGCGGGTGAAGCGAGATGACTTTTTCAAGAAACTTGGTCTCTGCCCACACCACGTCTTCGACGCCTTGGTCTGGTTCTGGTTTGGGTAAAAAACCGATGAAGTAGCAGGGATGACCAGCTTCGATGGCCACGCCGATTTCGCTCTCTGGCTTAAATCCAGCAATGCCTGGGCCATGTCCGGCTCGAGGGTCAACCACCACGAAAGGCCGCTTGATGGGGTCAGTGGGGGTTGATTTGGAGGGGGCGATTCGGGTTAGCACGTAGTTGACCGGTCGCTCAAGCGTGCGCCCATCCAGAATCATCTCGGCTTTCATGCTCAGCACGTTGGGTGCCTGCTTGGCCATGTGGCGCTGATACTGGTTACCACGTTGTCGCATCACGTCGGTCGTCAATACGCTGCGCTGCCAAGCGTCAACAGCGTACTCCATGGCCGCATCGACAATGGGTGGCATCAATGGGAATGGGTGTTTGTTCTTAGACGAGTTGTCGGTTTGACTCACGGGCTTTAACCTCATAGGGGCGATGGATGAATTACACCTGATTTCATGTTGCATTGCAACAAAATGTCTCTTAATCAATGTATTTATCGAGTTAAAGTAACAGGTTTACGGGCAAATAAAGCTGGCACTTGACCAGTCGGAGTGCTAAATGCCAGATCAAACGCAAATCCTTTCCTCCAGAGCCTTGCGCATTGGCTTGATTTCCATTTCTGACCGGGCGAGCCAGGGCATTTACGCCGATGAAGGTGTGCCGTCCTTAAAAGTATGGCTTAGTCGGGCCTTGAGTAGTGCGTTTGAGGTCCATGAACGCCTAATTGCCGATGAAAAACAGCTCATCACCAGCACCATTATCGACTTGGTCGATGGGGCTGGTTGTGATTTGGTGTTGACCACTGGTGGCACGGGTCCATCGCGCCGCGATGTGACGCCGGAGGCCACGCTGGCGGCGGCCACCAGAGAGATGCCCGGGTTTGGTGAGCAAATGCGTCAAATCAGCCTGCATTTTGTGCCCACGGCGATTTTGTCGCGCCAAGTGGCGGTTTTGCGCGAAACAGAGCACCATGCCGCGCTGATCATCAACCTACCTGGCCAGCCTCGTGCGATCGCTGAGACGCTTGAGGGTTTAAAAGGCGAGGATGGTCAGGTGATTGTGTCAGGCCTATTCGCAGCCGTGCCGTACTGCATCGATTTGATTGGTGGGCCTTTCATTCAAACCAATCCGGATGTGGTCAAAGCGTTTCGTCCAAAGAAGAAAGCCGAGCCAACTGCCAAAGTGACGTGATTTCAGCGCGGCGTTGTGCCCCCATGGGATCTTTGGTGTCCTGAAGCTTGCGGTGCGTGGGCCGTGTGTCCAATCGGTTGACCACGGTCAATCCGGCTTCTTTTATCCAGGTCAGTAAATTATCGCGACTGCGCAATTGCAGATGCTCGGCCAAATCGGACAAGATGAGCCAGGCTTGGCCACGTGCAGTGAGGTGTGCGCTAGCTTTACGCAGAAACCCCCGCAGCATTTGATGCTGCGGGTCGTATATCGCGGCCTCCAGCGGGCCGCTTGCGGCACCAGGCAACCAGGGGGGGTTGCAAATCAGCAGGTCAAACTGTCCGTCTGGCATTAAGTCAGCGTTCACCACTTGAATGTGGGGTTGCAGCCCCGCGCGTGTGATGTTGTCCTGCGCGCACGCGAGTGCGGCTGGATTGGTGTCTGTGGCCACCACGACTACAACACCGCGTTTGGCTAGCATCATGGCCAACACACCGGTTCCGGTGCCAACATCGACTGCGCGCTTGCAAGTCGCTGGCAACTCAGCGTGCATCACCAGATCCAGGTATTCATGACGGGTTGGCGCAAACACGCCCCAGCGAGGGTAGATGGTTTGTTCCAGTGCTTTGACGGGTAGACCTGTGCGATGCCATTCATGCGCACTAAGCACACCAGTCAGTTCTGTCAGCGGCACCGCAAAATGCTTGTCTCTAAGGCGTTCACCGTATGCCATGTGCAGGGCATCGTGTGTCATCTTGGCATCGGGCGCTCTGGCTAGGTCGATCACGTAGCCAGGCTTGATCTCGATGAGCAATAAGCCGGCTTGTCTGGCAGTTTGTAAGCGGTGCAGGCGAATCCGGTGAAACCGCGCGGGCCATTCAAGCAAATCAAATGACGGTGATTTTTTATCCAAGCGACGCTTGATCGCCGCCAGCATTTGTCTGGCTTGATGATAGTCGCCTTGCCAAACTAGCGCTGCGCCTTGGCTGACTGCACGGTGAGCCACATCGGCACTGATGTTGTCAGCCGCCAGCATCACCTGGCTTGGGGGGCTCCACGCATGCGCACTTTGCCAGAGCAAGATTCGCTCTGAATCGGCCAGTGGCACATGGAGTTGATGCGATGGCGCTGCTTGCATCGAGTGGTTCGCTCAGTGGTTGAGGTTAAAATGATGCCAGTTTACGGATTTTGCTGGTCTAGCACAGGCAACGCCAGTTTCGGCTTTTTTACTTTCATCGCAAGGATTTCATCATGGCTCTCGTCTCCATGCGCCAGCTTCTGGATCACGCAGCAGAAAACGGGTACGGCATTCCCGCTTTTAACGTCAACAACCTCGAGCAAGTGCAGGCCATCATGGAGGCTGCTGAGCAAACCAACAGCCCAGTGATCATGCAGGCTTCGGCTGGCGCACGCAAGTACGCAGGCGAGGGTTTTTTGAAGCACTTGATTCAAGCCGCGGTGGAGTCCTATCCTCATATACCGGTGGTCATGCATCAGGATCACGGTCAGTCACCCAAAATCTGTCAGGGCGCCATTGATCTTGGCTTCTCTAGCGTCATGATGGATGGCTCACTGATGGAGGACGGTAAATCGATTGCCGATTACGACTACAACGTCAAAGTGACCAAAGAGGTGGTCGATATCGCCCACAAGCTCGGTGTAACTGTCGAAGGTGAGCTTGGTTGTTTAGGTTCGCTAGAGACCATGATGGGTGACAAGGAAGACGGTCATGGAGCCGAGGGCACCATGACCATGGATCAGTTGCTGACTGACCCAGAGCAGGCGGCTGACTTTGTGCGCAAGACCCAGCTTGATGCCTTGGCCATTGCGATTGGCACCAGTCATGGTGCGTACAAATTCACCCGCAAGCCCACTGGCGATATTTTGTCGATTCAGCGAATTAAGGAAATCCATGCACGCCTGCCCAATACTCACCTGGTGATGCACGGCAGTTCGAGCGTGCCACAAGAGTTGCTGGCTGAGATTCGTGAGTTCGGTGGCGACATGAAAGAGACCTACGGTGTGCCGGTTGAGGAAGTTCAGCACGCAATCAAATATGGTGTTCGTAAAATCAACATTGATACCGATATTCGCTTAGCCATGACCGGTGCGATTCGTCGCTTTTTTGCTGAAAACCCCGGCAAGTTCGATCCGCGTGAGTATTTGAAGCCAGCGCGCGCTGCAGCCAAGGCGATTTGTGTGGCGCGCTATGAGCAGTTTGGCACCGCTGGCAATGCCAGCAAGATCAAAGCGCGCGCACTGACTGACATCGCTGCTGACTATGCCGCGGGCAAGCTCGCTCAAGTGATTCAATGAGCTTGGGAATCTAGATAACCGTGACTTTGCATCAATCGAGTATTACCTCCTTGCCGTTGCTTGCGCGTGGCAAGGTGCGCGACATGTACGCAGTCGGTGAGGACAAGTTGCTGATCGTGGCCTCAGACCGGATCTCGGCATTTGATGTCATCCTCGACGACCCGATCCCCGGTAAGGGCGAGGTGCTGACTAAGCTGACTGAGTTCTGGTTGGGCAAGCTTGGACACATCATTCCCAATCACGCCACTGGCATTGATCCTGAATCGGTCGTTCAGGCGAACGAGCGCGATCAGGTCCGTGGCCGGGCGATGGTGGTTAAGCGTTTGAAGCCGATATTGGTGGAGGCTGTGGCTCGCGGATACCTAATTGGTTCGGGCTGGAAAGACTATCAGGCGACCGGTGCGGTTTGTGGTGTAGTTCTGCCCGCGGGGCTTAAGCAGGCCGCCCAATTGCCGCAGGCAATATTTACGCCAGCAGCCAAGGCAGAGATGGGCGAGCACGATGAGAATGTCGACTTCGATTACGTGATCAAGGCCATCGGTCGCGCGCTCGCAACCCAAGTCCGCGATATAACATTGAAGTTATACGAACAAGCGTCAGCGTATGCGGCGAGCCATGGCATCATCATCGCTGACACCAAGTTTGAGTTTGGCCTAGATGGTGCCGGCCAGTTGCATTTGATGGATGAGGTGTTAACACCAGACTCGTCACGATTCTGGCCTGCTGACAGCTGGCGCGAGGGTATTAGTCCACCGTCCTATGATAAGCAGTTCGTGCGCGACTGGCTGGAGACCCAGCCTTGGGACAAGACGCCGCCGGCGCCGCGTCTACCCGTTGACATCATTGAAGCGACTGCTGCCAAATATCGTGAGGCGCTTGATCGGCTCAGCAAATAGCCGATGAAGTACCAGTGTCACACCACCGTTTAAAATACGGTTTTATAGGCTGCACAGGTCAATAATTATGACAAATAATGTGTTCGGCAAAGGTAAAGCGCCAATCGTTGGCGTCATCATGGGCTCATCAAGCGACTGGGACGTGATGTCCGAAGCGGTGGCGATCCTTGATCATTTCGGTATTGCACACGATGCCAAGGTAGTTTCTGCCCATCGAATGCCAGCAGACATGGCCGAATATGCTCAAACGGCGCAGGCACGAGGTTTGCGCGCCATCATCGCTGGTGCAGGTGGGGCAGCGCATCTACCAGGTATGGTGGCCGCGTTTACGCCCATCCCCGTGTTTGGCGTGCCGGTGCCCAGCAAACACTTGCAGGGTCAAGATTCACTTTTGTCGATTGTTCAAATGCCCAAAGGTGTGCCAGTGGCAACCTTTGCCATTGGCACCGCGGGTGCAGCCAATGCGGCGCTGCATGTGGTAGCCAATTTGGCCACCACCGATGAAGCCTTATCAAACAAGCTGATTCAATACCGTGCGGCGCAGACCGAGACGGCACGCGCCATGAGGTTGGAAAAATGATTGTCAGGCCAGGCCAGTGGTTGGGTGTGTTGGGCGCAGGACAGTTAGGACGCATGTTTTGTCAGTCGGCACAATCCATGGGCTATCGAGTCTTGGTGCTTGACCCGGATGCGGTGTCACCCACAGCAGATTTGGCCGATGACCATATGGTTGCTGCGTACGACGATGCGACCGCACTGGGCGAGATGGCCAAGCGCTGTTTGGCAGTCACCACTGAGTTTGAGAATGTGCCTGCGCGCAGTCTGGAGTTGTTGTCGCGTCGCACGCATGTGATGCCAGGGGCCAGTGCCGTGGGCCCTGCGCAAGACCGCTGCCTGGAAAAGCGTTTTATTGCGTCAATGGGAGTCCAAGTGGCTCCCCATGCCGAGATTCGAATCCCTGCTGATCTTGAATCGGCGCCGCCCGCGTTGTTTCCCGCTATTTTGAAGGTGGCACGGCTTGGCTATGACGGCAAGGGTCAGTATCGTGTGGCCAACCGAGAAGAGGCTTTGGCTGCCTTTGTGGATGCGCAACAGGTTCAGTGTGTGTTGGAGTCTAGGCTGGACTTGGATCACGAGCTGTCCGTTATCTTGGCGCGGGACACCCAAGGCAAGCAAGTGGTTTATCCGGTTGCGCGCAACGTTCATCACGAAGGCATTTTGGCGGTCACCCATGTGGATGGTGTGCAAACGCCAACGGCTCAAGCCGCCTGTGAAGCGGCCAGTAAAATTGCAGATGGTTTGGGGTATCACGGCGTGCTGTGCGTTGAGTTTTTTGTACTCAAAGACGGTCGTTTGATTGCCAACGAAATGGCGCCTAGGCCGCACAACAGCGGCCATTACACACAAAACGCCTGTGTGGCGAGTCAGTTCGAGCAACAAGCACGAGTGATGGCCGGTTTGCCACTGGCTGACACCCGGCTGTTAAGTCCGGCCGTGATGTTGAATCTGTTAGGCGATGTCTGGCTTGAGTCGGGCAGCGACGAGCCTTGCGAACCAGACTGGCGTGCGGTGCTTGCCAAGCCTGGCACATCTTTGCATCTGTATGGCAAGCGTGAGGCGCGCCGCGGCAGAAAAATGGGCCATATCAATGTCACTGCTCAGACGTTTGAGCAGGCGGTCAATGTCGCTAATGAGATAGTCGATCTTTTGCGTTTGCCTATAAAAGCGACATTGTCACCCTAGCCGTGCAAGCAACTGACGCGCAGATTGAAGATGCGGCACGCGCCTTGATGAGAGGCGAGTTAGTTGCATTCCCCACGGAGACTGTTTACGGACTTGGTGCTGATGCATCAGCGCCTCGCGCAGTGAGCAAGATCTATGCCGCCAAAGGTCGGCCAAGTAATCATCCAGTGATTGTGCACGTGGCCAAGCCATCGGATATCCAAGCGTGGTGCAGTGATATTCCGAATCAGGCATGGGCACTTGCTCAAGCTTTCTGGCCGGGTCCGTTGACGATGATTTTGAGGCGAAACCACGCGGTGGATGCGTCGGTCAGCGCAGGCCAAGACACCATTGGCGTTCGTTGTCCTTCGCACCCAATTGCACACGCCTTACTGACCACCTTTTCTCACATGAAAACGCAGGCAGGCGAAGTTCTAGCCGGTGTGGCCGCGCCGTCGGCCAATCGGTTTGGTCGTGTCTCACCGACGCAAGCTCAGCATGTTCGCACGGAGTTTGTCGATCTGGTTCAGCAGGGCATGCCGGTGTTAGAGGGCGGTGACAGTGAGGTTGGCATCGAGTCCACGATCGTGGATTTGTCGTCATTGTCCGATGGTGGCTCAGTGGCGCTGCTGCGCCCTGGCGCCATTACATCTGAGCAGATCGAAGCGGTGTTGGGGTGCAATGTGGCTGGCCAGACCAAGCAATCCCCGCGGGTATCAGGGTCGCTCAAAGCACACTACGCACCGACGACGCCGCTCATGTTGTGCCCCGCGGCAAGTCTTGGTGCTTGGGTCGAGGGATGGCTTCAAGCGCATGAGGGCCGGCTAGCGCTGATGAGTCGATCGGATTTTAAGGTCAAGTCAGATCGTATCGAGCAGGTGCTAATGCCGCAGGCTGCAACCGATTATGCGCGTGAACTGTACGCTTCGCTCCGGCGGATAGACGAGTTGTCGGTGAATGCGCTGGTCATCGAGCAAGTACCCAGTGATACCGAATGGGCCGGTGTGGCTGACAGATTGAGTAGAGCAGCTGCTGCCTTCGAAGAAGACAGCAGCTATTAGGCTGTTAGGCTGTTAGGCCATTAAGAGGCCTTGCTAGAAAAAGGCTTGAATGCCTGTTTGGGCGCGGCCAAGAATCAGTGCGTGAATGTCATGTGTGCCTTCGTAGGTGTTGACCACCTCGAGGTTGACCAGGTGACGTGCAACGCCGTATTCGTCAGAAATCCCATTGCCGCCGAGCATGTCACGGGCCATACGAGCCACGTCCAGGGCCTTGCCGCAAGAGTTGCGCTTCATGATGGAAGTGATCTCAACAGCCGCGGTGCCGTCGTCTTTCATGCGGCCTAAGCGCAGGCAGCCTTGTAGGCCTAGCGTGATTTCAGTTTGCATGTCGGCCAGCTTCTTCTGGATCAGCTGATTGGCAGCCAGTGGGCGACCAAACTGCTGGCGGTCAAGCACATATTGGCGAGCAGTGTGCCAGCAGTATTCAGCTGCACCCAAAGCACCCCAGGCAATGCCGTAACGTGCAGAGTTCAAACATGTGAATGGGCCTTTTAAGCCCGTGACGTCGGGCAGCATTTGCTCGTCACTGATTTCGACGCCGTCCATCACGATCTCGCCTGTCACCGAGGCACGCAAACCAACTTTGCCGTGAATCTCGGGTGCAGAGAGTCCTTTCATGCCTTTTTCTAAGATAAACCCGCGGATACGGCCGTCGTGGTCACCGCCCACGCACTTGGCCCAGATGACAAACACGTCGGCCACCGGTGAGTTGGTAATCCACATTTTGTTGCCCGTGAGTTTGTAACCATCACTGGTTTTAACAGCACGGGTCTCCATACCCGCTGGGTCCGAGCCGTGGTTGGGTTCGGTCAAGCCGAAACAACCGATCCATTCTCCTGAAGCGAGCTTGGGGAGGTACTTGCGCTTTTGTTCTTCGCTGCCGAATTCGTTGATTGGTACCATGACCAGAGAGGATTGCACGCTCATCATGGAGCGGTAGCCAGAATCCACGCGCTCGACTTCACGTGCGATCAGTCCGTAACAGACATAGTTCAAACCAGCGCCGCCGTATTCAGTTGGAATCGTGGCACCCAACAGGCCTAGCTCACCCATTTCCGGAAAAATGGACTTATCCATCTTTTCGTGGCGAAAGGCTTCGAGCACGCGCGGCAGAAGTTTTTCCTGGCAATAGGCAAAGGCGGCCTCGCGCACCATGCGCTCATCCTCGGTCAGCTGCTGATCGAGCAAGAGTGGATCGGTCCAATTAAAAGATGCTGCAGACATGGTTAGTGCTCCTGTTAATGCGATCGTATTCGAATCTGAGATAGGATCAGTTTTACTTGGTTTGCCCAGCGGCACGCAATTTGGTGATGGTGGTGGTGGGCGTGATCGCCTCGGGGTCTGTGATCAGGTGCAAGATCGCCGGCTGATTGCTGCGCACAGCACGCTCAAATGCAGCGGCAAAGTCAGCGGTTTTCTCGACCCTTTCGCCGTGGCCCCCAAAAGCCTTGGCATAGGCGGCAAAATCCGGGTTTTGCAGGTGGGTTGCCGAAACACGACCAGGATAGTTTTTCTCCTGGTGCATGCGAATCGTGCCATACATTCCGTTGTCGACAATCAGCACGATGATGGGCAGCTTGTATTGCACGGCCGTGGCGAACTCTTGCCCGTGCATCATGAAGCAACCATCACCCGCAAAACAGACCACCATTTTGTCGGAATGGACACGTTTGGCGCCAACCGCTGCCGGTAAGCCATAACCCATGGAGCCTGAGGTGGGTGCTAGCTGGGTACCATATTGCTTAAATCGATGGAATCGATGAACCCAAGTCGCGTAGTTACCAGCGCCATTGCAGAGGATGGCGTCATCAGGCAACACCGTTTCTAGGTGGGCCATCACACCACTCATTTGCAGTTCGCCCGGCACAGTGACTTTAGACGCATCGCTCCAGGCAAGATAACTGCCATGCAGACGTTGCGTGTCAGCAGCCCATGGTGTTTGTGTTGGTGGAGGTAAGCTGCTTAACTCTCGGGCAAAAGCAGCCGGTGAGGTATTGATGGCCAGTGCCGGTGCGTAAACGCGCCCAAGCTCGCTGCTATCTGGGTGGATATGCACGAGCGTTTGCTTGGGTACCGGGATGTCTAGCAATGTGTACGACTGGCTCGGGATTTCTGACATGCGCCCGCCCACGAGCAGCAACAGATCTGCTTGTTGCACTTTTTTAAGCAGTTCTGGATTAATGCCCAAACCAACATCACCGATGTAGCAGGGGTGCTCGTGGTCGATCAACATTTGACGTCGAAACGAAGCCGCCACGGGCATCTGGTAGCGTTGAGCGAAGTCAGCAAACTGTGCAACTGCCTCTGGTGTCCAGCGGGCGCCACCGATAATCGCCACGGGTGATCTGGCGCCGGCCAGCCTTTGAGCCAGATCAGCCATCTGTCCTGATGCGGGGGCGCTGTCAATCGGTCTAACATAAGGTGCATCTGTCACCGTGGCAGTCTCTACCAGCATGTCCTCGGGCAGGGCGATCACCACCGGACCGGGGCGCCCGGACATCGCGACGTGAAACGCCCTAGAGACTACCTCGGGAATGCGCGCCGCGTCATCGATCTCGGTGGCCCATTTGGCTGCTTGACCAAACACCGCGCGGTAATCCATTTCCTGAAAGGCCTCACGCTCGCGCATGCCACGCTCAATTTGTCCCACAAATACGATGACCGGTGTTGAGTCTTGTTTGGAAATGTGAATACCAGCCAGGGCATTGGATGCGCCGGGCCCACGAGTGACCATGCAAATCCCGGGCCTGCCGGTCAGCTTGCCATGTGCATCAGCCATCATGGCAGCTCCACCTTCCTGACGGCAGACCGTGACGTTGATGTTGACATCGACCAGTGCATCGAGCACCGCTAGAAAGCTTTCGCCCGGCACCGTAAAAACATGGTCAACGCCTTGAGCGACTAACTGATCAACGATGAGTTGTCCGCCAGTGCGAGCAACTGACTGATTGGCTGCCATGTGTGAGTCCCTTGGTGTGAATGGTTTTTATTGTCTGAATAGGATATGTTCATGTTTTGCACATTGCAATTGATAAAATTGCACATTCTTGTGTTGCCATGGAACTTACCCATTTATTGTCGGAAATGATTACTTGAGAAAAGGTATCCCCAATCTAAGCGCATTACAGGCGTTTGAGGCGACTGCTCGACTCGGCAGCTTCACGCGCGCGGCAGACGAGTTGGCGCTAACTCACAGTGCGGTGCATCGGCAGGTCAGTTCACTGGAGGCGCGCCTTGGGGTGCAGCTTTTTAGGCGTGTTCGACGACGGATTGCGTTGACCCCGGCCGGGGCAGAGTATGCGGGCCGCATTCGGCAGCACCTAGACCAAATCGAGAAGGATACATTTAGCCTCATGAGCCGTGCAAGTCTAGGTCGACGGTTGCATATTGCTGTCTTGCCGACGTTGGCCGCACACTGGTTGATTCCGAGGCTAAAGGATTTTCAGCGGCACCATCCAGACATCTCGGTGAGTTTGTCCCTTAGAACCTTGCCGTTTCAGTTTGACGATGAGCCCTTCGATGCGGCCATCTATCATAGCCACGCCGTTTGGCCTGGCACCCATGGCAGCCTGTTGTTCGCAGAGGGTGAGCTAGTGCCCATTTGCTCTGCGCTGATGGTCAGCAAAACAACGCCGCATGTGGAGGTTGTGGCTGGCTTGACGCATTTGCACTTGAACTCAAGACCCGATGCCTGGCGGCAGTGGTATGAACATGTCGGCAAGGCCTATCCTACTGAGGCAGCGGGTGGGCCGAGGTATGAAATGTTTGCCATGGTGCTTGCGGCGGCACAAGCGGGCCTTGGTGTGGGCTTGGTCCCTCGATTTTTGGCTCAACAGGCACTAGATCGAGGTGATCTCATCATGCCGGTCAATCAGCCTTTGCCAGTGGCGCAAGGATATTATTTCGGCTACCCGATACGCAATGAGACCTCCGAGGCTTTGCGAGCGTTCGAGGATTGGTTGCAGCAAACAGCCATAGCGAGCTTTGAGCGGGTTAAGCGTTAATGCCAGGCGGGCTCGGTGCGTTTTAGGTGCGTTTTAGGCGCGTCTTCGATATGTTCTAAATTGGCTGAGGTCTACTGCAAGTCCTGGGCTGACATGCGTGCTACGTTGTTGCCTGATCGGGTAAATGCGACGACATCGAATGCCTTGCCTGCCCGAGACGCTTGGACCGCCTGGGCGTTGCCAAACGTCACGCGCTCAATCTCGTTGATAGGCAAACTCAAAGTTTGCGTTGGGGTATAGATCCGTTGCTCGATCCTGCCATCGGTAAACCGTATTTCGACCCAGCAATCGGCCGTAAATGTCGCTTCAAACAGGTTCGCTATTGGTGCAGTCTCAACCTCGGGTTTGGTTTCAGGTTCAGGCGCAGCAGATTCAGACACCGTGGGTTCGGAGGAAGGCACCGCAACTTGTGCGGCAAACGCCTCTGGTGGTGTTTGCTCGATCACCGTGATGGTTTCGGTCGCTGCGAGTGCTGTAGGTTCGGTGGGTGCCGCGGGTAACGATATTTCTTGAACGGCTGATATGGCTTGAACGGCTTCGGTCAGCGCAGCAGAAGTGGTTGGTTCAGTTTGATTGATCGAAGTGTCCGCGCTCGTTGAGCGCTGTCGATCGCTGTTTGACTCGGCTACAACCGGCAAGGTTTGCCGGGTCGGCCAGCCTTCCTCAATGGCCAGCCATGTGCCGGCACCTACCAGAATAAGTGACACGGCAGCAATCCACATTCCAACCCGCCCCCGGCGACTTGCTGGCATCGCGTCTTCGCCCAGGGTGTTGGACTCGCGTCTAGCTAAGTTGGCGGCCGATGGTGAATTTTTAACACGATTTAATGTAATTTGGCTATCTGATAGTTTAAGTTCAGTGACTGGCGGATCAAGCTCAATACCTAGATGGCGGGCGCACTTATCCAGAGCCCGCAAATAATACCCAGGGCCATGAAAAGGCGAGAGCGAACCGCTCTCAAGCCCGCGCAGTTGGGCACGCGAGAGCATCAGTGCTTGCGCTAGGCTTGCGATATCAAGTTTGGCAGCTTCGCGTGCGCCCGTAATTTGCTCGGCCCATTGCTTTACTGGCAGTTGGTCAATGTCTTGCATAATCTGATGAGTCGTTAAACTTTGAGTCCCGTCTGCGGGGTGTTTCCTATCCGTCACTAGAATAAGCGTATTAGGCTGTCGTGACTAGTGTCCGCCTACCTAAATACGATAGTGCGTGTGCCGTTTCGCAAAATGCGTTGTTCGATGTGAGCTTTGACCGCACGCGCCAAAACCAACGATTCGACGTCACTGCCGACCCGTGTTAAGTCCTGCGTGCTCATGGCATGGTCTACGCGCTCAATGTCTTGTTCGATGATCGGGCCCTCATCAAGGTCAGGGGTCACGTAGTGTGCAGTTGCCCCGATTAGCTTGACGCCGCGCGCGTGGGCTTGATGGTAGGGCTTGGCGCCTTTGAAGCTTGGCAAAAAGCTGTGATGAATGTTGATTGCTCGCCCGGCCAATGCTTGGCAGATAGTGGGCGACAGAATTTGCATGTAGCGCGCCAAAACAACCAAATCAATGTCCAGGCTTTGAACGAGCTCCAGTATGGCGGCCTCTTGGCTATCCTTTGATTCAGCTGTGACTGGTAGGTAGTGAAACGGGACTCCGTGGGAGCGCACCAGTCCCTCGAAGTCACGATGGTTTGAGACAACAGCCGCAACCTCGGCATTGAGCTGTCCGCTATGAACCCGAAACAGCAGATCGTTCAGGCAGTGGCCCTGTCTGCTCACCAAAATCAGAAGTCGGGCCTTGGTCTGTGCGCCATGAATTTGCCATTGCATGTCAAATGTTTGGGCGATGTCATCCATGTCTGCTTTGACCAAGTCGATACTTGAGTCAGTCAGCGCAAAGTGAACCCGCAAAAAAAACCGATGGGTTTGCGCATCTCCAAATTGCTGTGCATCCAGTATGTTTCCCCGATGCGCGAGTAACAAGCCGCTGACTCGGTGCACGATGCCCATTCGGTCTGGGCAGGATAGAGTCAAGATGTAGTCAGTGGTGTTGTCGGTCATGTTCAAGGTGTTGCGGTTTCAGCGAGCTTTTGACGAACGGCCATTGCAATGGCCATCGAGGCTGTCAAGCCCGGAGATTCTATGCCAAACAGATTGACCAGACCCTTTACGCCATGATCACTCGCACCCGATATACAAAAGTCCGCTGCTGTCTCGTTTGGGCCGGAAATCTTGGGCCGTATGCCTGTGTAGCTTGGTTGCAAGGCGCCGTCTTTGAGGTCCGGCCAGTAACGTCTGACTGCATCATAGAAGCCATTGCTTCTTGTTATGTCGATGTCATAGTTCTCGTGTTGCACCCATTCGGTGTCTGGCCCGAACTTGGCTTGTCCGCCTAGGTCTAGTGTCAGGTGCACGCCAAGACCTGCTTGCTGGGGCACGGGGTAAATCAGATGGTCAAATGGTGCTTTGCCTTGCAGATTGAAGTAACTGCCCTTGCACAGGTATGCCGTCGGTACCTTGGCGGCATCAAGGCCTTGAATTTGTTTGGCGGCTGCGGGTGCGTGCAAGCCAGCAGCATTGATGAGCATCTCACATGACAGTGTCATGGGGTCTGATCCCCCAAATGTCACCTCAAACCCACCATTGGCCAAGACGCGAGCAGATTCAAATGGGCAGTGAAACACACATTGGGCTCCCGCGTTTTCCGCGTCGCCTTGATAAGCCAGCATTAGCCCATGGCTGTCGATAATGCCTGTGGAGGGGGAGAGCAAGGCAGCCGTGCAAGAAAGCGCAGGCTCAAGTGCCTTGGCTTGGCTGGCATCAAGCCACTGCAGGTCCGGTACGCCGTTGGCTTGTGCCTTTTGCAGGATGCCTTTTAGTGTCGCATGCTCTGATTCGTGAGCCGCCACGATCAGTTTGCCGAGTTGTCGATGGGCGATGCCTCGCTCGCGGCAGTAGTCGTAGAGTAGGTGTTTGCCTTGCACGCAAAGCTTGGCTTTCAGGCTGCCAGCTGGGTAATAAATACCGGCATGAATGACTTCGGAATTGCGTGAGCTCGTGCCTGTGCCAATCGCCTCGGCTTTCTCAGCCACCAGAACCTCGATCCCATGCTGGGACAATTCACGGGCCACGGCCAAGCCGACCACGCCGGCTCCGATCACAATGCACTGTATGTCTTTGCTCATGTTTGTTAAGTGGGGGGGGTTAAGTCATAACCTCCGCCATGGTATATCAACGGCGAACGACTCGAATGACCACAGTTCTCTACTTCGCCGATGAGCACAATATGATCACCTTCATCATAGTAGCGGCGGTTGTGGCATTCGAACCAAGCCGCTGAGGCGACATCGAGTCTGGGCGCACCATTGGGGCAACCAATCAACGTTTGCCCTGCGAATCGCTCACTTGGTGTTCCACTGGCAAAGCGTTTTGCTAGATCGAGCTGGTCGTGCGCTAGCACCTGAATGACGTAGCGCTCACAGGTTTCAAAAACCACTAGCGAGTGTGAGGATCGTTTTAAGCTCCACACCACGAGAGGTGGGTGAAGTGAAACAGAGTTAAACGAGCTCACCGTCAGACCCACGGGCATGCCGTCATCATCTCGGGCGGTGACGATGGTCACCCCAGTGGGAAATCGACCAAGCGCATGTTTGAACTGATCATCGTCAAATGACGGGGCTTTGGCGCTCATGGAGACAAACGCTCGATAACCCATTGCCCGTCTGTGTCTTGCTGATAACTCAATCGATCGTGCAAGCGAGATGGGCGACCTTGCCAAAACTCAAAATAACGCGGCCTTAGCCGATAACCACCCCAATGGGGTGGGCGTGGCGGCTTGTCCCCAAATTTTGCTGAGACTTCTTCAACCCGGGCTTTCAGGTCCTCGATGCTAACTGGCTGGCTTTGCGCCGACGCCCAAGCGCCAAGGCGGGACCCTAGCGGCCTGCTGTGGTAGTACTCGTCAGACTCTTGGTCGCTGACCTTCTCAACCAAGCCCTCGATGCGAACTTGGCGCTCCAACGGTTGCCAAAAGAACAGCAGTGTGGCTTGAGGCTGTTTGGCAAGATCCTGGCCCTTGCGAGACTCGTAGTTGGTGTAGAAGACAAAGCCTCTGGCATCAAACCCTTTGAGCAAGACGATGCGCGCGGTGGGTTTGCCCTCGTCGTTGGCGGTGGCCAGCGTCATCGCTGTGGGTTCGGCAACAGGTAATTCAATGGCTTGGTCGAGCCATAGTCCAAATTGATCGAATGGCGACAGTTTGGCGGCCGATTCGAGCAACTCACCTTTCTCGTAGTTTTGTCGAATGTCAGCAACAGACATGATGATTAGCTTTTAAACGTGGTTGGAATCGCCTAAGTGTAATCGCTTGCGCATCAGGGGTTGCGGTCAAAGTCACGTTCCTGCAATCTTTGTGCCAAGCGCGCAAGCCGTTTGTCGTGAATGCCAGCTTCCCTAAGGGCATCATGGGTTTGCACCACATAGTCAACGCAGGGGCCGTAGCGGCCACTGGCCCGGGCAACAATTTCCACCGTTTGCTGCTCCTGCAGGCCGCTGACATAGCCGGGGTTTGCCCGATCAATGACAAACGCCAGGGCAGTGACAAATCCTTGCTCGGTCTCGCATCGTAACCAGCGGGGGTGGTAGGCGCCGGTTACCATTTCGCGGCGCCAAAGTGCTTCAAACGTGGTGGGCACGTTGGCAGCCGGTATCCGGAACGTCATGCCACGGCAGGAACCGCCTCGATCCAGGCCAAACACCAAGCCTGGCGTTTCCGGTGTGCCGCGATTGACGCGTGACCAAAGGCAAAGCGCGCGATGATGCCCTTTGAGTGTGCTCAGTCGCTGGTCATTAAAGTCGAATGCCGGGTTCCAAATCAAAGAGCCATAGGCGTACACCCAGAGGTCCTGGTCACCTTGCCAACCTTGCAAAGCACGTTGCATTGACTGGTTTCTTTGTTCATCAGACAGAAACTCAACGGAGGCCGGTGGATTGGGTAGGGCAGTTGGCTTGTTTGCGGGAACCTTCATCATGGCGAGCCAGTTTTGGTGTGAGTTGTAGGGGCGGTTAGAGCAAAAGGTTCGGTCGCACCCGGTTCGGCTTTGGCGCCATGCCGGGTCAGCCAAGCGCCTGCGATCAGCGCCACGGCTGACACCCAGAATAAGGGCATGATACCGGCAACGCTGGCCAGAGCGCCGAATCCGAACGGCATGGATACTTGTGATCCGTTAATGAGTGCCGTGCGCATACCAAAGGCTTCGCCCTTTCGGCCAACAGGCGCATGTTGCTGCAGCAGACTCAGGATGCTGGGCTGGGTGCTGCCAAGCGACAAGCCCAGCATGAACGATAGGCACATCAGCATCCATGCCTGTCCAATCCATGGATAGAGCAGGAAATAAACCGCTGCTGTGATCATCGCGATATGAATCATGGTCCAAGGTTTGGCCCAGCCCTGTATCAAGGGCAAAAGCAGGCGAATGACAAATGTCGCGGCTGCAAAGCAAGCCAAAATCATGCCGATGGTGGTTGCGCTAAAGCCTTCCTGCACCCCGTACAGTGGCACCAGGAAGTTGTGCGTGTCCCATGCGCTAGTCAAAAGCAGGTTTGCCGTCAGTGCGTAGCGCAAAGGGCGCACTCGCCATAGATCTGCCATCTTGGCCGGTGAGTCGGTCTTCAACGGTGCCTGATGGCTTTGCAGCAGTACCTTGCGAGCTCGCATAACCGCCCAGACCGTCACGGCTGGACACAAGCCAAGCAGTAAGAATGCCCATCGATACCCCATGTAGTCAATTGACAAACCAGCAATCAGTGGGCCGCTAAAGCTGGAAACCGACATGGCCATCGCCAACCATGAGTAATTTCGCAGGCGCACGACTGCATCGGCTTGACCAAGCAACCCTTGCACAGCAATCTGAAACCCCATGTGCCCGATGCCAATTGAGACGGCCGCTAGCGCCAGTGCCAGCCAATGCTGCCAAAAAAATGGCAGTAGGGCGCCTGCGGCACAGATCACCGCCGCCAACCACATGGCACCATAACTGCCGTGAGCATCAATGCGCCTTCCAGCGATGACTGCCAGAAACATGGGTAGCAAGGCAAAGCAGGAAATCAGCGCGCCAATACCGAGTTTGCTCAGGTCAAGTTCGATGGCGTTGAGCATGACAGCGATACGCCCGCCGGCCAGTGCGACGTGCATTAGCATCATCAACACGCACCAGAGTGCAGCGTTAGGTACAAAGCCCAGGTTGGGCAGCGGTGAGCGCAAGTGGGTAATGCAAACAGTTTTATGGCCGGTGTTGTGCCGTAATTTTGCGCTTCGGTGACGGCTTTGTCGAGAAAATAACCGAAAATCGCCGAAAATCACCGAAGATTGGCGGCGTTGAGGATTCTCTCGTGTCAAAATTCCAACCAATGAAGCCAGTCGCATCCGACGGCTGGTTACCTAGTCACAACTTCCATGACATCTTTACCCGATAAAGAAGCCTCGCACGAATTGCTGGTTGATACCGAACGAAGGTTTGGGTCGGTTGATCGTGCCTATGGGCAGGTGGTAACGGGGCTATTTGACCAGAGTCACATCGCCGTGGTCGGTTTGGGCGGCGTGGGCTCCTGGGCGGCTGAAGCGCTTGCCCGCAGTGGGGTGGGACGGTTAACGCTCATCGACCTTGACCATGTGGCTGAATCCAACATCAATCGCCAGGTTCATGCGTTAGACGCAACGATTGGTCAGGCCAAAGTGTTGGCCATGCAGTCCCGGATTGCCCAGATCAATCCGGCGTGTGTGGTTAGGTCGATCGAAGAGTTCGTTGATGCCGATAATGTTGACGATGTGATCCCATCCAAAGCCGACATGGTGCTCGATTGCACGGATCAATTGAGCGCCAAGGTGGCGATGGTGTTGTGCTTGCGGCAAAGGCAAACTGGGCTGATCGTGTGCGGGGCCGCTGGGGGCAAAACCGATGCGCTGTCGTTGCGTTTCGGGGATTTACGTGACAGCACGCATGATGCGTTATTGGCGCGCTTGCGATCGACGCTGCGCAAGCAGCACGGTTTTGCTGGCGTGCAAGCCAAACGCACGCCGCGCCTGGGTGTGAACGTGCTTTGGTTCGAGCAGCCGGGGCATCGGCCGGCTGGGGTCGTCAATGGTCACGCGACCTCGGCACCGCTGGCCTGCGCTGGATATGGGTCGCTGGTGACTGTCACAGCAGCAATGGGATTGGCGGCTGCAGGGCGGGCGTTGGATTGGCTGATCCGTGCGCGAGCAGCGCTCTGATGGGGTTCAGGGGTGGGGCCGGAGTTCGGGCGGGCGGGGCGCTGCTGCCCGGTATCATTGAGATCAACGTCATGTCAGCCGCGGTTGTCACGTCAGTGCATTGGCCTGGAAAAAAGGGGGAGTGAGCTTTGTCACTGGAAAGTCTGAACGAATCGAGGGTTGAGCGGGTGATGTCCTGGCTGTGCAATGTGTGGCGCGCGTTGATGCGACCAAACGCGGCAGTCTGGTTTTTGCTTGGCGCGTTGGTCTGGCTGGGGATTTTTGGTTGGCCACGCTCCTTGCACATTCCTGACGAGGGCAGATATGTTGGGGTTGCCTGGGACATGGTGCGGTTTGACAGCACGTGGACGCCCTTGCTCAATGGCTTGCCCTATTTCCACAAGCCGCCGCTGTTTTACTGGCTTAACGAAGCATCGTTTCTGCTGTTTGGCGCGCATGAGTGGGCAGCCCGCTTGCCGTCGATACTCATCTCCTGGTTAACGGTGGTGGCCTTGTATCTTTTTGTGCGCCGACATCGTGGCGCTGAAGTGGCGACCTTAAGCGTACTGGTATTGATCACAATGCCTTACTACTACGGCGCCTCTCAATACGCCAACCTCGATATGTTGGTGGCGGGCATGATCTCATTGACCATACTCGCGGGAGCGGAGGCGGTTTCTAGGGCAGCCAACGGCCAGCCACGTGCACACTGGTTTGCCATTGCAGCAGGCTTTCTGGCTGCACTGGCGGTTCTGTCCAAAGGATTGATTGGCGTAGTCTTGCCGGGCGGTGTGCTGTTTTTCTGGATCCTGGCCACTCGACGCTGGATTGGATTGAAGGTATTGCTGGCACCTGGTGTGTGGCTTGCGTTTCTTTCAATCATGGTGCCCTGGTTTGCTTTGATGGAAATTCACTACCCAGGGTTTTTGCATTACTTCTTTGTGTACCAGCACTTTGAGCGCTATTTAAGTGATGGCTTTAACCAACAGCAGCCTTTCTGGTTTTTCTTGCCAGTGATCTTTGGTATCAGCCTGCCTTGGTCTTTGTGGCTGGTACGGTATGGCTGGCAGCGTGGCGAAATGACTTTTGAGCGTGACTGGTTTTGGCTCATGGTCTTGTGGATCGTGGTGATTACCGTGTTTTTCTCGATCCCGGCATCCAAGCTGATTGGCTACACAGTGCCGGTACTGCCCGCGCTGGCTGTGCTGATCGCGGAAGCCATTTGGGCGACCTGGAAGGGTGTCAGGGCTGAGCGCGACACACGCTGGACCGTCATCACGTTAACCGCCGCGGCCCTGTCATGTTTGATTGCGTTGACGATTTTCTTTTTTATCAATGGCCGCAGTTCCAAACCATTTGTCGAGCAGTTCCGGTCTGAAATCAGCGCGCAGGATCAGTTTGTGTTCCTCGATGTCTATCCCTTCGACATGCAGTTCTACACCCAAGACCCCAAACCCGCCTGGGTGGTGTTTAACTGGCCTGCCCTGCCCAAAGGCGACACTTGGCGCAATGAACTGGCCGAAGCCGGTGAGCATGTGCCTGACAAAGCCAAAGAGGTTCTGATCACACCCGATCAGGTGCTGCCGCGTATCTGTCAGCAGCCTGACCGGACCTACTGGTTTGTGGCCTACCCCGAGGCCAAAGAGCCGGTGCCGTTTCTTGCGCATCTAGATCCAGTTTTTGTGACTCGCTATCGCGTTGAGATGTGGAAGCTAGTCCCAGACAAAGCCTTTACTGACAAATGGTGTTCCGGAGGAAATCAGTGAACCACCCCACTAAAAAATCAAGGTCCGCAGAGACCTTTCGCAGCGCCCGTTGGTTTGCCCCTGACGATCTGAGATCGTTTGGTCATCGTTCCCGAGCCATGCAAATGGGGTACTCGGCTGAGGATTGGAAAGGCAAGCCGGTCATTGGCATCATCAACACTTGGTCTGACATAAATCCGTGCCACACGCACTTTAAGCAGCGCGTAGAGGATGTCAAACGCGGTGTGTTGCAAGCCGGTGGTTTCCCAATTGAGTTGCCTGCGTTGTCTTTGGCGGAACAGTTTGTTAAGCCCACAACCATGCTCTATCGCAACATGTTGGCCATGGACACCGAGGAGCTCATCCGCTGCCATCCAGTCGATGGCGTGGTGTTAATGGGCGGCTGCGACAAAACAACGCCTGGCCTGCTGCTCGGTGCCACGAGCGCTGGGCTGCCTGCGATTTACATCCCTGCCGGGCCCATGTTGCGCGGTAATTGGCACGGCAAGATTCTGGGCTCAGGTTCTGACGCCTGGAAGTATTGGGATGACCGTCGGGCTGGACTGATTTCCGATAAAGAGTGGACCGAGATTGAGGGTGGTATCGCGCGAAGTCACGGCACTTGCATGACCATGGGTACGGCTTCGACCATGACCGCCATTGCTGAGACACTCGGCATGACCATGCCTGGTGCCTCGTCTATTCCAGCGCCTGACTCGAACCATGTTCGGATGGCAGCCGATAGTGGCCGACGGATCGTGGCCATGGTCTGGGAAGATCTAGTGCCTTCTAAGATACAGACCCACCCAGCATTTGAAAACGCAATCATGGTTGCCATGGCGATGGGGTGCTCAACCAACGCCATCATTCACCTGATTGCGCAAGCACGACGCGCCGGCTGCACCATCGGGCTTGATGACTTTGACCGCTACAGTCGTGTCATTCCGGTGATTGCCAACGTGCGGCCAAGCGGCGAGCAGTATTTGATGGAAGACTTCTACTATGCTGGTGGATTGCCAGCACTGATGTCACGCCTCAGAGGGCACTTACACCTAGATGCGTTGACTGTGACGGGCAAAACTTTGGGCGAGAACATTGCCGATGCCCAGGCATACAACGATGACGTGATTCGGCCATTGGACAATCCGATTTACGCTGAAGGAGCCCTTGCCGTGTTGCGCGGCAACCTCGCGCCAGATGGCTGTGTCATTAAGCCTAGCGCTTGTCCGCCACATCTGCATCAACACACGGGACCGGCGATTGTCTTTGATGATTACCCTTCGATGAAGGCGGTCATCGACAGCGATGATTTGGACGTCACCGCAGACCACGTGCTGGTTCTGCGAAATGCAGGACCGCAAGGGGGCCCGGGCATGCCTGAATGGGGTATGTTGCCCATGCCTAAAAAGCTTCTCAAACAAGGTGTGCGTGACATGCTGCGTTTGTCTGATGCTCGCATGAGCGGCACCAGTTACGGCGCGTGCGTTCTTCACATCTCGCCCGAGGCGTATGTGGGTGGTCCGTTGGCGCTGATTCAGACGGGCGACATGATTACCGTTGATGTGCCCAATCGCGCGATTCGTGTGGAGATATCGGATCAAGAGATGCAGAGGCGACGCGACGCGTGGACGCCGCCCCAGAAACGGTATGAACGGGGCTATGGCTGGATGTTCTCCAAACATATTCAGCAGGCCAACGAAGGCTGTGACTTTGATTTTCTGAGGACTGAGTTTGGTAAGCCTGTCTCAGAGCCAGATATTTTTTAAATCGATGGCACTTAAGCTTGTGGTCAATATCAAACAGATAACAGTCGGAGAACGCCCGTGAAGGAACTTAAAGATCAAACCCGTCAACGGCTCATGCACATCAGCACGGCAACGCTGGCCACACTCTTGTTTAAGCGTGGGCTTAAGAATCAGTTCATTCAAAACGTTTCGCGTCTTTCCAAAGCGAAAGAGAACATGGTTGGCCCAGCGTTCACGCTGCGCTACATGCCTGCCCGTGAAGACCGAAACGGTATCGAGGTCTTCCAGAATCGGCAGCACCCACAGCGTCAGGCAATTGAGCAGTGTCCACCGGGTGCCGTGATGGTTTTTGATAGTCGTAAAGATGCCCGTGCTGCTTCAGCTGGTGGCATTCTGGTGTCCCGATTGAAGCAACGCGGTGTGGCTGGTGTGGTGACGGATGGCGGTTTTCGGGATTCGGCTGAAATTGCCGAGCTTGGCATTGCGGCCTATCACCAGAGGCCCTCGGCTCCGACCAATTTGACCTTGCATGAGGCCATTGACATCAATGTACCCATTGGCTGTGGCGATGCGCCTGTGTTTCCGGGAGATGTCATCGTGGGCGATGCAGACGGCGTGATTGTGATCCCCGCGGACATCGCAGACGAAGTCGCGGTTCAAGCGGCAGACATGACTGTGTTCGAAGATTTTGTGATGATATGCGTCAAACAGGGCAAGTCGATTTTGGGGCTTTATCCGCCGACAGAACCGCAGACATTGGCATTGTTTGAGGCGTGGAAGAAAGACAACGGGTTTTAGGGCGCGGTTTGTGAGACGCACACCCGAGAGTGCGTATCTCGGTCGCGAGTGCTTGAGCAAGCAAGTGGCACATGATGTAACCTAACGAAGTGCCGAACGGTGGTCGTCAGACCACAACGGGTACACTGATGTGTAAACAAGGTGATGGTCGGATGTAACCGATCAGCGCACGTTGGTGAGTTTGTGTTGGTGAGTTTGTGGTACAGCTTTGCTCAAGCCGTGGCGAAGGTGTGCGGGTAGGCGCGGTCTACTAGTACGTTGAAAGCGTCGGGTAAGTGTCAGGTGAGTGTCGGATGAATGTCGGGCGAGTGTCGGGCGAGTGTCGTGTAAACGCTACGTGGATGCCGGATAGACACTCGACGAATCTTTGACAAACGGTTGAACAACCAGACGGACGGAGGAGTTGATGCTGGGGTGGCTGATGGGGTGGCTGATGGGGTGGCTGACGGGACTCGAACCCGCGACAACCGGAATCACAATCCGGGACTCTACCAACTGAGCTACAGCCACCAAAGGACATAGATATTAACATGATCGATGAGATCAGGTATTTGCTATTTACGTACTGGCCGCACACGGTTTTGTTGGTTTCGCTAGTGGCCAGTGTGGCCACCGCCACTCACGCAGCCATGACCAAGCAGGATGTTCGTGCTGCCATTGGCTGGGTGGCGGTCGTGATATTTTCCCCGCTACTCGGTGCGACTTTTTATCTGTTTGCAGGTATCAACCGTGTCAGGCGCCAGCGGGTGTCCGAGCAGCGTCGTCTGGCAGAACAAGAACTGGCCTCCATTAAGAGACTGGAGGTGAAGCATCTGGGTGATGAGTTTGATGAGAACATCAGACCGCTTAGACGCTTGGGCAATCAGGTCAATAGCAACGTGCTGTTGCAAGGCAACCAAATCGAGATGCTGGTGGGTGGCGATGAAGCGTACCCGGCGATGCTGCAAGCGATTGCGCGCGCAAACTCTTGTTTGGTGTTGCAAAGCTATATCTTTGACCACGATGGCATCGGCATTCGCATTGCACAGGCTTTGATTGACGCCCAGCGGCGTGGCGTGAAGGTTCGGGTGCTGATTGATGCGGTGGGTGCAAAGTATTCACATCCACCCATTACCCGGATGCTCGAAGAGGCAGGCATTAAAGTAGGTCTATTTTTGCCTACCGCGATTGGCATGCGGCTGGTATACGCCAACATGCGCAGTCACCGCAAGCTACTGGTGGTAGATGGCCACTATGCACTGACTGGCGGCATGAACATCCGCCAGGCTTTCACGCGTGAGTTCGCTGGCGACAATGTTGCCGTCGATACCCATTTCAGGGTGCAAGGGCCCGTTGCTCACCACTTGATGGACAGTTTTGCGCATGATTGGGAGTTCACCACAGGCGAGCGCTTGGAAGGTGATGTTTGGTTTGCTCCATTTAATGAGGATTCCATCGAGACGGGCGTGCCCGCGAGGGTTGTGTTGTCTGGACCTGACCTAGCAATCGGTCGAAATCAATCCATGTTGCTCGGTGCTTTGTCGGTGGCGCGTACGCATGTGAGAATTCAGTCGCCGTACTTTCTTCCAGAGCCGGTGCTCATTGGTGCCTTGGTGACGGCGGCTCGGCGAGGCGTGACCGTGGATGTCGTGATCCCTGCCAATAACAATCTCAGGCTGGTGAGCGCAGCGATGGAGGCTCAGCTTGATTTGTTGTTGCATGGTGATGTGCGTGTTTGGCGCGCAACCGGCCCATTTGATCACTCCAAACTCATGACAGTGGACGATCAGTGGTGCTATGTTGGATCTTCAAATGTCGATCCGCGTAGTCAGCGGCTCAATTTTGAGCTTGACCTGGAGGTCTATGACCGAAAGTTGGCTCATCGAATTGCGGCCAGTATTGATAGCAAAATACGAGAAGGTCAACGTGCGACCTTGGCCGAGCTCGAAAGTCGACCGTTTTGGAAGCGATTGAGAAACCGGTTTATTTGGCTGGCTTCGCCACTGCTGTAATTGTGCAGCGACTGTTCATTGGACCTCGTTAAGCGGATCGAGCGCAGGGTCGGCGGCTTCAGCGACCCCAGCACCTTCAACGCCATGATGCTTAAGCGTGGTTTGCACGAATCCCGATGATTTCATGCCCTCGAGGAACTGCCTTAGAAAGCTTGCTGCTTGAGGGCCGCGTGTTTTAGGCAAACCCATGGCCTGGCGAATCACCATGAACCGGCCAGGTAAAAGACGCAGGTCGGGCTTTTCAGCGCTATCGGCCTGGAGTTGCTGTTTGACGCCAGCGGCGACATCGGCGCCCGTGTCCAGAAACGTGCTGACTACCGTCTGCGAGGAGCTTGAGCGGACGATTTGAGCAAATTTGAGATGCCTAGATAAGAAAAGGTCATAGGCGCTGCCTTGTCCGACAACGACGCGATGATTGACTGCATCCACTTGGTCATTGTCGGTTAGTGGGCTGTCGTGGCGCACTAGGTAAGCACCTTCGATCAGGATATAGGGAGCAGTGAATGCGATTTGTTCGCCACGCTTGGGATCAATCGCAAAAAATCCGACGTCTGCCTGGCCAGACTCCAGCGCCTGAACTGATTCAGCGGCGGTTTTAAACACGATGAGTTCAGTGTTAACCCCCAGTTGTTCGCCAAGCTTAAGCGCCAGGTCAACTGAAACGCCTTGTGCCGAATCCCCATCAGCACGGGCAAGAATGGGGTTGCCGATGTTAATGCTTGCACGCAGAACACCGGTAGGCGCAAATGTCGTTGCA
>CAZLFB010000009.1:0-2005 GCA_964558695.1 uncultured Orrella sp.
GCCGTGCACTGTCACATGCCGTCCTAACGCCGAACGAGGCGATCACACCCGAGCAAAAACAATGGCTCGATGTACTCAGGCGCTGATCGCTTGGGCATCCTCAAAGAGCCCCGGTGAACTCGCCCCGGGCGGGATAGTTCTTGCCAATCGCATAGTCGATTGCCATCAACAAGTCCGTGAATGACGGACGTGCAAACGGCATGGTCTGAACCGAACCGTAATACAAGGTCTGATCAGGGCGAACTAGAAACACCCCAGGCTCAGCAAACCGCTTGGGCTCCTCGATGCCGATCGAGGTTTTACCGATGCCTTCAGAAATATATAGACCCCAAGCGCGCGCGGTCGCCAGCGACAAAGCGTAGCCAAACCTCAATTCAGGGACATTAACTTTGCTTGCCATCTCGCGGGCGCGGGCCTCGTCATCAGAGGAGATCGCGATCACGTTGACACCACGCTCTTCGAATTGCGGCAATAATCCACCGAGCTCCTTCAGATACTTGATACACAGCGGGCAATGCAGCCCCCGAAAAAACACCACCAAAGAAAAATTGCCGGGGGTTTCCGTGGCAAGGCTAAATACACCGTGATCCAGGGTGGGCACTTCAAGGCTGGGTACTGTCTGGCGCGGAATTAGCATGATTAAGCTCCTTGAAAATCATCACTTTCGATGTAAGAGCCTTTATCCTAGGATACGTTTAGAATCAATTGGTATCGAATAGTTTGCAATTCGTATAGATTCATGGAAAATCGTGATGAGCCAAACAATGGATCGAATGGATCGACTCACGCCCATCTTCGAGCGATTTGTGCCACACGCTCAGGTGCGGTTCGCCGATCGCCTTTGTGGGCAAATCGCAGTTCCATCTGATGAGCCCATTGGCCATATCCATTGGCTAAAGTCAGGTCGCTTAACCGTGCGTGGTGAGGGTTTGAGCCATTTGGTGGTTGAACAACCCAGTGTGATCTTTGTGCCTGGACCAACACCACACACGCTTGTATCAAGCAATGACGCCGAACTCGTGTGCGCCGAGTTTGAGTTCGGTCAACGCTATCACAACCCATTGACGATGATCGAGCCGGCCATCATTGTGGTGCCGGTGGCTGAGGTGCCGGAGATTGAGGTGGTGCACGGCTTGCTGATGAATGAAGCGTTCTCTGACCGCTGCGGCAAATCGCTCGCGGCAAGTCAGCTCTTGCAATACTTTTTGCTGATTTTGTTTCGCCATCTCATCCAGACCAATACGGTACCGGTTGGACCACTCAAAGCACTCGGTGACGATAAGATTCTTCGGGCAGTGACTGCCATTCACCGTCATCCCGGTCAGGCTTGGACACTGGAACGTTTGGCTGATGTGGCATCAATGTCGCGCGCCACATTTGCCCGGCGGTTTCGGGATCTCATGGGCAAAACCCCACTGGACTATCTGACTGACTGGCGGATCACTGTTGCGCAGGCCTTAATGGCACAAGGCATGCCCATCAAAGCAGTGGCCACCGAAGTCGGCTATTCATCAACCGCAGTACTGACTCGAATTTTTACCCAACGCGTCAGCATGGGGCCGCGCCAATGGGTGTCGGCACAAGAAGCGGCTGTGTCGGTGTAGTTTCTGTAGGTAGTTTCTGTAGGTAGTTTCTGTGAGTAGTTTCTGTGGGTAGTCTCTTTACACCTACTCCGGACGCCACAAGCTAAAATAATCGGCATTTAAATGAGGGATCTTGCATGTTCTCGTTCAAGCAACTCACCGTGCCCATCATCCAAGCCCCCATGGCTGGCGGCGTTTGCACGCCTGAATTGGTCGCCGCTGTCGCCAATGCGGGCGGTGTTGGCAGCTTTGGGTTTGCCTACAGCACCCCCGAGAAAATCGCTCGAGACCTGGCTGCTGCTCGCGCGCTGACATCTGGCCTGATCAACGCGAACTTTTTCGTCTTCTCGCCAGTGACTGCGCCTCACACGCCAATACAGCAACAAGCCATCGCGGCGCTCCATAGCCTGCCGGTTGCGAGC
>CAZLFB010000010.1:0-4329 GCA_964558695.1 uncultured Orrella sp.
ATCCCGATGACCTTATGCGTCTGTACTGACAAGCGCCAGCGTGGATGAGCCTGACAATAGGCAATCGCCGCCCGAGTATTGCCAGCCTGATTGGGACCATCCATCGGTTGCAGCAAGTAGTGGTCGTACACCAGCTTGCCCCACGGCAAATCCTCTGGCATCAACATCGGCTGAGGAAACACGAGCTTTAACTCCTGACCCGTGACTTGCACCAATGGCGCTCCGGCTTTGGGGCTGACACAGACCCAGTCAATGCCAGATGGCACAGCGATCGTGCCATTGGTCTCGACTGCAATCCGAAATCCTTGGGCATGCAGCGCGTCAATCAATAGAGCATCGACCTGCAACAAAGGCTCGCCCCCCGTAAGCACGACCAAGCGGTGCGCGTGCTCAGCCACTGGCCAAAGCGATGCGATGCAGGCAACCAGCTCGTGGGCGTGCGCAAACTTGCCACCACCCACGCCATCCGTGCCCACAAAGTCCGTGTCACAAAACTGGCAAACAGCCAGCGACCGGTCTTGCTCGCGGCCAGACCACAGGTTGCAGCCGGCAAACCGACAGAACACCGCCGGCATCCCAGCCTGCAGGCCCTCGCCTTGCAAAGTGTAGAAAATCTCTTTAACGGAATAGGCCATCAGATCACACTCGCTCCAACGGCAAGGCGGGCGCTTGCAAATCAATGCCAACGGACGAGCCGCATCCTTGCGTCTCAAACAAATCGACGCGAACCAACTGTGGCAACAAGGCTCGTGACTGCATAAAAATCCATTTTGCGATTGACCCGGTGTCACCATCGCTGACCAGAGTCAATTCAGGGTGCTCATGCAAAGGATGATGGTCTAGCGACTTGAACACGGGATTGAACGCTTCCTTCACATCCCCGAAATCAACAGTCCATCCCATGACCTGATCCAAAGGTGCCGACAAATTCAAGCGCAAGGTGTAGGTGTACCCATGCACCGACGCACGCGCATGATCCGAACCCAAACTAGCATGCCGATACCGCACAGCACTGTCGATCGTGAAGTCTTTCCAGATCCGGTAGAGCTCGCCATTAAACGTCGCCCCGCATGAGGCCGTCTCGTACACAGAGACTGCAGATAACGTCGGCAAATGCCCCTTTAACTTTTGCCACAACCAGGAAGACAACATTTCGCTGGTCGGATTCTCTAAGCCCTCAACGTCGTTCAAACACCGGTAATTGAGGAGATTTGATACTTGGCTCCAGGCACGATCCAGGGTCGCGTAATCGACAGATTCGCAGTCTGTGACCGCATACAACACCACTTCAAACCCATGGCCATGCAGCCGCGCACACTTGTGCCCTGCCGGCACATTGGGTAATTGATGCGCGGCTTGAAATCGGTAGCGCCGCCAAACCAAAGAGCCATCTGCCAACCCGATCATGACACCCTGCTCTGGCGTACTCTGCAGCGCAATACTGCTACTGCCAGAGGAGGCAGCGCAAACAGCCAGCTGACTACCGGATAGCTGATCCGCAAACCATCGAGCCAGATTGACGTCTGACGGTTGCGCCACAAACTCATTGAGCGACTGATAGTCCAACCGCTTTGCCTGCTGTTGCAGCTCACTGAACAAGGCTGGAACCTCGCCGCCCGGATAGGGTGGCCAGGACATTGAGTCACGGCCAGAAACCTGACCCGACGCCTCGGTCGCTTGATTAGACGATGAATCCACAAACGCTGACACCAGAAAGCCATGGCCGTGTAAACGGGTGAACTTGTTGCCCTGTATCCCTAAAACCTGGCGCGCGGCTTCAAACCGGGCGCTCGCCACATGACGGGTCAGTACCTTGTTGTCATGCACCGAATTCATGACAATGCACCGCCGATGTACTGCGCATGGCCGCTGGCACGCAACTCACAGGCTGGGCACTTGCCACAGCCATAGCCCCACTCATGCAAGGTCGATCGATCACCCAGATAACAAGTGTGCGTCTCGGTACGAATCAACTCAACCAGATCTGCGCCACCGAGATCGTGCGCCAGTTGCCAAGTCTGGGCCTTGGTAAGCCACATGAGTGGCGTCTGAAGCACCATGGGGGCATCCAGTCCAAGGCTGACAGCAACCTGCAGTGCTTTAAGCGTGTTGTCACGACAATCGGGATAACCCGAGTAATCGGTCTCACACATACCACCGACCAAGACGGACAGGCCACGACGATAGGCGAGCGCTGCCGCAAACATGAAGAACATCAGGTTTCTACCCGGCACAAAGGTCGATGGCAAACCAGACTGCTCAAATACAATCTCACGCTCACGGGTCATGGCCGTGTCACTGATCTGCCCGAGAATGCCCAAGTCAAGCACATGATCTTCACCCAAACGATCGCGCCACTTTGGGAAGCGCGCGCGCATCGCAGACAAGACTTCACCACGGCACTTCAATTCCACCGCATGACGCTGGCCGTAATCAAACCCGATTGTCTCAACGTCGGCGTAGCGATCTAGCGCCCAAGCCAGGCAGGTGGCCGAATCCTGCCCCCCAGAAAACAGCACCAGTGCTTTGTGCTGATTTGAGAAGGTGGATGGCATTGGCGAAACCGCTTCAGTCGGTGGTCTTTCTGGCGTGCTCATGGTGATTTCCGTAACTGGCAGGGGGTGAATTATCGCAGGTGTGAACAAACCAAGCCAATCAACCACGCGTGCCATCATGGTCATCGGCCAATGCCGCGATCGACCTCTGCTCTGTCAACCTTTATTCGGTTTAGGGCTTGATAACGGCATCAGACATGTCAGAGCCTGTGCGTACCTTCACCACACACCACCACATAGGCCGCTTCGATATGGCGACGGAATGACTCAGGCAACTGAGACCAAACGTGGACATCAACCAGCATTGGCAATGCGCTGCTTTGAAGGGACTCCTTCAGATCGACCCACCCTGGCACATCTTGCGTTGGGTCGGCTCGATTGCGCAACACAAGATCGAGATCACTACCTTCGTGTGCGTCACCGATGACCCGACTGCCATAAGCCCAGACCTCTGCGTGTGGCACATGTTTGTTCAGCAGTGCCAGAAGCATGGCAAGATGCCGCGAAGAGATTTGAAGACAAGACAAATCAAGCTGTGGCATCAAACACCGCCTGTATCCGAGGGGCAAGCGCTCGCACATCCGATAGATAGCCTGGCAACAGTTTCAAAGTCTCATTGGCAAAGCCTTCGCCATAATCGTGCGCAGCGTTGTTTCGGTTCAAGCGATAGGCAATCCAGCGTTCAACACCGGCACTATCAAGTAAGCCGTGCTTACCGGCATGACGTAAAACATCATTAAAAACGAGTGCATCGACTTCCCTTGGGCTACCAGTGAAGGCCTTGATTGCTTTGCGCAATAACTTGCCAGCCGTCTCGAGCGACAACTCGAAGCTCTTGATCGCTGCGTTTCGATAAAGATCGAATAGCACATCATCGCGCGCGGGCAGTCGCTCAATGGCCAATAATGCTTGTTGCAGCGTATTGGCAGTGCGCAAAAGATGTTCGACATTCAATGCCATTCTTAATTCCTAAAAAGCGCACGCGCTATGGTTTGTATCAATGGGTCGATTGAACATCGGCATCCCAGCGCTTGACCCTTGTATGACTCAGTCTCAAATTATGCCCCCACCGCCCTTGCTGAACAAGTTGCTGCCGTAGCTGCCGTAGCTGCCGTAGCTGACGTAGCTGACGTAGCCGCCAGGACGGACACGGCATCTGATCGTTCAAAATAGCGTCGGCTGGACCAGGATTGATTTCGCCGCTGTCGGTAACCCTGTTGCTGCCAAACGATGGTTTTCGATTTCAGGTTTGTCGTGGCGCACGAACCCAATCAAACATGCGCTGAGCGAAATCCAGCTCATGTGGCAACTGTTGCTCTCGGGCGTTCGTCACCCGATTGCAAAGGCAATGCGGTATTGTGAGTGCCATCAGTTTTTCACCATGAGCTGCCTTGACGAGGAATCCATATCGTGGCTTGGCTAATTTTTAAGTATGCAACCACAGCACTTCTTGTCGTGGTGATCTCTGAAGCGGCCAAACGCAGTGATCGATTAGGCAGTCTGATGGCTGCCCTGCCAACCATCACGATTTTGACGTTGTTGTGGCTCTACGTAGAAAAACAACCTGATGAGAAGATCACCAAGCATGCCTACTACACATTTTGGTATGTCATACCCACGCTGCCAATGTTCTTGGTATTTGGCTGGCTGCATGGCAAGTTCGGCTTCTGGGGCGCACTAGGCCTATCTGCACTAATCACCATGCTCTGCTTTGGCTTGGTTACTGTCATCGCCAAGATTTTGGGGATTGACTTGATTGGATAAGTGCGCCGGC
>CAZLFB010000011.1:0-2949 GCA_964558695.1 uncultured Orrella sp.
CAACTTCCAGGAAAGCAAACCCGGCATGCATGGCGAGCACCATGATGGCACCGAGCAAGATAAATAAGGTGTCTGAGGCTGTGTTTAGATTGTCCATGGTGGATGTAACGCGCTTTTAATCGGTTTTTGACTGTGAGGCACAAGCAAAAAATGTGCCATTTTGGGGCAATATGGTTTTTATGCGATTAAATGTGGCTTATTGTATCGATCAGCAATTAAAAATAGCTCTTATAGAGCAATCCTGGCGTTATATCAACGCGATCAGGCAGTTCAGGCAAAGCGCATGATTCCCTTATTTGAGGCACAATGCACTGACATGGTGCAAATTTCGCTGGGCTGCTGAAAACCTTCGCTCAACACCTCGCTGGCAAGCGTCGAAGCGACTGCGCTACACGCTGAAATTAATTGAGGACATGACGAGGCCGTCTTTGGGCCAAAACACTTTGGGTCAAAACACTTCGGGTCAAAACAATTGACGATACGAGCACCTGTATCTACGATGTAGAAACATAGGAGGCGTCAATGCATGCAACGATCAAAAAGTGGGGAAATAGTCCTGCGCTTCGAATTTCAAGTTCAATCATGGAGTTAGCGCAGCTAACCGTTAACCAGGCGGTCAACGTCAATGTTCTCAAGGGAAAAATTATTATCGAACCCGTACTACCCAAAGACACCCGTCTCGAAGATTTACTAGCTGGGATTACGACGGACAATATCCACGGCGAGGAAAGTTTTGGTGGTTCTGTCGGCAAGGAGATTCTCTAGTGCCTGAATCTTATATTCCCGATGCGGGGAATATCGTTTGGCTTGAGTTTGATCCTCAAGCAGGTCGTGAGCAAGCAGGACATCGACCGGCATTGATACTAAGTCCAGCAAGCTACAACGACAAAGTAAGCCTCGCCGTATGTTGTCCACTTTCAACCAAGGTGAAAGGCTACCCCTTTGAGGTTGAAGTTGAAACTGACAAAACGACGAGCGTCGTGCTGTCAGATCAGGTCAAATCGCTAGACTGGCGTGAGTGCAGAGCAAAATTCAAATCCAAAATTTCTCCCGCTCAGTTGAAAGAAGTACGTGAAAACATCAAGGCGCTGCTTTCTATCCACTGACTCAAGACAAGCCACGACAACCCTGGTGGCGGTGGTGCCTGGCGCCCCGGGAAATGTAGTCTATACCCAAGACTCCGATTAGAAATCCTCACGATTGCGAGGATTTCACACAAGCAGCACTAACCCTACATATAAATCCGCACAAACGAAAGGATTTCTTGCCATGGGTGTCAATTTAGCGCAAAATCCTCACAAACGTGAGGACTAATAATGAAAATTCCCATCAACAACGCAGCCGACATCGGCAAAGTGGTGCGCGCCAGCCGCAAGGCACAGAAGATACGCCAGGATGATGCCGCCGGTAGCATTGGCGTTAGCGAAAATTTTCTTGGCAAGATCGAACGCGGTGGTGAGACCGTCCAATGGGGAAAGCTCTTTCAAGTGCTTCACGGACTAGGCATTCACGTGATGGTGGATGTGCCCGAGATCGTATCCACCCATTTGCATCAGCCTGCAGACAGTCAGGACAAGCCATGACCGGACGGTCTTTGCGCGCGTTAATCGGTAACACTGAGGTTGGCACTTTGCAAGAAGTGGCGGGCATCTGGCGCTTCCAGTACACACCAAATTGGCTGACCAACCCCCAGCGCTTTGCGCTTAGCCCGCATCTGCCGCTGACGGCAGACCCCTTGCTCGATGGGGCCAGTAAACGCCCCGTGCAATGGTATTTTGACAACCTGCTGCCGGAAGCGGGGCAACGCGTTTTACTGGCCGGGGATGCCAAGCTCGATGCGGCAGACGCGTTCGGATTGCTGGTCTGGTACGGTGCGGAATCAGCCGGATCAATGACCTTGCTACCGTCAGATACTGCACTGCCAATGGCTGAGCCGCTGCGACCATTGCCGGATCATGTTCTAGAGGCTCGAATCCGCCAGTTGCCCAAAATACCGCTCACGCATGCGGCCCTCAAGCGCATGTCGCTCGCCGGTGCCCAGCACAAGCTAGCAATCGTCCTGCGAGATGACGCATTGTTTGAGCCCGCTGGCGCCACGCCCTCTACCCACATCCTGAAACCTAATCATCCAGATGAGGACTACCCGCATTCGGTCATCAACGAGTGGTATGTGATGCGGCTGGCCAAGCGATTAGGGCTAGATGTTCCCGGCGTACGCCGTCGCTACGTGCCATCACCCATTTACTTGGTTGATCGCTTTGACCGGATTCCAGGCGATCAAGGCTGGCAACGCCGACACGTGATTGATGCGTGCCAGTTGCTGGGACTGGATCGCAGTTTCAAATACAGCCAAGGCAACATGGAGAATCTTGCAGCACTGGCCAATGCTTGCCGCAGTCCGGCGGTGGCCCGGTCTCGTCTCTTTGGGTGGCTAGTGTTCAACGTACTCGTCGGCAATAGTGACGCCCACCTCAAAAACCTGAGCTTCCTCGTTTCGCATGAAGGTGTTCAGTTGGCGCCGTTCTATGATCTGCTCAGCGTGGCCACGTATGACAGCGCCGCTTTCGATAAAAGGCAATGGCCAGCACAGACGCCGCTGGCTTGGCCAATTCTGGGCGTGCAGCACTTCTCGGACGTCAACCGTGGCTTGCTACTGGAAGCGGCTGCATCGTTGAATCTAACCAAAGACACAGCCCTGCGCTTGCTAGAAAGTCTGCGCAGTCGCGCTCTACTAGAGGCGCAAGCGCTGTACGTCGACATTGAAGCTGAAAACGCCCAGATTGCCCGCACACATCCACAGCTGTCCATCACAATGGCCGCCGAATCCCGCTGCCTCAGGGCCATTATCCACACCGTTATCAAAGAGATGACCCAACAGCTTGCCTGAGCACCACGCCAAGGGATCTAAGCAGAACAACACCCCAATCTGTAACGCCACGGCACATTGAA
>CAZLFB010000012.1:0-54221 GCA_964558695.1 uncultured Orrella sp.
CAAACACCAGAACGAATCCCAGCATCCAATCATTACCCAGTCACTCAACGTCCCTAAGACCCAAGTGCCCACACTTATCGGTTGTTTCGTTGTTAAAGAGCGAATGCAGTCTAAGGACTGCCCACAGTCATTTACATGAGCGAGCAACTGACCCGCGGCAGACTTTTAAATTCTTTTCGGTCTGCAACAAATCTGTAGTGATCTTGGATTATCTTGATCGAACTGATCAAAGAAACCTGCTCATGCTACTGACTGCGCTTTCTCTATTTTTGCTTCGCTTTTTAAGCGTCGCTCAAGCAGAGAAACGAGATTATGCACGTGTTTTTTTTACCTGTCAACCGCCGTTCACAAAAGGCCTAAAAAGAGCACATTGCTGTCGCTCATTGGCCACGCTTTAAGCGATCGGCAAACTTCGCCCTGAATTTTTGAACTTTGGGTGCAACCACAAATTGACAGTATCCCTGCCCTGGATTGCGGGCGAAGAAGTCGTGGTGATAGTCCTCTGCCAGCCAAAAAGTGGCCGCTGGCTTGAGTTGGGTACACACCGGAGCCCCATGGCCCGCGCTAGCATCAACGGCTTCGATCACCTTCTTGGCACTCTCTAACTGAGATGCGTCCTGATAAAAAATCACCGACTCGTACTGCGGCCCCACGTCATTGCCTTGCCGACCCGGCGTGGTTGGATCATGCGTTGCAAAAAACACCTCAAGCAGCGACTCGAAGCTGATCACGTCTGGGTCAAATGTGACCCGTATGACCTCGATGTGCCCAGTGTCCTTGTTGCAAACCTGCTCGTAACTCGGGTTGTCAACATGCCCGCCGCAGTAGCCGGGCTCCACCTTCTGCACGCCCTGAAGGCTGTCAAACACGGCTTCCGTACACCAGAAACATCCACCACCAAACACAGCAACTGTCATAGCCCCCCCTTTTGAGTTAATCGGGCTTTTGCTGCAAGCTCAGAATGAAGATCGCCATATCGTTGGCTTGTTCTTCAGACACCTGAGGCTGAGCCGGCATTGGCACAGCACCCCATTTGCCACGGCCACCATTTTTGATCGAGTTAACCAACATGGGCACGGCAAGCTGCTGGTCGTCCCCGTAGCGGTTAGCAATAGCGACAAATGCCGGGCCTACCCGTTTTTTATCGACCTGATGGCAGCCCAAGCACATTTTTTCGCGCATTAGCTGGTTGCCCTGCTCAAATGTCATCGCCTCATTGGCGCTAACAGCCAACGGCAAAACCCCCAGCAGCCCCACCAGCCAACGATCAGTCTTCAAACGCATCGGTCACCGCACCTTTGCTGGCACTGCTGGCCAACTTCGCAATTTTCCCAAGAACACCACGCGTGTAGCGAGGCGCAGGCTGCTTCCAGTTTTTGCGGCGGCGCTCAATCTCATCTTCAGGCACATTCAACTGAAGCAGCAGCTGATGGGCATCGATCGTGATCGAGTCACCCTCGTGAATCAAACCAATGGTGCCGCCCACAAACGCTTCTGGCGCCACGTGACCCACCACCATCCCCCATGTGCCGCCCGAGAAACGCCCATCGGTAATGAGACCCACGCTCTCACCAAGGCCTTGCCCAATCAGCGCCGAGGTCGGCGCCAGCATCTCGCGCATGCCTGGACCACCCTTAGGACCCTCATAACGAATCACCACCACATCGCCTGGCTTAATCTGCTGATCCATGATCGCAGCCATGGCCAGATCCTCAGAGTCAAAGACTCTGGCAGGACCCGTGATAACGGGATTTTTCAATCCTGTGATTTTCGCAACCGCGCCCTCTGTTGCCAAATTGCCCTTCAGGATAGCCAAATGACCGTGGCTATATAGCGCTTTGTCAATCGGCCGAATCACATCCTGGTCCGCTGGTGGGGCGTCTGGCACATCTTTGAGCACCTGGGCAATCGTCTGCCCAGTGATCGTCATGCAGTCACCATGCAGCAATCCGGCGTTCAGTAAGATCTTCATGACCTGAGGAATACCGCCAGCCCTGTGCAAATCGACCGTCAAATATTTACCCGATGGCTTTAGATCACAAAGCACGGGCACTTTCTTGCGGATACGCTCGAAATCGTCGATCGTCCAAGGCACTTCAGCCGCATGAGCAATTGCCAGGAAGTGCAAAACCGCATTGGTAGAGCCCCCGATCGCCATGATGACTGACACCGCATTCTCAATCGCCTCCCGGGTGATAATGTCACGCGGCTTGCGATTGGCACGCACGGCATCAACCAACACGGCGGCAGCTTTCCTGGCGTTCTCGATCGCCTCGTCGTCTTCATTGGCCGCTGTCGATGAATAAGGCAAGCTCATCCCCATCGCTTCAAACGAAGAGCTCATGGTGTTGGCCGTGTACATACCACCACAGGAACCAGAGCCAGGAATCGCCTTTTGCTCGATCGCCTTAAAGTCCTCTGCGCTCATGCGTTTCATGGTGAATTCGCCAACAGCCTCAAACACCGAGACGATATTCAAATCCTTGCCTTTGTGATGTCCGGGCTTAATTGTGCCGCCATAAACATAGATGGCTGGCACATTACAGCGGGCAATGCCGATCATGCCACCCGGCATGTTTTTATCGCACCCGCCAATCACCACCACCCCGTCCATCCACTGCCCTTGCACAGCAGTTTCCACACAGTCAGCAATGACCTCGCGCGACGCCAGCGAATACTTCATGCCCTCTGTGCCCATGGACATGCCGTCCGAAATGGTCGGCACCCCAAAGACCTGCGGGTTTGCCTTCGCCTCACGGATGGCCTGAACGGCCGCATCCGCAAGGGGCTGCAAGCCACTGTTGCAAGGGGTGATAGTCGAGTGACCATTAGCCACTCCAATCATCGGATTTTCGAAATCGCTTTCCTTGTAGCCCATGCCGTAATACATGGAGCGATTGGGAGCGCGGGTGACGCCTTCGGTGATGTGGCTGGACCGTTCGTATTTAGACATGAGACTGTTTCCGGCGAAAAATTGAAAAGCTAATCTAGCAAAACCTAGAGGTTAATATGAAACATCTTTGCATGAAATACCTGTCTGATGCTGCCTTACCCACAAATTGATCCCATTGCCTTTGAACTCGGCCCACTTGCCGTGCACTGGTACGGCTTAATGTACCTAGTCGGTTTTGCCAGTGCCTGGCTTTTAGGGCGCTGGCGAGTCCGGCATGGTCTGACTCGCGTCACGCTGGTTGATTTCGAAGACATGCTCTTTCTGGCCATGCTCGGTGCCGTGGTGGGCGGGCGAATCGGCTACGCGCTGTTCTATCAGCCCGGATACTATTTGCACCATCCGATCGAGATTTTGTTTCTCTGGCAAGGTGGCATGTCGTTTCATGGCGGCTTGCTCGGGGTTGTTTTTAGTCTCTGGCTATTTGCGAGACGCAAACAATATCGATTTCTAGAGCTCGGCGACCTTATTGCCCCCCTGGTACCACTTGGGCTTGCAGCAGGCAGATTCGGGAATTTCATCAACGGCGAACTCTGGGGCAGGCCAACTGATTTGCCGTGGGCCATGATCTTTCCTGGCGCTCAGGATGGCATCGGGCGCCACCCATCGCAGCTCTATCAATTTGCGCTGGAAGGTATTTTGTTGTTTGTCATTGTTTGGTGGTTTGCGCGCAAACCAAGAATGACTGGACAAGTCAGCGCAGTCTTTCTAATGGGCTACGGCGTTTTGCGGTTCATCGCCGAATTTGGGCGCGAACCCGATGCGTTTTTAGGCTTGCTGGTGGCAAACCTCAGCATGGGTCAATGGCTGTGCATCCCCATGATCGTTGCCGGTGCCTGGCTTTACGCTTATTCAAGCAAAACCAGTGCACCAAGCAACAATTAAAAGCCCCGCGTGTGCCGTCTAGACCGGCATCTCGAACCCTAGGTTCAAGGTCGGCCGCCTCGTGACGGGTTTCGAGCACGTCTAACGAGAGACACGCATTCCTACCCGACTAACCAGCGACCTATATGCCATAAGCATCGGTTCAGAGAATTTAAGGTCAAGTCACGAACACCGCAGGGACAACCTGCATCGACATCAGGAGACGTCAGCCGACTCCAACATCGCATTAATTTCATCAATCTTACGCTTGAACTCGCCCACAGACAAACTTCCAAGCGGGCCCTCTGGCGATTTAACAACCAACAATTCAGCTGCAATCTGTATCGCGGCCATCACCGCGATTTTCTCATTGCCGCTGACTTTGCCAGTGCCTTGAATCCGGCCTGCCAACTGCCCTACGTGGGCCACTGCTGCCTCAAGCGTAGCTTTCTCATCCGCAGGACACGCCAGCGAATAGTCACGACCCAGAATCTTAGCCTGAACCGTTTCCATCAATTAACCTCCTGAGACAACGCACCAGGCAATCTTTCCAGCACACCGTCGACACGCTGCCGTGCCTGTTGGTTCACTTCCCGCAAGCGCCGGACTTCGTCCTCACGGTTTTTTAAGGATGTCTGCATGGTCTCATTCTCCTGCTTGAACAAGTCAAGCGTGCCTTGCAATGCAGCTTGATCCTGCTGCGCACGGACTTTGGAGTGCTGCATGGCCGACTGAACCGAGTCCAGAGACTCTTTAAGCTCAGTCTGCCGGGTTTTCTCAGCCTGAAGCTTTTGTGCGAGCTCATCGCGCTCGACAGTGATCGCGGCCAGTTGCTGCTTTAGGCTCGCCGACTCAGATGTGAGCGCCTTGACCCGCAGCACGAGGCTCTGGATTCGCTTAGCAAGGAGGTCTAATTCTTCAAACATGTCGCAATCGTAAAACAAATCCGGCTATTCGTGAGATTTGTTTTTGTACACTTGGTCCTGACAATAAATCAAGACACCCCATTTTTTGAGGAAGACATCATGACAACATCCAGTATTCACCCTCGCGATTACGACAAGGTTGGCCCTCAAAAGGTCGCGTTTCTTGGACTCGGTGTCATGGGTCTGCCCATGGCGGGGCACCTTACAAAGGCGGGTCACCACGTGACGGTCTACAACCGCACACAGGCTAAATCCAAGGCTTGGTCCGAGGAGTTTGGTGGCAAATATGCGACAACACCGCGCGAAGCCGCTGCAGGCGCGTCGATCGTGTTTTGCTGTGTTGGCAATGATGACGACCTGCGCAGCGTCGTTCTCGGCGATGACGGTGCATTTGCGGGCATGACGAGCGGCAGTGTGCTTGTTGATCACACCACTGCATCAGCCAATGTGGCGCGTGAACTCGCTGGCATTGCCACCGAGCTAGGGCTAGGATTTATTGATGCCCCGGTATCCGGTGGACAAGCAGGTGCTGTTAACGGTGCTCTGACCGTCATGTGTGGCGGAGAGTCGGACACCTTCGACAAAATCAAGCCCTTGGCCATGCACTACGCGAAAGCAGTGACATTGATTGGACAAGCCGGTGCTGGCCAGCTTGCCAAAATGGTTAACCAAATCTGCATCGCAGGCTTGGTGCAAGGATTGTCCGAAGGAATCGCATTTGGCCAAGCAGCAGGCTTGGACATGAAGCTGGTATTAGATGTGATTAACAAAGGCGCCGCTCAAAGCTGGCAAATGGACAATCGCGGTTACACCATGGTCGACGACAAGTTTGACTTTGGCTTTGCGGTTGACTGGATGAGAAAAGATTTGAGCCTGGTCACAGACGAAGCGCGCCGAAATGGTGCACGCGTTCCCGTGACTGCGTTGGTTGACCAGTTCTACGCTGACGTACAAAAGCTAGGTGGCAATCGCTGGGATACCTCAAGCCTGATCAAACGATTGCGCTAATTCAATATCGCCTGAACGTTGTGCCCGATCGCGGGCACGACTGACGCGAGCCCGAAACAACAAGGGCGACAACTCATGCAAGGCTTGATGGTAGACCCCACGCTTAAACTCAATCACTGATTCGAGCGAAATCCAATAATGGCACCAACGCCAAGCGTCAAACTCAGGGTGAGAAGTGGCCCGCAAACTGACATCGCAATCACGCCCAACCAGACGCAAAAGAAACCAGATTTGCTTTTGTCCACGATAGTGGCCGCGAGATTCGCGCCGAATGAAGTGATCGGGCACGTCATATCGAAGCCAGTCACGTGTGCGCCCTAAGATGCGCACGTGCTCAGGCTTTAGCCCGACCTCTTCGTGCAACTCACGAAACATTGCCTGCACGGGACTTTCACCGTGCTTAATACCGCCCTGCGGAAACTGCCAAGCATGCTCCCTGACCCGCTTGCCCCAGAAGACCTGATTTTTCTGGTTGACCAGGATAATGCCGACATTGGGGCGGTAACCCTCCCTATCCAGCATCGCCGCACCCGTTGAATTCAATACAATTGACCTAGATTATACGAACTGATTTCCGATTCACCCTAATAACTTACCCCTAGACCCCCATGCGAGCCTCTGCCTTTCATATCAGCACCATCAAAGAAGCGCCCAATGACGCTGAAATTGCCAGCCACCAACTCATGATCCGTGCCGGCATGATTCGCAGACTGGCTGGGGGCATATACAACTACATGCCGCTTGGTCTGCGAACCATCCGCAAGATTGAGAACATCATCAGAGAAGAGATGAATGCAGCGGGCGCACTCGAGCTGCTGATGCCCGTCGTTCAGCCCGCCGAGCTTTGGCAGGAATCCGGTCGCTGGGAAAAGTATGGTCCCGAACTGCTGCGAATGAAAGACCGACATGGTCGTGACTTCATTTTGCAGCCCACCTCAGAAGAAGTGATCACCGATATCGCCCGCAATGAGATCAAAAGTTGGCGCCAGCTACCAGTGAACTTCTATCACATCCAGACCAAATTTCGTGATGAGCGGCGGCCTAGGTTCGGGATCATGCGTGGGCGCGAGTTCACCATGAAAGATGCATATTCCTTCGATCGAGACGTCGATGGCGCCATGCGCAGCTACCAGGCAATGTTCGAGGCTTATCAGAAAATCTTCACACGACTTGGATTGGACTTTCGTGCCGTTGCTGCCGACACAGGTTCGATCGGCGGGTCGTCGAGCCACGAATTCCAGGTGATTGCCGACATCGGCGAAGACTTGATTGTCTACGACCCAAGCACGGATTACGCCGCCAACATTGAGTTGGCAGCAGCACCCTGCTTAGTCGCAACACGCGCCGTGGCCAGCCAGACCATGCAAAAGGTGCACACACCCAACGCGGCGACCTGCGAAGAGGTTAAAAACCTTCTGGGGATCGATCTGACTCAAACCGTCAAATCCATCGTACTGGCCACGGAACCAGCAGACGGGCCCACCAAGATTTGGCTGCTGCTGCTGCGCGGTGACCATGACCTAAATGAGATTAAGGTTGGCAAATTAGCCGGCTTTGAAGATGGCTTCAGATTTGCTACTGAACAAGAGATCAAAGAACATTTTGGTTCGCCACCGGGTTACCTTGGCCCGGTGGGCCTAGACGCTCGCGTCACCATCATTGCTGACTTGACCGTGGCCAACATGAACGATTTCGTGTGCGGTGCCAATGAAGCGCCGTACCACCTGCAGGGCGTGAACTGGGCAAGAGATCTTCCCGAGCCAGCGCTAATCGCTGACATCCGCAACGTGGTCGCGGGCGACCCTGCCCCGGATGGCAAGGGTGTACTCAACATACAGCGCGGCATCGAGGTCGGGCATGTGTTCTATTTGGGCACCAAATATTCTGAGGCACTGAAAGCCACGTATCTGGACGAAACTGGCAAACCGGCGTTAATGGAAATGGGCTGTTACGGCATCGGCGTGACCCGCATTGTCGGCGCGGCAATCGAACAAAACCACGACGAGCGCGGCATTATCTGGCCTCAGGCCATGGCGCCATTCGAGGTGGTGGTTTGCGGACTAGGCTGGGGTAAAAGTGAAGCCGTACGACAAGCAGCCACCGATCTATACGGTCACCTGAAAGCGGCTGGCTACGATGTGATTCTGGATGACCGTGACCTGCGTCCTGGCGTGATGTTTGCCGAATGGGAGCTAATCGGTATTCCGGTTCGGATTACAGTTGGCGACCGCGGTTTGACCAATGGGCAAGTCGAGGTACTCGGACGTCGCGAAACGACTGCAGAGTTGGTCGACATCAGCGATGTCGCCACTCGTGTGGCCGCCAAACTCAACCCATCAATCACATGATCATCCCCATCGCTGGGACAGTACCTGATTGGACACAAGCGCATGAGTGGCCTGTTCGAGTCTATTATGAAGACACGGATGCGGGTGGCGTGGTCTTTTACGCCAATTACCTGAAGTTTATGGAAAGAGCGCGAACCGAGTGGCTACGCAAGCTCGGGGTCGAGCAACGCCAGTTAGTTGAAGAAGCGGACATCGGGTTTGTCGTGGTGCAGCTAGATATGCAATATCGAGCCCCTGCCAAACTCGATGATCAATTAATTGTGCAAACTAGAATCACACAAGCCGGCCGTGCTTCGTTAAACTTCGCTCAGCGTATCGTCCTGTCAGGCAAGATCCTGGCAGATGGGCATATACGAGTTGGGTGCGTCAAGCTCAGTTGCCTCAAACCAGCAGCTATGCCTGGCCCCTTACTGGAACAGATCATGAACTTGGAAAAGAGAAGCTTATGCAGCCAGGCGCACCGGTAGACATGTCAATCACCACCTTGATCCTGCAGGCTACATTGCCCGTGCAGATCATCATGCTGATCTTGGTGCTAATTTCTGTCGTGTCTTGGACATTTATCTTCGCAAAACGATCCGCTCTAAAGAAAGCCCGAGCACAAACACAGCACTTTGAGGATGACTTTTGGTCTGGCGGGGATCTCGCCTCTTTGCATCAGACAGTCAGCAAACGGCGTAGTGAGCAAGGCGCACTGGCACGGATTTTTGATGCTGGGATGACCGAATTCATCAAGGCGCAACGCACCACCAATGCGGTAGATGGCGCCCGCAGAGCCATGCGGGCAGCCTTTCAGCGCGAAGTGGATGACATGGAAACCAATCTTGGGTTTCTGGCTTCAGCCGGCTCAGTGAGCCCGTACATCGGATTGTTAGGCACAGTTTGGGGCATCATGCACTCATTTCTTGGGTTGGCTGGTGCTGAGCAAGCCACCTTGGCGGCGGTGGCTCCAGGCATTGCAGAAGCATTGATTGCAACCGCGATTGGCCTGTTCGCTGCCATTCCCGCGGTGGTAGCGTACAACCGCTACACCAATGACATTGATCGTTTGGCCATCCGATTCGAAACCTTTGTCGATGAGTTTCTCAATATCTTGCAAAGACAGTCCAACACATGAGCGGTCTGCGATCCTCCCGCGGGCGTAACGGACATCGCCTAAAGAATGAGATGAACGTCGTGCCCTACATCGACGTCATGCTGGTGTTGCTCGTGATTTTTATGGTCACGGCCCCAATGATTACACCGGGTGTGATTGAGTTACCCAGCGTGGGCCGTGCCTCAAGCGTCCCTTTAGCCCCCCTGGAAATACAAATTTCACAGGATGGCGAGTTATCATGGCGTAAGCGTGAACCTGGCGCGGAATTTAAGCCAGTGCCACGTGACGCCGTTGCACAGACCCTCTTGGAAATCAGAGAACCGGATCAGCCGGTTGTTATCGCGGCCCATGGCAAAGTGCCATATGAAACTGTTGTCGAGCTAATGGATCGACTACGGGCAAATGGCATTGACAGGCTGGGATTACTGGTGGAGCAACGACAAGGTGAGAAACCCGTTGACACCACACCTGTTACAGGAAGGTAATGCCCCGTCCGCGTCTAAGCAGCAAATCGGCCTGGCCAGCAGCAGCGTTTAGCCAAGAGACTTGGCGGGCAATAGGCTCGTCAGTCGCGGTTCACCTCGCCTTAATCATTTTGATGATTGCTGGCTGGAAGTGGCAACTGGAAAGTCCAGGTCCATTACAGGTAGAGCTTTGGATGGAAGGCAACACCACCCAAGTTGCGCGCGCACCTGAAGAACCCGAGCCCGAGCCAGAACCTCAGACTACACCTACCCCGAAGCCTGAGCCAACGCCTGAGCCAACACCTGAGCCGCCGCCCCCTGCCCCGCCACCGCCTGCTGTACCTGAACCCGATATCGCTGCGCGGGAGGCTGAAATCGCCTTAGAACAAGCCAAGGAGCGTGAGCGCGCAGAGCAGGCGCGCCTTCAAGCTGAGCGACTTGCCCGCGAAAAAGCCGAGCAAGAACGCCAAGCAAAACTGGCTGCCGAGCAAAAGGCAAAGGTTGAGGCTGAGCGCAAGGCCAAGGAAGAGGCCGCACGGCAGGAAAAGCTAGCGCAGGAACAGGCCGAGCAACGCGCTCAAGAGGAGCGCGAGGCCAAAGCACAAGCAGACCTAAAGGCCAAGCAAGAAGCTGAGCGTAAAGCCGAGCAAGCGCGCCAAGCAAAGGAAGCAGCCGCTCAGAAGGCCGAGGCAGATCTTAAAGCCAAGCAAGAGGCTGCCCGCAAGGCTGAGGCTGAACGCAAAGCAAAAGAAGCTGCAGCAGCCAAAGCCGAGGCCGAACGCAAAGCGAAAGCGGCAGCCGCCGCTGCCGCAAAAGAAAAAGCCCTGCGTGACGCATTTCGCAACGACATCATTGGTGCAACCGGCATCGCCGGTGGAACGGCCAGCCGCAACCAGCAAGGTGGCGGCGCCGACGCTGGATATGTCGGCCAAGTCCGGGCGTGCATCCAGCCGAACGTGGCATTTCCGCCCCCCGTGCGGTCTGGCACGACCAATCCAACAGCCCAGTTCCGCGTGCAGTTAAACTCTGACGGAAGTGTTTCATCGACTAGCCTGCGCCGCAGCTCTGGCAACACTGCCTTTGATCGTGCTGTAGACAATGGTATTCGTCGATGTTCACCCTTTCCAAAGCCGCCATCAGGCCGATATCCGTCATATATTGATGTTAATTACCAGATGTATGACTAAGCCGACCGGAGACCACGTTCATGTCACGCTCTGTTTTTACCCGTTTTACTTCAGTTCTTGCCGCGATCGCTACGATCGCCCTGATGCCGTTTGAGAGTCACGCGCAGCTGAGAGTCGATATCTCGGGAACTGGCGCACAGCAATTCCCCGTTGCCGTGGCAGACTTCAGCGGTGACCCCGCCGGCCGATTAATCGCCGAGGTCATTCGGGCCGATTTGACGCGTTCAGGGCAGTTTCGCCTGATCAACACCACGGGTGCCCAACTGACCGTCGATTCGCCAATCGCCTATGCAGAATGGCGCACGCGCGGTGCTGACTACGTGGCCTATGGGTCGGTTGCACAAACGACCGAGGGCAAATACGAAGTGAAATACCGCTTGGCAGATACCATCAATCAGAGCGAACTAGACGGCGTTGCGTTTGAGGGGACGGATCGCGAGTTGCGTCGTATTGCCCATCAGATTGCCGATCGCATCTACGAAAAAATCACTGGCATCCCTGGTGTCTTTGCAACGCGTATTGCCTATGTCCTAAAGCAGGGCAACACCTACGAGCTTCAGATTGCTGATGCCGACGGACAGAACCCCCAGATCGCCTTACGCTCGCGTGAGCCAATCATCTCGCCTGCCTGGTCACCCGATGGCAGAAAACTGGCCTACGTGAGCTTTGAATCGGGCAAGCCCGTGGTGTACGTACATGAACTGGCAACCAGCAAGCGGGTGCCCGTGGCAAATTTCAAGGGCAACAACTCTGCACCCGCCTGGTCACCGGATGGTCAGACGCTGGCCGTTGTGCTCACTCGGGATGGGCTATCTCAGCTTTACCTGATCAACGCGGCTGATGGGTCCAACCTTCGTCGTCTGACGCGCTCACCATTGATCGACACCGAGCCTGTCTTTAGCCCAGATGGACAGTCGATCTTCTTTACCAGTGACCGCTCGGGCCGCCCGCAGATTTATCAAATCCCGGTGACGGGTGGCGAAGCCAGACGCATCACATTCAATGGCGACTACAACATCTCGCCACGCATCTCACCGGATGGCCAAAACTTACTCGTGGTCACCCGCCGGGATGGTCAGTTTCGTATTGCACTGATTGACTTGGCCTCAGGCAACGAAACATTGCTCACCCAAGGTCCAGATGATCAATCACCAAGTTTTGCACCAAATGGCAAGCAAGTTCTATATGCAGCCAAGCAAGGAGGGCGTAACATGTTAGCTGGTGTATCCAGTGATGGTCGCATGCGTCAAACCCTCTCGGTTCTGAATGGGGAAATTAGGGAACCAACTTGGGGGCCATTCGGTCAGTCTCAGTAGCACCACTCAACGATTCAACGCCTTCCCCGAAAGGAAATTCCATGAAGTTTCGCCTAGTCAAATCAGTTTCAATCCTCGGCTTTGCTCTTAGTCTGGCAGCCTGCAGTTCTGTTTCCCTCGATGATTCGGCCTCAGGTGCTGGCGGGGCGGGCGCGAACGGTGGCGCGTCTGGCTCCGGGGTCATGGATCCCTTTAACCCCAATAGCGTGCTGGCCAAGGACCGCTCTGTCTACTTCGAGTTTGACAGCTTTACGGTCGAAGAGCAGTATCGCCCCCTGGTTGAAACTCACGCACGTTATCTTGCTTCGAACCCGCAACAGAAGATCCTGATTGAAGGGAACACAGACGCCACTGGCGGAGCGGAATACAACCTGGCACTCGGTCAGCGGCGCGCTCAGGGCGTCAGCAACATGATGACGCTCATTGGTGCGCGTGAAGTGCAGATCGAAACCATCAGCTTTGGCAAGGAAAAACCCAAGGCCTTGGGTGACACCGAAGCCGATTACGCGGCAAACCGTCGTGCCGATATCGTTTACTTGCGATAACCTGCGGAGAACTTTCTGATGCGCTTTAAACGAGTCTCGCTTGCCGTTGCTACCAGTTTTTCGCTCATGGCGGTAGCACCAGTCACCCACGCGTTTACGGACAGCGAGGCGCGTCAAGCGATCCTCGATCTACGCCAAGAAGTACGCACGCTGGCTGAAACCAGTCAGCGTGCCAGCCTTCAACTCGCGCAGCGCATTGACATGCTGGAGCAGGAAATCACCCGCTTGCGCGCGCAGATAGAGGAAATGGGTGGTCCCAGAGTCGCTGCGACGGGCACTGCAGGCCAGGCTGTTGAGCAAGCAAAAGACAGTAAAGAGCAAGCAGCGTTTGATGGTGCGATGGATTTGTATCGCAAAGGTGATTTCAAAGGCGCGACGCAATCGCTGTCTGCATTCCTGACGCTCTACCCGCAAAGCGTATTGGCACCTACTGCACAGTTTTATTTGGGCAGCGCGAATTATGCCGTGAAGGATTACAAGGGTGCAATCTCAGTGCTGAAAGCCATGGCAGGCAAGTATCCTGAACATCCCAGGGCACCAGATGCACTGCTGGTGGTCGCGGGCAGTGAGTTTGAATTGAATCAGCGTGGCGCTGCGAAAGCTACGCTGCAAAAAATCGTCAAGGACTACCCCAGCGCACCGGCAGCTCAGTCGGCACAAGAACGCTTGAAGTTGCTCTAAAGCACTAGGCTTGTAACCATAGCAACCAGCCAACACCTGCGACAATCAGCAGCATACCGATTTTTTCCTGGGTGGTGATGCGCCCATGAAAAAGCCTGCGCGACACAACGTGTGCAAAGAATACTTCGACCAAAGCCAGGGTGCGCACATTTGCAGCCGTGGTTAATGCGAACCCAATGAACCAAGCTTGTGAAGCTGCCGCACCCAAAAATCCACCCCAGATTGAAACTCGCCAGGCGCTGATACAGCGCCGCCACACTTCCGGCGAGCGCCACATCAGATACGCAGCCAAGATAGTTGCCTGAATGGCCAGACTACACACCAGTGTCCAGGAGGCCCGAACAACAAAGTTGCCTTCCGGCAATGCAAGAATTGCCCCACGAAATCCGACAGCGGCCACCGCAAACCCGCCAGCAGCAGCCAGTCCCAACAACATCGGGCGCACGCTCACCTTCGGTTCGCCCACTTGCAAAGGCGCACGCCACGCCATCCAGACCACCCCAAGGGTTGCCATACAGATCGCAAAGAACGTGCCCCAGTTCAAGACCTCTCCAAGCACCAACACGCCAAACAACGCGATTTGCACGGGCTCTGTCTTGGTCCAAACCGTCACCACCGTGAAGTCACGCATCCGCATCGCTGCCAACATAAGCGCCGTGGCAGCAATTTGTGCCAGTGCACCGATCAGTACAAAGGCGATAAATGACCAACTTAAGTGCGGCCAGCCAATATCGCCAAAGGCCCACGCCACCATGAAAAACAGGCACGCAAATGGCAAGCCAAAGACAAACCGAACCTGTGTGGCACCGAGCGTGCCCAATTGATCGGTTAAGCCTCTCTGGACCGCATTTCGACCGGTTTGCAAAGCAGCCGCCAAAATGGTGACTGGCACCCAGAGCCATACCCAATCTAGAACCACTTGCTAGGCACTCCCCTGTTGCATTGCATTTTTATATTTAGCCCACGGGCAAACTGCGCACGCATTTGAAAAGTTGTGGCCCAGCATCACTGTACAAAAAAACCCCAGTGGTTGCCCACTGGGGTTCTTGTCGGGCGAGAGGACCTAAGCTTAGAAGCCCATGCCACCCATACCGCCCATACCACCCATACCGCCCATGTCACCACCAGGCATGGCTGGAGCGGGCTTGTCGTCAGGTGCCTCACACACAGCCACTTCGGTCGTCAGCAACAAGCTGGCCACGGAAGCTGCGTTTTGCAAAGCAGTGCGGGTGACCTTGGTAGGGTCAAGCACGCCTTGTTCAACGAGGTCACCGTATTCACCGGTCGCGGCGTTAAAGCCAAAGTTGCCTTTGCCATCAACCACGCGGTTAACCACCACACTTGGCTCATCACCAGCGTTGGCCACAATCGTGCGCAGTGGCTCTTCGACCGCACGCAGAACCAGACGAACACCAGCTTGCTGGTCAGCGTTGGCGCCTTTAACTTTCTCGACAGCGGCGCGTGTACGCAGCAACGCAACGCCACCACCAGGAACGATGCCTTCTTCGACGGCTGCACGGGTTGCATGCAAGGCGTCTTCGACACGTGCCTTTTTCTCTTTCATTTCGACTTCAGTTGCAGCACCAACGCGGATCACAGCCACACCACCTGCGAGCTTGGCAACGCGCTCTTGCAACTTTTCACGGTCGTAATCAGAAGATGCTTCATCGATTTGGGCGCGAACCTGCTTGACGCGAGCCTCGATCGACTTGGGATCACCAGCGCCATCAATGATGGTGGTGTTCTCTTTGGCCACTTCGATACGCTTGGCTTGACCCAGTTCAGCCAGCGTCGCTTTTTCAAGCGACAAACCAGTTTCTTCTGAAATCACGGTACCGCCAGTCAGGATAGCGATGTCTTCAAGCATGGCTTTGCGACGATCACCAAAACCAGGTGCCTTCACGGCGGTGGTCTTCAGGATGCCACGGATGTTGTTAACCACCAGCGTAGCCAGCGCTTCGCCTTCGACGTCTTCTGCAATGATCAGCAGCGGACGGCTTGACTTGGCCACTTGCTCTAGCACGGGCAACAAGTCACGAATGTTGCTGATCTTCTTGTCAAAAATCAGAACATAGGGCTCGTCAAGCGCCGACACCTGCTTCTCTGGGTTGTTGATGAAGTAAGGTGACAGATAGCCACGGTCAAACTGCATGCCTTCAACCACGTCAAGCTCGTTCTCAAGAGACTTGCCGTCTTCGACAGTGATGACGCCCTCTTTGCCGACTTTGTCCATTGCGTTGGCAATGATCTCGCCGATCGAGGTGTCGCTGTTTGCCGAAATGGAGCCGACCTGTGCGATTTCCTTGCTGGTGGTGCAAGGCTTGGACAAGTTGCGCAGCTCTTCAACTGCTGCAGCCACAGCCTTGTCGATCCCGCGCTTGAGATCCATCGGGTTGATGCCAGCAGCAACGTACTTCAAGCCTTCGACCACGATTGCCTGCGCCAACACGGTGGCGGTGGTTGTACCGTCGCCTGCGGAATCAGAAGTTTTGGAAGCCACTTCCTTGACGAGCTGGGCGCCAATATTCTCAAACTTGTCTTTCAGTTCGATTTCCTTGGCAACGGAGACACCGTCTTTGGTCACGGTCGGCGCGCCAAAAGAGCGCTCGAGCACGACGTTACGGCCTTTGGGGCCGAGGGTTGCCTTAACAGCATTGGCGAGCACGTTAACGCCACGAACGATCTTGGAGCGTGCGTCATCACCAAAATAAACTTGCTTTGCAGCCATGAGATATACCTCTTGAATTCAGTATGGATTAGCTAATGACAGCGAGAATTTCGTCTTCGCGGATGACGAGCACTTCTTCGCCGTCAACCTTCACGCTCTGACCGGCGTATTTGCCAAACAGAACTTTGTCACCGACTTTAACGTCAAGCGGATGGGTCTTACCGTCATCGCCAGTCTTTCCAGGACCAACAGCGAGAACTTCACCCTGATCGGGCTTCTCTGCAGCGCTATCCGGAATTACGATGCCCGAGGCAGTCTTGCGCTCGTTGTCCAGGCGTTTGACGATCACACGATCGTGCAAGGGACGCAGTGCCATGAAACACTCCTGTTACAAAATTGATCTTAGGTTTAATAACCGGGAGGCGATTGCTGTTAGCACTCACTTCCAGCGAGTGCTAATTATAAGGATGAATTTTTGAGTTTCAAGTGCCAATCATAAAAACCCCACTGAACACAGGGGCAGCCGATAGCCAAGCATTTGAAAACACTGGATTAAATTTTATTTTTTGATTTTCGGTCCATAAACGCCTGCACAAGTGAGGCGTGCTCCGGCGTCTTATGGGCAATGGCTTGATAGGCAGCAGACAATTCGAGCAAATTTGACAGAGATGACTGCTGCCCCTCGCGCAAGAGTCGCTTGGTCAAACGGAGAATATCGGGCGAGTTGCGGGCCATTTTGTGGGCGAGTTCAAGAGCAGTGACCATCAGTTGCTCTTGTGAAACGACGCGCGAGACCAAGCCCCAACTTAGCGCTGTGTCCGCATCAACTGCCTCACCCGTCATGGACATCTCCACGGCCCTGGCCATGCCGACAATGCGCGGTAAAAACCAAGCGCCACCATCGCCCGGAATAATCCCGACCTTAACGAAGCTTTCCGCAAATGAGGCGGTCTCTGATGCAATCCGAATATCGCACATGCATGCCAGGTCACAGCCCGCCCCAATGGCCATGCCATTGACCGCTGCGATGGTAGGCACCTCCAACTGGTATAGCGCCAGGGGCAAGCGCTGGATACCGTGCCGGTATTCCTGGCGCAGCGCTGCTGACGACACCTCAGGCGTAATCTGGCGAGCCATTTCATCAATTTTGCCACCCGACGAGAACACCTTGCCGGTCGCAGTCAGAATCAGCGCCTTGATCTCTCGGCTACGCTCAATGCGCTCAAACGCAGCCAACAGGGCTTCGGTCAGGCCAGTGCCCGTTAGTGCATTTCGGGTTGGCTCGTGATTAAGCGTCAAGGTCATCACGCCTTGATCATCGACAGTTTCCAGCAAGACCGCGTCAGTCATTCTGTTTCCTTCGGGTTAGTTAACGACCAGCTGCCTTGGCCGAAATACCGCCGGCCACGCCCATGTCGGTTGTCGGATAGTCTTGAATTAAAACCCTGGTGTGCTCGGTGGACAGACCGATGACTTGCTCAACCGCCTTGGCAACCTCAGCAATCAAGGCAACTTTGATCTGTTCGCTGCGCCCGACAATTAAGGCCGCGTGCACGAGGGCACTGGGCTGTCCGAGCACACCAGACACGATCGTGTTTTCTGGGAGGATTTCATCGATGCTGACACGAATCGATGACAGCGGCGCACCCGTGCTTTTGATGACTGCGTCTGTGAGCCCTTTGAGTAACGCAACTTTCTGGTCCTTGCTATGGCCCGCGGGGATCTTGATGGTCAGAATTGGCATGGCGGTCTCATCTGTCTGTTTGCAATGGTAGGGTTAAAATTCATGGCGAGATTTCAACGATGGGATGTTAAAACATCGCAAGCGGTGGCTTTCAGTCACACTAAGTGACGAGGCTACCAAATTTCCTCACCCCACACGACGGCTTGAACGTGTCTGATCATCCATCTCCCTACAAGAGCAAAGGCGGCATCTCCCGCATCGTGGCGGCCGTTGGCTATTCCTACAAGGGCTTAAAAGCTGCCGTGCGTTATGAGGCGGCATTTCGCCAAGAACTTGCGCTGGCCGTGATACTGGCACCATGCGCATTTTTTCTAGGGCGAAACACGGGCGAAACCATTCTATTGATCGGTGTGGTGCTAATGGTTTTGGTCGTGGAGTTATTGAACTCGGCCATCGAAGCGCTCGCTGACGCAGTCTCATTAGAATCTCACCCATTGCTTGGCAGAGCAAAAGACCTCGGCAGTGCGGCCGTATTCGTGGCGTTTGCCACAGCCTTTCTGGTCTGGGTAAGCCTGATTGTTTTACGAGTAATTCACTGATGACCTTTACACAAAAACTAAACCAAGCCTGGCAATCGCAGAACTCCCTGCTCATGGTCGGACTCGACCCAGACATGGACCGTCTGCCCACCCCCATCCGCGAACACCGCGACGCGCTTTGGCTGTTTTGCAAGGGTATCGTGGACGCAACCGCTCCCTTTGTATGCGGCTTTAAGCCCCAGATCGCTTACTTCGCATCGATTGGCGCAGAGTCCGTGTTGCAATCAGTCTGTGATTACATCCGAGCGCAGCATCCACATTTGGTCCTGATGCTTGACGCCAAACGTGGCGATATTGGCAGCACTGCCGAACACTACGCCCGCGAGGCATTTGATCGGTACCAAGCGGACGCGGTCACCATCAACCCGTATATGGGCATGGACTCAGCCGAACCTTATCTTGAGCGTGTCGACAAGGGTGTCATTGTGCTGTGTCGCACATCCAATCCGGGGGGCTCGGACCTGCAGTCCCTGCGAGTTGATGGCGAGCCTCTATACCTGCGTGTTGCCGCCATGGTCGCTGAGCGCTGGAACGAACACGGTCAGTGCGGTCTAGTCGTTGGCGCAACCTTCCCAGAAGAACTGCGCAAAGTTAGAGAGTGTGTCGGTCAAGACATGCCGTTACTTGTACCCGGCATTGGAGCACAAGGCGGCGATGTTCAAGCCACGTGTCGCGCGGGCTGCAATACCCAGGCGACTGGCATGATGATTAATTCATCCAGAGCGATTCTTTACGCAAGCCAAGGTGAGGACTGGCTCGAGCAATCGGCCAAAGCTGCCCAAGAGTCACGCCAGGCCATCAACGCTGCCCGTAGACCTTAGGTCTGGCCGGTTAACCATTGGAGCGAATGGCGTAACGCAAAGGTCACGGTTTGCTCGCGAACGGCTTGTCGATTGCCCTCAAACACCTGGCGTACAGAACTAACCACCAGATTGTCAGCAGTGCGTTGGGCAAACCCAAACCAGACAAGCCCCACTGGCTTGTCAACACTGCCCCCACCGGGGCCAGCAATGCCTGTCACCGCCAACGCAAGCGTTGCATGAGGCGCCATGGCCAAGGCACCAGCAGCCATTTGCCTGGCCACTGGCTCACTGACAGCACCAAAATCGCTAAGCGTCTCCAGTAAGACACCCAATTGCTCATGCTTGGCGGTGTTGCTATAAGTAATCCAGCCGCGGTCAAACCAGCGACTGCTGCCAGACACAGACGTCAGTGCTCCACCAATCAAGCCACCCGTACAAGACTCTGCGGTGACCACGATGCCGTTTTGGGTAAACAAATACTCGCCTAGCGCTTTGGCATCCAGACTCTCACCCATGTCATTTGCTTGCATCGATCTTCCTAAGCTAGAAATCCAAAATGAAGCGCCAACCACCATACAACCCAAGTCAATACAATGGCATACAGTGCCGCCACCCAGTCATCGAGCATGACCCCCAGACCGCCGCTCACGCTTGCATCCAAGTTTCGAATCGGCCACGGTTTGGCCACATCAAAAACACGAAACAACACGAAACCCAATAGCGAAACCCAAAGCACCTCGGGCACAGCCCACAACACGATCCAAACCGCGACCACCTCATCCCAGACCACACCCACATGGTCTGGCACCCCGAGTTCGTCGGTTGCACGCTGACAGATCCAGATACCCGCCAGTGACGCCACGACCAGAAATACACCGATCCACGCCCATGAAAGCAAGCCATGCAAGGGCCACCAAAGCGCTAGCGCCAGCACACTACCCCACGTACCCGAACCGGGTCGAATCAAGCCACTGCCAAAGCCAAACGCCAATGCCCGATGCGCTCGTCCAAACACCCATGCCAGGCTTGGCCACTTCACACGATGCCGTTGACCAACTGCAATCGGTTCCTTCATGTGCCATCCCCAGAAAAGTGATCAAAGCCTTTTGAGGTTAACTCGACTAAACGGCCTTGAGTATGACCAACCAAGCCAAGATGTGCGCGAGTTTGGCCAACCCGCATCAGACTCAAGCCAAGCGACTGCCCGATCGCCTCGATGCGCGCGCGACGGGAGGCCGCAGCGGTGAAACACAACTCATACACATCACCGCCATGCAAAACAGCCTGCTCAACCACGCTGGGCTCAAACGATGACAGAGCCGGGTGAATCGGCAAACGATCAATGTCCAGCACGGCGCCAACCCCGCTGGCTTTAAGCAGATGCCCTAAATCCTGAGTTAATCCATCCGAAACATCAATTGCCGCGTGAGCAACGCCAAGTAAATGTTGCCCAAGCGCGACCCGAGGCTCGGGTGACTCCAGCGTGGCTCGAATAACCGACAAACGGTCATGCGGGTCGTCAAGACTGCCATTGAGAATCTTTAGCGCAATGTCTGGCGCACCCAAAGGACCGCTAACCCAGATGTCATCATCCACTTGGGCAGCACTGCGCAACAGGCCTGGCTGATCGTGTGGCAGCAAACCTAAGGCAGTCACACTGATCAAGATACCTGCTTCGCTTGCAACCGTGTCACCACCAACCAATGGACAGTCGTACTGATCGGCAAGTTGATTAAACCCATTTGCAAAGGAGGCCAGCCACGCCTCATTAACAGTCGGCAAGGCGAGGCCAAGCAGGCAACCAATCGGTGTCGCTCCCATCGCAGCAAGGTCTGACAAATTGACGGCCAACGATTTTTGGCCAAGGCTATGGGGCGAGACATCCGGAAAAAAATGACGGCCCTGGACAAGCAGATCTTTGCATGCGACCAATTGATGGCCGGCTTTAATCGGGAGAATGGCGGCATCATCGCCCACACCCACCGTGCCCGGTGCTGCGCCCGGGCGCAGCGGCCTTTTGAAATAGCGATTAATGAGCGTGAACTCACCTAACGCCATGGCAGGTGCCGGTTAGCGAGCTGCGGACGCGCGCGCCACCTCAGCGCCTCGCGCCTGGGCTGCGACTTTATCAAGCACGCCGTTGATGAACTTAAAACCATCGGTGCCGCCAAATGATTTGGCCAACTCAACCGCTTCGTTGATCGCCACACGATAAGGCACCTCGATTTGATGGGTCAGCTCGAAGGTGCCGATCAACAATATCCCATGCTCGACTGGTGAGAGCTCATTGATCGGGCGATCAATGAATGGCGTAAACGCATTGCGCAGCTCATCCGCATGGTGCGTGACACCCTGCCATAAAACATTGAACCACTTCTGATCGGCCGACACGAACTCACTGTCATCGCGCAAATGCGCTTCAATCGCTCCAACCTCCTGAAGCTTGTCCTCAGCGGCGTCCGACTGAACAATCCAGGCATAAACGGCCTGTAAGGCGAACTCTCGCGCCTTGCGGCGCGGGCTCGGCCCAGCGTTTGTCTTGCGAGCATTGACAGATTGATTCATGTTGATGCTCATTCTTCCTGATCATCGTCTTCTGTGTCTGGCAACTCTGGCTCAAGTGCGACCATTAGATTAGCCATCTCAACGGCAGCTTGCGCGCAGTCACGCCCCTTGCCAGCGGCGCGGGCGTGGGCTTGCGCCTCATCCTCGGTTGTCAACACGCCGTTGATCACCGGCACACCCATTTCCAAAGAGACCCGCGAAATCGCAGCAGCACTCTCATTGCTGACCAATTCGAAATGATAGGTTTCGCCTCGAATCACCGCGCCCAAGGCAATTAATGCGTCAAACTCGCCCGTCTCAGCCATTTGAGCCAGTGTGATGCCCAACTCAAGCGCACCAGGCACAGACACCACCATGATGTCTCTTTCGTCAACGCCGAGTGCCGCGAGTTCACCCAGACAAGCATCAAGCTCGGCCAAGCCGATTTCTTCGTTAAAACGGGCACGCACGATACCAACGTGCAGGCCTTCGCCATTTAAGTCGGGGGAAATGGTGTAGGGGCTCATTTGGTTTCCTGTGCAGTTAATCTATCTGATGGTTGCTCATCGTAACCGGTAACGGTCAATCCAAAGCCAGCCATCATGCTTGGCATCTTTCTAGGACGCGCGAGTAAGCGCATTTTGCCGACACCTAAATCACGCAATATTTGGGCACCGAGGCCATACGTGCGCAGGTCCATGCTGCGATTGGCCCGCGCCGCCTGATCATGCACCGCAGCCGTCTGAACCAGCCGGCTCGCTTGCTCCAGCACATCCTGAGCAGTGGCGTTGACATTGAGCAACACCACCACCGCATCTGCTGCAGCCGCAATTGCCTTCATCGCCTCATCAAAACCCCAGGAATGCCCCGAGCCCTGCGCATTGAGCAAATCGATCAGTGTGGTTGGCTCATGCACGCGCACCAAGACCTCGCTGTCAGGTGAAATGTGGCCTTTTGAGAGGGCGATATGAGGACGTCCCTCAACCGTATCCCGGTATACCGTCATGCTGAAAGGGCCCCAAGGGGTATTGATATCCTTTTGCGCGACGCGCTCAACCACTGACTCGTGCTCGCTGCGATACTGAATCAGGTCTGCAATGGTGCCGATCTTTAGCCCATGGTCTTTGCAGTACCCGATCAAATCAGGCAAACGAGCCATCGTGCCATCTGGCTTGAGAATTTCGCAGATAACCGCTGCCGGGGTCAAACCAGCCAAAGCAGTCAAGTCACATCCGGCTTCGGTATGCCCCGCACGCACCAGCACGCCCCCAGGGACGGCGCGCACGGGAAAAATATGCCCTGGTTGTACCAGATCTTGCGGCTTGGCCTCTTTAAAAACCGCGGTACGAATGGTGTGCGCGCGATCAGCAACTGAAATGCCGGTATGCACGCCCTCAGCCGCTTCAATGGAGACGGTAAAGTTGGTGCCGTAGGCGGCACCGTTGCTGTCAGCCATCAAAGGTAGGTTTAACTGTCGACAACGGTCTTCGGTCAACGTCAGGCAAACCAAGCCGCGCGCATGAGTGACCATGAAATTGATGGCTTCGGGTGTCACAAACTCCGCGGCCATAACCAGATCACCCTCGTTCTCACGGTCTTCCTCATCGACTAGCACCACCATCTTGCCGGCGCGGATGTCATCGATGATCTCACTGATCGGTGAGATGGCAGCAGACAGCGTGTCATCGCTTAGCGTGGCCACTTGCAATGCGGGTGACATAGAAAACCTTTCTACTGGAGTTAGTCTGGAACAGAGACTGTCATTATAGGTTGATGGCGCAGCCAACAACGGAAATCACGCAATTGTGTCCAAAAGATGACTAGTCATCATTTTTGAGGCTGTTCTTGGTAGACTTCTCAAATTACAACTTCAGTCGTGTCCTCCCATGTCCGAACAAGAATTGAAGTTGCACGTGCCACAATCGGCTCGTGCAGGTGTTGAGAGAGCGCTGCGGCGTGGCGCAGTTACCGATGTGAGAATGCGCGCGCAGTATTTCGACACGCCTTCTTTTGACCTTGCTGCAGCAGGCGTTGCCCTGCGACTTCGACTCGAAGGGCGACGCTGGGTTCAGACCCTAAAGATGCCTGGTGAACATCGACTGGAGAAGATTGAACTCAACGACGCTCGCACTGGCCCGAGCCTGGATCTTTCCGTCTATGCAGACACGGCGGCTGGGCGCATCATTGAGAAACACGGCGAACGGCTTGCGGTGGTTTACCAGACGAACGTCAATCGCTTATATCGCCGGATCAGGACACCAGCTGGCCTGGTTGAAGTAGCCCTGGACCAGGGATTCATCGAAGCGGGGGGGCTTAAGCTACCTGTCTCAGAAGTCGAGTTTGAGCTGGTTTCTGGTCAACCACACGCCATGTTCCTGCTGGGCCTGAAATGGCTCGACGACTTCGGCCTGGTACTGGACTTGCGCAGTAAAGCCGAGCGGGGCTCCACATTGGCCACGCTGGCCGGCCAATTGGCCAATCTGGGGAACCTGGACGACAGCGCGACTGCTGCAGCGCGTGCTCAAGCCGTTGCATCCTATTGGGCGCCACGCGGCGTGAACGCGATCGAGCTAAAGGCTCACATGAGTTCGGCGCAAGCGCTCACCGCAGTGACCACCGAATGCTTGGAGCAGATTGCCCGCAATGCCGCTGTGCTCGCTGAAATCGACACCAACGGCGTCTACCGCGCGGGCAAACCAGAACACACCCATCAACTGCGAGTCGGCATCCGGCGTCTGCGCTCGGCCTGGTCGCTGTTTCAGAAGCTCTGTGAGCTTCCCCCAGAACCTTGGCGCAATGAACTCAAGCTTCACTTTGCCGCGCTTGGAACAGCCCGCGACGATGATGTGCTGCGTGAAACAGTCATGCCCGAACTCAGTGCTGCCGGACAGCCACCGCTTGATCTGCAGTCGGGGCAAGATGAGGAACCTTCGACGTCTATCACGGCAGGTCGGGCGTTCCAACGCTGGCTCGTTGAGTTGCTGGCTTGGACGATTGGCGCACACCCTCTCCAGGCCGAAATACAAGGCAGCTCGGTGCCAGTCAAACACAAAGAGTCAGGTGTGCGTGACGCCCTCAGCAAGCAATTGTTCAAGTGGCACCAGAAAGTGCTTGTTGATGGGCTGCAGTTTGACAAGCTGCCGATCGAAGCAAAGCATGACCTCAGAAAACGGGCCAAGCGCCTGCGTTATGGACTGCAATTCGCTGAATCGCTGCTGCCGGCAAAAAAACTCAAAAACTACCGACGCAACCTTGCTCGGATTCAAGACATTCTGGGTGAAATGAACGACCTATACGTGGCACGCGAGAAGTTTGAAGGCATCCGCGAGGACCAACCGTCAGCCTGGTTTGCCGTGGGTTGGATTGCGTCGCGCTTGAGCGTCCTAACCAAGGAAGCCGAGGATGCTTTCATGAGCCTCAAACAGGCCGATCACTTCTGGGATTAGTCAAGTCCTAGCATGGCTTGGGCGAATTCGCGTGCAACAAACGGTTGCAAGTCCTCTAGCTGCTCGCCCACACCAATCCAATAGACGGGCACCGGACGGCAACCGTGGGCGCCTGCAGCCAATGCGGCGAGCACACCGCCCTTGGCGGTTCCGTCTAGTTTGGTCACGATCAAGCCAGTCAAGCTCAAGGCATCATCGAATGCCTTGACCTGCGCCAGCGCGTTTTGCCCGGTGTTGCCATCGACCACCAACAAAACCTCATGGGGCGCTGAACCATCGGCTTTGTGAATCACCCGCTGGATTTTCTTGAGCTCCTGCATCAAATGCAGCTGGGTTGGCAAACGGCCAGCCGTGTCGACCATCACCACATCTATGTTGCGCGCATGGCCAGCTGAGACGGCGTCAAAGGCCACCGCCGCCGGATCGCCACCGTCCTGCGCAATGACCGAGATGTTGTTGCGATTACCCCACTCAATCAGCTGCTCACGCGCAGCCGCACGGAAAGTGTCACCCGCAGCCAGCAGCACACGCGCACCTCGCGCCTGCAAGGCATGGGCTAGCTTGCCAATCGATGTGGTCTTGCCCGCACCGTTAACGCCCGCGATCATGACCACCAAGGGCTTCATGGAACCAACATCAAAGCTCTTTTCCAGGGGCTTTAAATGCGCTGTGAGCACATCGGCAAGCGCCAAACGCACTTGCTCAGGTGTCTGTAGCCTGTCCTTGCGAACCTTTTGTTTAAGCGATTCAATCATGGCGGAGCTAGCCTGTACACCAGCATCGGCCATGATCAGCGCCGACTCCAGCTCCTCATACAAACTGTCGTCGATATGGTTGCCGGCAAAGATCCCGCCGATACTCGTTCGTGCAAGCCCCTGACGCAAACGGCTCATCCATGACTGTCGTGCAGGTTCTTGCGTGGCTCGCTTGGGCTCAGACACCGGTCGCTGCTGCGCCAAGGGTTGTTCTGGCTGCGGTTCTAACTCAGAGGCCGCAATGGCCGATGAATCAACGATAATGTCCTCGGCCACTTCGGCGGCAGCGAGCTGCTCGTGAGGAAGTGGTGTGGCAATGCCCTCTACTTCGCTTTGCGTCGATGCGGGGCGGTCTTTTTTGCGGAAGAATCTGAACATAATGAGAAAGTATATTCGGATCGTTGGCGGTCAGTATCGAAGAACGCCGATAGACGTCCCAGATGTGCCAGGCCTGAGGCCCACGCCAGATCGAGTGCGAGAAACTCTCTTTAACTGGCTCACGCACCTGTGGCAGGACAATTTCGCAGATAAACAGGTGCTCGACCTGTTCGCCGGCAGTGGTGCCCTTGGGTTTGAAGCGGCCTCTCGCGGCGTGGCTCACGTGCAAATGGTTGAGTCCAGCCCGGTTGCCGTGGCTGCCTTACGTCAATTGCGCGACAAACTCTCGGCCAATACGGTCAGAATTCACGCGGGCCAAGCCAAGCATGCGCTTTCTCGGCTGGACGACACCAAATTTGACCTGGTTTGTCTTGATCCCCCCTTTGGTGCAGGCTGGTTTCCGAGGCTGCTGATCGAGATTCAGCCCTTGCTGAACCCACACGCACTGGTCTACGCTGAGTCTGAAAGCGCACTCACAGCGCCAGAAGGTTATATTGCACTGCGTCAAGGACGCGCAGGTGCCGTACACTATCAACTGTTTCAGCGCAAAGCAACCACATGATCACCGCCATTTATCCCGGAACATTCGATCCATTGACCCGCGGCCACGAGGACCTCGTTCGGCGTGCTGCAGGCCTATTTGACGAAGTCGTGGTGGGTGTCGCCCACAGTCGCGCCAAGAATCCATTCTTTACCGTGCAAGAACGGGTCGATATCGCTCGCGAAGTGCTCGGGCACTACCCCAATGTGCGGGTTGATAGTTTTGCGGGGCTTCTTAAAGATTTTGTGCGTGAACAAGGCGGCCGGGTCATTGTGCGCGGGCTCAGAGCCGTGTCGGATTTTGAGTACGAATTCCAGATGGCCGGCATGAATCGTCATCTCTTGCCAGAAGTCGAGACGCTTTTCATGACGCCATCAGACCAATATCAGTTCATTTCCGGCACCATCGTGCGGGAAATTGCTCTTTTTGGTGGCGATGTGAGTAAATTTGTATTTCCGTCAGTAGAGCGCTGGCTGCAAGCCAAGGCCAAGGAGCGACTAGAGCAGTCGTGGCCACACGGGCAATAGGTAATAGGTCATAGGCAATCGGCACGAGCACCAAGCATCACACTAACACCGCTGAGGCAATTACCATGGCGCTACGCATCACTGAAGAGTGCATCAATTGCGATGTTTGTGAACCGGAGTGCCCCAACGATGCCATCTCGATGGGTGAGGACTTTTACATCATCGATCCGATGTCGTGCACCGAATGCGTTGGCCACTTCGACGAGCCTCAGTGCACAGTAGTCTGCCCAGTCGAATGCATCGAGCTACACCCTGAGTTTAAGGAAGGCCAGGAAACGCTGATGGCCAAGTACCGCACGCTCACAGCCAAAAAGTCGCCCACCCCATAAAGCCTTTTGTGGCAGCAACTGCTAAAACACAGGCATTGGCTCGTTTGGGTGGATTTTGACCAAACGGCAAGGTTTGCCAACGACGTTACTAAACCAGACCGCGGCCAAGTCACCCTCATCAACCACCTTGACGACCTGCTTGTCCAAATTCGCCTCACGGCAAACACTGTCATCGTCTTCGATAACATCCATGGGCAGATCGAGTCGCAACATGCCTGGCGCACGCAGAACCATGTTGCCAAAACTGATGCTGATCTGCACGGTTGATAGCTTTTGAGTGAATTGATCCGGGTGCCAGACAAAATTCTCATCTACCAGAAGCCAGCGTCTCTCAAACCGAGCTGCATCCTCGTGGCTAACCGCTGGACAGCCAACGATCAATTCAAATCCAGATAGTGTATTCATCAACAAGCCGACATAAGTTCAATAAGAAATATCCGCGACTTTAGCGTCGCTGATTTAACCACTGCACACCAGGGTTGTTAAATGTCCCGGTCAGCTCAAACTGCATTTGCGACTGACGCACGTTGATCTCCAATGCACGACTCCTAAATTTGGGTGCATTGGTCAAAGTGGCACGCATTGGAATCGCCATCTGTCCTGTTGCAAGCTCAATGGTTCCATCCGAGGCCAGCAGTGCTCCCCAAGCGCCATTGGCCTCAAATGCGGTCAAACGCAGCAAGTCCTGGCTTTCAAGTTGCCACTGACTGTCCATCGCCATCACATCCCAAGTGCCATTAGTCGCGATGCCCAGTTGCTCCAGCAAAGCGGGCGTGTGCCCGAATGCATCAGCATCATTGACCATCAGCTGCCTAAATCCGACCTTTGCCCGGCTGCTTGCGAGCTTGGGCCAACTACCATCGGCCATGATCTCTAGCTGCTTGAGCGTGGCCAGCTGCACTTGCTGCGCGTCACCATCGGTGCCGAATACCGCAACATCCTCGACCAGGGCTTGCCTGACAATGACACGCCAAGTTTCATCCACACGCGGTTTGCGACCAAACCAATCGAACCACTGACTGGCATCAACCAGTGGTACCTGGCTGACTTCGGACATAAATAACGCCCAAGTCGGACCCGAACGAAATGCTTCAACACCTTCTATGTAAAGGCTTTCAAGCGAGAGCGTACGATCAAACAATGGCTGCCAAGCAGCCTGCCACTGCACTCGTCTGATGGAAACGGCCGGGTGAGTGCCTGCCTGACTAGGAATCGTGATGTCCTGCAGATCAAGGCCAAAGCGTGGCAGAAAGGTAACCCCCACCTTCCCGTTGACTTGCAAGGCTGGATGCACCCAAGCTCGTAGACGATTCTCTACCAATGACCCCGCCATCGGCGTTTGCAGCAATATGACTAGCGCTGCAATCAGCAGAAAAAATAAGCCAAGTAAGATGAGCGCGACGCGCGCAAAAGTTTTGAACATACAAAACTTTAACGCAATCCGGGCCTACTGGCATAAAGATCATCGTGCCCTATGATGCAGCGCAAAGCTGAGCGATGGGCATGCAACCAACCCTCTACCTGCTCCACGGTGAAACGGTCAGTCTCCGACACGGCCTGTGCAATGCCATCAATCAGCATGTCGTGAAAGGCTGACGGCAATTCATCTACTACCCAAGGGCTTTTGTCCATCGTGACATCCAAGCCATTGCTGCGCAAGCCTTGGCTCAAATACTGACCAGAGTTTGGACCAAGAGCAGACCCGAAACCTTTATCAGTGGCTTGATGAGCAGCGAAAGCCAACACCACGTCGCTGTCCAGCGGATGTTCGGGTGCCCAGGACATCTGACCATCGAAACTCAAGACCGCATATAGCGGCACAGGCAAGGCTCGGCAAAACCGATCCACCCAGTCAGATGACACCAAGTCAAACAGTGCTGACGCCGTCACCAGATCAGCTGGCACCGCCAACACGGACTCTACGTCACGCGCCAAGTCCGCCTCACGAAACTCAACCTGCACTTGGGCCCCGCCACAAATCATGTGCAAAGAGTCAACTTGCTCTGACACCACCTCATCAGCCCAGGACTTCAGTGCTTGCCGAGCAGCCGTCAACAAGGCCTGGTCGTAATCCACTAGCGTCCAGTGCTGCCCGTCACCCAGCAAAGGCGCAATCGCGCGTAAGTTCGAGCCTGAACCACAGCCCAAATCGAGCAAGCGCAATCCGCTCAATTCATCGCCGTGACGAGCACGCAGATCGGCCAGCATCACATCCTGTACGCGCGTACTGCGTGAAGCATGATCCACTGGTTCGCGCAGGCTTAGCCATTGCGCAGAAAACTCACCCATCAATTCTCTCCTGGCGATCAAACTGTGTCTGCACCATCTGCGCAAACAAACCACGCTTGCTTAGCAACTCATCAAAGCTGCCCATCTCCACAATCCGACCCTGCGCCATGTAAACGATCTGATCGGCGTGACGAATCGTTGAAAGCCGGTGGGCAATCACCAGTGTTGTACGACCTTCGCGCACACGCTGCATGGCCTGCTGAACGGCAAATTCAGTCTGAGCATCGAGCGCACTCGTTGCCTCATCAAGCACCAAAATAGCGGGGTCTTTCAATAGCACCCGCGCAATCGCTAACCGCTGACGCTGGCCACCCGATAAGAACCGACCCCGCTCACCAACCTGACTGGCAAAACCCTGCGGCGATGCCTCAATGAAATCCAATGCACAAGCATCGCGGGCGGCCAGGCGCAATTGCTCTGGTGTCGCATCCGGTTTACCAATGCGCAAGTTATCTTCCACACTGCGATTAAAGAGCAAGTTTTCCTGAAACACGACACCAATATTGCGGCGCAAGGCATCGAGCTTGAGATGGCGAACATCATGGCCATCAATCAAAATCTCCCCCGCCAAGGGATCAAACAAGCGGCACAGTAACGCCAAGGCCGTTGATTTACCCGCACCCGATGGGCCGACAAAGGCAATGGTTTGGCCAGCCTGCACGTTAAGGTTGAAGTCGGTGAGTGCCGCAGCAGACGCGCCTGGGTAGCTGTAATCCACGCCCCTAAACTCAATCGAACCATGGAATCGGCCAGGGTCACTCGCCCCATCGACCTCGATGACCTGCGGCTCGGTTTGCAGTACCTCAAAAAATTCACGCAACTTTGGTGCTTCAACAGAAAGCCGGTTAGCAAAGCTCACGGACTGCTCAAGCCGACCAATGATTAGCCCCGCAAAACCAATAAAAGTAACTATTTCACCGATGGAAATTCGTTGCTCGCTAAACAGCCAAAGACCCAGACCCAGCATGGCCAGTACAGTCAAGGTCGTGGCTGAGCGCGTCAAGATATTGACAAGCGCCCACCAAGACAAAGCCGGGAACTGCGCACCGATAACTTGATGACTCAAGTGCTTGAGTTTGTCGACTTCATCTCTGACGCGCGCAAAACTCTGGATCAAGGCAACATTGCCAAGACTGTCTGCAACATGCTCAGCCATATCGGAATAATGACCTTCGACCGATTGCTGCAGACGATCCGTCTTCCGCAAAATCAAACGAGTCAGAAACACAAAGAGCAAGCAAAGCAACAACAACAGGCTTGCCATGACTGCGTTCAAATAAAACGCCACTGGCATGAGCACAACCACTGCCACAAAAGCGGCAAAGTAATCTCGAAAAAAACCAAGCCACAACGCCCAGAGGGCGTCAGTGCCTTGCAACATAATTTTCATGAGACGGCCAGAGTGTTGGGTATGCCGATGATGCGCGGGCAACTGCAACACGTGCTCGAAGTAATCCCGCAAAACCACATGCCGACGGTGATGGGCCAGGCGATCTGCATACAGTGCAATCAATGCCGCACAAACAATGGCGAACAATCCAAACGCAACCCAAATGATTAACAAGGGTGTCACGGCCGACCAGATGTTTTGATCGGCATGGCCAGCTGAGTTGCTTAACTGCGTTAGGGCATCAATGACCCTGCCAAACAAAATCGGCTCAGCCAGCAATGCCCCGACCAGAAAAAAATTAGCCAGCATCAACCAATAGGCAGTGCGCTTATCATGCCCCAAGAGAGCAAAGACACGACGGTACAAGGCCAAAAACCCCATGGGCTATTGGCCGCTCTCAAGCGATGTGCCCGACGCCATGGCCGCATTGCTTTTGAGTAGGGATTGAGCGGTCAAGTGACTTAAAAAACCGTCTCCAATGAATTCTTGTGGAATGCCTGCTAAGCGCCAGCGGGTTAGAGCCTGTCCAAGAGCTGGCCACGACGTCAGCACTGCCACCGGCACGCAAACCCACAGGCCGCCAATGAAATAAGCAATCCACCAAGTAGCCGGCTCATGCCACTCGATCCAGAGCCAGCCCAGCAGCAGGCCAATGGCCGTATGCAAGCCAAAGGCTCGAAGCGCCAAATGCCAAGAGATCTGTTGCTCATCACGATTTTGCGCCGCCCACGTCATTCGTTTGCCGAACGGCAACCCAATGAGCAAGACCGTTTGAGACACCCACAAGACTGGCGTGATCAGCAAAGAGAACAGCGACTCAACCAAAAAGCCAAATAAGAACCGAAAGCCACCGCCAAACGAGCGGCGAGCTCGAGCGCGCAACAACACCGACAAGCCGGCGGCAAGCTTGGGCAGCATCGCCATGGTGATCACCACCCAAAGCAAGGTCGCCAAGGCCGGCACATCGAAAACCTCGTGCAGGGACGATTGATGTACTGACCATCCAAGCGTGCCAAGTAAAACAAACCACGCTGGCGCACCAACGAACATCAGCATGGCCAGCACCAGCTGTACGCGGCTGGTCACTTTCAAGCCCGGCAGCGTCAAAAGGCGCCAATACTGCATATTGCCGGCACACCAACGCAAGTCTCTGGCCACAAAGTCGATGAGGTTGGGTGGGTTTTCCTCAAAACTTTCATCTTCAAACGGATAGACCCGAACCTCGAAACCTGCGCGACGCATCAACACCGCCTCGACCTGATCGTGACTGAGGATATGCGTCTGTTTACCCTTGCGATCAACAAAGACCGGCAACTGGCAGTCACGCATAAAGGGTGCTAAACGCAAAACCGCGTTATGGCCCCAATAAGGACCACAATCGCCTTGCCACCAGGCACTGCCCAGCGTGTAAGAACGCATACCCAGCCTCATCCCAAACTGGAACAATCGAGTGAACGCGCTCGTGGCTGGCATACCAACCACCAACCCTTGCAAAATACCCAGCTGTGGATTTGCCTGCATCGTCAGCACGAGCCGGCGCACCGCACGCCCACTCATCAGACTGTCTGCATCCAACACCAGCGCGAACTCATGGTTGGCTCCCCAGCGCTCACAAAAGTCCTGAATGTTGCCTGCCTTAAAGCCACGGTTGTCAGTACGACGGCGGTAGGTGAGCGTCAAACCCGATTGCCAGTCTTGTGCAAGCTGTTCAAAGGCGACGACCTCTCGCTCAGCGATTTGAGGATCAGTCGTGTCACTCAACACATAGACGTGAAACTGGCTCGCGTCTTTACCCGCCATCAGGCCACGGGCCAGGGCGTCTAGATTGCGAACCAGGCGCGCCGGCATTTCATTTCGAATACACAGCAGCAGCGCTGTCGATGATCGAACTTCAGCATTCAGATCCACGCCAACGGCCAGCGGATTGGTACTTCTCAATGGATCCGCCGAAAAAATATCGAGTAAAAATCCGATCGCTGCGTTACCGAATCCAACCGCAAGCCATGGCATCACGACAACAAAGGCCACCATCGCCACCACATCGAGCAGTGACCAGCCACCCGGTGCAAGCGCAAGCGCCATCAACCAGGTTGACCCCACAACAGACAAGGCGACCAGCAACACAAACAAGACACGGCGTCGCGTCATGTGAGTTCTTCCAAAAGTAAAGGGTCACGGAAAGGAGAGATGGGGTCTGATCGGTAAAAAATATTTCACCGCACCCCGGCATCGCCAGTCCGCTAACGCTGGCGTCTGCCCTACAATTCAGTTGCAATCGTTAGTATAAGACAACGTCACCTGTCAGTGATGCACAATTTTTAGGTTTTCGTACGGGATTTTTACTTTGGCTGTCACCACCCACCCTTCTGGGCAACCGCTTGCGCTTTGGTACGTTGGCCCCAAAGTCGTTCGGATTGGGCCAGCCGATCTTTCTGCGCTAGCCCAGGATCATTGCCGGATTCAAACGATTTTCAGTGCCATTAGTCGTGGTACCGAGTCCCTGGTTTTCGAAGCAAGCGTGCCCCCGAGCGAATACGGTCGCATGGCAACCCCCCTGATGGCAGGCAAGTTTCCCTTTCCGGTCACCTATGGCTATTGCAACGTGGGCCGAGTCATCGACGGCCCGACTCACTGGCTAAACAAAACGGTTTTTTGTCTGGCACCCCATCAAACCGTGTTTGATGCACCCTTTCAGATGCTCGCCGAAGTGCCCGCAAACGTCACCGCGCAACGGGCAACGCTGGCCGCCAACATGGAAACCGCTTTAAACGCCGTCTGGACCGGCAAACCGGGGCCTGCCGACAACGTGGTCATCGTCGGTGGCGGCGTGGTCGGCCTACTGGTGGCTTATCTATGCAGCCAGTTACCCGGCGCAAAGGTCACGCTGGTCGACCCATCGCAAGCACGAGCTCATCCCTGCAAAACCCTAGGCATTCAATATGCGCAAGATGCGCACAGTCTTGGCAACTGCGATGTGGTGTTTCATGCCAGCGGCCATCCTGCTGGTTTACAAACTGCGCTGTCCCTTGCTGGCAATGAGGCAACCGTGGTCGAGCTGAGCTGGTATGGCAGTCGTGCGGTCAGCGTTGAGCTTGGCGGTGCCTTCCATAGCCAACAACTCAGGCTGCAATCCTGTCAGGTAGGCCATATCGAGCAAACCCATCACGCGCGCTGGAGCTACAACCGCCGGCTGCATGCGGCGCTCGATTTACTTGCCGATCCGAGACTAGACTGCCTGCTCGAGCCAGCAGTGAACTTCAAATCACTGCCTGAAGAAATACCCAAAATTTTCGGCCAGACGCAGCCGCGCCTTTGCCAATTGATTGACTACGCTTAAGGAACCACCATGTACGCTGTTGAAGTTCGCGACCACATCATGATTGCTCACTCGTTTAAAGGCGAAGTGTTTGGCCCAGCCCAGAAACTGCACGGTGCCACTTTTGTGATCGATGCCGCCGTCTATGCAGAAACCCTCGATGAGAACGCCATTGTCATCGATATCGGTCGGGCACATGAGGTGCTCAAATCCCTGCTGGTGCCCCTGAACTATAAAAACCTCGATGAAGAGCCCGCTTTTAAGGGGCAGAACACGACCACCGAATTCCTGACCAAGTATTTGTTTGATGGTCTGGCCAAAGCGGCGCGCGCAGGTGAGCTTGGTCGTGAAGGTCGGCAATTGCATTCCATTCGAATCGAAATTGCTGAATCGCATGTAGCCCGCGCCTCCTACGAAGCACGGTTGTGGCCAGCCAATTAACGCTGGCCTATCCCGGTGATTTAGACACGCTCACCGGTGGCTACCTCTATGACAAGCGCATACTGGCAGAGCTAGCGGCGCTTGGCTGGGTCACCCACAAACTCAGTCTCGATCCCCGTTTCCCCAACGTCAACGAGCAAATCAAACAAAGCACATGCGAACGCCTTGCGAACGTTGACCCAAACCATACCCTTGTGATCGACGGCCTGGCATTGGGTGCCTTGGGCCCATACGCCAAAGCCATCCGAGCAAAGCGACCCTTTGTCGCCCTGGTGCATCATCCCTTGGCGCTTGAGTCTGGTATCGAAGCCGATTTGGCCTACGAGCTACATGAAAGCGAGCAAGCGGCACTGAAGTATGCAGACCACATCATCGTCACGAGTCGGGTAACACAGCAAACACTCATCGAACAATTCAATGTTCCAGCACTGAAAATCAGTGTCGTTGAGCCTGGTGTTGACCACCCAGCTCACCTCTTATCAAATCCGTTCACACAAAGACTGCCCCAAGACCCCGTCAGACTGCTCTCGGTTGGCGCGCTTGTTGCACGCAAAGGGTTTGATGTTTTGATCAAGGCGCTCGGCACCCTTGCCGAACTTGACTGGCAACTAACCATTGTTGGCGATCAAGAACGCTCACCCGCTTGCACCAGTGAGATCAACCACTTGATCAGACACTTCAACATGACCTCCAAAGTCAAGCTAGTCGGCGCACTTGCGACCCACCTGCTGGCTCAGCAATACGAGCAGGCCGATCTCTTTGTGCTGGCCTCGCGCTACGAGGGTTACGGTATGGCATACACCGAAGCGTTGGCTTGGGGGCTTCCTGTCGTTGGCACCGACGGGGGTGCAGCGGCTCAGACCCTAGCCACACCGGCTGCAAAAATCGTGCCGGTAGACGATGCCGACACATTGGCAGCAACACTTAGAACGCTCATTTCAGACCATGATCTGCGCCAAACGATGCGTCAAGCGGCGCGAGAGCATGCGCAGCAATTGCCAAACTGGCAGGCGTCAGGCCTCAAATTTGCACATGCCATCTCAGCAAAAAGCACACTCAATTAACACGTCCTGACCCAAGCCATAGGAACTCGCTTTGAAGCGCCGCACGTCGACCAAACGGGCCAAACCGGGCGCCCGCACGCCGGCAACCCCAGGTCCAAGCAGCAATGGCGATGTAATCAGGTGCAGGTAGTCCAGCGCGCCCGCCTCTAAAAACCGACTCAGCGTGGTGGCGCCTCCCTCAACCAGAACGTGACGCCATCCCTGGCTGGCCATCCATTGCCGGAGTTGCTGCATATCAATTTGCCCGTTCTGGGTAAAGCCCTCAAACGCGAGTTGCTCAACCCCTGGGGGCCAGGCCACGCCCTTAGCATCAGGTGCCGTCAGCACAATCCGGCGCACCGATTGGTCGACCAGACAAACCGCATCGGCCGGTGAACGCGCTGATGGGTCAAGTACCAAACGTGCTGGGCTGCTTCCCGCAACCAACCGCACATTGAGCTTGGGGTTATCGGCCACCAGCGTGCCCACGCCAATGACGACAACATCTGCCCACGCCCGAAGCTGATGCAGATGAACCAGTCCCCCCTGGCCATTGATGTATTTCGACTGACCCGTGGCGGTGGCAATCTGGCCGTCAAGCGACTGGCCTAGCTGCCCAACCAGGGTTAAACCATCTCGGCCAGGCGTTAGCTGGCTAGCAGACCATGTCATTGTTTCTGGAGTTTCCATTGCAACAAAACCACAACACCACAAATGTCAGATGTTGGCAACGTGCCGAACATGTTAAGGCTCGGCTACACTATCGCTACTTCGTGGTTACATTACACATCAACCCCGAGTCACTGTCTAACCTGTGTTTGCGAAACGCGCTAAATGAACTCACCCCTTGCTAATCTGGATCCCGTTCTTGGGATCTCTAGTGCCTTGTCCAAAGTAGATCGCGCTGCACACGAGTTGCGACGAGGTGACACACTGGTAATTCAAAGCACGTCCGGCCAGTACGCTATTATCGCCGCTGAAGCCGTGACACAGCAAATCCTCGATAGCCTTCAAGTCGGCCAAGCCACCGGCTGGCGCTTGGTGATCACGGGCCAACGTGCGGTGCGAATTGGATTCGAGGTAGACGCACAAGATTCTGTATATCAGTTGAAGCCAACAAAGCCAGTTGATGCGAGGACGCTGCTCGAACTGGTTGACCCAACGTTTGCATTGCAAGCGTCTGAGCGCGACGACACCGGCAGCTGGGAAATTGACGCGGGTGATCTTATCGATGGTGCGTCAGTGCTTTTGCACAAGCATGCTGGCCTGCTACCGGCCTGTATCGTCGTGCCGATTGGCGATGGCCAAATTACGGATGCGGTACGCATCACCGAAGCCGATATCCGCGCCGGCATCTCGGAGCAGCGCGAGTCGCTGCACGTTGTCAGCCGGGCGCGCGTACCCCTTGAAGACGCAGAGGATGTTCAGATCGTCGCATTTCGGCCGCAAGATGGCGGCACCGAACATCTGGCCATCATCGTTGGCAAGCCGGACTTAAATCAACCAGTACTCATTCGTCTGCACTCCGAATGCTTCACCGGTGACCTGTTAGGGTCGTTGCGCTGCGATTGCGGCAGCCAGCTGCGTGGGGCGATTTCATTGATGGGCGCCACCCAAGGCGGGATTCTGCTGTACCTCGCTCAAGAAGGCCGTGGCATTGGTCTAATCAATAAGCTGCGTGCCTACCAACTGCAAGACGCTGGCCTTGATACGGTCGACGCCAACTTTGACCTTGGGTTTGAAGAGGATGAGCGCGACTACATGCCTGCCGTACAAATGCTCAAACACCTCAATGTCCGGCAAGTCCGGGTGTTAACCAACAACCCCCGCAAAGTCAACGCGTTGAGCCGCTTGGGCGTGAACGTAGTTGAGCGTGTCGCTCATGTCTTTCCTGCCAATCGTCACAATCGTGGCTATCTGATGACCAAGGGCAGCCGTGGTGGGCATTTGTTTGACATGGCAGAGTTCGACAGAGAAAGCTGAAAGCCCCTCGCGGGCCCAATCTGAAGGCTAAAACCCATCTCCGCAAAAACTGGCTCAATCTCCCTGACTTGGAACATCGGGCGGATTCCGGTATTGATTTATGTGTTAGCTTCAGAAGTGGTTAAGGCAAGAGGCACGACACGCTCGGGGACTCGCTACCCAAATCTTGTTCCCTGACAAGGGAATTCGAAACCAACAATAAAGCGAGTGCTAATCGGTTTCATAGGGCTGCACACTGCTAACCCGCCCGATCGACTGTCACTATCAAGGAAAACAAATGCACTACACCAAATCACTGGCCTGCTTGCTACTCGCAGGCTCAGTATCAAGCGCTGCTTTCGCAAATGACCAATTAAACTTGGTCGGCACCTGGGTTGGTGTGGCCAATGTGGCTGTTCTGGGTGTCAACCCACACCACGGGACGACCAACGCTGAAGAAGTGAAATTCGCTAACACGAAGTTTACTTTCATCATTGACAAGCAAGAGGGGCGCAATTTCTCTGGTTATCGATTTTCAACCAACGGGCACGGAGACAGGTTCGTTGGTGCGCTTCGATCAGACGTTAAACAAAAAGTTCATGACATCCCCGTCTTGGACAACATACTCTTTGCCTTCAGCACGTAACTTGCCCGCCTCTTTGGCAGCTTGCTCACTGCCGCAGCCGATATAGTCATCAAACGCAATGGTTTGCGCCCGGATAAATCCACGCTCAAAATCTGTGTGAATCACGCCAGCGGCCTGAGGTGCTGTCGCCCCGATTGGCACCGTCCATGCACGGACTTCTTTGACACCCGCGGTGAAATAAGTCTGCAAGCCCAGCAGTTTGAATGCTGCGCGAATCAGTCGGTTCAAGCCAGGCTCTTGCATACCCATGTCTGCCAGAAACACGGTCTTGTCCTCGTCGGACAGGTCAGCAATCTCCGCCTCGATTGATGCACAGATGGCAACCACCGGCGCCTGTCGCTCGAGCGCATAAGCCTCAAGCTTTTGCAGCAAGGGATTGTTGTCAAAGCCATTGTCGTTGACGTTGCCTACATACATGGCCGGCTTGGCAGTGATGAAGCACAACGGCGCAATCAATGCCCGATCTTCTTTAGACAACGGCAGGGTTCGAATTGGCTTGGTGTTATTCAAATGCGCCACGACTTGCTCAAGAATGACAACTAGCTTCTGCGCCTCCTTGTCACCAGAGCGGGCAGTTTTTTGATGGCGGTGCAAGCCCTTCTCTGCCGTTTGCATGTCTGCCAGACAAAGCTCGGTTTCAATCACTTCAATATCGGCAATCGGATCCACTCGCCCCGCGACATGGATCACATTGTCATCCTCAAAACACCGTACAACATTGATGATGGCATCGGTTTCGCGAATATGGGAGAGAAATTGATTTCCCAAACCCTCGCCCTGGCTCGCGCCCGCCACTAAGCCAGCAATGTCCACAAACTCGACCGTAGCCGGCAAGATGCGCTCAGGCTTAACGATATCTGCCAGTTGATTCAGTCGGGAGTCAGGCACTTCGACCACACCGACATTGGGCTCAATCGTGCAGAACGGGTAGTTCTCTGCCGCGATGCCAGCCTTGGTGAGTGCATTAAAGAGGGTTGACTTGCCAACGTTGGGCAGACCAACGATGCCACATTGCAGTGCCATAACAATTCCAGTTCAAATCAAACGAAACGCAAGTGTAACCGCCACCGGGGGGTTGCTTTCCCGATAAAGTCTTAAGCCAGTCCCGCACTCTGCAACCAACGCATCGCCAACCAAGCCGCCATCAGCGGCCCAAAATTAAACAACGCATGTAGCAGCATGGCTGCACCGATACCCCGCATTACCCGAATCCACCCTAACACTAGGCCGGTAAACCACTGCGGCAGCATTAAAGCCGGCAACATCCACCACTGTGCCGAGGTGAACGTGAAGTTAAAAAGATGCAGCGAAGCAAATATCAACACTGACAAATGAAATACCAGCCAGAACCAGCGCCGGTAAAACCTTAGCCATTGACGGGCCATCACACCAGGCATCGGATTGGCACTGGTCACCCGGTATAGCGCCAATATCACCAACACAAAAATCAAACTCTGCCCAATGCCGGGTTTAAGCCATAAAGCCAGCACCATTAAGGGCACTAGCCACAAAGCGATGCCTGGACGACGAAGCCCGTATCGAAACAGCATCTCTTCAACCAGCGGTGCCCAAACCAGCGCCAACAGCCATGGCAAATTGGCAGGATCAACCGCGTGCGTGGCGCCCGCCTGCTTGGAAATGCTGATAACGATGGGTCCAAACAAAAAGAGGTTAATGCCCCAAAGAATGGCAGCCCAGCCCAACAAACGCATCGGACCAATGCCGGGCAACCAGTCAAGCAGCCATGCGGTTTGTGGCCTAACCTGACGACAGCGTGGTGCAAACCGCGGGCGCTTCACGAACGCCCAGAAGTCGTACCACTCGTCTAGCCACGTCATCCGACGTGGCTGCTTAGGCTGGCTTTGCTGGCTCATCATCGCGATGTAGTTGCGCCATGGCGCGGTTCATGTCGGCTGCTAACAAAAGCGGCATCGCCTGATCGCAGCGGTCTAGCACCTTGTCAATAAGCTGCTGGTCAACTTGCGACGGTTGGTGCAACACGAAATCAGCCACACCTTGATTTAGGCCTAAGGCTCGTGGATGGCCGATACCGATGCGAAGACGCCAGAAATTGGGTTCACCCATGACCGACTGAATATCACGCAAACCATTATGTCCCGCGTGGCCACCGCCATATTTCAGGCGCACTTGGCCAGGCAACAAATCAAGTTCATCATGTACGACCAGCGTGTCGGAGAGTGCGATCTTGTAGAAGCGCGCGAGCGCACCGACTGACTGGCCAGACCGGTTCATGTAAGTGGTGGGCTTTAAAAGCCATATCTGCCTGCCTTGCCATCTGGCCTTAGCCACTTCCCCAAAGAAAGACTTGTCCGGCTGGAAACTCGCATTGAGTTTTTGCGCCCAGCGCTCAACCATCCAGAATCCGGCATTGTGCCGAGTTCGTTCATATTGGTTGCCGGGGTTACCTAGGCCAACCACGAGAGAAATAGGTTCGGTTGCCATGAAGTATGCCTGTACACAAAAACAAGTGAGTCGCAAAGCCCACGTTCTAAAACAAAGCCCCGTCGACTTTAACATCGACGGGGCTTGGGCAGGCTGAACCTCTCAGCCCAAACTAGCCTGATTAGCCTTCGCTAGGTGTTGCATCATCAGCTGCCTCTTCACCGCGCAGGGCAGCCGGCACGGTAGCCGATGCCACCAAGGGGTTGTCCTCGCCACCATGAGACAAATACTTCACGCCCACCGGCAACTTGATGTCATTGACGTGAATCGACTGACCTGCCACGACAGTAGAGAGATCAACCTCGATAAACTGGGGCAAGTTAGCTGGCAAACATTCGATTTCAATCTCAGTCATGACATGCGAAATGATGGCTGCACTCAATTTGACAGCCGGCGAGCTCTCTGCATTGATGAAGTGCAAAGGCACTTTGGTGTGCAGGACCTTCTTGGCGTCCACACGCTGAAAGTCGATATGCAGCACTTGCTGCTTATAGGGGTGCCATTGAACAGCACGCAACAGCACTGAGTGCTTCTTGCTGTCAAGCTTCATATCGAGCACGGATGCGTGAAACTGCTCTTTACGCAAGGCGTGGTAAATCTCGTTGTGATCAACTTCAATGTTCAGTGGCGGCTCCTGGCCTCCATACACGATGGCAGGCACTCGACCCGCACGGCGCAGGCGGCGGCTCGCACTCGTTCCCTGAAGGCTCCGTGAGGTTGCATTAAATTCCATTTTTAACTCCAAAATAAGGCTCTCGCCCGTCATTAACTTAAGCTGACAATCAGCTCAAGCATCGGTTACCTGTCGCGACCAACAGACAACCCGATCCTAGCCATGATGTACAACGACATCACAAAATCAATTGATTAATCCACAAACAACGAGCTAACAGACTCGGCATGGGAAATGCGCAAAATCGTCTCACCCAAGAGTGCCGCACAGGACAACTGTCGAATCTTTCCGCAGGCCATGGCCGCCTCCGACAATGGAATCGAATCAGTCACCACCAGCTCATCGAGCTCCGAGACGGCAATTCGTTCCACCGCACCACCGGATAAAACGGCGTGCGTGCAATAAGCGTAAACAGCGCCGGCACCACGCTCCTTCAATGCTTGGGCAGCCTTGCAAAGGGTTCCAGCGGTGTCGACCATGTCGTCCATGATCACACAGGTGCGGCCATCCACATCACCGATGATATTCATCACCTCAGAGACATTGGCGCGCGGACGACGCTTGTCAATAATCGCCAAATCGGCTTCAAGCTGCTTGGCCAGTGCACGAGCCCGCACAACACCACCGATGTCCGGTGACACCACCACGAGGTTGGACAAATTCCGACGCCAAATATCACCAAGCAAAATCGGACCGGCATAAATATTGTCCACCGGAATATCAAAAAAACCTTGAATCTGATCTGCGTGCAAATCCATGGTCAGCACGCGATCGACACCCACCACCTGGAACATGTTGGCCACGACCTTGGCCGAAATCGCCACTCGAGCCGAACGCGGACGACGGTCCTGGCGTGCATATCCAAAATAAGGGATTGCTGCCGTGATTCGACCAGCGGACGCACGGCGCAGCGCGTCCACCATCACCATCACTTCCATCAGGTTGTCGTTGGTTGGGGCGCAGGTTGGCTGCAACACGAAGACGTCCTTACCGCGAACGTTCTCGTTGACTTCAACCATGACTTCGCCATCGGAAAATCGGCCAACCGACATTTTTCCTAGGGACATATCCAAATGATTCACCACGTCCACGGCCAAACGTGTGTTTGCCGTGCCGGTGAAGATCATGAAACTTTCAGGGGTCATGGTGAAAGCATCGCTGGAAAGAAAAAGCTGCTGAAACACGCCACTTGGACGCGCATTTGTTCAACAGCTTCGTCGTTGGCTGGGGAGGAAGGATTCGAACCTTCGCATGCCGGAATCAAAATCCGGTGCCTTAACCAACTTGGCGACTCCCCAATTAATCTTTTAGCCAATGCCTGAGCGGATGCTGTGGCAACCCATCGCAAGCAAAAACCTCTTCGATTACTGCATCACTGCCGTTACCGAACTGCGCCATTTTAGCCGTCAAAGCGTCTCGCGCCAATTCGGCATCTTCGGGACGATCAAACTCAGCAAAAAAACAACTGCCTGAACCTGACAATCGAACCGCATAGCCCTCACGTTTTGCCCACTCGATTCCTTCAGAAACCGCAGGGAACAAGCGACAGGCAACCGATTCAAGATCATTGCGCCCAAAGCCGGCACTAATTTCGCTAGATTTAACAAATCTAGCGGTTCCGGAAAAGTCCGATATTTTGACTTGATCCGAGTTGCGTGTCAAATCACGATCCCCAAAAATCCTTGCTGTCGGGACCCCCACACCTGGCTTTAATACGAGATAGCTCATATCTGGCGCACACACCGGTGTGATCTGTTCACCCACGCCTTGCACAAACGCCGTCTGACCAAACACGAAAAACGGCACATCAGCACCTAAAACCAGGCCCAAACCAGCCAACTCTTGTGTGTTCAAACCAGTGCGCCACAAACGGTTAAGCGCAATCAGCACAGTTGCCGCGTCACTGGAGCCACCACCAAGGCCACCACCAACTGGGATGCGTTTTTTGACGGCGAGGTGAGCACCAAGATGCGTTGCAGTGCGTTGCTGCAACAATCGAGCGGCTTTGACGGTCAAGTCATCTTGCTCGCTAACAGCGATGCCCAGATCACTTTCGCGCGAAATTTGTCCATCGCGGCGCAAATCGATCGTGATGCTGTCAGACAATGAAATCAGTCGGAACAGAGATTCCAGTAAGTGGTACCCATCGTTTCTGCGGCCCACGACATGCAAAAACAAATTCAACTTGGCTGGCGCTGGCAAATCATAGAGCGTCACTGTTGCCTGCTCCCGCTATAACGGCTGGTCGGCCACCAACCTGAGGGTAACAAGCCGACCTTGCTGTTTACCTTGTGCGCTGACCCTGGCTGGTCCAAACTCGCCGTATCGATCAAAGCTCACCAGCCAACCAGACTGATTAAACGACACAATGCGCCCTTGAGCATCGCGCTTCACATTGGTCACCTTGTCTTCGTTTAGCACGCGACCATCGATCCAGTCTTCAAGCACGTCTAGCGGCACAGACGCACCGAGCACGCCAGCGAGCAACTCCTCACCAGACACTGCCCTTTGCGTTGGTGCGTCAGGCGTCTCCAGCGTTGCCCCGGCAGCCGATACTGTCAGGCGAGCCAAGGTCGAGCCCAATGGACTCTGAAGGTCTAGCTGCCACCCTTTGCCCAGATGACGCCACACAAAATTGCCTTGGACAGCTTCAGTTGGTGCATCAGGCACTTGCGTTTGCACGGAGAACTTACCCTGGCGCTGCTTCAATATCAAATCGTTTTGGGATTCAAGCTGAGGGGACGCACAGCCAGTGACCGCGAGCACCACCAACACTGGCGCAAGCCAGCCAAGCAACCTCACTGGCTGACCCCAAAACGCTCGAGGGTTTCTTTCAAAGCCGGGCTACCATCATCCAACTCCAAACCTTGACGCCAAACCTCTTTGGCCTTGTCCTGCTGGCCCATGACCCAAAGAACCTCGCCCAGATGCGCTGCAATCTCGCCCTCGGGTCTGACCTCAAAGGCCTGCCGCAAATACCGCTCAGCCAGCTGATTTTCACCTTGCCGGAACTTCACCCATCCCAGACTATCCAGAATGTAGGGATCGTCAGGCAGAATTTGGTGGGCACGATAAATGAGCTCATACGCCTCATCGAGCCTCACATTGCGATCAGCCATCGAATAGCCCAGCGCGTTATAAGCGTGAGCATAGCCAGGATCAAGCTCAATCACCTGGCGCAGATACTTCTCCATATCGCTGTAACGCTTCTGCCGCTCAAGGAGCATTCCAAGCTCATACTTGATATCAACCGAATCCAGAATCTCCAAATCCGCCTGCTGCAAACGCTCAATGGCCTGCTCGTAAAGCTTTGCATCACGCAAAATCTGGGACATGGTCAGCACGCCAAGCAGCTGCTCATCCTGATCTGCGGGATGCGCAGCATCGATCATGGCCACCGCCTCGTCAATGCGGCCCTGCTCAGCCCTGATGCTTGCTTGTCGAAGCCTGGCCGAATATCTCGCTGAAGGCTCCTCAATCCGCCCCAGCCATGCAATGGCCTCATCAGCCTGGCCCTCGTCTTGAGCAATTCGGGCCAGCAACTGATAAGCGTCAGCCAAGGCTGCTGCTGCGTCCGATGCACCGGGTGCAATCGCATCCTGGCGCTGCAACTGAACGTCAACATATTGACGCAACAATTCCCTTGCCTGCGATAACCGTTTGTCCTGATACGCCAATTGTGCACGCACAAACAGCAAATCAAAATCTTCCGGGTACTGGGCAGACATCAAACCAAGTTCATCCAGCGCCCCTTGAACATCCCCCGTTTCGGCCAGTTGCCCAGCAAGCATTAGGCGAAGCTGACGTGCTTTGGGATAGGCACGAGCGAACTGGCGTGCGCTTTTAAGTGCCGCAGTTGAGTCCACTGACATACCGTAATCCAGCACACGCATGGCAGCATCTTCAGAGTCAGGCTTTAACCGCTGGGCTTTCTGTGCTTGCGCCAAGGCCGTGTTGTAGTCGCCCGCGGCCTGCGCCATATCGGCAAGCGCAATGTAAGCCGCCAGCGTACCTTGCACCTGGGCGAGCTCGATCGTCTGTTCCAGTAACTGAAGGGCCAATTGACGATCCTGAACACGGCGCAAAACGTTCAGTGTGTTTGAGAGCGCTTCCGTTTTGTCAGCCGTGGCTTGAATCTTTTTAGCCAGTGCTTGTGGCAAGCCGTCGGTCTTACCTGCAGCCGCCGTCAGCGCCAACCGGGTTGACTGGGCATTTTCATCGCTTGGGTCGTTGAGCACCCAGACCTCTGCTGCTTGCAACGCGCCCTGCAAATCGCCAACTGCCGCGTACAGTTCAACCGCCCGTTGTGCCAAGCGCGGATCTGCTGTCTCGCGCGCAAGCTCCAACGTCGTGCTGGCCGCTGGCAGGATCGCACCGCGCTGCACAGCAATCTCGGCAGCAAGCAACCGATACAGAATATCGGCTGACATGGTCACGTGCGGCAATGCGCCCGCGTTCAGCGTAATTCGATCAGCGGGTGGCTCTGGCAGCTCTTGAATGGGCGGGTGACCTTGGGACTGCGCCAGCAGGGGCAACTCATGGGCGCAAGCTGTTCCAGATAGTGCCAGTAGCACCACCAGAACCGATCGCTTCATCCGACGCACCTTGCTCAACACAAACCCCTACCGACTCATGGCAATCGTGGCAAAATTCGAGCACTTGCCATAGCAACTTACCATCTTAGCACCCGACCATGCCGGAACTGCCAGAAGTTGAAACGACCCGATGCGGCATTGAACAAACTGCCGTCGGCGCTCGCCTGGTGAACATGCCGATTCGCGAGCGCAGACTCCGCTGGCCGATCGATGACGCATTGCCCGACTGCATACTTAATCACACATTAGTGGCGTGCACGCGTCGAGGCAAGTACCTTTTGATGAATTTTGACAAGGCCGGCACGGTAATCGTTCACCTTGGCATGTCTGGATCGATCCGAAACTGCGCGCCTGACAGCATGTGGCAAGCACATGACCACTTGCAGTGGACCTTCGACAACGGCAATTGTCTGCGCTATCACGACCCGCGCCGGTTTGGATCAGTTCTATGGCATCCCATCTCAGACGGCGCGGTCTTGAACCACCCCCGACTGACTGAACTTGGGGTCGAGCCTTTAACAGACGACTTCACGCCTGAACACCTGCTGGCAGGCGTCAAAGGCAAGTCCCAAAGCATCAAGCAGACATTACTTGCTGGTCACCTCGTCGTTGGGGTAGGCAATATTTACGCCTCCGAGAGTCTTTACCGCGCCAAAATACACCCCGAAACGCCCGCGGGTCGATTGACCCGTGCACAAGCCCATCGACTCGTACCCGCCATTGTGCAAACGCTCAATGACGCTCTGGCCAGCGGCGGTAGCACTTTGCGTGACTATGTGAGTGCCGCCGGAGAGCCCGGCGCGTACTTCACACTGCACGCAGCCGTCTATGAAAAACAAGGCAAACCGTGTCAGCGCTGTGGTGCTGCCATCAAACGCATCGTGCAAGGACAGCGCGCCACGTACTTTTGCCCACGCTGTCAGCGGTTTAAACGTTAACCACCTTGCCGGGATTAAGCATTCCTTTTGGATCGAGTGCCGACTTGATCTGACGCATCAGCCTGAGCTCAAGTTCAGACTTATACCGCGGTAACTCGTTGACCTTTAACTGCCCAATGCCATGCTCGGCACTGATTGAACCATTAAAAGAAGCCACACTGTCATGCACCAACTCATAGATCTGCGGCTGCAGGGCCAGAACTTCCGTTTCGGCTTGCCCCTCGCCTGGCGCCACGTTGTAGTGCAGGTTGCCATCACCAAGGTGACCAAACACAACGTTATGAATACCGGGAAACTTGGCCTGCAGTGCCGCATTGGTCACGGACACAAACTCGGCTATGCGTGAAATCGGTATAGAGACATCATGTTTAACGCTTTTACCAAGTTCTGCTTCTGCTAACGGAATACTTTCACGCAAGTGCCAAAACGCTTTGCTCTGAGCAACTGACTGCGCGATGGCGGCATCAAGCAATAGTTCGTCCTCAATGGCCTGCCCGAGCACATCTTCGAACCGCGCCTGCGCATGCTCGGCACTTTCGCTGTCAGACAATTCCAGCAAGGCAAACCAGGCAGAATTGGCTGACTCACCTTCAAATGGAATGCGCTGGTCGGTAAAAAGCCGAACGACCGCCTGCAACACAGGGCCTGCCATCACTTCAAACCCGGTGAGCGCCGACCCAAATCCCTGGCGCGCCCGCGACAAAAACGTCACGGAGTCCTCAAGACTGGCAAACGCCAACATGGCCGTTCGCTGCGCGACTGGCATCGGATAAAGCTTAAGCGTTGCTGCCGTGATGATGCCAAGAGTGCCCTCACTACCCACGAATAAGTCGCGCAAGTCATATCCTGTGTTGTCTTTGCGTAAACCCCGCAGGCCATGCCAAATTTCTCCCTCAGCAGTCACCACTTCTAATCCCAGCGTCAGATCACGCGCGTTGCCATAGCGCAGCACCTGCGTGCCACCGGCGTTGGTGGCGAGATTACCGCCAATCGTGCAGCTGCCTTCGGCGGCTAGGCTCAAGGGAAATAAACGTCCAGCCTCGCGTGCCGCCTCTTGCACACTCTGCAAGATACAACCGGCTTCAACGGTGATGGTGTCGTTGTCTGTGTCAATGGCTCGAACCTTGTTCAGCCGCGCGGTGGACAGCACCACCGCCTGGCCAGACTGGTCAGGCGTAGCACCGCCACAAAGTCCAGTGTTGCCGCCAATCGTGACAACCGGAACGTTGTTGCTGACACAAAGCTTGACCACCGCCGCCACTTCCTGAGTGGTGCCCGGTCGCACCACCGCCCTGGCTTTGCCACGATACCGCCCACGCCAGTCAACCAAATAAGGCTCAGCCGCCTCGTCTGTTAACACGTTCGCCTGGCCAACCACTTTTATTAAGTCCTCAAGCATTACGTTCCCCTTGACCATCTGCTGTCTTTTTAGGCGATTCACCAACAAAGGCCAGCGTTCGAATCGTTTTTAACGCCACTGACCAAGTTGCGCCCAGATATTTGCGATAATAGCCACAAAATCTCTTAGTCTTATGGATTGACCATGTCATCGTCTGAACTGCCCAAGCACGTTTTTAAAGCCTACGATATCCGCGGAGAAGTGCCCGCTGATTTGAATGCCGAGTTTGCGACCCTGCTGGGTCGAAGCCTGGCCGCTCGCGCCAGATCAGCCAATGTCGATAGAATCGTCATCGGCTACGATGGTCGCTTAAGCAGCCCTGCCCTTGCCGCCGCGCTCAGTGCCGGTATCCGCGAGGGTGGTGTGGGGACAATCGAGCTCGGCATGGTGCCAACCCCGCTGGTTTACTTCGCCGCGCATCAATCCGGCACGGGCTCGGGTGTGGCGATCACGGGCAGTCACAACCCACCCCAATACAACGGCTTTAAAATGATGCTTGGTGGTAGCACCCTTTATGGCGATAGCATCACCGGCCTGCGCGATGACATGATCCGTCCCAAGGCGGTTGCCTCTAGTGCTGGCGTGTCGGAACAGATCGACATCAAGCCCGCCTACCTCGCCCGCGTCACGGGCGACATCAAGCTTGCGCGCCCCATGAAAATAGCCATTGACTGTGGCAATGGCGTGGCAGGCGTGATTGCCGCAGACCTTTATCGGGCATTGGGTTGTGATGTGCTAGAGCTCTTCTGTGAGGTAGACGGCCAATTTCCCAACCACCACCCGGACCCCGCTGAGCCGCATAACCTGGTGGACCTGATTAAAGCCGTTCAGGAAAGTGACTGCGAACTAGGCCTGGCGTTCGATGGCGATGGCGATCGCTTGGGCGTGGTCACCCGCAACGGTGAAATCATTTGGCCCGACCGCCAAATGATTTTATTTGCACGCGACATACTGGATCGCCTGCCTGCCAGCCAAATTCTGTTTGATGTTAAGTGCAGTCGGCAGTTGCCTCTGGCGATCAAGCAAGCTGGTGGCGAGCCACTCATGTGCCGCACGGGACACTCTCTGGTGAAAGCTAAGTTAGCTGAAACGGGTGCCCCGCTCGCTGGCGAGATGAGCGGGCACATTTTCTTTAAGGAACGCTGGTTCGGATTTGATGACGGCCTTTACACTGGCGCTCGTTTGCTGGAGATTCTTTCTCGACAATCCGACCCCTCGGCAGCGCTTGAAGCACTGCCCACCGCCTTCAGTACGCCAGAACTTAAACTCGAGATGAACGAAGGCGAGCCATTTGCGCTAATTGAGGCGCTCAAACTGAGTGCAAAGTTCACGGGTGCCGAGGCTGTCTCAACCATTGACGGCATTCGGGTTGATTTCGCAGATGGTTTTGGGCTAGCTCGGCCTTCAAACACGACGCCGGTGGTGGTGTTGCGCTTCGAAGGCGAAACCCCCACTGCGCTAGATCGCATCAAGGACCAATTCCGCACACAACTACAAGCCTTGGCGCCACATAAGCGGCTGCCGTTCTGATAAGGACACATTAGATGGCACTGCAGTCTAGTACCGCCTGGCAGGCATTTGCGCGTGCTGTGCAGTCAGCACAGGCCGACCCAGAGCAACTGAGAATCATTGAAGCAGGTCGACTCACGGTAGACCTCAGCGCGCAACGTGATAGCCCTGAATTGCGCCACGCCGCCACGGCGCTATTGCAACACGCGGGATTTGAGCAGACCCGACAAGCTTTGTTTGACGGCGGCATTGTCAACCAGTCGGAAAACCGTCCCGCGCTGCACACTGCATTGCGAGGTGGCAAAGCGCCCGAAGCCATACAAGCGTTAATTGTCGAGCAACTTGCCCGCATGAAGCGCTTTGTCGATGACGCCAACACGCGCAACCGCTACAGCAATGTCGTCCACCTCGGGATCGGCGGCAGTGACTGGGGACCGCGCATGGTTTGGCATAGCCTATGTGGCGTTAGCAACAGACGCACACTTCGGTTTGCCGCCAACATTGACGCACACGCCATCAGCGCCGCGCTCGATGGACTGGATGCACGCGACACTCTGGTCATTGTTGCCTCAAAGTCGTTTACCACCACCGAGACCATGACCAACGCCTGCGAGGCGCTCCAGTGGTTGAAGAACGGTGGTATCCAAAAGCCACTTGAGCAAGTCGTGGCATTAACCGCCAATCCAAAGGCCGCCGTTGAGTTTGGTGTTGCACCCGAGCGAATTTTTGAGTTCTGGGACTGGGTGGGCGGACGCTATTCAATCTGGTCAACCATCGGCTTGCCGATTGCGTTAGGTCTTGGCTGGCGGGCATTTGAGGATCTGCTAGCGGGCGCACGAGAAATGGATCAACATTTCCAAAACGCCCCCATTAAAGACAACGCACCGGTTCAATTGGCACTGAACATGGTCGCCAACACCAGCGTGCTCGGTTTCGCCTCGGAAGTCATTTGCCCATACGACGCGCGACTGACAGAGTTTGTGCCATGGCTGCAGCAGCTGCAAATGGAATCATTAGGCAAGGCCGTGGACCAGCAAGGCAACGCGATTGATGTTTCAGTCAGCCCCGCTGTCTGGGGAATGCCTGGCACCGACAGCCAGCACACATTTTTCCAGTGGTTGCATCAGAGCCAACGCGGCGCGCCGGTCGATTTCATCGTTTGCCTGGAGCCGGAGCATCAACTGCTGGAGCATCACAAGCAACTGCTAGCCAACTGCCTGGCGCAACGCGCTGCCTTGTGGCGTGGCAGGTCATCTGAAGCATCCCTCGAAGACCTGAAACAACGCCACCCAGAGCCTCACGCCCGATGGTTGGCTCAACACTGCGTGCACCCTGGTGAACGTCCTTCAACGCTGATCGTATTGCCCAAGCTAGATGCCCGCCGGCTAGGTGCACTGCTTGCCTTGTACGAACACAAGGTGTTTGTGGCAGGCCTGATTTGGGGCTTAAACCCGTTTGACCAATGGGGAGTTGAATTTGGCAAGCATCTGGCACGTCAACTTATGCAGAATGACCCGGAACAAACCAAAGACTTTGATGCATCAACCAGACATTGGCTAAATGCCATTGTTCAGGCTACCAGCAACTAAGCAACCAGGCACCGTGTTTGATTGTCTAAACATCGGATTGCCTGGGCGCTTGAACAAGTAAACGCGTTAATACTCAGTCGAGTTGGCGACCCTCTCGAACTTCCGTAACTTACTTTGCGATGGCGCTACCGGTCTGGCGTGTCAAACCAGCGATCGCCAACGCGGCTAGAAACAGCGCCAATAAAAATGCAAATCGAATGTCGGTTGTCACTAACGATGCCCCAATCACGACGCCCAGCAGAAAACCCAGCAAGGCAAGAAACTTTTGCCAATGGATGTCACCTGCACCCAGTTGCGCCGGATAGTCTGCCAGGAAACTTGTCAATGTCGATGTCATCACATTGGTGGTGATTGTCACCCGCTTAGCCAGATAGAGCACTGCGCTTTGAAAGCCCATGTAAAGCGATGACAAGGCAACGACTAACCACCCTGCAGCCGATCCGGCCGTGACCGGTGTAACCCACACAACCAATGTAGCCGCAGCCAGCATCCACCATCCCAGCCATAGACCTCGGTGACATGATCCATCAGAACCGCGGATCTTAAACATCACCCCAGCCGACAGAGCACCCAATGAATACCCAATCAATGGGTAGAGAAACAAGGCTGCCTGCACATCATGCGATATGCCGCCTAGTGACACGCCCATGAGAATCAAGTTACCCGTCATCAAGCCAGCAAATGTGCCCCCTAACGCCACAAAGCAAGTCGCATCCACCATGCCACAGACCACACAAATCAAGATGCTGCTTGTTTTTAATGGCATATGAATGCTCCAAAGACTTAGAACGTGTAGGCTAGACCCATACCAGCGACTTGGCTACGGGCAGTCCGCACCATTGCATAATTGTTCGCAATCGACGCGTAGACATAAGCGGTTAAACGCGGGGAGACTGCATTAACAAACGCGACACTGAAAACTTGCTGTGTGGCGGTTTGATCAGACGCGCCGAGCGGGCCGACAGGCTGCATGGCTTGCCATGTCAAGCTCGCTTTCCATTGCTGAGGCAGCGGCACCAAGATAGCCAAAAAAGCGGACTGGGCGTTATACCCATCTTGAAACCGAATCAAGGTGTTGTCCGTGGTTGTAGCCAAGCCACTATCGGCCCAATCCGTTCCTGGCAACTGACCATTAAACGCACCATTTAAACTCTCACCAACGATCAACGAGATGGCCGCGAGCTTAAAGTCATAGCGCGCACCAACCAGCCACGCGCTTGGCCCCTTGTAGCTCAAGCCAGTCACGGCATCAGACGGCGCGATGGCTTGGTCATAGCCAGCCGCCAAATCCAAAGCGCCTCGCTGATAGTGCATTCCAGCAGAAACAACTCTGATCTTTTCCGAGGAACCCAAACCCACTTGGTTCATTCCAACCGGAACCAGTGCGCCATCTGAGCTGGCGTAAACCGCCGGCAATTGTGCATTGAATGAATAGCTCAGACCGAGCTTTAGGTTTTCGGTAGGAAACAGCTGGGCTTGAACCAGGTTGGAGTATCTTAGTGATTTTGCGTTACCAAAAGACGTTCCGATCGCGAGCTGCGAATTGCCCCCATGAAGCAACGTCATATCTAAGAAGTAGCGACTGGCCAAATTGATTTGTCGACCCAAATCGAGCCTTAGCAGATTGATTCGCTCCAAACTCAGGGTTGTCTGACGCCCAAAGCCCCGACCCTCTTGCTCAACCCCCCCGTTGGCAGAGTCGATACCGGCCTCCAACACAAATTCCGTGCGCCACTGCGGTGACAGCATTTCGGCTCCCGTGATTCCCCAGCGAGACCCGCCAACCAACACACCCGTGGTCAGATCTGCCTGGGACGCATTTAATGCGCCAGCCGAACCAATATCATCGCGGCTGACCTTGCCGACACTGACCCCCGTGTCAACAATGCCATACAGCGTGAATTCGACCGCGTATGCCAACGGTCCCATAAGGAAGGCGACAACACCGATGGTCACAGCCCTAGAGGTTTTGCCTAGGTCAACGATCACCAACAAGCCCGCATCCAACCTTCAGTCTGACGCCAGTCCGGGGGGCGCTTGCATTTATTCTCGAGCACCAAGTCGTCACACCTCTCTTGATCTCACCCCGCTGCAGGGCACCAGCAACGGCGGCCATTCCAACCGGGCTGTTCCTTACTTGGTCCATCACCGGATTAAGCAAGCCAAGGCTGAAAAAAACATATCCATTCAAGTTGTTCGAGTGACTTAAGCATCGGGGCTGCTCCTCGCTCTGAAAAAAGGGGTTACCTATGTGTTCGGCGGCGCTGAACCGGCGCAATGTTTGCGGTAGGTAAGTGATGACGCCACGA
>CAZLFB010000013.1:0-16081 GCA_964558695.1 uncultured Orrella sp.
CCAACCACTAAAAAGAAAACCCCGGGTTTGGTCTGGCTCATTTGAATAGGCCAGCTGTGCGCAGTAGCTCAGCGGTTTCATACAGCGGCAAGCCAACCACGCCTGAATGGCTTCCTTGTACCTTGCTGATGTAGGCAGCCGCCACGCCTTGAATGGCGTAGGCGCCGGCTTTTCCAAAGGGTTCTTGCGTTTCAATGTACTGGTCGATACAGTGCGCGAACTGCGCGGTGAACTCGACCGTGGCATGGGTGAGTGTCTCGTACGGTTGTCCGTTGTGATGCAAAACCACCGCGGTGTAGACATCATGCGTGTTCCCAGCTAACTGCATGAGTATCTGTTTGGCATCAGCCGCGTCCCGTGGTTTGCCCAGAATGGTTTGGCCAATGGCCACTGTCGTATCAGCTGCCAGCATGGGTGGGGTTCGTTCATTTGGGTAGTTGTTGCGCCAGTGGTCCAGTGCACGTTGCAGCTTGTCTTTGGCTGTTCTGGTGACATAGTCAACGACCAATTCATTGGCTAGACGAGGCTCGTCGTCCGCTTGGGCAGGTAGTGATAGTTGCCGGACTGGGATTTGAAGTTGTTCGAGTAGCTGCAGCCTTCTTGGACTGGCTGATGCGAGTACGAGTGCTGGGGCTTCGTTGGTCCACATGATTAGGTCCGGTGGTAGGGGTGTCCGGTGGCAATCGAGTAAGCCCGATAGATTTGTTCGGCCAGTAGCACTTTGACCATCGCATGTGGCAGCGTCATCGCCGAGAGCTGGATTTTTAAGGGGCAGCTGGCTTTAAATTGAGCATCCAAGCCGTCGGCGCCACCAATGATAAAAATCACGCCACCGTGAGTTTCGTGCTGTGTTTGCATAAAACTTAAAAACGCTTCGGTGGTCAGTGATTTGCCGTGCTCATCGAGTGCGATACGAACACCAAGCGCACCTTTTAATGCGGTCTCAATTCGCTCGGCTTCGAGGGCCATGTTCTGCTGGGCCGTCCTGCCAGCCTGGCGATCAGCTGGCTTGACGGTTTTAACCTCAAGCTGCCAGTCACTGCCAAGCCGCTTGGCATAGGTATCAAAGGCTGTTTGAGCCCAGTCGGGTGGTCGCTGGCTAACGACGACAACCGTCAGCTTCATGGCTACTTCGTTGTAACCTTTTTAACGGGCGCTTTTGCGGTCTTCGCTCCAGATTTAGTGGCAGTCTTAGTTGTGGCCTTAACCACACGCTTACTGGTTGGCTTTGTAGCTGTTTTTGTCACTTTTTTAATGGCGGCTTTGCTAGCGACCTTACTGGCAGACTTGGTGGTAGATTTCGTTGCTGGTTTCGTTGCTGGTTTCGTTGCCGGTTTCGTTACAGATTTGCTTGCAGATTTCTTGGTCGCTGTGCCGGTTGTCTTACCCGCGCGTTTGGCCGGTGTAGGCTCGTCGAGTTTGACGCGCACAGGCTTGCCGCCCCAGATCTCTTCAAGGTTGTAGTACTCGCGAATCGTGGGTTGCATGATGTGAACCACGATATCACCGAGGTCTACCAGCACCCATTCTCCGGTTTCCTGGCCTTCGGTGGCGATGATACCGATCCCGAGCTCGCGGGCTTTGTCTTGAACCGAATTGGCCAGTGCCCTGGTTTGGCGGTTTGACGTCGCCGTGGCGATCACCACGCGGTCAAATAGGCTCGTGATTTCTTCGGTGTTGTAGACCTGAATGTTTTGTGCCTTGATGTCTTCGAGTGCGTCAACGACAGCGCGCTGCTGTTTTTTAATGTCCATGGGTTCAATGTTACTCGATGCTAGGTGGTCTTAGTGTTGGCTTTCGGTTTGGTAAAGGTTTTTCTGCGTAATGTAGGCCGCCACCTTGGGGTCTAGCCACTGGGTCAGTGGCTGGTGGGATAGAAACGATTGGCGCAGGGCGGTTGCAGAGATGTCCATGGGTTCAAAGCCTAAGGTCCGAACCCTGGCCTGGCCCGTGTCGATTTGCGCTTGCAGTGCGGCGGGGATGGCAAGCTCGGTGCCAGGCCGTTGGGCCACGACTAGCGTCAGCAGCCTGGCGACATCTTGCCAGCGGTGCCAAGTGGTGAAGTTCTTCAGTTGGTCAGCACCGAGCAGCCAAAAATAATCATGCTCGCTTGGCAGCGCTTGCAGCGTATCAATGGTGTAGGTGTTGCCGGGCCTGGTCAGTTCAATCGGGTTAACGATAAAGCCTGAGATGTTGGCAACGGCCAATTCGATCATGGCCAAGCGGTCCTCTGCACTGGCGGATAGCTCAGGTTTTTGCCAAGGCTGTCGGGCCGGCAAGAACTGTACTTGGTCTAGTGCGAGTTCAGTGAGCGCTGTTTTGGCGAGCTCGATGTGTGCACGATGCACGGGATCGAAGCTGCCGCCAAGTAGACCAATTCGCATCAAGTCCAGTCTCTCGGTTTAAGGTAGTCGTAGAGCTTGGCCTCAGCAGATTCGGGCTCCGGGTGCCAGTCATAGCGCCAGGTCACCTCCGGTGGCATTGATAGCAGTATTGATTCGGTTCGCCCGCCCGATTGCAGCCCAAAGAGGGTGCCACGGTCAAAGACCAAGTTGAATTCAACGTAACGGCCACGCCGGTAACGCTGAAAGTCTTTCTCACGAACGGTGTAAGGCATCGCACGACGTCGATCGACGATGGGTAGATAAGCGTCGATAAACGCATCGCCCACGGCCTGCATGACGTTAAATGACCCTTCAAAACCTTTCTCACTCAAGTCATCAAAAAATACGCCACCCACACCACGCGTTTCCTGCCGGTGCTTCAGATAAAAATAGTCATCGCACCAGGTTTTGTAGGCAGGATAGAGAGCCGTATCCTGCCTGTCTAGCGCTTGTTTGCAGGTTTGATGGAAATGCCTGGCGTCTTCCTCAAACACGTAATAGGGGGTTAAGTCCATGCCACCGCCAAACCAGAAAATATCCTCTTGCCCTGATCCTGGCTGGGCATATGCCACGAACATGCGCACGTTCATGTGGGTAGTGGGGACGTAGGGGTTGTCAGGGTGTAGCACCATCGATAAACCCATGGCTTCCCAGCTACGACCGGCCACATTGGGTCGGTGTGCAGTGGCCGAGGCAGGCAGGGTGTCGCCTTTGACATGACTAAACAAAACGCCGGCGCGTTCGAACAAGTCGCCGCCCTCAATCAAGCGGGAGATGCCACCGCCACCTTGTTCGCGGATCCATTCGTCTCGCAGGAATTCGCCGCCATCGGCCGCTTCAAGTGCGGTGACGATTTTCTGCTGTAACCCAAGCAGGTATGTGTGCACACGCGGGACATCCGGGCTCGATGTGGCAGGCGTCACCTGATGGCTGTCGTTCATGCTCATGGTTTTAAGGCTCGCCAGGCAATGTCAGTGCGGAACTGTGCGCCATCAAAAGCAATTTGCTCTAGGCGGGCATAAGCTTGTGCTCTGGCATCTTGCACCGTGTCGCCCATGGCGGTTACGCACAAAACTCGACCGCCCGAGGTCAGGATTTGCTTATCTTTGAGCACAGTGCCGGCATGAAACACCACGACGTCAGCTGATTCATTATCTGTGCCATGATCCGTAATGACATCACCTGTGCGCACTTTGCCAGGGTAGCCGGCACTTGCCATCACCACGCCGAGTGCGGTGCGAGGATCCCAGGTCAATTGCGCTTGATCGAGCTTTGCATCGACTGCGGCATCTAGTGCGTCAAGCAGGTCCGATTTCAGGCGCATCAAAATAGGCTGGGTTTCTGGGTCACCCATGCGGCAATTGAACTCCAGCACAGTAATAGATCGCGTGTCGTCATCGCCCTCGCCAATCATGACGCCAGCATACAAAAACCCGGTGTAGGGCAGGCCATCGGCTTTCATTCCCGCAATCGTTGGCTCGATGACCTCACGCATGATGCGCTCGTGGATCTTGGGGCTCACGACAGGTGCCGGCGAATAAGCGCCCATGCCACCGGTGTTGGGGCCTTGATCGCCATCGCCCAAGCGTTTGTGGTCTTGGCTGCTGGCCAATGGCAAAACATGTTCGCCATCAGCCATGACGATAAAGCTGGCCTCTTCGCCAAAGAGGTAGGCCTCAATCACCACACGCGCACCGGCCGCACCGAGGGAGCCGTCGCCCAACATGCTGTTGACGGCCTCATGGGCCTCATCGAGCGTCGTGGCAACCACCACACCTTTGCCAGCTGCCAGTCCATCTGCTTTGATGACAATCGGTGCACCGTGCGCATCGATGTAGGCGTGCGCTAAAACCGGGTCAGTGAAGGTCGCGTAGGCCGCTGTGGGGATCGCGTGGCGCTGCATGAAGGCCTTGGCGTAATCTTTGGAGCTCTCCAGTTGGGCGCATTCACGGGTCGGGCCAAAGATGCGTAGGCCTTGGTCTTGAAATACGTCCACCACACCAGCTGCAAGCGGTGCTTCAGGACCCACGACGGTGAGATAAATGCCATTGTCTTTGGCGAACTTGGCCAATTCAGTCGGGTCCGACAACGCGACATTGGTGACGTTGTCCATCAGGGCCGTGCCGCCGTTGCCTGGCGCCACAAAAACATGACTAACGTGAGGTGAGCGCAACAGCGCCCACGTCATGGCGTGTTCACGCCCGCCCGATCCGATCACTAGCAGTTTGCGCATCCTTTTATTTCCTTCTGATTCCTGTGGTCGAGCTTTATTGCTCCGCTGGCAAAACGGCGTTGGTGTAAACCTCCTGCACGTCGTCTAAGCCCTCGAGTACGTCTAGCAGCTTTTGCATTTTTAAAGCGTCCTCACCGGTAAGATCCACTTCGTTTTCTGGCTTCATGGTGATGTCAGCCATTTCTGCCGTTAATCCCTTGGCATCTAAGGCTGCCTTGACTTCGCTGAACTTGCCGGGTTCGCAAATGACTTCAATGACGCCTTCTTCATCGGTCAGCACATCATCGGCACCCGCATCCAAGGCTGCCTCCATGACGGCGTCTTCTGATGTGCCTGGTGCGAACAGAAACTGGCCAATGTGGCGAAACATGAATGCCACACTGCCGTCTTGCCCCAAGTTGCCGCCGTGCTTGGAGAACGCATGTCGGACTTCTGCTACGGTACGCGTTCGGTTATCGGTCATGCAATCGACAATCACCGCTGCGCCATTGATGCCGTAACCCTCGTAGCGGATCTCATCGTAATTGTCACCATCACCCGTGCCGGCGCCCCTGGCGACCGCGCGTTGGATGTTGTCTTTGGGCATGTTAGCCGCCATTGCTTTGTCCCATGCCAGCCTCAAGCGCGGATTGGACTCTGGATCTGGGCCGCCGGCACGAGCAGCGACCGTGACCTCACGAATGATTTTTGTCCAAAGCTTGCCGCGTTTGGCGTCTTGCCGGCCTTTGCGATGCTGGATATTGGCCCATTTGCTGTGACCTGCCATATTGCCCCGTCGATTCAATCGTAAAACATCATTTTAGCCCGCCTCACGCTACACTAATCTCCGAGCACCGATTACTAGCCGCTTCTAATGGGTGGCAAGCAATCCGTGCGGTTCTTGTCATTGACAAATCAATAACCACATACAAAAAGATTGGGAGCGCTATGAGTACCCTCACAAAAGCTATCCGCATAGAGCAGAACGGTGGTCCTGAAGTCCTGCAGCTTGTCGAAATCGAAGTGCCCGCGCCTAGCGAGAACGAGATCACGATCCGTCAGCGTGCCGTGGGTTTGAATTTCATCGATATTTATTTCCGCACGGGTTTATACAAGTCCCCACTGCCACATGGCTTGGGCTTTGAGGGTGCTGGCGAAGTCATTGCCGTGGGTAAGAGTGTCAAACGCTTCAAAGTGGGTGACCGGGTTGCTTATGGACAAAGCCCGATTGGCGCTTACGCTGAAGTGCGCAATGTGCCTGCAGGTCAGGCCGTCAAGTTGCCCAAGGGTATTTCGTTCGAAGATGCGGCTGCCATGATGTTGAAAGGCTTGACGGTACAGTATCTGTTTCGTCAAACCTATCGCTTGCAAGGTGGCGAGACGATTCTGTTTCATGCCGCCGCTGGTGGCGTGGGCCTGATCGCCTGCCAATGGGCCAAGGCTTTAGGTGTCAAGCTCATCGGTACAGCATCAAGCGACGAGAAGACAGCGCTGGCTAAAAAGCACGGTGCATGGCAGATGATCAACTACAGCAAAGAGAACGTAGTTGAGCGTGTGCTTGAGCTCACCAAGGGCAAGAAAGTGCCGGTGGTGTACGACGGCGTTGGCAAAGACACGTGGGAGACCTCGCTTGACTGCTTGCAGCCCCGTGGACTGATGGTCAGTTTTGGGAATGCGTCCGGTGCGGTGGATGGGGTAAACCTCGGTATTCTTGCGGCCAAAGGGTCTCTGTACGTCACTAGACCAACGCTGGCTGCGCACGTGCCCACGCCTGAGAAGATGCAAGCCGCGGCCGATGAGTTGTTTGATCTGGTGTTGGCTAAAAAGATCAAGATGCAGATTGACCAGCGCTACACATTGGATCAGGCTGCCGCTGCACAAATCGCACTCAAGGAACGCAAAACAACGGGCGCATCGATTTTTGTGTTTGAGTAAATGCAGTCATGGCTAAACAAAACGCCTAAAAACTAAAGTCTAGAAGCCAAAGCCTAAGAGCAAAGGGCCTGGGTTCTTAATACCTGGGCTCTTTGCTTTAGACAGACTGCCTGCACGATTTGCGAGAGCGTCCGTTATTCCTGGTTTGTTATTCCTCGTTCGCTTCTAGGTGATATTGGGTTACGCGCGCCACCTCGTTCTTTGAGCCAAGCATCACGCTCACACGCTCATGCAAGCCTTTGGGCTGAATATCCAAAATCCGGTGACGACCATCGGTCGCCATGCCACCAGCCTGTTCAACCAGCATGCTCATAGGATTGGCCTCATACATCAGACGCAATTTGCCTGGTTTGTTTGGTTCACGCGCATCCCATGGGTACATAAAAATCCCGCCACGCATCATGAGTCGATGCACGTCAGCGACCATCGACGCGATCCAGCGCATGTTGAAGTCTTTCTCTCGTGGACCTGTTTTACCGGCCAGGCACTCGTCAACGTAACGCTTCATCGGTGCAGCCCAATGACGTGTGTTGGACATGTTGATCGAAAACTCTTTGGTGTCTTCGGGGATCCTGAGGTTGTCATGGGTCAGCACCCAGGAGCCCATTTCACGATCGAGCGTAAAGCCCACCACACCTTCACCCACCGTGAGTACCAGCATGGTTTGAGGTCCGTAGACGGCATAGCCTGCGGCAACTTGCGTGTGGCCAGGCTGTAAAAAATCCTCTTCCGTAATGTCGCGCCCCGATGCGCCCGGTGGGGCTTGCAGCACTGAGAAGATGGTGCCGATTGAGACGTTGACATCAATGTTCGATGAGCCATCGAGCGGATCAAACAGCAGCAAGTATTCGCCTTTCGGGTAGCGGTGCGGAATGACGTGAAACGTTTCCATTTCTTCAGAGGCCATGGCGGCCAAATGGCCACCCCATTCGTTGGCTTCAAGCAGCACTTCGTTTGAGATGACGTCGAGTTTTTTCTGGACTTCACCTTGAACATTTTCTTGGTCCAGGCTGCCGAGCACGCCACCCAAGGCGCCTTTGCTCACCGAGTGACTAATGGTCTTGCAGGCTCGTGAGACGATTTCAATCAGTAGGCGCAGCTCGGCGGGCAGCGCCTTATCCGTGCGTTGCTTCTCAACCAGATATTGGGTCAGTGACGTGCGTTTATTGGACATGTTGTGCTCGCTTGGAAAGAACTGATATGAATGGATTAGAGTGTCAACGCTTTACTCACGATTTCGCGTGTGTTGCCAGACAGACCCTGTGCATTGGCCACAGACTGCAATGCGACTTGCATGTGTGACTTAAGTGGCTCGACGTGATGCGCCCAGTGATCCAGTGCGCGTGCCAAGCGTGCGGCTACCTCGGGGTTCGTTTGGTCTGTGCGGATGACTTGCTCGGCCCAAAACTGATAGCCACTGCCGTCTGGTTGATGAAAGCCCAGCGGGTTGTTCAAGCAAAATTGAAACACGAGTGCGCGCAAACGGTTCGGGTTGCGATAGACAAAAGCAGGGTGCTCTAGCAATTGGGTGACGGTGGTGAGCTTGGTCGTTGGCGCAGTTGCTTGAATCGCAAACCACTTGTCCACCACCAGTGGGTCGTGCTGGAAGCGGTCAAAGAAATGCGCTAACGCTGCGCTGACTCGCGCATCCTGCTCGGGGTGTAGCAGCAAAGCTCGTAAAGCCCCCAGTCGGTCAGTCATGTTGTGTGCACCGTCGTATTGGGCGCTAGCCAGCGATTTTGCGCGCTCGGAACCAGCGAGACACAGCCAGCTCAGCGCCAAATTACGCAATGCGCGCTTACCCGCGGCTTCAGGCGAGGCATCAAACGAGGCGGTCACCGGGCAGCGGGTCACGCATTCGCTGAGTTGGTCAGTTAGCGCTCGACCTAATTCGGTTTCAAGGTCATGCTTGGCCTGAGCCAGTGATAGCGGGTCCATCGCTGACATTTGCTGAAGCAGATATTTATCTGACGGTAGACTCAAGATCCGCGTTAGGTATGCGCTATCAAGTGAACTACTGCTCAAAACAGCCCGACAAACCGACACAATCATGCTGATTAACGGCTCAAGATCCGGTTGGGTCTTACCAGGTGTCGATTTAGCCAGTAGGTAACGGGTAAACAGCATCTGCATGGCCTGCCAGCGAGCCCAAGCATCCGAATCATGTTGGGCCAGTGTCGCTAATTCCTCATTGCTGTACTGGAAGTCAACTTCAACCGGGGCAGTAAACCCCCGGTTTAACGACAGAATGTCTCCCACGACCAGGCCTTCGATTTCCCAGCTTTGGGTTTTTTCGGTGAGCTCAAGCAGCACGGAGTCACCGGACTGTGTTTGGTTCGGTTGTGCGCTGTTGACACGGAGTTGGCGTGGTTGGCCATCACGGCTGACCGCGCCAAGTCGCATGGGGATATGAAATGGCGCTTTGATCATGCCGCTGGATTTTTCTACGCCGACCAGCGCACTATCTTGTGTGAGGGTCAGGCTGGCTTTGTCGGCACCGAACTCGAGGCTGACCTTTACGGTCGGGGTGCCTGCCTGACTGTACCATCGGCGAAATGCTTTAAGGTCTCGTGATGGCGCCTGCTGCTGCCACGCCCACTCGAGCGCAGCGACATAGTCTTCGCACGTGACCGCCTGTCCATCGTGTCGACGAAAATATTCGCGCATGCCTTCCTGAAAGGTGTGCTCGCCAAGCAGGGTGTGCATCATGCGAATAACTTCAGCCCCTTTTTCATAGACGGTGGCTGTATAAAAGTTACTAATTTCTTCAAAGCTTTCAGGACGGATTGGGTGAGCCATGGGTCCGGCATCTTCCGGGAACTGCGCCGCACGCAACATCACGACATCATCGATGCGCTTTACAGCGCGAGCGCTTTGTGCGGCAACTGCATCTAGACCCTTGGCCAACATGTCGGCGGTGAACTCCTGATCCCGAAAAACCGTCAAGCCTTCCTTCAGGCTTAACTGAAACCAGTCGCGACACGTTACCCGGTTACCGGTCCAGTTATGAAAATACTCGTGCCCAATCACGGCTTCGATGGCCAGATAGTTCGCATCAGTTGCGGTTTCGGGGTCAGCCAGCACATAGGCGGCGTTAAAGATATTGAGACCCTTATTTTCCATGGCGCCCATATTGAAATCGCGGGCAGCCACGATCATGAACCGATCAAGGTCAAGTTCTAGCCCAAAACGACGTTCATCCCATTGCACTGAACGTTCGAGCGCTTGCATGGCCCACTCGGTGCGCTCGCGGGTGCCTGGGTCACTGTAAATTTGCAGGGTGACAGGCTTGCCAGAGCGCGTATGGGTTTGTTGCTCACGCAAGTCAAACTGGCCAGCCACTAAAGCAAACAAGTAGCAGGGTTTGGGAAATGGGTCATGCCAGCGGCATTGCAGTTGACCGTTGTCTAGAGTTTTTTCTTCGATCAAGTTGCCGTTTGATAACAGCACCGGATAAAGTTTGCCATCGGCTCTGAGGGTGACGCTGTAGGTTGACATGACGTCGGGGCGGTCAGCGAAATAGGTGATACGACGAAAGCCCTCTGCTTCGCATTGAGTAAATAGGCTCTGACCCGAGACATATAGGCCCATCAGGCTCGAATTTTTGCTTGGATGATTTAGGCAGACGATCTCAATTTCGCACTGGGCTGGTAAATTCAAAATGACCAACCCTGTGTCATCCAGCACAAAACTTCCGGCAGGCCAAACTTGGTCATTGACCTTTAAGCTCACGAGATCGATGTCCTCGCCATTGAGCTTAAGCGGCGTGTTTGCAGATACGCCGTCGCGCCGCGCGATTGTGAGCACGGAAGTCACACGTGTGGCGCGAGGATCAAGCTCAAACGTGAGATCAACGGCAGAAATGTGAAAGGGGAAGGGCTGGTAGTCGTTGCGGTAAACAGTCATGAGACGCCAAATGGGATAATGACATTGATAGTGACGGACAACACACGTGGTGCTGATCGGATTGATTTTAGACCGATCGTGTACCTCACCGTATCGTAAAACAAGAAAGCCACTGATTTGGGCGGTGGCTTTCTTTCATGGCCTCTTTGAGTCAGGCCGATTTAATGTTCAATTTTTCAATGTTAAATTTTCGATGTTCAATTTTTAAACCAGTGTCTGAATCAAATATTCTTCGCGTTTGCGCCCAGCCGCTTCCGCTTCGATGATCCAGCGCGGTGCCTTGCCACGGCCAGTCCAAGTGTGGCCCAACTCGGGATGACGATACTTGATTGGCACAGGGCCCCGAGGACCGCGAGCTCCGCGAGTGCCACCTTTGGTAGCCGATGATTTGGCAGCAGCGCGTGGCTTACCAGCTGGGCTTTTGCCAAACGCAGCCACAATTTCGTCCGGTGTGATGTCATACTCTTTCATCGATTTGATAATTGAGCGGATCACGGGCAAGCGTTTTTTGCTTTGAAGGGCCTGGGCCTGTTTTTTGAGCTTTTCAATCTCTTTTTCGATCTTGGCCTGAAGTGCTGCGTAGCTTTGACGGGGCATGATTATCTTCCTCTTCTTTATTGTGTTAACGGTTGGTGCGGTGTCTAAATCAAATTAAATGTAAGAAATAAGCGCAGTAGGCAAAGGAGAAAATTATTGGTCGGTGTTTTCTCTAAAAGCGGTTCCGAGTTGTGTCGTGATTGCTGTTGTGAGTAGCGCCACAGTCGGCGTTGCGATTGACCTAGTAACTAGCCTCGCGCATTACTGTTGTTACTCAGCGGAAATGTGGCATGGGTTTCGATCCCAAACGAGCCCGCTGCACGCTAATAGAGATTAATAATTGCTGTTAAGTAGAAATTGATGTTGAGTTGATATTTTGTTCGGAGTTCATATTATATACATGATTATAACGGTGTAAATATCGTAAATCTACTCACACCAAAATCAAAAGTATTAAGGAGATTTTATGGCTGACCAATTTTTAGTGGCAGCTGTGCAAATGGTTTCCACCGACGATGTACAGTTTAATCTGCAGTGTGCCGCAAATGGAGTGCATCAAGCCGCGCAGGATGGGGCACAACTTGTTGTTTTACCCGAGTATTTTTGTATTCTCAGTCCAAATGAACAGGCGAAATGCATCATTGCAGAGGAATATGGCAACGGTCCAATTCAAACAGCACTGGCCAGTTTGGCAATTAATGCGAAGGTATGGTTAGTGGCCGGCACTTTGCCAATTAAGTCTGAGTTAGACGGGCGCGTCTTTAATACTCAATTGATTTTCTCTCCCGCGGGAGATGTGGTTGCCCGCTACGACAAAATCCATCTTTTTAATTTCAGTCATGGCACAGAGAGTTACAACGAGTCCAGGACGGTTGCGCCCGGGCGAGCACCCTGTGTGGTTGACTTGCCTTTTGGTCGAATTGGGCTATCAACCTGCTACGATTTACGTTTCCCGGAGTTGTATCGTGCTTTCGGAGCGGTTGATTTAATTTTGGTGCCGGCGGCTTTTACAGAGACCACCGGTCAGGCGCACTGGGAGCCCTTGTTAAGAGCGCGTGCCATTGAGAATCAGGCTTATGTGCTGGCAGCGGCTCAGGGTGGCGAGCATCCCGGGGCACGCCGCACGTGGGGGCATTCCATGCTAATTGACCCTTGGGGTGCGATCATGACGCAATTGCAGTTTGGTGAGGGGGTGGTCGCGGGCGAAGTCAGCCGCGCCCGTATTGATTCTGTGCGCCGTGCTTTGCCAGCACTCGATAATAGGGTCATGTAAGTGCAGTTAGAGCATGATGCACGATTGAATAAAGCATAAATCAATCGGCATTGATTGGCGGTGATTGCCATTGATCGCTTTGTCGATATATGGATGTCTGAAAATGAATTTTTTAGGAATGATTGAATGAGCGCTGTCCTTGACAAAGAACCGATGCACGTTGCGAAGAGCCTCTTGTTAGATCCATGGGGTCTTGGGAATGGGGACTTCGACCGCGCAATGGGAGAGATCTTCAAGCACAAAGTCGATTACGCGGATCTCTACTTCCAATACACCCGTAGCGAAGGTTGGGGCTTGGAGGAGGGGATTGTAAAAACTGGCAGCTTTTCGATTAGCCAGGGTGTTGGCGTGCGTGCGGTGGCCGGTGAAAAAACGGCTTTTGCTTATTCCGATGCCTTGTCCTCGGATGCAATCATGAACGCAGCGCACGCCGTGCGAGAGATCGCTGGCGCAGGCCAGCAACGCCGCGTCCCAAGCGCCGCACCTAAACTGGTTGGCTCGCATGGTCTGTATGAAGGCCTTGATCCGGTCGCTAGCTTGCCAGCAGAAGAAAAAGTGCGTTTGCTCGAGCGAGTGGAAGCGATGGCGCGTGCTCGCGGCCCGCACGTCACGCAGGTGATGGCCTCGCTGGGGATGGAGTACGACGTGGTGCTGGTCATTGGCAGCGATGGACGGCAATGTGCCGATATCCGCCCGTTGGTTCGCTTGTCCCTGACCGTGATTGCAGAGCGAAATGGCCGGCGTGAGACGGGCCGTGCGGGTGGCGGTGGTCGTTCCAGCCTGGGCTACTTCACCGACGACCTTTTGCAGACCTATGTCGATCAAGCGGTGCACGAAGCCATGGTCAATCTCGAAGCGCGCGCCGCGCCAGCTGGCGAGATGACTGTGGTGCTTGGCTGCGGCTGGCCTGGGATCTTGCTGCACGAGGCAGTCGGTCACGGGTTAGAGGGTGATTTCAATCGCAAGGGCTCTAGCGTGTTTGCGGGGCGAGTTGGTCAGCGCGTGGCCTCCAAAGGCGTGACGGTGGTTGATGACGGCACACTCAGTGGTCGGCGTGGTTCCTTGAATATCGATGATGAAGGCAACCCTACCCAGCACAATGTGTTGATTGAGGACGGTATTCTCAAAGGCTATTTACAAGACACCACCAATGCGCGTCTGATGGGTGTGGCACCCACTGGCAACGGTCGGCGCGAGTCGTTTGCCCATCTGCCAATGCCGCGGATGACCAACACCTACATGCTCGCTGGCAAAGATGATCCCCAGGAAATTGTGCGGTCGGTCAAAAAGGGTTTGTACGCCGTGAACTTCGGCGGGGGTCAAGTGGATATCACGAGCGGCAAGTTTGTGTTCTCGGCCTCTGAAGCCTACATGATTGAAAACGGCGAAATCACGTATCCGGTTAAAGGTGCCACGTTGATTGGCAATGGTCCAGATGCCTTGACCCGTGTTTCGATGATTGGTCATGACATGCAGCTCGATAGCGGAGTGGGCACCTGTGGCAAGGAAGGGCAAAGTGTGCCTGTCGGTGTCGGCATGCCAACCATCCGCATTGATGGATTGACCGTTGGTGGCACTGCATAGTTGGAGGAGGGGCTTGTTGTGGCTGAGCAACATTTTTTAGACGGCTTTGCTTTGCCATCTTAATTTATTGATATTTGTGTTAGATTCGTGCTCATGGTCAAAAACGCAACCTTCTTCTGGTTTTATTTTAGCTTTCCTCCCCTCGCTGGCGGAAGGTCGGTTGCGTAGTGCCTTAAAACTGAACCGAATCTAAAACCGCCAGCCAAGCTGGCGGTTTTTGTTTATAGACGCTTAAAACTGTTTACCGCAATCCTAGGAGTTAGTCGTGCCACATAATACCGATGACATCAGAATCCGAGAAATCAAGGAATTAGCGCCGCCATCGCACGCCATGCGCGAGTATCCCTGTACAGAGACGGTTGGTGCCGTGGTGCACGATGCCCGCCAGGCTGTTCATCGAATCTTGCACGGCATGGATGATCGAATGGTGGTGGTGATCGGTCCATGCTCAATTCACGACACCAAGGCTGCCATGGAATACGCCAATCGGCTAAAGCCTGTGCGGGATCGCTTAAAAGATGACCTTGAGATCGTGATGCGTGTGTACTTTGAAAAGCCTCGCACCACAGTGGGCTGGAAAGGACTGATCAATGATCCAGACCTCGATGGCAGCTTTCAGATTAACAAAGGCTTGAGAATGGCACGTCAGGTGCTGCTTGATGTCAACTCGTTGGGCTTGCCCGCTGGCTGCGAGTTCCTGGACATGATTACCCCCCAATACATCGCTGATTTGGTTTCATGGGGCGCGATTGGCGCGCGTACCACTGAGAGCCAAGTTCATCGGGAGCTGGCTTCAGGTTTGTCGTGCCCTGTGGGCTTTAAGAATGGTACTGACGGCAACATCCGTATCGCTGTCGATGCGATGAAAGCAGCCTCGCAGCCCCATCATTTCCTGTCAGTGACCAAAGGTGGGCACTCAGCGATTGTCTCTACCGAGGGCAATGAGGATTGCCATGTGATTCTGCGTGGTGGTAAGGCGCCGAATTTTGATGCACAAAGCGTGCAGGCAGTTTGTGATGAACTGGCCAAGTCTGGCCAAGCGCAGCGGGTCATGATTGATTCTAGCCATGCCAACAGCAACAAAAAGCCAGAAAACCAGCCAGCGGTATGCCATGACATTGCACAACAGGTTGCCGCAGGTGATACTCGGATTGTTGGTGTGATGATTGAGAGCCATTTGGTGGCGGGCCGTCAGGATTTGGTGCCTGGACAGCCACTGACTTACGGGCAAAGCATCACCGATGGTTGTATTGATTGGGACTCGTCGGTCGCGGTCTTGGACGAGCTTGCGCAGGCTGTACAGTCGCGTCGTCGGGTTTTGGCGACGTCCGGTAAGTAATGTCAATGCTCTAAGAGCTAGTAAAGGGGAATAGCCGTGGGACACATGTCGATTCAGCAGCGTCTTCGCAAGCCTTTGCCTTCAGACATGATGCGGGCGTTTGAGCAACGGTTTGGCAAGCGCTTTTCGTTGGCGTTGCCCGTGCGTGAACACCATGGTCGTGATGAGTCACCGTTTCCGAACATGCTGCCCGATGCGGTGGTGTTTGCGCAGTCGCGTGATGATGTGGTGTTTGTGGTCCAGGCCTGTGCAGAGCATGGCATTCCCCTGATTCCCTATGGCTCAGGTTCATCACTGGAAGGGCATTTGCTTGCGATTGAGGGCGGTGTCTCTCTGGACGTCAGTGGCATGAATAAGATTGTGTCGCTTAACACCGAGGATCTTACCGTGACGGTGGAACCTGGGATTACGCGCAAACAGTTAAATGAGCATTTGAGGGACACGGGTCTGTTTTTTCCAATCGACCCTGGGGCCGACGCGTCCATTGGCGGCATGGCATCAACGCGGGCTTCGGGTACCAACGCGGTGCGCTACGGCACCATGCGTGAAAACGTGCTGGGGCTCGAGGTCGTGACGGCTCAAGGTAAGGTAGTTAGAACGGCAAGGCGCGCACGCAAGTCTTCAGCGGGCTACGATTTGACGCGCATTTTTGTGGGTAGTGAGGGCACGTTAGGCGTGATCACCGAAGTCACGGTCAAGCTATATCCCCAGCCAGAGGCAGTGAGTGCCGCGATTTGTCATTTCCCGTCGATGCAAAATGCGGTTGCAGCAGTGATTCAGACCATTCAGATGGGTGTGCCGGTGGCGCGCGTGGAGTTGATGGATAGCAATGCGGTCAAGGCCAGCAATGCATACAGCCACTTGAACTTGCGCGAAACGCCTTTGCTCTTGTTTGAGTTTCATGGCAGCCC
>CAZLFB010000014.1:0-67781 GCA_964558695.1 uncultured Orrella sp.
GTCAGGCGCCTGGCCATCCCTGGCGCGATTATCCAAATCGGGTTAGCCACGATGCTGGGCATGGGGTTGGGGCTTTGGTGGGATTTGAGTGTGATGGGAAGCTTGGTCTTTGGCCTTTCGTTGTCTGTGGCCAGTACGGTTGTCTTGCTCAGATCGCTCGAGGCTCGAGGATTACTGTTAACAGCTGACGGAAAAATCGCGGTTGGCTGGTTGGTGGTCGAGGATTTGGTCATGGTTTTAATGCTGGTGCTCTTGCCCGTGGTCGCAGGCCTTGCCAGCAAAACCGATGGGCCGGGCGTGGCGTCTTTGGCTTCGTCACACCTCTGGCTTTCTTTGGGTTTGACCTTCGTGAAGTTAGCGGGTTTTGTGGTGCTGATGCTGGTTGTGGGCAAGCGAGTTTTGCCGTGGATGCTGGACAAAGTGGCCCAAACTGGATCGCGAGAATTATTCACCCTGTGCGTGATCGTAGCTGCCCTGGGCACGGCCTTCCTGGCTGCGGCAGTGTTCGATGTGTCGTTCGCGCTCGGGGCTTTCGTGGCCGGGATGATGCTACGTGAGTCCGACCTAAGTCATCGAGCTGCTGAGGAGTCATTACCACTGCGAGATGCGTTTGCCGTGCTGTTTTTTGTGTCGGTCGGCATGTTGTTTGATCCAACCATTGTCATGAGAGAGCCGGGTCTTCTGTTTTTGACCGTGCTTTTGGTGATGATCGGTAAAACCGTGATTGCTGGCGGCCTTGTGTTGCTAAGCGGTTATTCATTGCGTACGGCCTTGGTGGTTTCGGCGAGCTTAGCTCAAATCGGTGAGTTCTCGTTCATTTTGGCTGGTATGGGTGTGGCCATGAAACTGATCGACCAAGAGGTCTATAGCGTCATTTTGGCGGCTGCGTTTGTCTCGATTGCGCTCAATGTGGCACTCATGGACGGGGCTCTGAAGATCGCCGATTCGCGCGACGCCTGAAAGCGTTACGATGTCGGGCATGAAGCGAATTCTGGTTGTTCGTAACGACAAAATCGGCGATTTTATGCTCGCGTGGCCAGCGTTGGCGCTGCTAAAGCGTGCGGGCTGCCACGTGACCGTTTTAGTGCCGTCCTATACCGCGCCCTTGGCGCGTTTGTGCTCCTACATAGATGATGTGCTCCTCGATCCAGGCAAACAGGGCAGCGCCACCGAGCAAGCCAATCTCTTGGCGCAAGTCGCTGACGCCAAGTTTGACGCGGCTTTGACGCTATTTTCTACTTGGCGGGTAGGGGTGTTGTTGCGCAAAGCGAAGATTCCTTTGCGCATGGCGCCTGCCACCAAGCTGGCCCAATTGCTCTACAGCCATCGCGTTACGCAAAGACGGTCTCGCTCTGAAAAGCCTGAGTGGGAGTACAACCTGGACTTGGCGGCGGCGCTCCTCAAAGAGCTGGGTTTACCGGTGGGGTTTGTGGCGGGGCCTTATCTCGAGTTTGATGCGGATGTAGTGGCTGCCAGGCGTCAGTCGATGGCGCTGGATCTCGCCTTGCCGCTTGAGAAGCGCTGGCTCATGGTGCATGTGGGCTCAGGCGGGTCGGCCAACAATCTCAGTGCCGAGCAGTATGAGGAACTGATTGCCGCTTTATCTAAGCGCTTGCGTGACTGGGTGTTTGTATTGACTGCAGGGCCAGCCGAGCAGTCGGTGGTGGGCCAACTCATGGCCAGCCTGATAAACCGTCAGGTGCCCGTGGCCATGCGGTTGGGAGGTGATCTAGCCGGGTTCGCCCAAGATATTGCGGTGGCCGATGGCTTTATGGCTGGCAGCACGGGGCCGCTGCACATGGCCGGTGCGCTGGATGTGCCCACGATTGGTTTCTATCCCTTGCGGCGTTCTGCAACCGCGTTGCGCTGGCAAACGCTCAATTCGCCAAAACGGCGCCTGGCGATTTCACCAACCGCAGCGATGCCTGACCCAGAGCGCTTTACGGGCCTTGACGTCGAGGCCGTGGCTGATCAGATCAGTCAGTGGCTGGCGTTTGAGCAGGCAACACCCAAACCTGAGTTGAGCGAACCCATCGGGATCTAGCGATAGGCGGGGTTTGGCCTAGGGTGTGGCCGAGGGTTTGGACTGCTGCCGCACCCACAGATCGGCGTATTTGGCGAAGGTTGAGTGCGCTGACAACAGCGCAAGCAGCAAACCTTGGCGGCCATCGAGAAACCCGGCTTTGAGCACATACATCCGTAAGAAGCACCCCACGCCATGCAACAAGCCCTGCATCAGGCTGCCGCGCTTGCCACGTGCCGCGCGTTGCTGTGCCCAAAGGTCAGCGTATTGGGCTGATTTGACGAGATAGTGCTGCAAGTCTTTGTAGGTATAGTGCAGTAGGTCCCCCATCAAAGGCTGTACGGTGGTGTTTTGAGGTACATCCAGGCGCTCATGCACTGGTGCATCACTGTATTGCGTGAGCTTGGTGGGGTGCAGGCGCAGCACGCGGTCTGGATACCAGCCGCTGTGGCGAATGAACCGGCCAAACGCCCATGACAGGCGCGCGACGCTGTAGATGGTGCTCGAGGCGGCGTTTGAAACGGCCGCCTGTATGGACGATTTCAACTCGGGCGTTAACCGCTCGTCGGCGTCAATCCAGAAGACCCAGTCAGCGCTCACCTGGGCCTGGGCAAAGCGGCGCTGCAAGCCAAACCCTTGCCAACTGGGCTTGGAGATGACTTTTGCGCCGAAGTCTTTTGCAATCTCGGCCGTATTGTCTGTGCTACCCCCGTCGACCACGATGATCTCGTTGGCCAAGCCTTCGCATGAGCGCAAGCACGCGACCAGGTTGTCGGCCTCGTTTTTAACGATCATGGCGATGGCGAGCGTGGGCATGGCTGCATTCTAGATGATCTATGACGGTGCAAGTCCGTTCATGGCATGCCTTTGTCACGAACGTGTCATCTTTGTCGGGTTAAATTTCGACAATCATCAAAATATATTGACCTTCTTTACTGGAACAAATCGTGAAAGTAGGCATCAACGGCATGGGACGAATTGGGCGGCTGGCATTGCGTGCGGCCATGGGCGCAGCGCATCGGCCAGGCGATGACCCACGTCGAGATAACCGGTTGGATATTGTGCATGTGAACGAAATCAAGGGCAATGCGCAGGCTTTGGCGCATTTGCTGGAGTTTGATTCGGTACAGGGTCGCTGGCGCGAAACCATCGGGTTCACGGATCAAACCATACATCTGGGCTCAGCCGATGTGACCGTCTCGAATCACGCGGATCCCAAGGACATCGACTGGGGCGAGAAGGGCGTGGAGCTCGTTCTTGAATGCACAGGCAAGTTGTTAACGCCTGACGCTTTGCAAGGTCACTTTGATCGTGGGGCCAAGCGTGTGGTGGTGGCAGCCCCCGTGAAGGTGGGCAATGTGTTGAATATTGTCTATGGCATTAACCATGACAAGTATGAGCCTGGTCGCGACCGAATTGTGACCGCCGCCTCGTGCACCACCAATTGCTTGGCACCAGTGGTTAAGGTCATCCATGACAACCTTGGTATCCGTCATGGGCAAATCACGACCATCCACGATCCCACCAACACCAACTTGGTGGTTGATGGCGTGCACAAGGACTTGCGTCGCGCGCGCAGCGCCATGTTGAGTCTGTCACCCACCACCACGGGCAGTGCGACGGCGATTGCGCTGATTTATCCCGAGCTTGCTGGCAAGCTAAATGGCCATGCGGTTAGAGCACCGGTTCTGAACGCCTCATTGACCGATGCGGTGTTTGAGCTACAAAAGCCCACCTCAGCTGAAGCAGTCAATGCGTTGTTCCAAGAGGCGGCCCGCGGTGCGTTGGCGGGCATTTTGGGGTTTGAAGCGCGTCCGCTGGTGAGTGCCGATTATGCGCAAGACACACGCAGCTCGATTGTCGATGGTCTATCAACCATGGTGACCGATGGCACGATGCTGAAAGTTTATGCCTGGTATGACAACGAAATGGGTTACGCCTGCCGCATGGTTGATCTGGCCTGCCACATGCAATCACTGGGCGTGTAGCGGATGACTGCTTCTGCTGCACCAGCATCGGCGACGTCGGCTGCGCGTCAGTATGCACTGGTCACTTCGGCCTACTGGAGCTTCACACTGACGGACGGCGCCCTGCGCATGCTGGTGTTGCTTCATTTCTACCAGCTCGGCTATTCACCTTTCACGTTGGCATTTTTATTTTTGTTGTACGAGGCGGCCGGCATTGTGGCCAACTTGGTGGGCGGGTGGCTAGCGACTCGGTATGGCATTTCGCGCATGCTGGTGGTGGGCCTGTGCACGCAGATCATTGGGTTTTTGTTGTTGTCAGCCCTGTCGCCGAGTTGGTCAGCCACGCTTTCGGTGGTGTGGGTGGTGATTGCGCAAGGTGTGTGTGGTGTGGCCAAAGACCTCACCAAGACTGCCAGTAAGTCTGCCATCAAGATTACCGCGAGCCAGGCCAGTGGCCAGCTATTCAAATGGGTGGCGTGGTTTACCGGCAGCAAGAACGCCATGAAAGGTGTGGGTTTCTTTCTCGGTGGTGTGCTGCTGCAGTACATGGGGTTTTCTGGTGCGCTTTGGCTCATGGCAGGATTGCTTGCCTGCGTGCTGGTGGGCGTGCTGACGCTTTTGCCGCCGATGCTTGGCAAAAGCAAAGCCTCCAAATCTGCACGCGAGTTGTTTGCCAAGAGCCGTGGCATCAACCTGTTGGCAATCGCCCGTGTGTTTTTGTTTGGGGCCAGAGACGTGTGGTTTGTGGTGGGTGTGCCGGTGTATCTGTACGCCGCGGGCTGGACCTTCAGCATGGTGGGCGGCTTTCTAGCGGTCTGGACCATTGGTTACGGCTTGGTCCAGGCCGCAGCGCCACAGTTGGTCAGGCGCAGTGAAGATGGCTTAAGCACGGAAGTGCCAGCCGCCCGACTTTGGTCGCTGTTACTGGCTTTGGTACCAACTGCGTTGGCTTGGTATGTCTGGCAAGACACGTCCCAATCGGCATGGGTGGTGGTGATCGGTCTGGGCGTTTTTGGTGTGGCGTTTGCGGTGAATTCGTCGGTGCACTCTTACCTGGTTTTGGCCTACGCAGGCTCGGAGAAGGCAGCCGAAGACGTGGGGTTCTACTACGCTGCCAACGCCACGGGTCGCTTCATGGGCACCTTGTTGTCAGGCGTACTGTATCAATGGGGCGGCTTGACGTTTTCCTTGGCGGGCTCTGCCATCATGTTGACGATTTGTTGGCTGGTCACCCTTGGTTTGCCGAAGCAGGCTGATTAAATCAAGTCGCGCGTGTTCAAGTCGTGTGTCTGGTGCGCCAGGCCGCCGTCCAGAAACCGGCGGCCAATAGCAGGCTCGCGCCCACAATGGCCCACATGACCAGACCGTATGACTGATTGACAGTCCACAGCCATGCAGCAGCCAGGGGTGCAGCGGCACGCGCGATGGTCGCGGCAATCGTAATAATCCCGTTTAAGGCCCCGTATGCATGCGGGCTTAACATTTCCGGTACGACAAAGCTTCTGACGATGGTGAAGATGCCGTTGGCCATGCCATAGGCGGCAAACACCAAAGCCACCAGCCAGAATCCGGGATTGGCCGGAATCAGCATGGCGAACGCCACGGGAAACACCGCAACCATCAGTGCGCCAAGCAAGCGCATCGGCATACCTGGCGCATAGACAGTGACAAGATACCGGCCCAGTATCTGCGCGGGGCCAATGATGGCGATGGCCACTACCACATCGCGTTCGCTTAGGCCATCTTCTTGCAGCAATGGGTACATGTGAAACGTGAATGCAGAGAACATGCCCGCGTAGATGGCCAGTGTGCCCAGAATCAGCCAGAAGAGGCTATTGCTTAAGTTGGCTCGAATGATCTGACGGTCTCGTGAAATGTCAGCGAGCTTTTGCTCATGCGTGTGGGCATGGTCAAGATCCGACTTGGGTTTGATCAGCCAAAAGTAGATAAGCCCAAACATGAAATTGACGCCACCTAGCCAAAGTAAAGTCGCTCGCCAATCAAATGCTGTGATCAAGAGCTCGGTGGCTGGAATGAATACGGTGCTGGCAAAGCCACCCCAGAGCGTGATGTGTGTGATACCAGCTCGGGCGTTGCGTGCACCAACATGTCTGGCAAATACGGCAAACGCAGGCTCATACAGCACAGCGGCCTGGATGGCACCACACAAGGCGCAAATCACGTAAAAGGCCAGCAAGTGGTCGGTGACGGACCACCACCCCATGACCAAGAGCGCCGCCATCGAGGCGCCGCCCATGATCCATCGGCCCCATCCTCGGTCAATCCCGACACCAACTGGGTAACTCAAGAGCGCCGTCATGGCCAAGCCGATGGTTGCACCGGCGTAGAGTTCAGACTTGCTCCAGCCAAGCTCGGCTTGCATGCGCAGCACGATCAGTGGAAAGCTGTAGTACAGCGATCCCCAGGAACAAATCTGGCCTATGCCAAGTAGCGGGGCAAGCATGATCGTTCAGTGCCGTGGTTCCAATAATGGCTTTAACGCCTGAGCGGTGTGCGACTGTTTCAAATGATCTTTGATCAGGGTCTCTGGTGAGCCTTGGGCCACCAATCGCCCGCCTTGAGATCCACCTTCGGGCCCTAAGTCAATTACCCAGTCCGCTTCGGCGATCACATCAAGATTATGCTCAATGACAACCACCGTGTTGCCCGAATCCGTCAAGCGGTGCAGCACATCGATGAGTTTTTCCACGTCGGCCATGGAAAGCCCAACGGTTGGCTCATCCAGTACATACAGGGTGTGAGGCAAGCGCGAGGCTCGGCCAGTTTTGATGATGCCTTCGGTTAATTTGGCCTTGGCCAGTTCAGTCACTAACTTGATGCGTTGCGCTTCCCCGCCAGATAGCGTCGGTGACGGCTGGCCCAATGTCAGGTAGCCTAAGCCCACGTCTTGCATAAGCTTTAAGGGGTGAGCCACTTTGGGGTGTGCGGCAAAGTAGTCGACCGCGTCATCGACCTCCATGGCAAGCACCTCGCCCACGTGTTTGCCACGCAGTCGAGCGCTTAGTGTGTCCGCGTTGAAGCGATCGCCATGGCAGGCATCGCACGGCACTTTGACATCAGGTAGAAAGCTCATTTCGACGGTTCGCATGCCTTGGCCTTCGCATACTGGGCAACGGCCGTCTCCCGTGTTGAATGAAAAACGGTTGGTTTTCCAGCCACGCATGCGCGCTTCCTGGGTATCAGCAAATTGCTTGCGAATGTCGTCCCAAAATCCGATGTAGGTGGCAGGACATGAGCGTGGGGTCTTGCCAATGGGTGTTTGGTCGACTTCAAGCACACGGTCGATCGCTTGCCAGCCATCAATGCCTTCGCAGCCAAACCAGTGTTCGGGCTGTCCAGTGCCCACCGCTTCTGCCATATTCTGTAGCAGCACTTCACGCGCGAAGGTGGATTTGCCAGAACCAGAGACACCCGTGATCACTGTCATGCGCCCAACGGGGATGGCTGCGTCCACTAATTGGAGGTTATGCAGGCGGGCGCCTTTGACTTCAATGCGCTGGATACTGGCATCCACCACTCGGCGGGCTTGCAAGGGGTGCTTGAGCGGCTCGCGCAGAAAGCGTCCCGTCACTGATTCAGGGCTATCCATGATGGCTTGCAAGTTGCCGCAAGCCACCACCTGGCCACCTCTGACACCGGCGCCCGGGCCAATGTCAATAATGTGCTGCGCTCGACGGATCGTGTCATCGTCATGCTCGACCACCACCAGTGTGTTGCCATTGCGCTCAAGTTTGCTCAGTGCGTTGAGCAATATCTGGTTGTCACGCGGGTGCAGCCCGATGGTTGGTTCATCCAGGACGTAGCACACACCTTGCAGATTTGAGCCCAGCTGTGCGGCCAGGCGAATACGTTGCGCTTCGCCGCCAGATAGCGTCGGGGCAGCCCGGTCAAGTGCCAGATAGCTGAGTCCGACCTCGCGCAAGAAATCAAGGCGTGAGCGCACTTCTTGCAAAATATCCCTGGCAATCTCAGCTTCTCGGCCTTTTGTGACAAGTCCTGTAAAAAACGTTTGCGCTTCAGCTATCGGCAAGGCGGCGAGCTCTGCAATCGAACGGTCACGCCAGATCACTGCCCGGGCGATCGGGTTCAAGCGGGTGCCGTGGCAGCTCTCGCAGGCCGGTGTCTCGCCTTCATAAGATGCGTTCCAGGCATTTTCTTCGCCTGTTTGCTCGGCATCGAACCCCTGTAGTTTCAAGCCAGTGCCATAGCAGCTGGTGCACCAACCATGTTTGGAGTTGTATGAAAAAAGCCTTGGGTCTGGTTCTGGGAAACTCATGCCGCAGCTTGGGCAGGCACGTTTGGTGGAGAAATGCTGCTCAGAAAGCGGTGCACCGAGGTTGTTTTTTAACTGGTCCAAAGGCCAGACCACGCTTAAGTTACCTTGTCCGTGGTGTAAGGCCGTTTCAATCGCTTCGCGTAACTGTGCCTCGTTGGCTTTATCCACCACAAAATCCGCGACCGGCAATTCAATGGTGTGCTCTTTGTAGCGATCAAGCCTGGGCCACTTGCCCGTCGCGATGAACTCACCGTCGACGCGCAAGTGGGTGTAGCCCTTGCCACTGGCCCACTTGGCTAAATCGGTGTAGTAGCCCTTGCGCGCGCTCACCAAGGTGGCCATCACGCCAATGTGTGTGCCCGCATGGTCGCGTACGATTCGTGCGGCAATCTGTTCAGCCGTTTGTGGCTCGACGCTCACGCGGCACTCAGGGCAGTGTTGGGTACCCAGCTTCATGTAGAGCAGGCGCAAGAAGTGGTGTATCTCGGTCATGGTGGCAACCGTTGATTTGCGTCCACCCCGGCTTGTGCGCTGCTCAATGGCTACTGTCGGTGCGATTCCATAGATGGCATCAACGTCTGGTTTGCCCGCTGGTTGCACAATCGCGCGTGCGTATGCGTTCAGTGACTCCAGATAGCGTCGCTGGCCTTCGTTAAACAGAATATCGAAAGCCAGTGTGGATTTGCCAGAACCTGACACGCCTGTAATGACCGTGAACTTGCCGTGCGGGATTTGAACGGAGATGTTTTGCAGGTTGTGTTCACGCGCATGCAGGATTTCAATTTGCTTGGCTAACTGCACTGGCTCGCGCAGCACCTTTTGCAGGGGGCGGCCAACTTCAGTGTCTGTTTGCGCCTGCGCCATTTGCTGTTCGTAGTCACGCAGAGCCTGGCCGGTATGCGACGCGCTAACTGTCATGACCTCGGCGGGTGAGCCAGCGGCGACGATTTGACCACCATGCTCACCCGCTTCGGGGCCAAGATCGATCACCCAGTCAGCGGCTCGAATAACATCGAGGTTGTGTTCGATGATCAAAAGAGAATGGCCCGCACCGAGCAGCTTGCGAAATGCGCGCATCAGCCTGGCCACGTCATCAAAGTGCAAGCCTGTGGTGGGCTCGTCAAACAGAAACAGGCTGCCCTTGCGAGCGAGTTTCCCGGAAATCCCACTACGTGCGGCTTCTGCCAAATGGCCCGCGAGTTTTAGTCGTTGCGCCTCGCCACCAGACAGTGTCGGTACAGGCTGCCCAAGCTTGACGTACTCAAGGCCAACGTCTGCTAACGGTGCAAGCCCGATCTGTACATCACGCAGCCCCTGAAAAAACTGCATGGCTTCAGACACCGTCATGTCGAGCACTTCGTCGATTGAAGCGCTTTTGCCGAGGTGTTCGATGCGAACCTCACGGATCTCCGGGCGGAACCGTTTGCCATCGCAATCTGGGCAGCGCAGGTAGACGTCCGAGAGAAACTGCATCTCCACATGTTCAAAGCCCGTACCGCCGCACGTCGGACAACGGCCATCACCGCTGTTAAAGCTAAAGGTGCCCGGGGTGTAACTGCGTTCACGCGCTAGCGGCGCTTGGGCAAACAACTTACGGATGGCGTCAAATACGCCAACGTAGCTCGCTGGGTTGGAGCGGGCTGTCTTGCCGATCGGGGATTGGTCGACCATCACGACATCGGCCAGTTGCTCTTGTCCCAGCAAATGCCGATAGGCACCTGGTGCTTCGGTGGGTCTGCCCATCAGTTTGAGCAGCGCGGGGTGCAGGACGTTTTGTACCAGCGTCGATTTACCGGAACCTGAGACCCCTGTCAGGCAGACCAGGCGACCGAGTGGCAGCGATAGGTCAATATTTTTGAGATTGTTAGCTGTCACCCCTTCAAGCAATAGACGAGGCGTGTTGTTGGCCACTGGCATGGCGCGCGGTGCTTGGACATGCTTGGCGCCACGCATGTATTGGCCTGTCAGCGTGTTGGCGCTGCGCAATTGCTCTGGCGTGCCGTCAAACACGATTTGTCCGCCACGCTCGCCAGGGCCTGGCCCGATATCAATGATTCGGTCTGCAGCTACCATGACTTGAGGGTCATGTTCCACTACGACCAATGTATTGCCTGCCGTTCGCAGTCGATGCATGACTTCAACCACGCGGTTCATGTCACGCGGATGCAAGCCGATCGACGGTTCGTCTAGCACGAACAATGTGTTAACCAGTGAGGTACCGAGCGCCGTGGTCAGGTTGATGCGTTGCACCTCACCGCCAGACAGGGTCCGACTTTGCCTGTCTAGCGTTAAATATCCCAGACCGACATCGCAAACAAACTTCAGGCGCGAATTCAGTTCCTGCAATACCAGTTCCATGGCCGTGTCCATCACGGCATCGTCGAACTTCACTGCTTTAAACCACGTTTGCAAATCACTAATCGGCATGCACATCAGTTCGTGTATGTCGCGGCCGCCAACCTTCCAGAGCAAGGCGTCGGGCTTTAGACGGGTGCCGTGGCAACTTGGGCAGGTGGTGTAGCTGCGGTATTTGGACAACATCACGCGCACGTGCATTTTGTAGGCTTTGGTTTCGAGCCATTCAAAAAAGCGGTGCACGCCATACCATTGGGTTTGCCAGGCATTGCGCCCGCCCTTCCAGAGCGGGTCGCCCTCAAGTACCCATTGCTGATGTTCAGGCGGCAGATTGCGCCAAGCGGTGTTTAACGAGACGTTGGCGCGTTTGGCATATTTTTCGAGTTCGTCCTGGCATTCTTTAAAACTCGGCGTTTGCCAGGGCTTGATTGCACCACCTTCCAGTGTCTTGCTTTCATCGGGGATCACCAGCCCAAGGTCAATGCCAATAATCCGTCCAAAGCCCCGGCAGGTCTCACATGCCCCGAGCGGTGAGTTAAAGGAGAAGGTGCTTGGCAAAGCCTGTTGGTATGAAAGCTCGCAATCGGCGCAGTGCAACTTGTTGCTATAGCGCCAGCGAGCCAAATCGTTGCCTTCATCATCGAGCGCATAAATGGACACCAGGCCTTGCCCCATGCGCAAGGCTTGCTCAAGCGCTTCAGCCAGACGTTCGGGCTCGACACTTGACCACCGGAAACGGTCTTGAACGACATCGATGACTTGCTGATCTTTGATGTTTGAAGGGCGTGGCTCACCATGAATACGGGTGTAACCCTGTCCTTGGAGGAAGTTGCTGACCTCTTCAGCACTGAAGTTGGCTGGAATCCGCACTTCAAATGTAATCACCAGTCGTGGGTCTGCCAAGTGCCCTGCCAGGTCTTGGCATCGCTGCTGTAGCGCGCGGCTGATTGTTTGGGGACTGTCGCGATGCACGGGTTTGCCGCAGCCACGACAATAAAGCGTGGCGCCCCGGGCAAACAGCAACTTCAGATGGTCATTGACCTCGGTCATGGTGCCGACTGTGCTGCGGGAGTTACGAACCGGATTGGTCTGATCAATCGCAATCGCCGGCAGAATCCCCTCAATGCGGTCAACCTGTGGTTTGTCCATGCGATCGAGGAACTGACGCGCGTAAGGCGAGAAGGTCTCGACGTAGCGGCGTTGACCCTCCGCGTAGAGCGTATCAAAGGCCAGCGAGCTTTTGCCCGAGCCTGAAACCCCAGTAATGACCGTCAATTCCCCAGTTTTAAAACTCACGTCGAGGTTTTTAAGGTTGTTTTGCCGGGCCCCGAAAAGATCAATGGAGGGTTTCATGAAGGTAACCAGTCGCAGAATTAGCCACAATTGGAGTACTATAGCGGTCTTCTGTTGGGAGAACTTTCATGGCTGAACGTAAACGTGTGCGTCGCAATACGCTAGAGCGTCGTTGTTTGGGCAAGGCCTTCAAGCGCCTGTTCGTCAATGCGCCCAAAGGTGTGTTCAAGATGCTCGAGAAGGTCAAGCGCGTCTAAATCGCGTCGAATCTCTTGTTGCACTGCAATAAAAATGCCGGCTTAGCCGGCATTTTTATTTGTTGGTCAGAGATGTCTCAGGGATCTATGTCATCGTTTGAATGAGCGTTTGGTTATCTTCGTACCGGCTTTTGAGATTGACTGGTCCATGCCCACTGAAACCTAGGGCTCGTGTTGGTACCGTGGATGGCTGACACAGCATCGGTATTTACTGCTCATATGATTTGAGGGAGAGCCTCTCCTTTAACACCTGTCATTCAGCCTTCAAACCATACAATGGTCAAGCGCGTAACTGCGCGCTTGACCAGGGATCCGGTTCGGTCTTTGCGGGTTGCACGTTTCTTTGTAACTAAACAGTCGCCCTGTAGCTCAGTGGCTGACCTTCATGGGATAGGAGTCTTGCAGATTGTGTTTAGCAGTGTGAATGGAACAGTCGTCTGACTTAACCCGCCCGTACCCGGTTAATCGAGCCAAGCAATCATCTGTTTGGTGGTATCTGCTCGTCGCTTGTCTGGCGCACGTGGCTCTGTTTGGTTCGATGGTTGGCTGGGCGCTGATCAAGCCACTACCGAGCACCCAAGATGACCCGATCGAGGTGCAGTTAATTTCCTTTGAGCCTGCGGCTGCAGAGGAGGTTGCCCCCACGATGACTGATCTCGATCCCGGTACTGTAGAGCCATTGTCACCGCCCGCCCCTGAGCCGCCACCTCGTGAGCCTGAACCTGAGCCAATGCCTGAGCCAATGCCTGAGCCAATGCCTGAGCCGATGCCTGAGCCAATGCCTGAGCCAATGCCTGAGCCAATGCCTGAGCCACTGGCGCCACAGGCTTTGCCTGATCAGATAGCTGAGCCTGAGCCGACATTACCTCAGCAGCCTGATCCCGTGCCACCACCCCCAGAGGCATTGCCCGAGCCAGTACCTGAGCCATCCGCCGCTGCCGCGAAGACGGAAGCGGCGTCGCCGCCAGCGCCGCCGGTCTCTAAGCCTCCCCCACCTAAAACGCCACTACCACCAGCTGCGCAGCCACCACCGACACCACCACCGACACCTAAGGCACGTGGCGCAGGAGGATCCACGGCCGAAAGCGTGGCAGCCAAAGCATCGACAGCGGCGAGTTTTGATGCATCCTATTTAAATAATCCAGCGCCACGTTATCCCATTCGTGCGTTTCGTCAGAAGGCACAGGGCACGGTGATTGTCAGAGCTGAGGTTTTGCCTGACGGCAATAGTGGCAAAGTTGTGTTGTACCAAAGCAGTGGCCATGAATCACTTGACACCGCTGCGGTGGAGACTGTTAGGAAGTGGCGCTTTCAGCCTGCTACAGACGATGGCAAGCCAGTCAAGCAATGGGTCAATATCCCGATTAAATTCAGGCTGACAGAGCGATAGCTTGATTGACATTGGCTTGAAGCCTGACACACGTTAATCTGTTACGTGTAGGTGTCTAGGGAGCTATACATGTGCAGGCAAGTAGTTCAAAAGTTTTTGATGGTGTGTTTCCTGATTTCGTCTGTTGTGGTGACAGCCGTTTATGCTCAGGATTCAGGCTCGGGCTGGTTAACCGATGGAAGACCCAACGCCTTGGCTGTCCAAGCCGTTGCACAGTTGCAGGCTGCCAGTGAAGATGGACTTGAGCCGGATGATTATCTAGCCCCAGCGCTACAGAGGGAGTTGCTTGCGCTAGAAGGTGCGGCCCAGGTTAACCCGATCACGACTGCCAAATTCACGCAGATGTTGACCGCGTCCATGACGCGTTATCTCAATGACCTTGCCTTGGGTCGCGTCACCGCGCGCGATGTCTATCATCAGTTCGATGGCGCTGCACCACGTCAGTACAACGCTGAATTGGAGCTGCAGAGCGTACTGGATTCGGCAAGCCTGGAGCAGGCAGTGCAGCAGGCCCGTCCTGCCTTTCCCCTTTATCCAGCCTTGAAACGGGCGCTAGCTCAGTATCATGGGCTTTCAGGTCATGCTGCTTGGCAGACGCCATTGCCCACGCCATTGGGCAAGAAACTGGAAGAGGGCCAACCCTACCCAGCGTTAAATACATTGCATGAGCGTTTGGTTGTGCTTGGTGATATGCCCGCATTAGTTGCACAAAGCACGGTTTATGACCTAGCGCTCGTTCAAGGTGTCAAATCATTTCAGGCCAGACACGGGCTGACCGAAGATGGTGTCATCGGCCCCAAGACGCTGACTGCTTTGAACGTAACGCCAGCACAGCGTGCTAAGCAGATTGCTCTGTCGATGGAGCGCTTGCGTTGGACGCCTTTACATCAAGGTCAACGGCTGATTGCAGTTAATCTGCCTGGCTTCATGTTGTATGGCTATGAGATTGACGAACAGGGGCAGGTCAGAATTGATATTGAAATGCGTGTGGTCGTCGGTCGGTCTCTAAACCACCGAACACCCGTGTTTGATGAGGATATGCGTTTTATTGAGTTCAGTCCGTACTGGAACATCCCACCATCCATTGCACGCAGTGAAACCATTCCAGCGCTGCGCAAAGATCCCAATTACTTGCATAAACAGCACATGGAGTTTGTTGATGCCTCGGGCAACGTGTCGACCAATGTGACGCCCGAGAAAATTCAGGCGGTTCTAAGTGGGAAGTTGCGGATTCGTCAGCGACCCGGCACACACAACGCGCTCGGTGCCATCAAGTTCATTTTTCCGAACAACGACAATATCTTTTTGCATCACACACCATCGACCCATTTGTTTTCTCGAGATCAACGGGACTTGAGTCACGGTTGCGTTCGTGTGCAAGAGCCAGTCGATCTGGCAAAGTTTGTGCTGGTCAATGAGCCTGAGTGGACCGAAGACAAGATACGAGCAGCCATGGAGTCTGGCACATCAAAAACCATTCGGCTCAAAGAGCCGATCCCGGTTTTGATTGGTTACAGCACGGTGTTGGCGCGCAACGGAACCGTGTTTTTTTACCCGGATTTGTATGGCCATGACGCGACTTTGCTCAAGGCATTGAGTAAATATAAGGGTCTACAATGAAATTTGGTGTCGTAAAAAAAGGATGTTGAGATGAGACTTCAGCGTCGTAGTCTATTAAAACTAGGCGGTGTTTTTGCTGCGAGTGTTGTCGGTGCTCCGTCATTGGCCAAGTTAGTCAACCCCATTGGTGACGTTGGCAAAGATATTCACATGAACCATTTACATACGACAGAGCGTATCGGACTGGTGTTTGCGGTGCAGGATGTTTATATTGATCCGGCGTTAGACAAACTGAACTATTTTTTACGGGATCACTATTCTGACGAAGTTGGCGTGATGGATCCTTTGCTCTACGATCTGATGTATCAGATCCGGCGTGACCTTGGCGTGCGTCGAGCGTTTGACGTGATTTCTGGCTATCGCAGCCCAGCGACCAACGAGCACTTGCGTACCAGTCGAGGGGGCGGCGTGGCTAAACGAAGCTTGCATATGGATGGCAAAGCCATTGATGTGCGTCTGCCTGGTGTGCCCTTAAAAGAGCTGCGTGACGCAGCAATCTCACAGAATGTGGGCGGTGTTGGGTACTACCCACGTGACGGCTTTGTGCATATTGATACGGGCAACGTTCGCAGCTGGGGTGGGTAAAAGGCACTAGCCTGGTGGTGGCGGTTCGGTTGTCTGCCCCGTCAATCGTTTCCAAAGCCAGGGCAGGCCCGTCTTTAAGTTCGGTCGGGTACCTTCCTTGATTGCTGGTCTGTCGCTGTCAAGATGCCCAGTCGCATCTGGCGCGCCCATGTTGAAGTTAAAGAAGTAGGCTGGCTCAAACCCCATGCGCAGGTCGGTGATGTAGACATTACCCTGATTCTCGCGCATGCGATAAAAACCATGACTGAAATCCTGGATGCGAGCAACGCCAGGGCGGTTGCTGTAACGGGCGATCAGTTCTTGGCCGCGATCGTGCTCGGTCCAGTTCACAGTCGGTTCGTCATCCATCAATGAGTACCAACCCTCGTAATAATGGGTCGGTGATGTGGCGACCAAGCGCCACAATATGGAGTTCAGTGGTGATGGTGTGACCAGGATTGTTGAGTCCGGGGACACGGTAGGGGGCAGGCTTTGCCTGGCAACCGATTCAACATGCTGTTGCACCCCAAGGCCCCAGACGAGATAGAGGGAGCTGACCGATAAACCTATGCCATTAAAGGTCCAGCGTCTATCGGACCTTGATATGAGGCAGGCAATCAAACCAATCAGCAGTGGCAAGGTGTACAGTGGGTCGATGATGAAGATGCTGCCGCGCCCAAATGGATAGTCTGTGAAGGGCTGCAGCAATTGTGTGCCATAGACCGTCAGGTAGTCGACCATGACGTGGGTAAAGAAAACCAACCAAAACGCCAATAGCCAGCGCTTAAAAAGCGCCGGGCGTTTGCCAAGCCATGCCGCTGCCCCGGCAAATATTGGGCTGGCCAGTGTTAAGAAAAAAATCGCATGACTCTCCGCTCGATGGCGAGTCATGTTCAGCACGGCGTCACCGAAGTCCACCACCACATCAAGGTCGGGCGTGGTGCCGGCAGCTGCGCCCCACAGTGCAGATTGCCAAACGGGAACGCGCTTACCCATGACGGCAACACTGACTGCCGCGCCGAGCGTGATTTGAGTCACACTGTCCATTTCATGCTGGTTTGATACAAAAGAAACTAAAGCTTAGACGATTGGGCGGGCTGAATGTTCAAAGACCGTACTGAGGCAGCCAATGCCTTGGCGAAACAGCTGGAACGCTATCGCCATGACCACCCTTTAATTTTGGGTATTGCCCGTGGGGCGGTGCCGATGGCCGCCCAAATTGCGGGTCTGCTGGACACGGACTGGGATGTGTTGCTCGCCAAGAAACTCAGCGCACCAGACAACCCGGAGTTTGCGGTGGCTGCAGTCGATGAGTCAGGCAGGCTGTATCGTTCGGATTTGGTGCGGCGCCTTGGCATTGAAGAGGCGTGGCTCGACGAGGAAAAAAATCGCCAGATGACACTGATGCGCGAGCGACGATCGCAGTATGACGCCATCGCTGCGCGAATTGACCCAGCCTGGCGCACGGTCATTGTGGTCGATGATGGCCTGGCAACAGGCGCAACGATGATGGCGGCATTGCATGGTTTGAAGCAACAGGGGGCGCGTCAAATCATCTGCGCCGTCCCGATCGGCTCACGCGAAAGCGTAGAGACTGCCAGAACTATCGCCGATGAAGTGATCTGCCTCCATAGCCCGGACGAGTTTTACGCGGTTAGCCAAGGCTATCAAGAATTTGGACAGGTCGACGATTCGGTGGTGCTCGATCTACTCAGAAAAAAGCGAGGCTGACTTAGTCTTTAACCAACCCGCCGTCGACAATTAAGTTCTGTCCAGTGACTGCTCGACTCCAAGGCGACAGAAAAAACAGCACTGCATCGGCAAACTCCTCCGGTGTGGTGACACTGCGAAGTGGGGTTTGTCCAGCAATCAGGTCAAACACGAAGTCCGGTGTGGCCGCACTGGCATCTGTGGTCCTCAAAAGCCCACCAGAAAGCATGTTGACCGTGATGCCGTCTGGCCCAAGTTCATGGGCAGCTGTTCTGGTCAGCGACAGCAATGCTGCCTTGGCTGCGGTGTAGTCGTGATACGGGACAACTGGGTTTTGAAAGAGATTGGTGCCAACGTTGACAATGCGTCCAAACTTCAGGGCACGCATGTCGTCACTGGCTGCCTGAATGGTATTGAGCGCACCGCCAATGGCGCCCTTGAGTTGCTGCTCAAAGTCAGACCAGGCGATTGAGTCGAGCTTCTTGCGATCATCGCCATTGAACTGGAAATTTACCAAGGCGTTATTCACCACAGAAGTGATCGGCTTGCCAAAGTGTTTCTTGGCCTTGGCAAATAGGGCGTTGACTTGGGCTGCGTCCGTGATATCCGCTTCAATGGCAACAGCCGATGCACCGAGCTCATGTTCGAGTGCCTTGGCCGCATCACCGCTTTGGTAGTAATTGATGACCACCTTGGCGCCTTCGCGCACCAGTGCACGACTGATGGACTGACCCAGGCCGCGAGCCCCACCGGTTACCAGCACGATTTGTTCGTTGAGTTTCAATTTCACCTCCTGAATCTAGCGCAAAGTCAACTGAGCTGTCGGGACTTTGCCGAATTGTGACAAGATTATCGTACGATGCGGGCAGGCGTATACATTCCGTTAAATCCTTGGAGGAAAACCATGCTGTATGACGTGCTTAAAACGGTTCACGTGCTGTCCATCATCTTGTGGGTCGGTGGCATGATGTTTGCTCATTGGTTTTTACGGCCAGCGGCCCTACAGCTGGATTCGGAATCCCGATTTCGTCTAATGCAAGATGTTATGGGCCGGTTCTTCAAGGCGGTTCTGATCGCTTCGCTGCTGGTTCTGGTGACTGGCTTTTGGATGATCGGCCGGGTGGCCAAGCAAACCGTGCAGGCAGGCCTGTCGTTTGAGATGCCTTTGTCATGGACCATCATGTCGATACTAGGCACCATCATGGTGGCAATCTTTATGCACATCCGTTTCGCGCTATACAAACGTTTGCGTGAGGCGGTGCAATTTGCAACGTGGGATAAGGCCGCAGCGGCGTCGGCGAGCATTCGCACGTGGGTGGCTGTCAATCTTGGCCTGGGTATCTTGATTGTATTGGTGGCATTGCTCGGCGCCTAATGGATGATTCCGGGGATGGCAATTTTGTTGGGTATGCCCGCCCAGGTGCATTTGGGTTGACTAAAACTCGGTAAGATGAGCGGCGTTTGATCTTTCTATTGAGTCGGAGCTCCTCATGTCAACCCGTCCCAACGCGCCCCTGCGCGAGCAAGCCCTGAGGCTGGTAGAAAACCGCCGGTTCACCAACTTCATCCTGGGCGTGATTCTCTTCAATGCGGTCATCCTCGGGATGCAGACCGCCACCGAGACGCTGGCGACTTGGCAGGGGGTGTTGTACCTGCTCGATAAGACTTGTCTGGTGATCTTCGTGCTCGAGTTGTGTCTGCGGGTTTACGTCTGGCGTGGCCGGTTTTTTAGAGACCCTTGGAGCCTGTTTGACCTAACCGTTGTGGCGATCGCTCTGGTGCCAGCCTCAGGACCGCTGGCGGTGTTGCGGACTTTGCGCGTATTGCGGGTGTTGCGTGTACTGACCATCGTGCCTTCCATGCGGCGTGTGGTGTCTGCGTTGCTCGGCGCTTTGCCTGGTCTCGGCGCCATTGCCATGTTGCTGATGTTGATCTATTACGTCTTTGCGGTCATTGCGACAGACTTGTTTGGTGACAAATTCCCAGACTGGTTCGGCTCGATCGGCTTATCGTTCTACACGCTGTTTCAAGTCATGACGCTTGAGAGTTGGTCCATGGGTATTTCACGGCCGGTGATGGAACAGTTTCCTTATGCGTGGCTTTTCTTTGTGCCATTTATTTTGGTGGCAACGTTCACGATCCTGAACTTGTTTATCGCCATCATTGTCAATGCGATGCAAACGTTCGCTGAACAAGATCATGCAGCCGAACGCGAAGAGCAAGCCGAACAAGCCAATCAGCGGGAGCAGCATTTGCAGGATCAGCTTGCGTTGATTCATGATGAACTCAGGCAGCTGCGACAAACGTTAGCTCAGCGAGATCGGTCATAGCAAGGCTAGGAGGCGTGGCAGCATCGGCTGGGCTTCGTTACACTGGTTGGGTCTGTTATTTTCTCGAGTGAGTGAAGCTTATGAGCAATATATCCACGCAATTTGCGGATTTCTGGCGTATTGTGTTGGAAGTCTGGAACTCAGGCGTCTTGGGCTACTCGATCGGAGATGCTGTTGTTGCGCTTGTGATTGTGCTGGCGTTTTATGTGTTTCGGGGCCTATTCCGTCGTGTGGTCATTGGTGCGATTGAGCGCGGCACCAAACTCACAAAAAACACCATCGATGATGACATTAGCCAAGTGCTCGGTGGCCCACTGCAACTATTGTTTGTGGCGCTCGGCGTATTTTTTGCGTTTCAGTTTCTAGGCTTGCGCGGGGAGTTCGATGAGCTTGGCGATCATCTGGTTCGTAGTTTGATTGCCTTTACGATTTTTTGGGCATTGTTCAATGCCATCACGCCACTGAGTGCGTTGCTTAATCGCCTAGAAACCATACTCACGCGTGAAATGCTCGTGTGGCTCATCACTGGCATCAAGTGGGGCGTGGTCTTTCTGGGTGCTGCAACTATTTTGCAAATCTGGGGTATCCAAGTTGGTCCGATTCTTGCCGGTTTGGGGCTGTTTGGTGTGGCGGTGGCGCTAGGCGCCCAGGATCTGTTTCGCAATTTGATTGGCGGACTCTGTATTCTGATCGAGAAGCGCTTCAAAGTTGGTGACTGGATTTTGGTGGATGGTGTAGTAGAGGGCACGGTCGAGCACATTGGGTTTCGCTCGACCAAGGTTCGGCGGTTTGATCAAGCACCGGTCTATGTGCCAAACCAGAAGCTTTCCGATGCAGCGGTTACCAACTTTACTGCCATGAAGTATCGGCGGATTTTTTGGAAGATCGGTCTGGAGTATCGGGCAACGCTCGATCAGCTCAAGGCCATTCGCGACCAGATCGAAGACTACCTGCGCACGGCTGGACCGTTTGTGCAACCACCGGCTGCGTCACTCTTTGTTCGCTATGACTCTTTCAATGCTTCCTCAATCGATTTGATGCTCTACACGTTTACCACGACCACGGTCTGGGGCGAGTGGCTTGAGCACAAGGAGAAGCTGGCTTACCGCGTTAAGGAGATCGTTGAAGGTGCGGGTTGCTCCTTTGCGTTTCCCAGTCAATCGATCTATATTGAAAAGCATCCGGAAGGCAATCCTGAGCCTTTCATCCCACCAAGCTGAGCTTGCGTATTTAGTATCACTATCGGCTTTATGGCGTTACTCTGTTGTTAGGCAGAGCATCAAGACTGTCTTGACATCACAGGAGATCACCATGCGAATCGACAATCGGACTTTGGTGTTGGTGGCTGACGGACAGAGCGCCACGTTTTTTCGGAATACGGGCAGTGGTGAAGTCATCACGCTTGATCCCGTGCATACGATGGGACTGTTTAATGAGGCCGATCGTGACTTGAGCGCAGATCGTCCAGGTCACGCCAGTGTCGGCATGTCTGACCGACGTACTTCTTATGAGCACCATGACAGACACGAAGCCAATGAGACGGCGTTTCTCAAAGGCGTGGCTGGGATAGCCGATCAATTCATGGCTGACCATGACAACATGGTTCTAATCGCAGCCCCACGCGCGCTTGGGGTCTTGCGTGAGGCATTGTCATCGAGCGTGATGGACAAGGTCAGCACGCAAATGGATAAGGACTACACCAAGACCGCGCTGCCAGAGCTTGAAGCGTTATTGCGCCTGGCTTGAGTCAGCCGCCACTGCATCGCCCCAGGGGGAGTAGATTTCAGTGCAGCCGGAATTGATTGACCCCGTGCGCATGACGCCGGCCGGACAGGCGTAAGCGTACGGGTAGACATGCCGACGTGCGCGACTGGTGGGCATCACGGTTTGCAAGGCTGCCATGACATTGTCGGGCAATGCCAAGTCCGCCAAAATCTGTTTGCTGCCACTGATGTCTATCCTGGGCTGGTGAAACGCCTCTGGCAGGTTCATGTTGTGTCGCATCAGAAAGAGTGACAGTTGCATCACCGCCCCGAGAATCTTTCTGCCGCCTGAAGCACCTAGCCCGAATTGTTTGCCATCGAGGGTGGTGCCAATCACCGGACTGTAGTTGGTTAAGCAACGCTTGCCGGGTGCAAGTGAATTGGGCTTGCCAGGCTCAGGGTCAAACCACATGATGCCGTTGTTTAAAAGCAAGCCCGTCGAGGGTGAGGTGACCCGCGAGCCAAAGATCGACAGCAAGGTTTGAGTGACTGAGCAGATGTTGCCGTCACGATCGACCACGCTAAAGTGCGTGGTGCAGCCGGGTGCTTTGGGTGACTCATGGTCGCCCATGCTGTTCAGGCGTTCATCAAACGCTTGGGTCAGTGCGCGAGCGATACTGGCGTAACCGTCAGCCCCTGGCTGCTGCTCGTTAAACGCATTGTCTGACAGCAGTGACATGGCTCTGACCAGCGTTGGCCCACCTGTTAAAGCGGGCGCTGCATACAGGGTGCCCCAGCGGTCCGACCAATGCGTTGGCTCAACGATTTCGGCTTCATAAGTGGCAAGATCTGACATGCTTAGGCAGCCACCCTTTCTTTGAATATCATTAGTCAACTGTTTGGCAATGCGACCTGTGTAAAACGCCGCTGGTCCATCGTCGCGCAATGTCGCCAATGTGGCTGCCAGCGCCGATTGATTCAGCCTGCGTTGTTCAACCGCGGTCCAGCCGCTCACAATGGGCCACTTGCCTTCATCCAGAAAGTAGTTGGCGGTGTCTGGATCGGCCGACAGAAATTTGGCATTCGCGCCAGTTATCAGCGCCGAATACCAGTCGGTCAGCATGCCTTGGCTTGCCAGGCTCACAGCGGGTGTGACGAGATCAGCCCAGTCTTTGCTGCCAAAGCTCGCGTGCGCCAAACCCAAACCCGCGACCAAGCCAGGTACGGCGACTGCGGTCGCGCCACTGATATTTTTGTCGTTGACCACATGCGGCCAGGGAAATAAATCATTGGCCACACCTTGGCCGCTCAAGGGGTAATCAGCCGGGTCCAGGCTATTGGGCGCCCGCATGCCAAAGTTCACCACTTGACAACGCTCTTGTTTGGCATGCCAGACCATCATGCAGCCACCGGCAGCCAGTCCACTCATCCAGGGCTCTAGGACGCCTAGGGCCAGCGAGGTGGCGATGGCGGCATCCACGGCATTGCCACCCTTGGCCAGAATACTTGCGCCCACGCGGGCCGCGCCAATGTGCTGCGATGCCACCACCCCGTGCTCGGACTGCACCCCGGGTTTGGTGATGATTTGGGTAGTAGAAAAATTATCGGGCGTCATGCGCAAAGTACCAATCGTCTCTTTGATGGTTCTTATCTTATGGCAAAGCGCGGCGGTTGGGCGCAATGCCTAAGTATGGTCCCTGTTCGATGGCAGCAATCTCTTGGCGGGAATCGCGTGCGATACACTGAATCAAGCATTCGTCCACATTCAAAGGCAAATACCATGGGCGCAACATCCAAACCGCTGCTTGCGTTAGCGCTAGGCGGTGGCGCTGCCCGGGGCTGGGCCCACGTGGGCGTCATCCGAGCCTTGGAAGCACGTGGCATCAAGCCTGACATGGTGTGTGGCACATCCATTGGTGCTTTGGTGGGCGCTGCCTATGCCAGTGGGGAGCTAGACCGTTTCGAGGCTTGGATCAAGCGCCTGAACCTCATGGATATCGTTACGTTCATGGATGTCACCTTAAGTGGTGGCTTAATCAAGGGCGAGAAGCTCATGGGTTTCTTCGAGAAAACCTTTGCTGATCGTCCGATTGAGAGTCTGGCTTTGCCATTTGCTGCCGTGGCGTGTGATCTTCATACGGGTGCGGAAGTCTGGTTGCGTGATGGTTCGACGGCGGATGCGGTGCGGGCATCGATTGCTTTACCGGGTCTGCTTACGCCAGTGCACTATCGGGGCAAGACACTCGTTGATGGTGGTCTGGTCAATCCGGTGCCCGTTTCCTTGGCGCGGGCCATGGGTGCCGATGTGGTGATTGCAGTTGATCTGAATGCTGATCTGATTGGCCGTCATTTGAACGAAGACGAGACAGATGTGCCTGCAGGCGAGCAAACCGGGCGAGCGGTCGAGGCAAAGGGCGGTGTTAGCGAGCTTGGCTGGATTGATTTGGTTCAGCAAAAACTTCAGAAGCGACTTTCGATGCCTTGGGCGCCCTTCAGTGGCAAAGATACGCCTCCTGTGCCTTCGATGTTCGATGTGGTGGCTTCGAGCATCAACATCATGCAAGTCCGAATTACGCGCAGCCGGATGGCCGGTGAGCCCCCCGATCTGGTGATCGTACCCAAGCTCGCTAATTTCGGCTTGATGGATTTCCATCGTGCCGAACAGGCCATCGACGAGGGAAGGATGTCCGTTGAACGCGCCTTGGATCAGATCAATGAATTGTTTTAGATACCTGGGCGCGTGGATTTATTCGTGTGTGGATGTTTGGGCTGGCAGTTAGAACCGTTCACCTCGGATGCGCTCGTTGCGCCGGCGCAATAACTCAAGCGTGATCAGCAAGGCGACCGACAGAAAAATAAGCAAAGTGGCAACCGCCAGAATGGTTGGGTTGATCTGTTCTCGCAGACCCGAGAACATTTGCCTTGGAATGGTGCGTTGTTCTGGACCAGCCAGAAACAGCACCACGACCACCTCGTCAAACGAGGTCACAAACGCAAACAGACCACCTGAAATCACGCCAGGCCGAATCAAAGGTACGGTGATGTCCCAGAAGGCCCGCACGGGGGAAGCACCCATGCCAACGGCGGCGTTGTATAGCGACCGGTCAAACCCAGCGAGTGTGGCGGTGACGGTGATGATGACAAACGGCACGCCAAGCGCAGCATGCGCGATGATGAGTCCGGTGTAAGTGCCCACGATGTTAAACCGGGTGTAAAAAAAGAACATGCCGGCCGCGATGATGATCAAGGGCACAATCATGGGCGAAATCAGCAAGGCGGTGATCAATCGCTTAAACGGCATGACCGGCGAGGATAGTCCAACGGCTGCGATGGTGCCCAGTATCGTTGCCACCATGGCCGATGCGATCCCGATGATGAAGCTGTTTTGAATCGAGAGCGTCCACTTCAGATCGGTAAAAATCTCCGTATACCAGCGCGTGGAGTAGGCAGCGGGGTCTAGCGCCAGCATCCCTTCGGTGAAAGTGAAGTAGGGCTCGGCATTAAATGACAATGGGATGATGATGAGAATGGGTAGCATCAAGAACAGCAGCACCAGAAATGCAGCGGTCTTTAGGCCATAGTGCCCTAAGTAATGCCAAATGGTGTAGTAGGCGGGGAGCTTTTGCATGAATCAACCGAACGACAAACTTTTAGTTCCAACAAACCGGTCATACGTCCAGTAAAGCAACAAAATGACCGCCAGCAAAATAGACCCCAGCGCCGCCGCCAGCCCCCAGTTGTTTGATTGCTGCATGTGAAACGCAATCAGGTTGGAGATCATCTGACCTTCTGTGCCACCGACCAAGGCAGGGGTGATGTAGTAGCCCACTGAAATAATGAACACCAAAAGTGCCCCGGCCGACAGTCCAGGCAGACTCATGGGTAGATAGATTCGTACAAACGCGGGAATCGGTCGCGCACCCATTGAAAGGGCAGCACGAAAGTAACTAGGGTCGATGCCGCGCATGACGCTATAGAGCGGCAGAATCATGAAGGGCAGCAAAATGTGGGTCATCGCAATGACCGTTGCAAACTCGGTGTAGAGCATTTCCATGGGCTCATTGATGATTCCGATGGACATGAGAAATGTGTTCACCACGCCATTGGTCTGAAGCAATGCGATCCAGGATGTGGTGCGCACCAAAAGCGATGTCCAAAACGGCAGCAGCACAAACACAATCAGCAGGTTCGCTGTTTTGTCGGGCAGCCCCGCCAGAAAATAGGACAGTGGGTAGCCCAACGCAATGGTCAGTAACGTAATGAACAGGGCGATGCGCAGGGTTTTTGTGTAGAGATCGACGTAGATCTTGGGGCCGTCACGCGCCTCAATGGAGCCGTCAATCGGGCTTTTTTGTAAATCGAGCGCGGTCAGGTACTGATCGATTTTGTAGGCCTGGCCGACACGTTCAATGCTGCGCCAGATTTCAACATCGTTCCAGCGCGGGTTTGCGTTCAATAGCGCTTGCGAGCCAGATGTGGCGAGTTCGGCGTAATCAACTTGCCTGAGTTGGCGAGCGGTGGACTGAATCACGCTGCTTGAGCCTGGCAGTGAGCGGTTGATTTCACCGGCGAGTCGCCCGGAGGTTTTTTCGTTGGCGAGTCGCTTCAAATCCAGGGCCATCTGGTTCATGACTTCAGGCGGTGGAACACTTTGACCATCCCAGTCAGATAGTTTCTCCAGTGTTTCGGGAATGAGGTCGGCAACCGTTGGCTCGTGCACGCTACGAAACAGCATGGAGGCAATCGGCGCCACAAAAGCAAACAGCAAAAAAACCAGTAATGGCGCCACAAATAAAAATGCCACGAGCTTGCGTCGCCTTAATTCAGCGTATGCGCTGGCTCGGTCTTGGCGAGAGAGTGTTGTGTCGCTCATTGGATTGCTGGTAGTCGAAATGATCAGGTGGGTGGTTTGCAGTTTGGTTTTGCAACCAGTGTTGCGTTGATTCGGTCAATGCCGGATATGTGGGATAGGTCGGCATTGACCGATGACACTTACTTCAAGAGCCACTCGTTGAATTTCTCACCCAGTGACTCACCAAAGTCAGCCCAGAAAATACCGTTGGCCTTTATGCCATGTTCCATGTGCGAGGTCGGCAAATCCGGTGTGACCGCGGGATCGACGTACGCAGCTGACGACAGGCGGGGTGGACCGTAGGCCACATCGGCCATGCCAGCCAAAGGTTTGGACTGGGTTGCAAATGCGATGAACTCAAGGCCAAGTTGCTTCTTTTTGCTGCCTTTGACAATTGACCAGACATCGAGGTCATACACGTGGCTGTCCCAGACAATCGTGAAGGGCTTCTTGTCCTCTTTGATGGCGCTGAAGATGCGGCCATTGGGTGATTGCACCATGACAGCACCGCCATCATTCAAGAGCTGAGGCGCTTGTGACCAGCTGTCAAACCAGACGATGTCTTTCTTAATGGTGTCGAGCTTGGCGAAAGCACGCTTTTGGCCTTCGTCGGTTGCAAGCACTTCGTAAACTTTGGAAGGCTCAACGCCATCTGCAATCAGTGCCCACTCCAGGTTGACCTGTGGACGCTTGCGAAACGCGCGCTTGCCCGGGAATTTCTTGGTATCAAACAAGTCAGCAATGGTTTGTGGCTTGTTCGCACCGATGGTGTCGTTGTTGTACGCATAGATAGTGGTCCAGACGATCACGCCGACACCGCACTCGTTGGCCAATGCAGCAGGCACAAAGTCTTGCATTGCTGGCGTGCCATCGTCACCGGCCGGCAGAATGTTGCGGGGGATTTCCTCGAGCAGTCCTTCTGAGCAAGCCCGCTCGAGATCAATGACCTCGATGTCCACCACGTCCCATTGGATATTGCCCGATTCAACCTGCGCCTTGAGCTCGGCGATGCCACCGGAGTAGTCCTCAAACAGGATTTGGTTGCCTGTTTTCTGAACGAATGGTGCGATCATGTGTTGCTCTTGCGCTGCGCCATAGGCACCGCCAAATGACACCACGGTGAGTGTTTCGGCCTGAGCTTGGCCAAGCAGGGCCAGGCTTAGCGCCGCACCCGTTAGTACAGTAGACAGCTTTTTCATGAGTACCCTCCAGTCAAAAAACGGGATCAATGGATATGACCTTCGAAAGAAAATCCCGGGTTGATCGATATCCAGCACTAGGCTGGATACGCAAAACAGTCACTTCGTTGCCAAATAATTTCAGCTGCATCACCCTCGGTCAATAATGGTGCCGAGTGGTCGTTCAGTACCTTGACATTGATTTCACTGCCGTCAGTCAAGACGAAGTAATAGCGAATAAAGTCACCCACGTAGTGACGGGTGACAAACGTTGCCTTTATATGATTGTCGTCGGCGTGACTCGTGGGCAAGATAAACAGCTTTTCAGGGCGAACGGAGAGCTTGGCGGCTTGTCCGGTTTGCACACCGTCCGCCGCTTGTGCCCTGACTTGTTCGCCGCTCGGCACAGTCACTAGCGCCGTATCGCCATCGACACGATCGACAGTGCCACGAATAAAGTTGTTCTCACCGATGAAGTCAGCAACAAAAGCATTGGCAGGCCGCTCATACAGTTCAGCCGGCGTTGCGCACTGTTGCACCACACCGGCGTTAAAGACCGCAATGCGGTCCGACATCGAAAGCGCCTCGGTCTGGTCGTGGGTGACATAAATCACGGTAAAGCCAATGGACTGATGTAGGCGCGTGATCTCATACTGCATTTGTTCGCGTAACTTCTTGTCCAAAGCACCCAGCGGCTCATCCATGAGCACCAGTGACGGCTCAAATATCAAGGCGCGTGCCAGTGCGACGCGCTGACGCTGGCCACCAGACAACTGCCCGGGATAACGCCCCCCAAAATCCTGCATTTCGATCAGCGCTAGATACTCTCTCACGCGTTCCTTGATCTCGGCCTTGGTTTTCTTTCGGATAGAGAGCGGGTAGGCGAGATTTTCCGCGATGGTCATGTGTGGAAACAGCGCATAACTCTGAAACACCATGCCGATATTGCGGTTGTAGGGGGCGGTGCGGGTGATCGATACGCCATCGATCGATATGTCGCCACTCGTGACGCTTTCAAAACCAGCGAGCATCATGAGCACCGTGCTTTTGCCGGACCCCGAGGGGCCAAGTAAGGTAATGAACTCACCCTTGGCAACATTTAGACTGAAGTCTTTGACAACGAGCGATTTCTGGTCGTAGGTTTTTTTCACCTGGTTAAACACCAGGTAGTTTTCAGACGAGCCCTGATTGGTTGATTGCATGCAACAGCCTAAACAATGCTTTCAGACGATTTGTGTCTGAAATATGAAACATCTTCGTTTATAACGAAAATTGGTGAGTTTGAGTATTGTTGATCATGCTTGAGTGCCAATACTCAGAGATTGCACTGAGTTGGTTTGCTGGTGCGCCGTCATGAGGCACTGTTTGAACAAATTTGATGCACGGCAAGGCGCGGGTGAGTGTCTTGTGATCGCAAAGAACTCAGCCTCGTAATGAAGCGTCTCTGGGCTGATGGCCATCATCAGACCATCGTTGACAAAGCCGTGTGCGTAGTGGGTTGGTAAAAATCCAATGAAACGCCCGGAAAGAATGAAGGTTGCCACACCCTCTTGGTCGTAAGCGTGGGCCACACGACGCAATCCGGCCCGATGAGTCATCTGCATGTTCGGCGAGTGGTAAGCGAGTCCGGCCAGCGGGTATGTCGATAGATCATCCCATTGCATGTCGCTCGTTTGTGATTGGCTCAGCCGATGCGTGATGCTGCAATACATTTGCATATGTTCCGTGAATAATGGTGTGTAATCCAGGCAGCTCGATTCCCGGTGGGCTGCAATGATGCCCAGGTCGTAGTTGCCATCGATCACGCCACGCTCGATCTCGTTGATCGACCGCACATGCAGAACTAACGAAACATCAGGGGCGTGCGCCACGAAACTGCTGATGGCTTGTGCAATCTTGGCGTTGGGATTGCTCGTGGTTTTCTCAAAAACAGCGAGAGTGAGTTGACCACCCATGCGCCCATGGATGTCATCGATGCTAGCTCGAAATCCATCGAGCGAGTCAAACAGTTTGGTGGCCTCTGTGTAGACGCGCTGTCCTTGGTCAGTCAGCGCAAAGCCGCTTCGGCCGCGTTGGCATAGCACCAAGCCTAGTCGTGTTTCTAAGTCTTTGACGTGTCGACTAATGGTAGATACACCGATATTGAGCTCAAGCTCCGCCGCAGAAAATCCACCGCAGTCCACCACTGCTGTGTAGACCTGCAACAAGCGCAGGTCCATGTTACTGAGTTGACCCAATAACGCCTTGTTCTTTACTTTCATAAACACTCAAGCAAACCGTGCAAAGTGGTCATGTTAATCCGGTCGGGCTGCTGGCAAGATGTCGCGGCGTTTGCTTTCAAAGGAGACTTGCAATGCGAATTGGCGTACCCAAGGAAATCAAGAACCACGAGTACCGTGTTGGCCTGACACCGGCCAGTGCGCGCGAGTTGGTGCTAGCAGGACACGAAGTGCTGGTGCAGCACGATGCCGGCACCGCCATTGGCATGTCGGATGCCGACTATGAGGCGGCTGGTGCCCAGATTCGGCCTGACGCTGCGTCCGTTTTTGCTGAAGCTGAACTGATCATCAAGGTCAAAGAGCCTCAATTAAACGAGTGCGCCATGCTAAAGCCTGGTCAGGTGCTATACACCTACCTGCATTTGGCTGCCGATTTGCCACAGGCCAAAGCGTTGATGCAATCCGGGGCGATTTGCATCGCGTATGAGACCATCACAGCGCCCGGCGGTGGCTTGCCACTGCTTGCGCCCATGAGCGAGGTCGCAGGGCGTATGTCGATTCAGGCGGCGGCCACGCATTTAGAGAAATCGCATGGTGGCAAAGGTGTCTTGCTCGGCGGGGTGCCGGGCGTTGCGGCTGGCCATGTGGTGATTCTGGGCGCCGGGGTGGTGGGCAGCAATGCGCTGCAAATGGCCGTTGGATTGCAGGCGCGGGTGACGGTGCTCGACAAGAACCTGGCGCGCCTGCGCGAGCTTGACCAGATCTATGGCAACCGTATCACCACTTTGTATTCCACCACGCCCGCCATTGAAGAGTCCGTCAAGTCTGCTGATGCAGTCATTGGTGCCGTGTTGCTGCCAGGCGCTGCCGCACCCAAGCTGGTTACCCACGACATGATCCGGCAAATGCAGGCTGGCAGTGTGGTCGTTGATGTAGCGATTGACCAAGGCGGCTGCTTTGAGACCTCGCGCGCCACTACGCATACAGATCCAACCTTTGTGGTGGATGGTGTGGTTCATTACTGCGTGGCCAACATGCCAGGTGCTGTGGCGCGCACTTCAACTTTGGCCTTAAACAACGCGACTTTACCGCATGCTTTGGCACTGGCCAATCAAGGTTGGCAGGCAGCGCTGCAATCCAACCCGCATCTGTGCCAGGGTTTGAATGTCTGCCAGGGGAAGGTGACCTACCAAGCCGTGGCGCAAGCGCTTGGCCTTGCCTACACAGATCCGCAGAGATTGCTTTCTTAAACAACCACCATTGATGGGGTTGTGATCGGGCAGCTCAGTGTCCTTCGTGGAATCGAGGACACTGAGCGCGCGTGAGCGGTTAATTGCTAGGATAGGGGATTGAATCAGTTCAGGACTAGACATGTCGATAGAGCCCAACCCTGCTCAGACTCCCCAAGATCCCCGAAGCCCCGAGGGCCCGCTAAGCCAAGGAGCTTCAGATGCAGGTCAATGGCAGTTTGACAATACTTATCTGCATCTGCCTGCAGTGTTTTACACCCGGCTTGATCCGGTGGCGGTGCGTGAGCCCAAAATTGTGGTGTTTAACCAAGCTTTGGCCAATGCGATCGGGCTTGGATTTCTTGGCGCTGACCCCGAGGCGGTCAACTATTTTTCTGGCAATGCGGTTCCACCGGGCACGGTTTCGTTTGCGCAAGCTTACGCTGGCCACCAGTTCGGCGGCTTTAGCATGCTTGGTGATGGCAGGGCGGTGGTGCTGGGCGAGCACCTTACACCGGACGGCCAGCGTATTGACTTGCAACTCAAAGGCTCAGGCCCGACCCCTTATTCGCGTCGTGGTGACGGCAGGGCCGCTTTGGCTCCGATGTTGCGCGAGTATCTCATGAGTGAAGCGATGCATCATCTGGGCATCCCCAGCACACGCAGCCTTGCTGTGGTGTCCACAGGTGAGCCCGTGTTTCGGCAAGCCGCTCAACCGGGCGCGGTGCTTACTCGGGTGGCAGCCAGTCACTTGCGGGTCGGTACATTTCAGTTTGCCGCCGCAAAAGGTGACGTTCAGGACCTGCGGGCGCTGCTGACGTATGCGATCAAGCGCCATTACCCCGAATTACTCGGTGCAGACAACGAAGCGCTTGCCTTGCTGCTCAAGGTCATCGATGTGCAGGCGAGTCTGATCGTTCAATGGATGCGGGTCGGCTTTATCCATGGCGTAATGAACACGGACAACATGACCATTTCCGGTGAAACCATCGACTACGGCCCCTGTGCTTTCATGAACCGCTACGATCGTGAAACTGTCTTTAGCTCCATTGACCATCAGGGGCGCTACGCCTTTGGCAATCAGCCTGGGATTGCGCAATGGAATTTGTTGCGCTTGGCCGAAGCGCTGCTGCCCTTGCTGGACCCGGATGAGGGCAAAGCCATCGAACTCGCTAAAGATGCGATCGGGCAGTATGCCAAGCTTTATACCGAACGTTTTGAGCAGATGATGCTTAACAAATTGGGCATTGTTGCCAAACGGGATGAGCAGGGCGCACAAGATGAGCAGTTAATTGCTGACCTGCTTGATTGGATGACTGAGGCACAGGTTGATTACACCAACACATTTCGCGAATTGGCCATGACTGATTTGCCTCATCATGCTGCCTATGCGACCCCGAGGTTCAGAGAATGGCACGCGCGCTGGCGCCGCCGGCTCGATGTCCAGGGCAGTGAAACAGGTGTGGTCCACGATCTCATGAATCGAACCAATCCGGCCTATATCCCGCGTAATCACCTGGTTGAGGCGGCCTTGCAACAGGCTGAGCGAGAGTCTGACATGACTCAGTTTGATGAATTGCTCGGTGTTCTGAGAAATCCGTATCAAACGCAGCCCGGCATGCAGTCGTTTGCGGACCCGGGGCAGCACAACCCTGCTTATGCGACGTTTTGTGGGACGTAGTGTGATGGCGCGGTATGACAAACAAGTTTCATAGGGCCATGATGCCCTGATGCTGCGATGCGATTGTGCCATCATGCCATCATGTCGTCATGCATTGTTCATCAATGCCCTGTACGATTTGTGCATCCAATAGCGTAGGTGTTCCGTCATGACTGATTTGTCTACCTCCAATCAAGGCTTATTAACGCTGAATGTTGGCTCTTCTTCGATCAAGTTTGCGCTGTTTGCCGCCGACCAACTGAATTTGCGCCTAAGTGGTCAGTTGACAGCCATCGGTGGCCAAGCCAAATTTGAAGCCAAGTCGCATGAGAGCCAACAGCGTTTTGATCATGACTGGGCCGGTCAAGACGACCTGGCTGATCATGCCAGCGCCATCGATTGGCTGGTGCAATGGTTTGGCCAGCAGATGGCTGGCACTACCATCGTGGCGGTCGGTCATCGTGTGGTCCACGGCGGCATTTGGTTTGACAGTCCCGTGGTGGTCACGCCCGAGATTATGGCAAAGTTGCGTGAGCTTGAGCCATTGGCACCATTGCATCAGCCGCATAATCTCGCGGGCATTGAAGCTGCGCAAGTGGCATTTCGTGATGCGGTGCACGTGGCCTGTTTTGATACGGCGTTTCATTGTCACCAGCCATTCGTCAAAGACTGCTTTGCGCTGCCACGTCGCTACTACGAACAAGGTGTTCGACGCTACGGCTTTCACGGCTTGTCTTATGAGTACATTGCGCACCACTTGGAAACTGAATTTCCGTTGCAAGCGGTGGGACGGGTGGTCGTCGCCCATCTGGGCAACGGCGCTTCCATGTGTGCCATGCTCAATCGCCACTCAATCGCGTCGACCATGGGCTTCTCAGCCCTCGATGGTTTGCCCATGGGCACCCGCTGCGGGCAGTTGGATCCGGGTGTGTTGCTGTATTTTCTGCAGCAAGGCATGACAGAGCGTCAGATTACTGACCTGCTGTACAAGGAGTCGGGCTTAAAGGGCATTTCGGGTATCTCCAATGACATGCGCGCGCTTGAACAATCTGATGCCCTAGAGGCCAAACAGGCGATTGACTATTTTGTGTACCGCATCAAACGTGAGTTGGGTGCGCTGACAGCGGCGCTCGAAGGACTGGATGCCGTGGTGTTTACCGGCGGTATTGGTGAGCATTCGGCCAATGTGCGGGCCAGCGTGCTCTCAGGCATGGCGTGGTTGGGTGTCGAGATGGATGAAGAGGCAAATCGGCGCCATGACACGATTATTTCGACGCGTCGCTCTCGGGTGTTGTGCTTGCGTGTGCCAACCGATGAAGAAACCATGATCGCGCAACACACACAAAAGCTGATGGCCTAGTGCTGTTTACGCAGGCGCTACCGAAGCTCAGCCAAAGCACCTTCGATTAGACGTCGCGCAATCGATACTGGGTCGGGTAAGACTGGCAACGCATCGATATCAAACCAGTCTGCTGCCTCGATTTCATCGGGTTCGGGCGTGATCTCGCCACGCACGTATTCCGCAAAAAACGCAATCATCAGTGAGTTGGGGAATGGCCAAGACTGGCTACTGAAATAGCGCAGGTGATCGATCTCCACGCCAACTTCCTCTTTGACTTCGCGCGCGGCACACTGCTCCAGCGTCTCGCCGGCCTCGACAAATCCGGCCAAGGCGCTAAATACACCCGGTTTGAAGTGAGGGCTGCGCGCAAGCAACAGTTCGCGCCCACGGCAAACCAGCACCATGACGGCTGGCGAAATCCTGGGATAGGCGCTAAAGCCACACTGATCACATTGCATGGCGAAGTCTTTGTCATGCAGCCGCGTTGAGTGACCACATCGCCCGCAGTGCTGGTGGTTCAGTTGCCAGTCGATGAGTTGCGAAGCCCGGCCAGCCATGGCAAAGGCTTCAGCGCCTGCCACGCCAAATACTTGGCGCAAAGGCACGAGCTCGGCAGCAAAGCCCTCGGGTGGTGAACGGGTGTCGGTGGCGTAGCAAGGCAGTCCCTGCCAATGACCAACCATGATCGGCTCGCTGTGGTCGCCATCGAGGCAATCCGCATGCGGCATGAAATTGGGTCCCAACACGTTGTTGGTATCGATCAGAATCTGTTGCTTGTGCCGAATGATCCAGTAACTGGTGTGCTGCATGGCTTGGCTGCTGTTGGGTTGTGATGCGTCAATCTTAATGGCTCGCGGCACTTGGCGAAAGGTTCATCACAATCACCCCAGCAATGATCAGACCAATGCCGATGAGTGCATGGATACTGAGTTGCTGTTTGAACAAGAACCAACCCACCAGAGTGACTAGCGTGATGCCCAAACCTGACCAAATCGCGTAGATGATGCCAACAGGTAGGGTACGCATGGTGAGTGCCAACGCATAAAACGAGATGCCATAACCAATGACCACCACCACACTGGGCCAAAGGCGGGTAAAGCCATCGCTAAGCTTGAGTGAAGAGGTGGCAATCACTTCCGTGACGATGGCGATGGCGAGCAATACCCAGGGGTTGGTTGGCATAGGGTGATCTTACTGCTTGTCGGTTTGTGCCTGCGCATCGCGCTTGGTCAGCATTTTGGCCTGGCGGCTAATCAGGAAGTCAAAGATGATTTTCATCCAGAGCGTTGAGCCAGCAACTGCCACCCAGTTCTGAAAGTCCGGGTTCATCATCACGATACCGAACGCGATCCACACGATGACCGAGACGATGACATAGACCAGCACAAGCCCGGCAATCAGGTTCACGGCCGCGGTGAATGGTGCATAACGCTTGGGGTTTGGAGGCGGCTCGCCACGAATCAGCGCGACTTCGCTGTAATCCTTGTTGCGAATGATCCTATAAGCACGTCTGAGCCAGACAAACGAGATCGGAAACAGCGCGAGAAACAACATCCAAAAAATCACGGTGGCAATGTCTGGCACCATATCAATGACTCCAATAAAAAAGCCCCGTAGGGCTTGGCCCTCAGGGCTTTGAGTTGCCCGGCTGGCTGCGCGGTGTGCTTAGAAAGCGTAGCGCGCAGACCAACCAGAACATCTTACCGCTTAGTGATAGTGGTCACCAGTAACAGCCTTGGAGCCACGTGGGATGCGCACAGCCTCAACCATTGCCTGGATGTGAGCTGGCGGCTCTTTGGTGACTTTGTCGACTGCGAAGGCCACGATGAAGTTAATCGCCGCACCGACTGCACCGAAGGCTTCAGGCGTGATGCCGAAGAAGCTGTTGGCGCCACCGATCAGACCCAGGTACTCCGTGCCTTTGATGAAGAAGATGCCCTTGTGTGCAAACACGTAGAACAAGGTCACCACCAAGCCAACGACCATGCCTGCCATCGCACCACTCTTGTTCATCTTCTTGGAGAAGATGCCCATCATGATGGCCGGGAAGAGCGTCGAGGCCGCAATACCGAAGGCCAAAGCCACCGTACCTGCCGCAAACCCGGGCGGATTCAAGCCCAGATAGCCAGCCAGTACGATCGACGCAGCCATGGCCACCTTGCCCACCATGAGTTCGCCTTTCTCGCTGATATCGGGTTTAAACACGTTCTTGACCAGGTCATGCGAGACCGCAGACGAAATCGCCATCAGCAAACCTGCCGCTGTTGACAACGCTGCTGCCAGACCGCCAGCCGCCACCAGTGCAATCACCCAGTTTGGCAACATGGCAATTTCCGGGTTAGCCATCACGATGATATCCGGATTTACGGTTAGCTCATTGCCTTTCCAACCAGCCTCTTCGGCCTTCTGCATGAACTCTTTGTTGGACGACTTGTCGTTGTAGTACTGGATGCGACCATCGTCGTTCTTGTCCTGCCACTTCAGCAAACCCGTGACTTCCCAGCGTTTCATCCAGTCAGGACGATCCGCATTCAGGATGGCGCCGTCGGGCTTAAAGATACCCGCTGGATCCTGAATGATGGTCGGGTTCATGGTGGTGTGCAGGTTCAGGCGAGCCATGGCAGCGACAGCCGGAGCGGTCGTGTAGAGCAACGCAATGAACACCAGCGACCAGCCAGCCGATGAGCGGGCATCTGCCACGGTCTTGACCGTGAAGAAGCGGATGATCACGTGGGGCAAGCCAGCAGTACCGATCATCAGTGACAGGGTGTAGACAAACATGTTCAGTTTGCTGCCTGGCAACTGGGTCGTGTATTCATTGAAGCCGAGCTCCTGAATCACTTCATTCAAGGTCACGAGCAACGATTTGCCACTGGTCACGTTGTCAGCACCCAAGCCCAACTGCGGAATCGGGTTGCCAGTCAAAGACAGCGAGATAAAGACAGCTGGGATGATGTAGGCCGTGATTAGCACCAGATACTGTGCCACCTGGGTGTAGGTGATGCCTTTCATGCCGCCAAACACCGCGTATGAGAACACAATCGCCATACCGATATAAATACCGGTGTCGTTGGTGACGCCCAAGAAACGCGAGAATGCAATACCAACACCGGTCATCTGGCCAATAATGTAGGTAATTGAGGCCACTAGCAGACAGATCACAGCAATGGTGGAGGCGCTCTTGGAATAGTAGCGATCACCAATGAACTGCGGCACCGTAAACTTACCGAACTTGCGCAGATAAGGAGCAAGCAAGCAAGCAAGCAGCACGTAGCCACCGGTCCAACCCATCAGAAAGAGGCTGCCACCATATCCCATGTAGGCGATAAGACCTGCCATGGAGATAAAGGAAGCGGCCGACATCCAGTCTGCGGCGGTCGCCATGCCGTTGACCACTGGGTTAACGCCGCTACCCGCGACATAAAACTCACTGGTGCTGCCGGCACGTGCCCAGATTGCGATGCCGACGTACAGCGCGAACGTGAGGCCGACAATGATATAAATCGTGGTTTGAAGTTCCATGAATGACCCCTTTACTTTTCATCAACATCAAACTTACGGTCAATCTCGTTCATCTTCTTTCCGTACCAGAAGATCAACGCGATAAACACATAAATGGCGCCCTGTTGGGCAAACCAGAAGCCCAGCGGATAGCCGCCAAGCATCACACTATCCAGCGCATCGGCAAAAACAATACCCGCGCCGTACGACACCAAAGCCCAAATGATCAGGACTTTGGTGAGTAGTGACAGGGTCGCCCGCCAATAGGCATGGGAGTCATAATTCTCTGACATAACATCTCCTCACGAATTTAAATCAAAACCCAAAAAGGTTTATTTTTTTGACGTACCGCAGTGAATTACAGCAGAAACACGCAATAATCCTATTAGGGAAAATAAGTAGTTATTTTTTGCGCTGCAATATATCTGACAAACGGCTTACTGAATATCTGACAATGGGCTTACGGAACTTGCTTGAACCTGACCAAAATGCGGTAAGCTCGACTGAGAGAAACAGCGCTTTTGGGTGCTGAGGAGGACACAATGAATCACGAGATAAATATCCCGGATGTGAAATCGGAGAGTCTGATTTCCGGGCTGGCTGAACAGTTAATGAAGGTCCTGCCTTTCTCTGAAATGGATATTAAGGATGTGACCTATTTTATTGAGTCATGTTCTGAACAATATTACGCGCCCAAAGAAATAATTCTCTCGCCAGGTTTTAGTGCGCCCGATTTTTTATATTTCGTCAGACAAGGCAATGTGGTGGGCGAACGGCGTGAAGGCAATGAAGAGTACCGGTTTGAGCTTGATCCGGGGGAGATGTTTTCAGTCGGTTCAGTACTGACAGGACGCCCCGTTAGTACCTATTATCGAGCATTGGGCGATTGCTTTTTATTATTATTTCCCGTATCAAAAGTGCCTGAACTTGGATCCCGTTCACCGGTATTTATTGATTATTTAAAAAATAGTTTTCGACTGGTTTTGCAGAAATCGCAGGAGACTTTGCGTCAGCATTTCGCCGCCAAAGCGGCCGAAGCGCAATTACACCAGAACACACTCGGCAGCCTTTGTCGCCGATCCCCCGTGTCGGTAACTCCCGATACACCACTTCGCCAAGCCCTTGAAATGATGGATGAAATGCGGGTTGGTTCGATTCTGGTGATCGATGTATCGGGTCAGTTGTCAGGGATATTGACGCGTTATGATTTATTGAAACGCGTGGTTTTATCGGAAATTGATTTAAATGTACCGATTTCTGATGTGATGACAAAAAACCTAAAAACACTGGATGAGGATGATACGGTTGAGGCTGCCGCCAGTTTAATGATGCACGCGGCCATTCGGCATATTCCGATCCTTAAAAATAACCAAGTGGTTGGATTAATTTCCGAGCGCGATCTATTTACTTTTCAGCGCTTTTCGGTGGGCAACATTGGTGCGGAGATCCGCGCCGCACATAGCCTAGACGGATTGGTACTCGCCTCGGCCCACATTCGACAGTACGCAAGAAACCTCCTTAGCCAAGGGGTTACTGGTCACCGGCTGACGGGGCTAGTGAGTTACTTGAATGATGCGTTGACTGATCAGCTGATCAAAATCACAGCCCCCAAACATAATGTTGATATCAATCAATTTTGCTGGTTAGCATTGGGTTCTGAGGGTCGCGAAGAGCAGACCATCGCAACGGATCAGGACAATGCATTGATCCTGCCGGATGACACGACAGATGCTGCGATGCAACAGTATTTGACCTTTGCACGTGAGGTCAACGAGGGGTTGGATGCTTGTGGTTACCCGTTGTGTAAAGGCAACGTCATGGCCAGTAATCCGGACTATTGCAGGCGTCAGCGCGACTGGATCAAGCAGAGCGCAAACTGGATTGACGCAGGATCACCCCAGGATTTGCTGGATTCAAGCATCTTTTTTGATTTTCGGCCGGTATCGGGCAACGCAGCCTTGGCGCAGCCGCTGCAGAAGTATGTGACGCAAGCCGCCGAGAATACCCCGCGCTTTATTGCGCTGCTGGCCACCAACGCCATGAAGTGGAAGGTGCCTTTGAACATGTTTGGGGGCATTGACAGTGACAAGATTGGCGGTGTGCCGGCCATTGATATCAAGCTCAATGGCACGGCGCTGATCACCGACTTCGCCCGGATATATGCTTTGGCCAAGGGGATCACCGATCGCAACACCAAGACGCGGCTTGAAGAGGTCGCCAAGGCGCTGGGCTATGACGACAACAAGGCGGCCGATTGGGTGGCGACATTTGAATTTCTCCAGACCTTGCGTCTGAAAGCACAGATTGATGACGATGCCCTTGGTGGTAATCCCAATGCGGTCGCTTTATCAACCTTGAGCAAGGTTGATAAGGTGATCCTGAAAGCCGCATTCAATGTGATGCAGACCATGCAGCAGCGCTTGAGGCTTGACTATGTTCGATAAGCTATTTGGACGCTCGTCAGAGCAGAAACAGGATCCGCACGCAGGCGCCTATGAACTGGTTGGGACGTGCCGCTGGGTAGTGCTGGATACGGAAACCACCGGCTTGAACATGCGGCACGACCGCGTCATCTCGATTGCGGCAGTCGCATTGCACATTGAGTCAGATCTTACGGATGGTCACATTCCATTGGCCGACACATTTGAGGCAGTGATTCATCAGAATCACCCCAAGGCCAAGAAAGATAACATCCTGATTCACCACATCGGCGTAGATGCGCAAGGCAAAGGGTATCCCGCGCTTGACGTGCTGACTTGGTTCATGAACTGGGTGGGTGACTCGCCGATCTTTGCATACCATGCGCCGTTTGATAAGGCGATGCTTGCCAATGAGTGCAAACACGCGGGCTTACCGGAATTGACCAATCCCTGGGTTGATGTGCAGCCACTGGCCAACTGGGTGACACGCCAGACGCATCCCTTGGGGTTGGATGAGTGCGTGACCCGTTTTGAGCTGGAAAGCATCGCGCGCCACTCGGCGGCATCAGACACCTTTGTGACGGCAGAGTTACTCATGAAGCTATTGCCGTTGATTCGACAGACGGCGACTGACTTTACACAGTTACAGCAGTTGGCTTCGCAAAACGCGGTCAGGGTAGGGGTGTAGTGCCCGCCCGTGTAGAGCCCGCCATATTCTTGCCCAACAAAACGTTAGGCTGTCAGGCGCGACCCTATACTAATTTGAACCCGATAACTGATTAGCCAGATTTTGTTGGTTGCATCTTGTGACAGCGCCGTCATCCCATTTGAATTCTGCTGCTTCTGCACGCAAGCGAGACTTGTTCGCTGCGATGTCCGGCGTGGCTGTCACGGTATCGATTGCAGCATTTGATGCCACGATCATCAGCACCATCATGCCTCGGGTGGCGCAAGCCTTGGGTGGTATGGATTTATACGCCTGGGTTGGCACCGGCTACTTTCTGGCCTGTTCGGTGTCGATCCTGATCTTTGGCAGGCTGGGCGATTTGTATGGTCGCAAGCGGCTGATGTTGTTGTCTTTGATTTTGGTGGCGTTGGGTTCGGCGCTATCCGGATTGTCCCAGACGATGGGTCAGTTAATTGCATTTCGGGTGTTGCAAGGGGTGGGTGGTGGCATGATGATTGCCACGGCATTTGCGGCACCGGTGGACTTGTTTCCAGACCCCAAAGAGCGCGTACGCTGGATGGTGATGCTGTCGGCCACCTTTGCGATTGCCAGTGGTCTTGGACCGGTGCTCGGCGGTGCGGTGACCCAGGCACTGGGTTGGCGGGCGGCTTTTTTTGTGATTCCAGTCACCGCGGTTGCGGCGCTGGTTTTGATATGGCGGTTCTTTCCACGGTCTCGTCCTTCGATCACCAGCCCGATTCAACTGGACTGGGCGGGTTCGGCGCTGTTGGCTTGGACCGTTGGTGCGCCGCTGGTGGGACTGGAGTTGCTCACAACGCGTGACTCTGCGGTGCCCACTTCGTTGGCGTTACTGGCTATGTTCAGTGCCATACCCACCGCGCTGATGTTGTTTCGGGTGGAGCGACGCGTTGCCACCCCGATGTTTCCTTTACGGCTATTACGAACAAGCCAAATGCGCTACTTGAACATGGCAGCGTTTCTGGCCGGCACGGTCATGTTTGTGTTGGTGTTTTACATTCCATTGCAACTGCAGGATGTGTTTGGGTTAAGTCCGACCTACACTGGCTTGGTGATTGTGCCGCTGGTCGCTGGCATTCCGGTTGGCAGCATTATCAATGGACGCTTGTTTCCGCGTGAAACCAATCCGCAGCGGCTAATGGTCTTTGGCAGCATCTTGTTGACCCTGGGTTGCGTGGGGTGTCTCACATTCACGGCTGACACCAGCCAGTCTTTCATGTTGGTCACCATGGGGTTTTGTGGCTTGGGCTTGGGGTTTCTGTTGCCCAACTTCACGCTCTTTAGCCAGATCATCGCCGAGCGCGAAGACGCGGGTATTGCGTCAGCCTTGGTGCAGACAACCCGAGCGCTTGGCAGTGCAGTTGGCACGGCGCTCGTGGGCATGGTGATTGCCGAACTGTCGATTCAAACTGGCTTGCGGATCGGACTGGTGGCGACCGTCGTCGCCAGCGTCATCATCGGTTGGTTGGCCTCACGCGTCAAAATGGGTCACTACACGTAAGGCTTGTTGGCCTTCGGACGTACAATCGCGCCATGGCAATCCCTGTTGCGCATCGCTTGTGACATCTCCAACCCCCACCAGACATCTTGACACCTTGCTAGAACGTTTGTTCTGGCTCGGTCTGGCCATGGGCCTGGGCTTGGGGTTTTGGTATCAGGTTAACCAGATCGTGGATGGCGATCAGTTGCAGATGATTCACCGCGGTTACCAGGCGGCCTATCTTGGCTTATGGCCCGCGACTGGCAACACAGCCAGCGCCGTGGGCAACGTCCCGGGGGTTTTATCCACCGCCATCGTGGCAGGCCCACTGATGCTGTGGGATTCGCCCTATGCGCCGATTGTGTTGCTATTGGCCCTGAGGCTGGCGGGCTTTCTGATGATTGACGCAGTGGTGCGCCAGGCATTTGAAGGCTCGAAGGCCGTGCGGCTGTGGTTGCTGCTGCTCTTGTGGCTAAACCCTTGGGTCCAGTACGACAGTCTGCTCTACAACCCGCCTTATCTACTATTTTGCGCGGGGCTGCATTTGTATTCAGCCTGGCGCTTGCGGTCCGCGCCGAGTTTCTGGTGGAGTTTCTGCCATGTGGCGGCCATCGGTATCGCCATACAGTTGCACTTCTCCTGGCCATTGCTCGTCTTCATCAGTATCTACCTCTGGTGGCGTCAGCTGATTCGAATCAATTGGTGGGGGGTGGCAGCCGCCGTGGCGATTGCGGTAGTCACTTTGTTGCCCTATCTGCTTGAAGTGCTAGCCAAGCCAGAGATCGCGAGTCATACCGACCCTAAAAGTCAGGAGCGCTACATCGGTTGGGGGGCGGTTCATGTGTATCCCGTGCTCAAGTCTTTGATCTACTGGTTACGCTACGGTGCGTTTGCGTTTCCAAGCAAACTGGTTAATGCGGCCGGCTTTGATTGGTTAACGAGTTGGCAATGGCTTGAACTGGCGTTGATCTGGGCCTGGCGCATTGCACAGTATGTGCTGGCCGCTGCCACGCTGCTGTTGGCGCTGGTTGCCAACGTGATGGCTTATCGTGAGGTTCGTGCGCATTGGCGGCGCAAAGACGGTCAGGTCGATGACCCGATTGTTTGGTTGCTGCTTTACGCCTTGGGCGCCTTCATCGCGATGCTGATCAGTGCTGGCTTGGCACCGATTGTCTTTAACTACTGGCACTTGGTGTTGATTTTTCCGGCGGCGCTGCTGCCGGTGCTGGTCTGGATATACCGATCCTTTATTCAAGGTTCTACCGTTTCTGTTGAGCTGATCCTCGTGGTTGCGGCGATTTTGATTGCCACGAACCTGGTTGCCATCAATGACAGCCGCAAATTCTCCTGGACTGCGAGCTACGCCGATCAGGTCAGGCAATATGTTGACCAGCAGTTCGGTTCTGCGCCTCGCTAGCCTGTCTAATTGTTTCAGCCGGTTTCAAAACCGTTTCAAATGCTTGCCAAGTTGGCGGCTTGGCACGACACTTTAGGCATGACTCATCCAAAAAAACTGCTGGTCGTTGACGATGACCCCGAGTTGCGGCAACTACTGGCTACTTACCTCAATAAGCACGGTTACGACACATTGCTGGCAGCCGATGCCACCGACCTGGAAAGCCTGATTGCGCGTTTCTCACCGGATTTGGTGGTGCTTGATCGCATGATGCCAGGCCGTGACGGCATGACAGCTTGTCGGGATTTGCGTGCGCAGGGTGAGGATGTGCCCGTGTTGCTGCTGACGGCCAAAGATGAGCCAGTCGATCGCATCATGGGGTTGGAGTCTGGGGCAGATGACTATCTGGGCAAGCCGTTTGATCCGCGCGAGTTATTGGCAAGGATTGAGGCGGTACTCAGACGCAAGGCCGGTCCCTCAGCACTTAAGCCCAACGCACCGTTTGTGTTTGGGCCGTTTCAGTTTGACCCCGTCACCCGGCAGCTCAGTCGCGATGACCAAGTGATTCGATTGACCGGCGGTGAAATCAACTTGCTCGAAGCGCTGATCAGGCACCCTGGCAAGCCACTGTCGCGCGAGCGACTGTTGGCGCTAGCCCGCGATGATGACGCTGGACAACGCAATGACCGTTCGATTGACATTGCCGTCTTGCGCTTGCGCCGTGCAATCGAAGATGATCCCAAAGCGCCACGCTGGATACAGACAGTCTGGGGTACGGGCTATCGGTTTTCGCCATGAGGTGGTTACGCTGGCGTCCATTGGCATCACTTCGCGCTCGGTTGATTCTATTGGTGCTCGGGACCTTGTTGGTGGCACAGGCGTTGACTGTGTATGTCATGGTGACCTATCAGCGCAATGAGTTGCAGACCACCACAGCTAACCTGTTAGTGACCAGCATCACAACGTTGAAATCTGCGATTGCCATGGTTCGGCCTGAGCGTCAGGCTATGTTTGTTCAACACACCTCGCAAGGTCAGTGGCGCTTGATGGCAGAGCCCCCACCACGCCATGCCAGATTTCAGTCGGAGATGGGGCTTGAGCCCGCAGCCCAAGATACCCAGACAGTCAGGCGCAGCCTGCGCGCGCTATCGCGCCAGGTGAACCGTGCCTTGGGGTCGACGGCGCGCGTGGCCGTGTCTGCCGGTGCTCAGCCTTATTTGTATGTGTCACTTGGTGAAGTGGCAGGTCAGGCGCCTTGGTTGCGCATACCCCTAGACCCGATTGATCCGCCGGTTCGTATGCCGTTTCTCGTATGGTGGCTGCTGGCGTTGCTGGTGCTGGCTTTGATTGCCTTATGGTTCTCATGGCATATCACCCGACCCATGACCCGTTTGGTGCAGGCCACCGATATGTTGGCCAAAGGCAGGCCTGAGCCGGTCAAGCCATCTGGCCCAACCGAGACTCGACGCCTGGGCGAACATTTCAATGCCATGCTTGACTCATTGGCGCAAACACAGCAGACCCAGCAGACCCTTCTGGCTGGATTGCCGCATGATTTGAAAGGCCCGATGGCGCGCATGGCGTTGCGTATTGAAATGACGGACGACCAAGCCCTAAAAGCGGGCTTGATCAAAGACCTTGCCGACATGCGTCACATGACCGATCAATTTCTCGATTTTTTAAGAGGACAAGATGTCAGCCGTTTGTCGCGTTTGAGGATGAGACTTGACCGCTGGATCGAGGAGCAGGTTTCTGAACGCAACAAACTCGGTCAGGATGTGCACTTGTTGGGCGAGGTCCCTGCCATGGAGATTTGTGCGGATCAGGCCGCTTTAGAGCGACTGCTCAACAACCTCATCGACAATGCGTTTAATCATGGCCAGCCCCCGGTTGAGGTTCGGCTGGCGCATGCGGACAAGGGGTTTGTTTGTCTAAGTGTCTCGGATCATGGCATGGGCTTGCAGCCTGAGCACCACGACCGGGCGTTCAAGCCATTTGAGCGCATCGATGCAGCACGCTCCAGAAGTGGCAATGTGGGTCTGGGATTAAGCCTGGTCAAGGGCATTGCGATTGCCCACGGTGGGTCAGTGTCCTTATCGGCTCACGCCTCGGGTGGGCTGACGGTACAAGTCCGCTTGCCTTTGGCGGCTAGGAGTGAAGTGGTGTCGCGCAAAGATTGAGTCCGCGTCATGGTCAGTGAACGTTTGGCGGTGCCATAAAAAAGGGGCGTCGATCCGTCAGTTTAGGTATTGACGCCCCGCATATTTCAGTTAGATAAGATCATTGCTTAAGATCATGAGCTAAGCTCATTGCCCTATTTGAGTTAGCTTCGCTTGGCATCCTTGTGGTTTTCAGCTTTGGATTGCATGTAGTTCTGAACCACTGACTTTTGGGTGTCCGATAACGTGTCCCAGAATCCAAGCCATTGCTGCTGAATGCTCTGGCGTGCTTGCTGCATCTTGGCCATGCGCTCATCTTGTTGCTTAAACATTTCGCGCGGATCAAATTTCCCGGACTCGGTTGCCTCTTGGCGTTCTTTGCGGGCATTGCGCATGGACTCGCGCATGCTGTCACGCATCGCTTGGCTTGCGGTCTGCGCATCAAAAAACGCGGCTTTCTGGGCTTCGGTCAGGTTCAGTTTCTCGATCACAGCGCTCGGCAACTGCATCATGCCACCGCGCTGTTTCTGGCCCTGTTCGTGGCGGCCAGATTTGCCTTCGCAACTGCCTTTGCCCATTTTGTCCCCAGCGCCCGATGAGCCATAAGCCAGGGCTGCACCCGAGACAAGTACCATCGACAGGCCAGCGATCAGGGGACGAGTGAATTTGCGGTTTTTCATTTCTATTCTCCTTGGTCAATGAGTTGACAATCACATTGTCTGGCTAGACCGGTTTCGAATGTATTTCGTGTGATCGGGAGTTGTTTCAAATGATTACAGGGTCTTGCTGATTTCGTGGTCAAGGCAGGTTATATTCCCGCCAGATCAACCAGTTGATGCGAGCGCTGCTATGTTGTCTGCCATTTTCTTTTTTGTTGCTGGATTGGCCTTATTGGTTCTGGGTGCCAATGCGCTGGTCAGTGGTGCAAGCAAACTCGCGCTGTCGTTTGGTTTGTCGCCTTTGGTCGTGGGGCTAACCATCGTGGCATTTGGCACCAGTGCGCCAGAGATGGCTGTCTCAACCGGTGCGGTGCTTTCGGGTCAGAGTGATGTGGCCGTGGGCAACGTCGTGGGCAGCAATATTTTCAATGTGCTGGTGATTCTTGGTTTGAGTGCGCTGATCGTGCCCTTGTCGGTTCACGTGCAGGTGATCCGACAGGAGATGCCCATCATGATCGGCGCGGCCATGCTGTTCATGGCCTTTGCCTTGGACGGCCAGATTACGTTTATCGAAGGCGCCATTTTGTTGGCACTTTTGATGGCGTACACCGCGTTTCTAGTGATTCAGGCACGTCGTTCCCCGCCAGGCGAAGCCGCGGATTACGACGCTGAGCTTAAGCAACCTGGTGCGGCGGGCTGGATGTCAAAATGGTACGTGCAAGTCTGGTTTGTGGTGGCGGGCTTGATCATGTTGGTGCTCGGCGCCAATTGGCTCGTGGAGTCAGCGACTATCTTTGCGCGGGCTTTGGGCATGAGTGAGTTGGTGATCGGTTTGACCATTGTGGCCGCGGGTACCTCTTTGCCAGAGGTGGCGGCGTCGCTGACTGCTGCACTCAAAGGCGAGCGCGACATGGCCGTTGGCAACGTAGTTGGCAGCAACGTCTTCAATATTCTGGGTTGTGTCGGCCTCGGCGGGTTGGCATCGGGTGCGGCGGGGTTACCGATTGCTGATTCGGTGCTGAACTTTGACCTCTGGGTGATGCTGGCAGCTTTTGTCGCTTGCCTGCCTGTGTTTATTTCAGGACGCGAGATCGCGCGCTGGGAAGGCGCACTGTTTTTGGGTTATTACGTGGCTTATGTTGCCTACTTAGTTCTGAGCGCTCAGGCACACGCCGTGCTGCCAGCGTTTTCGTCTGTCATGCTCAGTTTTGTGCTGCCGATCACGATCATCACGCTGGTGGTGGTTAGCATTCGGCAAACAAAGCCTCAGTCGTGACCGCAGCCATCTCTCGACTTAGCGGGTATCTGGCCTAGACAGGCTCTAGTCCAAGCACAGCGCGAAACCTATTCTTGATGTGCACACCATCTCGAATAGGCAAGGCTTTTGGCACGTCATCGGCTTTGACAAGCACTTGAAACAAGCTGGTCTGCGCAGGGGTTAGGATACAGGCGCTGATATCAGAGAGCCCGCTCATTTGAGCGACATGGTGGCTGTTGGCAATTGAACAGGCTTTGGCCACTGCCACCAGATCCGTGCCCAGGCTGGTGTGACTGTGCTGCATGCCTGTCTCGCCGAAGTGACCGTTATCCAGGATCACCAGTGTCAGGTTCTTGGGGAGCTGCACCCCGATGGTGGCCAAGGTGCCTAGCCCCATGAGTTGCTCCCCGTCACCGGTTAGTACCACGATTGACTTGGATGGTTGAGCCAGGGCGAGACCCAGTCCAATTCCAGCGGCCCCACCCATGGCACCCCATAGATAGAAGTTATTGGGGCGGTCACCGGCTGCAAAGAGATCGTAGGTTGAAGAGCCGAGTCCGGCAACAAACAGAGCGTGTGGACAGGCATGAATCAGTTCGCTGACAAACTCGCGACGGTTAATGTTTGCGGTGGTTGTTGTGGTTGGTGTGGTTGACGTGAGTACATTGCTCATCATGATTAATCCTTGGTCCATTTTTTACGGCCAATCAGGCGCTGAGAAATCAGCACTGCCACCTGCTCACCTGCAACAAAGGCGGAATCGAGTGCGGCTGAGACCACATCCTCGACTTCAGCGGGGTCGGTGACCCGCAGTACTCGAAACCCCATCATCTGCAAACAAGCCTCTGTGGCTTTGCTCATCGGTGTTTGCCAGGGATTGAATTCCGCGTACTCGCCACGCATGGTGATCAGCGCCAAAAATGGAATGCGACAACTGTTTAGCAAAGAAAACATGTTCACGCAGTTGCCAACACCGCTGCTTTGCATCAACAGCACTGAACGCTCACCACCTAGCCAGGCACCGGTGTTAATTGCCACGCCTTCTTCTTCGGTGGTCAGCACCACGGCTTTCATGTCTGGGTCGTCATGGGCTTGCTGTATGACATGGGCGTGTCCTGCATCCGGCACGTAGGTAACTTGTCGGATGTTGCCGTCTTTCAATACATTAAAAATGTCTTGTTTCCAGCTGGCAATGCTGGTGTCAGATGCAGTCATGACAGAACTCAGGTCTGGTTTGGCATTGAATCGTTATACAGGAGCAGCGGCACTTGTTCCAGTTGTTTGCGTAGTTGTATGAGACGGACTTTGCTCGGTGGCTTTGGCCGGCGGTGGCGAGTTGGGCGGCAGCGGCCGCTTGGCAAGCCAAAACACCACCGCGCCAATCAGTGCGATGCCCGACAAAACCGTGAAACCCAGTTCGTAATCGCCCGTGGCGTCACCTAAAATCCCGGCAACCAGGGGCCCAATGGCCTGCCCGATGGCCCCGACCATGGCAGAGACACCCAGGATCATGCCGATGGCTCGGCGACCAAAGTAGTCGGCCCGGATCGCCTGCATAAATGGGCCTCTGAGTCCCCAAGCAAAACCATGCGCGACGGCGAAGAACATCAATTCAATGACGCCTGCGGCGTAGGTCAGCACAAACAAAGCACTGGCATGCAGCAGCATGCAGCCGGCAGCCACCAGGCGCTTTTCAAATTTGTCGCCAAGATAACCACCGATCAGAACGCCGAGCACTTGAAACCCGGTCATGACCATGATGAACACAGAGGCTTGCGAGATGGAATAGCCCAGCGACAAGCGCATGTGGTTAATCGCATGGGTATTGACCGTCATCACCACGATAAGCGCAATGCCGTGACCGGCAGCCAGCAGCCAGAACGCTTTGGTGCGTAAGGCTTGCGCGGCGGTGAAGTCGGGTTCCGGTGCGGTGGGCTTGTCTGAGGCTTGTGTTTTGGCTTGGGTGCTGCTGTCAATCCCATCAACCACTTCACCAAAGTCCTCTGGGCGCCTGCGAAAGATGCTCGCTAGGGGATAGCCAATGAGAATTGCGAGCACGCCGCTACCAAAGGCAGTGGGACGCCAGCCAAACAGCTCAATCGAGCCGGCAATCAGGGGAACAAACACGCCACCGACTGCAAAGCCCAAGCCGACGATGGACAAGGCACGAGCCCGTTTTTTCTCAAACCACTGGATGACCGCGACGTTTAACGGGAAGTACCCTGCCATCGAAGCACCCACCGCAATGATGGCGATCGTGACATAGAAGCCGGGCAGGGTATCAATTTGGCTTAAGCCCATAAACCCCAAGCCAAACATGATGACCCCGATTTTGATCACGCCTTTGGCGCCAAAGCGGTCAAGAAACCAACCAATGACCGGCCCAAGCAGTGCGGCCTCCATGGACAGCATGGCTGAACCGAGCGACAGAGACGTTTTACTCCAGCCCATCTCGGTGGTAAGCACGGCCACATAAGCACCAAACGCCTGGTGCAGCATCATGGCTTGAATGACTTGCAAGCCGCAGGCTGCGAACGCGATTTTCCAGCCGTAAAAGATTTTCATGTTGGCTTTAGGGCGTTGTGCTTGTCGAACTTACCGAGGCCAGAATGCGCTGTGCATCGATGGTGTTCAGGTCCGTGATGTTCAAACAATCCTTGCCCATGCAGCCGTAATGTTCTGGCGTGGTCGCCGTGAACAGGCCAATACAGCGTGCACCGGCGGCATCGGCCAGATGCAAGGGGCCCGTATCGCCGCAAATAAAGAGGTCGCAAGCCGCCAAAAACGCCCCGAGTTGGCGGAAGTCTGATGATTGCCAAGTGGCTGTTCCTGCGATCAGGGGCTCACGGATGTCCGGGCTCAATATTTCAACCCACGCAATGGGCTCCAATGCGGCGGTATCAAACTTTTGGCGAATTGAATGCCAGTCCTCATTGGAAATCACTTTGTTGCCACGCGCACCGCGAAAGTAAGCGATACAGGTCGTTGCGCTGCCCTTGAGTTGTCTGACGCTCTCTTGTGCCGCTTGCAGCTCCGGTGGCATCAATGTCATCAGATGGTTGACTAAGAGGGGTGAGCTGACTTCTGGTTCAAGTAGGGCCAGAGGGGTCAAGGCAGCGTGAGGGCTGGCTGAAGCCGCACTAACAGAATGCGGGTAGACCTGGCTGGTTCTAGAGTCGGCAAAGCTGACTTTGTTTCGCGCATGAATGAAGCCGCCAATGATGATGTCCGTCGAAGACGGATGCGGCATGAGCAGCAGGTCGTAGGGTTGCTGACGACACTTAAAGAGCGTCTTTAAAAATTGCATCGCCGTGTCAAACGAGAAATGCGATACCCAGATATGGGTTAGCCGCATGCCCGCAAAGACCTTTTCTTGCGAGGGCGAGATTACCATCAGGTCGATTTGCGCAGTCGGATAAGCTTGTTTGACTGCGTTCAGAAACGGCAGCAAAAAGTACATGTTGCCAATGCGCTTATTGTTTCTAAGCACCAGGATACGCCTGACTTCATTGGGCGGTAAACGTTGGCTGATCAAATGTTTGTCATACCCGATCAGGCCATAGAGCCAAGCGCTCAACCCCTCTGTGTGTCGGCGGCGGAACTGATCAAAACGGCGCAGCAGGTTTCGTGACATTGGAAAACAGTTGGGTTTTGCAAGGCAAAGTAATCCGCCATCTTAGTACAGTGGCCGCCAACTGCTATAGTGATTTGCAGTTTTTACACCCAACGTTCACTACTCAACTCTACAGGCTTTCGTATGACAAAAACCTATCGTATCGCCATGATCCCTGGCGATGGCATTGGCAAAGAAGTGATTCCAGAGGGGCAGCGCGTGCTGCAAGCTTTGGCAAGCCAGACTGGTGCAGCGAGCTTTGCGTTTGAAACGTTTGACTGGGGCGGTGACTATTATCGCAAGTACGGCGTGATGATGCCCGAGGATGGGGTAGAGACTCTAAAGCCGTTTGATGCAATTTTGTTTGGCTCGGCGGGCGACCCTGATATTGCAGATCACATCACGCTTTGGGGCTTGCGCCTAAAGATATGTCAGGGCTTGGATCAGTACGCCAATGTGCGTCCAACCCGAATTCTGCCCGGCATCGATGCGCCGCTTAAGCGGTGTGGTCCGCAGGACCTTGATTGGGTCATCGTGCGTGAGAACACCGAAGGCGAGTACGCAGGGGTTGGGGGCCGTGTGCATCAGGGGCATCCGATTGAGGTGGCAACCGATCTGAGCATGATGACGCGGGCTGGTGTGACGAGGATTTTGCGCTATGCCTTTGAATTGGCACGTTCGCGCCCGCGCAAGCACTTGACGGTGGTCACCAAGTCCAACGCCCAACGCCACGCCATGGTGATGTGGGATGAGATTGCGAGCGAGGTGGCACGTGAGTTCCCGGATGTTACCTGGGACAAGGAATTGGTCGATGCGGCCACCGCACGTATGGTCAATAAGCCCAAGTCAATTGACACCATGGTGGCTTCGAACCTGCATGCGGACATTTTGAGTGATCTGGCGGCTGCTTTGGCAGGCAGCCTGGGCATTGCCCCGACAGGCAACATCGATCCAGAGCGTCGTTACCCCTCCATGTTTGAACCAATCCATGGTTCGGCCTTTGACATCATGGGCAAGGGACTGGCCAATCCGATTGGCACCTTCTGGTCGGTGGTGATGCTGCTTGAGCACTTGGGTCAGCCAGAGATGGCCAAGCGGCTAATGTCGGCCATTGAGGCGGTGACCGCCGATCCGGCTAACCACACCCGGGATCTTGGCGGGGCGGCCACCACCGAGCAGGTGACGGCCGCGGTGCTCAAGGCGCTTGGCGTTTAGACTTGTGCCAGCGCCTGCTCGAGGTCGGCTTTGAGGTCATCGATATGCTCAATGCCCACCGACAGGCGCACCATGCCTTCTGATACCCCCGCCTTGGCCAACTCCTCGGGGTTGAGCTGACGGTGAGTGGTGGATGCCGGGTGCGTGGCCAATGATTTGGCATCACCGATGTTCACTAGCCGAGTGAAGAGCTGTAAGCCGTCCAGAAAGCGAGCGCCTGCTTCGCGTGCTTTGCCATCTGTGGTCTTTAGGTCAAACGACAGAATGCCTGACGCCCTGCCGCTCATTTGGCGTTGAACAATGGCGTGGTCCGGGTGGTCGGGCAAGCCCGCATACTGGACAGAGGCGACCTTGGGATGGGTCTTCAAGTAGTGCGCGATGGCAAGCGTGTTCTCGCACGTGCGATCCATGCGCAAGGCCAGTGTCTCAATGCCCTGCAAAATAAGAAACGCATTAAATGGCGATAGTGCGGCGCCGGTGTTGCGCAGTGGCACCACGCGAGCGCGTCCGATGAATGCCGCCGGGCCGAGCGCCTCGGTATAGACCACGCCGTGGTAGCTCACATCGGGTTCGTTCAAGCGCTTGAAACGCGCCTTGTGCTCAGCCCAAGGGAACTTGCCGCTGTCAACAATCATGCCTGCCACGGTGGTGCCATGGCCCCCCATGTATTTGGTCAATGAATGCACGACGATGTCGGCGCCGTGTTCAATCGGACGCAGCAAATAGGGGCTAGGCACCGTGTTGTCCACAATCAAGGGCACCCCATGCTCATGGGCGACCTTGGCCAGTGCGGCGATGTCGGTGACGTTGCCCAGCGGATTGCCAATCGATTCGCAGTAGATGGCTTTGGTTTTGCTGTCGATGTGTTTCGCAAAGCTCGCCGGATCACGCGAATCCGCAAAACGAACCTCAATGCCTTGTTGCGGCATGGTGTGGGCAAACAAGTTGTAGGTGCCGCCGTATAGGGTGCTGGCCGACACAATGTTGTCACCCGCTTCGGCAATGGTCTGGATGGTGTAACTGATGGCCGCCATGCCAGATGCAACGGCCAGGGCGGCGATACCACCTTCCAGTTCAGCCACTCGTTTCTCGAGCACGTCATTGGTGGGGTTCATGATGCGGGTATAGATATTGCCCTGAACCTTCAGGTCAAACAGATCAGCTCCATGCTGGGCGCTGTCGAATGAGTAGGCCACCGTCTGATAGATCGGCACGGCAACGGCCTTGGTGGTTGGGTCCGATGTAAATCCGCCGTGGACGGCGATGGTTTCGAGCTTCATGTCTCACCTCGTTGTTATGGATCGGGCTACTTTACCTAAATAGCTCGAATTGATGAAATAGCTTGCTGACATTAACTCATAAGCATCAGGATTGAACAGGGGTTTAGTCTGCACAGGGGTTTAGTCTGCAAACCCGGCAAGCTGACTAGCGCATCTCAAAAAGCTCTTGATGAACTTGTCAGGCAGCATTACCAGTTTGCGGTTGAGCGGCTAACGTTCAATGCTTTTATGCAGAAACTGCGGCCGGTGCGCATCTTGTTTCCGAAGTTGCTACGCAAGGCCTGCAAAGAGTTAGAGCTTGAACTTTTGCAAGGGCCATTGAATCCCCAGGCAATCCAGGCAAAGCTAGAATTGAATCAACAAAGATTGGCCTACTTCACCAGTCCATTGCAACAACGCCAAGCCCTACAACTTGAACTTGCTCGAGATCTGATTGATCTCTTTCCGGATCAACCGAATGGGTCATGGCTCTTTGGTGATTTGCCCAGTCGCGCGGATGTGGTGTTGTTGGTCTTTTTGGCCAGGTTAAACGCATTGGGGCTAAACAATACGGATCTTGTGCCACGGGCATTGATTGACTGGTTCGAAGAAAAGACCCAGACACCGGCATTCATGGATGCCGATGTCTGGGTGAAGTTTCACATCTGGCGTTTGCTCACGCACCGCTGAGCTTTGACCGTCTAGTGAATCAAGCTGTCTCTGCCTGAATTTCCTCTGTGGTTTGGCGCCGCATGCCTCGGATCAGGTCTTCGACGGTCAGACGCCCCACCTTGTTGCCCTTGCGGTCTGTGATGATCAAGCGATCGCCCTCAGTTTCCGCGAAGATCTGTAGCGCCTCTTCGATCGTGGTGCTGCCTTTGACCAACGGTCCTTGGTCAGTGGTCTGAAGCGGCTTCATGATGGCTCTGACACGTAACACACGAGCCCGATTAATGTCCTTCATGAAATTGGCCACGTAACTGTCGGCCGGTTTCATCAGGATGTTTTGTGGATCATCGTTTTGAACAATCTCACCATCACGCAAAATGGCGATGGTGTCGCCAATACGCAGTGCCTCATCAAGATCGTGGGTGATAAAGACGATGGTTTTCTCGAGTTCGTTTTGCAGATCCAGCAAAATATCTTGCATCTCTGTTCGAATCAGTGGATCCAGTGCGGAAAACGCCTCATCCATCAGCAAAATGTCTGCGTCGGTCGCCAGGGCGCGCGCCAGCCCCACGCGTTGCTGCATGCCGCCAGAGAGGTGGCCAGGGTAGTGGCTTTCAAACCCGGACAGGCCAACCCGCGCGATCCAGCGCTCGGACACTTCCTTGATCCTGGTTTTGTCTGCGCCTTGGTTTTCCAGTCCGTAGCCGACGTTCTCGAGGATCGTGCGGTGTGGAAAGAGCGCGAACTTCTGAAACACCATGGAGATTTTGTGACGACGAAGATCCCGCAGGGCTTGGACATTCAACTGCAAAACATCTTGGCCATCAACCAGAATCTGGCCTTCAGTTGGATTGATCAGCCGGTTGATGTGTCGGATCAGCGTAGATTTGCCGGAACCCGACAGGCCCATGACGACCTGGATGCGGTGTCTTTCCATGTCGAGATTGACATTGTTTAAGCCGATGACGTGACCTGTTTTCTCAAGCAGTTCGTCTTTGCTCATGCCTTGATGGACAAGCTTCATGGCACCTTTAGGGTCCCGGCCAAATACCTTGTAAAGATGTTTGATTGAAATGGCGATGTCGGTGCTCATTGGCGTACGCCCTCCCGATGTTTTTGCAGGCGCAGTCCAAAGCTTTGCGTAATCCGATCAAAGATGATGGCCAACACCACCACCGCAATGCCATTGAAGAGCCCCAGGGCGAAATATTGGTTTGTGACTGCCTGTAGCACCGGTTGACCCAAGCCACGCACACCAATCATGGACGCAATCACCACCATGGCCAGTGCCATCATGATGGTCTGGTTAATGCCAGCCATGATGTTGGGTAATGCCAGCGGCAACTGCACGCGCAAGAGCTTTTGCAGGCGGCTCGCACCAAATGCGTCCGCTGCCTCAAGTGCTTCTTTGTCTACCAGGCGGATGCCCAGATTCGTCAGACGGATCACCGGTGGAATCGCATAAATCACCACGGCAATCAGTCCAGGTACCCGACCGATGCCCAGCAACATGACCACGGGAATCAGGTACACAAAACTGGGCATGGTTTGCATGACGTCAAGCACCGGCAAGATCATTTTTTGCCCGCGATTTGATCGCGACATGAAGATGCCGATTGGAATGCCAATCACGATGGAAAGCAGGGTACACACCAGGATCATGGCCATGGTGCGCATGGTGTTTTCCCACATGCCGAATAGACCGATGAGTCCCAAGGCAATCACGATGCCGATCACCAGCTTTAGGCTGCGTGATGAGAGGTATCCGACGGCCGCAGTGGCTGCAATGACCAGCCACCAAGGTGAGCCGAGCAGGATCTCTTCGAACGAAATCAGAAAATACAGTAGCGGCTCAAAAAACGCTTCGATGCTTGCGCCATAGGCGCGGGAGAAAGTCAGATAGCCAGCGTCAATCGCCTTTGACAGCGCTCTGAGTGTGCTGTCGGCTATCTGAGGAAAGTCACTAGAGAAAATCATGTCGGCTCGCCTTGGTTGTGTGTCTCTGGGGCGGCAGGCTCACCCTCGAAACGGGTGAGCCCACTGAGTGCAACCAATCGCCTTACATTGCCGCCTTGACTTTGGCAGCCACGTCAGCCGGAACCCACTTGGACCATGCGGCTTCGTTGTTCTTTAAGAACCACTTTGCAGCAGCCTGACCATCAGCCTGTTCGGTTTCCATGTAGGTCAGCACCTTACCAAAATCCTCGGCGCTCCAGGTGCGGGCTTTAAGGTAAGCCATTGGCCCAGGGTTGTTTTTGGCGAAATCGGTTGCCACCACAGTCTTGATCTCCGAGACAGCAAAGTTGTTGGGTTTGGGATCTGGGCAGTTGGCCACCGCAATACAACTTTCAAACTCAGCGGCATTGTGTGGGCCCAAGTCCACACGAACCATGTCGAGCTCAGACAGCAAAAAGGTTGGCGCCCAGTAATACGCCAGAACACCCTCCTGGCGGTTGTAGGCCTTTTTAATGGCACCGGCCAACGCTGCACCAGAACCCGGGTCCACGAGGTTAAAGCCCGCATCTTCCATGTTGAAGGCTTTGTACAGATTTTGAGTGATGATCTGACATGCCCAGCCAGATGGGCAACCAATGACACGACCCTTGCGGGGATCTTCTGGGTCTTTGAAGAGTTCAGGATGTTTTTTTACGCCTGCGATGGTGGCAAGCTCAGGCGTTTTCTCGAGCATGTAGCGAGGAATCCACCACCCTTCACCGGCGTTTTTGGCAGGATCTTCGAGTACGTCACCCACCACGGTCAATCGTCCTTCGGCAACCGCCCGGTCGATTTGTTCTTTGATGGTGTTCATCCAGAGTTCGGGCGCGATGTCGGGTCGACCCTTTTCTGTCATGGATGCCGCTGTTGGCACGGTGTCGCCTGGCACCGTTTCAGCGTTGCAGCCGTAGCCGTGTTCGAGGATAAACTCATCAACGCGGGCAGCGGCTTGGGCACTGGCCCAGTTCATTTCCGCAATCGTGACATTGCCGCATTGAGCTTGCACGGCGCCTGCGCCTAGTGCGCTAACTGCGAATGTAATTGCTGCGAGGGATGATGGCTTAAATAGTTTCATCTGTCTTCTCCGTTTTCAAACCAGAATGGCTTGTGGACACGATCAGGCCCAATGAACCTGAAAGGTGTTGCGCGCAATACCGCATTGCACAACTTGTCCGGTGATGCGCCACAAGTGACGCTGGAATGCCCCATGTGGGACAACGGTTGCTCGATGAGCATTTGACACCCCAACTAAGTGGGGCATATTGACGCTTCAGTCAATGAAGCTAAATGTATCTGCGCACAGATACGAGCACTTAAGCTGTTTAGAACAACTTCAGTCTAACCAACTTTATTATCATCTGACAAATCAACCCGACGATTTGTTGCACATTACGAAATCGCCACATGCATTCAAATATCGATTGGCCCTTGCTGTATTCCTATCGTCGTTGCCCTTATGCCATGCGAGCCCGCATGGCGCTTAGCGTTGCCGGCATTCATTACAAACGCGTTGAAATTCATTTACGTGACAAACCAAGTCACATGATGAGGGTATCCCCTAAAGGGACGGTGCCGGTTCTTTGTCTAAGTGAGCTTGAGGTTATCGATGAAAGCCTTCAGATCATGCACTGGGCTTTGCAAAAAAACGATCCCTTGCAATGGCTAGATGGGCTGACCAATGACACAGCAAATCAACTGTTAGAACAAACCGATGGCCCTTTTAAAAAAGCCCTGGATCATTACAAATACGCCTCGCGATTTCCAGACATCGATCCGACGCAGTCACGCGAGCAAGCGTTGGGGGCGTTAATTCAGCCCTTGGGCGAGCTGCTCGATAGGCAAGACTACATGGGTGGTCACCGACCCGTATTTCAGGACGTGGCGATTTTTCCATTTGTAAGACAGTTTGCTGGTGTGCAGCCGCTCTGGTTTGATGAGCATGCACCGCCGTCAGTGCGTCACTGGCTGCAGCGTTGGGTCAGTTCCGAACTGTTTGCCCAGATCATGCAAAAGCCAAGCCCCGGTCCTGATTGAGGATTGACAGATTGCACAGACTGTTACTTTTTTATCGAGCCGTTGCCGGGCATTTAAAGATGCTTGTTTGGTGGTCAGTGCGCAAGCCAACTGCGCGCGGACAAACGGACCATTTGTCGAAAGCCCGAGACTTGCTCGAGGCGATTGATCGTGGGGGTACACCGTCTAACCCAGCCATCATTAACGAGATTGCGCGTGGATTCGGACTAGAGGTCAGTGCGCGTGCACCTGTCGAACACACGATTGAACGCATCAGACAGGCAGTTAAACGCGCGTCATGAGCCCGTGTGTTCTTGGGCGGACTTGGCATGGGCGACATCCATGTCGCGTGGCACCGTGACACCGTTTTTAACAGCGAGCACCTCAGCCATCACACTGACTGCAATCTCAGCAGGCGTCTTGCTGCCGATGTAGATGCCGATCGGTCCGCGCAGACGGGCTAGCGATTGCTCGGTCTGCCCGAAGTGTTCGATCATGCGTTTGCGACGTGCCGCATTGTTGCCACGCGACCCAATCGCACCCACATAGAAAGCCTCTGTTTCGAGCGCTTCTAGCAGGGCGAGGTCATCAAGCTTGGGGTCATGGGTGAGCGCCAACACACAGGTGCGGCGGTCAGGCTTGAACAGTTTGACGGCATCATCAGGCCATTGGCTCATCCGGTGAACGCCCGTGGTGGTCCAGCCTGAGGCATATTCATCACGTGGGTCACATACCGTGACCGTAAACCCATTGAAGATCGCCATGGTGGCAATGTATTCACCGAGTTGACCAGCACCGATCAGGAGCATTCGGTAGGATGGTCCAAATGTATTGACCAGCTTTGATTCAAGCACGCGTAGGCTGTCTGCTGTTTCAGTGGACTCAAGTTCTACCGTGCCCGTGTCCATGTCAGTGATGCGCTTGACCAAGTCACCACGCTCAAGACGGTCAATTAATTCGGTGAGTAGTCGCGCATCCGGGTTGAACTCCAACAACAGTTCCAGCGTGCCCCCACACGGCAAACCAAATCGATGGGCCTCATCGGCTGTGATGCCATAGCGCATGCGCTTGGGTGATCCGTCCATGGCCATGCCAGGCTTATCCTGTCCTTGGGCTGGTTGAGTGAACTCCCGGATCAGGTCATCTTCAATGCAACCGCCAGACACCGAGCCGACCACGGCACCCGTCTCACACATGGCCATGATGGAGCCAATCGGGCGAGGTGATGAACCCCAAGTTCGCATGACCGTCACCAGTACGGCACGCTGGTTTGCATCGCGCCATTCTTTTAAGCGCTTTAAGACGATCAAGTCCTGGTTTTGCATGGTGACGACCCTAGTGATTCAATCAGGAACAAGTAGGACAAATCGGGGAACATTCTCGAGTAGAGGTCTTTGTCTGGGTCATGAGCCTGAGCTCACGAATGCGACGACCACGGCAACAGCCGCTGCCACAGCGATCCAAAGCCAGCGAGGCACGCCTGCGCTACTGGTTTGCGGGGCAGTTGCGGCGGGGGCTGCGTCAGCGGGTATGGCATTGCTCTCTGTACCGGTTGAAGCAGGGGCAGCCGTAAACCCTGTTTTCTCGTTCAGTGCTTTCTCAAAGCGTTTAAAGAAATCATCTGCCATGGATTTGGCGGCGCCATCAATCAGGCGCTGACCGAGTTGCGCAAGCTTGCCACCGATCTGAGATTCCACGGTGTACCGCAATTCGACGCCCGCATCGTTTTCTTCGAGCTCGACATGCGAGACGCCCTTGCCATGGCCCGCAACGCCACCCTGTGCCTCAAACTTGAGGGAGTAGGACTTTGGTGGTTCAATGTCTGACAGTTCCACTTTGCCGGTGAACTTGGCAGAAACAGGACCAATCTTGATGGCTGCTGCGGTTAGGTAAACGTTCTCAGATTCGAGTTCAAACTTTTGGCAACCTGGAATACATTGCTTGAGGATTTCGGGGTCGTTCAGCGCATCCCAGGCTTGTTGGGCCGTGGCCGATAGTTGTCGGCTTCCTTGCATTTGCATTGTCTTCTCCGAATCAGGTCTTTAGTGAACATGTCTCATGAGCTTGGCAAGCGAGCTCGCCAGCGTGCTTAAGTGTTCCAGGTTATGAATGGCAAGCATCTGGTCAACATAGCGGTCCAGCACCTGGGCGCCGCCTGCCAGCGGTTGATAGCCATCGTAACGCAACAATGGATTGAGCCACACGGTCGCCCGTGCCTGGCGGGTTAGCCAATCAAGCTCACTGGCCAGGATTTCGTGGTCGCCGGTGTCTAGCCCGTCTGTAATCAAAAGTACGAGCGTACGATTGCCAATGATTTGGTTACGATGGAATTGACGGATGGTTTTAAGTGCAGCGCCAAGTTTGGTGCCGCCGCCGAAGTCCGCAATCGCCTGATTGGCCATCGCAAGCATGACATCGGTGTCACGCTCGGCAAATGCGGGGTTCAAGTCAGTCAGATTGGTGCCGAACGCAAAGATCTGGCGTTGCTTGTGATGCGTCGCTTGATGCAAAAAAGCCAGCATCAGGCGCGCATACCGCTCCATGGAGCCTGATATGTCAACCAGCACTAGCACGGGTAACTCAATCGGGCGTCGCTTGCTCATGGGCAATGTCAGAAAGTCACCATCGTGTCTGGCGGCAAACCGCATCAGACGTGGCCAGTGCAACTGATCGCCACGACCACCAAACTGTCGTCGTCTGGCGTTGATTTCCGGTAAGCGCAAGGGAATGTCTCGAACCAGTCGCTCGATCAGATTGAACTCGCTGGCGCTGAGCTGGTTAAAGTCGGCATGGCGCAACTTGGTTCGATCACTGGCACTCATGGCCGCATCGAGCTCGATTTTTTCTTCTTTTGCTTGCGGGGATGGTTTTGGAGGCTTCGGGGCTTGAAGTGCTTCTTGTGCACGGGCACTGCGCGCTGGTGGCTGACTCTGCGCTTTCGCTTGTGGCAGTAACTGCGCCATCAATTGTTTGGCAATCTCGGGGTTGCGGAAATAGGCTTCAAACAGATCGGCAAACACATGCTGATCCTCTTGACGGCTCACCAGCACGGCACGCAAGGCTGCTTCCACGTCAGCTTTGTGTCCCACGTCGATAACGGCGAGCGCCTGTTGTGCCAAGCTGATGCGCGCGCTGTCCACGGGCAAGCCGGCACGCCTGAGCATGCGGCCAAAGCCAGTAAGGTTGTCAGCGAGTTTGCCCGTGCGTGCGTCGCCTAAAACCATGGCGCAGCCTTAATGCTCGGTGGCAAGCAACTCTTGCAGCATGGGTTCAAGGGCAGCCACATCATCGCGTTGTTTGAACAACACGCCCGCGGTGTTCTCAATCACCTCAGGGTCAAGCTGAAGTGTTTCCAGCGCCACCAGGGCTTTGGCCCACTCAACGCTTTCAGCGATACCCGGCGCACGACTGAAGGCGTCAGCAAAGGGCTTGTTGCGCAGCCGCTGCACAAAATCAGCGACTTGTTCACTTAGCCGTTGAGCGATGCCCGGAACTTGTTCAGCGATGATCGCCAGTTCACGTTCGCGATCCGGATAGTCCACCCAGTGGTACAGACATCGACGCTTGACGGCATCGTTGAGATCTCGCGTGCGGTTGCTCGTTAGTATCGTCAGAGGTGCTGTCTGGGCCTTGATGGTGCCAAGTTCGGGGATGCTGACTTGGTACTCACCGAGGTATTCCAACAAAAACGCCTCGAACGGCTCGTCGGCCCGATCAACTTCATCAATTAACAACACAGCACCGGCGCCTGGGCTTTGCAACGCTTGCAGCAGGGGGCGCTTGATCAGGTAATGCGCCTGATAGACCTCTCGCTCGATTTCTTCCGGTGTGCGCGAGGCTTGGGCGGCTTTTAGGTGAATCAGTTGCGCGGCATAGTTCCATTCATACAGCGCATCGCGTTGCTCAAGCCCGTCATAGCATTGCAGCCGTATCAGGCTACGACCGGTAATGGCCGCCAATGCTTTGGCGAGCTCGGTTTTGCCGACACCTGGATCACCTTCCAAGAGCAAGGGCCGGCCCAAGCGGGTCGCCAAATGCACGGCAGTCGCGAGCCTGCGGTCGGGGTAATACCCCACCGACTGCAGGCTCTGGATCCAAGCATCGACGCTATCGGGATGACCCGGCTCGCCCAATCAATGCTCCTTGCCAAGCGCCTGGTTGACCGCACGCTGGGTTTGGATCTTGATGAGCTCCGCACGATACTCAGGGCTTGCGTGCAGGTCACCACTGAGGTCGGATGCATCGATGATCACATCCTGAACCGCTTGAGCTGAAAAGTTGGCGTTCAGTGCGGCTTCGAGCCCGGCATGTCGAAATACGCCATTGCCCGCGCCTGTGACCGCCACGCGCACGCCTTGAGCCGTTTTAGCGACAAACACACCAACGAGCGCGTAACGCGAAGCGGGTTGCTTGAACTTGGCGTACGCCGCCATCTCTGGTACTGGGAAGCGTATGGCGGTGATCATCTCGCCCGGTTCTAATGCGGTTGCATATAAACCTTGAAAAAACTCATCCGCAGGGATTTCACGCTGGTTGGTTTTAACGGTGGCGCCCAAACCCAACACGGCACTCGGATAGCAGGCCGACGGATCGTTGTTGGCCACCGAACCGCCGATCGTGCCCATGGCGCGAACCTGCTTGTCACCGATGCCACCGGCGAGTTTGGCAAGGCCCGGGATTTTGCTGGTCACCAGCGGATCCGTGGCCACCGCCTGATGACGGGTCATGGCACCGATCACGATGGCACCGTTGTCTTCAGAGATGCCGGCGAGCTGGTGTAGGCCACCGAGATCAACCAGGGTTTCGGGCTGCATCAGACGCTGCTTCATGGAAGCCAGCATGGTTTGGCCACCCGCGAGCAGTTGGCCACCATCGTTTAGCAATTGCACAGCCTGATCCACTGACTCGGCACGCTTGAATTCGAATTGATACATGATGCGTTACCCCCTTAGGCCTTGGCTTGTTGAATGGCTTGCCACACGCGGTGCGGGGTGGCAGGCATATCCATGTCTTTAACGCCTAGTGGTGCCAAAGCATCGAGCACGGCATTCATGACCGCTGGCGGCGAGCCGATGGCGCCCGCTTCGCCACATCCTTTAGTGCCCAGCGGGTTGGTGGTGCAGGGCGTGCAGACATGACCAATCTTGAAGTTGGGCAAGTCATCTGCGCGTGGCATGGTGTAGTCCATGAACGAGCCCGTCAGCAGCTGTGCCGTTTCACGGTCATAAACACAGTTTTCCATCAGCGCCTGACCAATGCCTTGTGCCAAGCCGCCGTGAACTTGTCCCTCGACGATCATCGGGTTGATGATCGTGCCAAAGTCGTCCATGGCGGTAAAGCGGTCAACCCGGGTCTCACCCGTTTGGGGGTTGATTTCCACTTCGCAAATGTAAGTGCCGGCCGGGAAGGTGAAGTTGGTTGGATCGTAGAACGCCGTTTCGTTCAACCCCGGCTCGAGTGTCTCAAGCGGATAGTTGTGGGGCACGTACGCGGTTAATGCGACTTGCGCGAACGGTATTTTCTTGTCGGTGCCTTTGACCGTGAACTCACCATTGGCGAATTCCACGTCGGTGTCGCTGGCTTCCATCAAGTGTGCGGCGATTTTCTTGGCTTTTGCCTCAATTTTGTCGATGGCGCGCATGATGGCCGAACCGCCGACCGAGATCGAACGGGAACCGTAAGTGCCCATGCCAAACGGCACACGACCGGTATCGCCGTGAACAATGTCGACGTTTTCTACTGGTATGCCCAAGCGCGCAGCAACCACTTGCGCGAAGGTCGTCTCATGACCTTGCCCGTGGCTGTGTGAGCCGGTAAAAACCGTCACGCTGCCCGTGGGGTGCACACGGACTTCACCGCATTCAAACAGACCCGCGCGTGCGCCAAGCGCACCAGCGATGTTGCTTGGTGCCAGACCACAGGCTTCGATGTAGCTCGAGTAACCAATGCCACGCAGCAATCCTTTGGATTCGCTTTCTTTGCGGCGTGCCTCAAACCCGGCAACATCGGCTAGCTCCATGGCCTTGTCGAGGCATTGGTGAAAATCACCGGTGTCATATTGCAAAGCCACTGGTGTCTGGTAGGGGAATTCACCAATGAAGTTGCGGCGACGGATATCGTCCTGGCTTAGGCCAAGCTCCCAGCCTGCGCGCGAGACGATGCGCTCAAGCAGGTACGTGGCTTCAGGGCGCCCGGCACCACGATAAGCATCCACGGGTGCCGTGTTGGTAAACCAGGCATCCACTTCCACATAGACTTGTGGCGTTGTGTATTGGCCAGCCAAGAGCGTGGCGTACAAAATCGTCGGGATGCAGGTCGAGAACGTCGAGAGGTAGGCACCCATGTTCGCATCCGTGTGCACGCGAAACGCCAAGAACTTGCCATCCTTGTCCATGGCCATCTCGGCATGGGTGACGTGATCACGACCATGCGCATCAGACAAAAAGGCTTCTGTGCGATCTGCGGTCCACTTGACCGTGCGGTTCAGTTTTTTGGCGGCCCATGTGACGCAGACATCTTCGGCATACAGATAAATCTTTGAGCCAAAGCCGCCACCCACATCGGGTGCCACCACACGTACTTTGTGCTCGGGCAGGCCCATCACAAACGCGGTCAGCAGCAGACGCTCGACGTGCGGGTTCTGGTTAGAAACGTAGAGCGTGTACTCGTCCGAGGCGCGGCTGTAGCAGCCAATCGCAGCACGTGGCTCCATGGCATTCGGAACCAGGCGGTTGTTGATCAGGTCGATTTTGGTGACGTGAGCGGCTTGCTCAAACGCTTTGTCAACGCCTTCTTTTTCACCGATGGCCCATTTGTAGCAGTGATTGGCAGGTGCTTCATCGTGAATTTGCGGTGCACCGTCTTTGCCGGCATCGCGAATGTCTGCGATGGCGGGCAAGACGTCATAGTCAACGTCAACCAGCTCAGCCGCGTCGCGGGCTTGCTCTAGTGTTTCGGCAATCACCATCGCGACGTGGTCACCGACATAGCGTGCCTTGCCGATACAAAGAATCGGGTGGGGCGGCTCTTTCATCGGCTCGCCGTTGGTGCTGGTGATGAGCCAACCACAGGGCAGTCCACCGATTTTGTCAGCAGCCACGTCTTGACCGTCGTAAATTGCCACCACGCCAGGTGCGGCCAGTGCGGCGGCTTTGTCAATTGACTTGATGGCCGCATGCGCATGTGGTGAGCGCACAAAGTACGCATACACCATGTTGTTGATCTGGATGTCATCGGTGTATTGGCCAACACCGGTCAGGAAACGCTCGTCCTCCTTGCGCAATACTGCCTCGCCGATGTATGGCAAGTTCGCAAAATCATTCGATCCCATGTCTGTCTCCTTGGTGGCTCTAGGCCTTCATTTGGGCGGCGCCCTGTTGAACAGCACGCACAATGTTTTGGTAACCGGTGCAGCGGCAGATATTGCCTTCGAGTAATTCACGAATCTCATGCTCGCTTGCGTTGGGGTGCTTGTTGCACAAGTCAACCGCGCTCATCACCATGCCAGTGGTGCAGAACCCGCACTGAAGGCCGTGGCAGTCTTTGAATGCTTGCTGCATGGGATGCATCTGACCATCGGCGGCGGCCAGCCCTTCGATGGTGGTGACAGATTTGCCGCCCATCTGAGCGAGCAACACGTTGCAGGATTTGATGGCATTGCCGTCAACGATCACCGTACAGGCGCCGCATTGGGCGGTGTCACAGCCGATGTGGGTGCCAGTGAGCCCCATTCTTTCTCGTAAGGCTTGAACCAAAAGCGTATTGGGTTCAGCCTCTAGCGTGACTGTCTTTCCATTGACCGTCAGTTCGGTTTTCATGTTGAAGTCTCCTGATGAAACGCTTAAGCCGTTTTTAATTCTCTGAGTCCCCATGCTAGAGGACATCAGGTGTTTCATCAATCATTCACGCACGATCAGGCCTCAGGGATAGTACTGATATTGGCCTGAGTATGTGACAGTCAGCAAACAAGATCACCTGGCTTAAATGACCTTAGTCAATCAGTTTGACCAATTGTTTGCCAAAGTTCTCTCCCTTAAGCATGCCCACGAATGCCTTGGGGGCATTTGCCAGGCCATGGCTGACGGACTCGCGAAACCTGATCTGGCCACTGGCAACCCGTTGACGCAGTTGCTCACGGATCTCTGGCCACATATCCATTCGATCAGACACGATGAATCCTTGCAGCTTGATTCGATTAATCAGAACCGATCGCAGGGCGTGGTTGGCATGTGGTGCCCGATTGAATTCGGATACCATGCCACATAGTGCAATCCGCGAGAACGCGTTCATGCGCAGTAAAAGCGCTTCAAAGATGGCGCCGCCGACGTTCTCGAAGAGGCAGTCGATGCCGCTAGGTAGCGCCTCATCTAAAAGCTGCGCAAACAATGGATCTTTGTGGTCGACGCAAGCGTCAAACTGAAGTTCGTCTAGCACGTACTCGCACTTTGCCGGCCCACCGGCAATGCCCACCACTCGGCAACCTATCGACTTGGCGAGTTGACCAACCACTGAACCCACGGCACCCGATGCGGCATCGACCACCACGGTTTCACCCGCTTTGGGTTCGCAAATGGTCATCAAGCCTGTCCATGCCGTGATACCCGGCATGCCAATGACACCCAGATACGCAGTGATCGGCACATCATTGCCTTCAATCTTTAATGCCTGGTGAGCCGAAATCGTGGCAAAAAGCTGCCAGCCTGTGGCAGCGAGCACCATGTCACCCGGTTTGAAGCGAGCCGATCGTGATTGCACCACTTCACCGATTGTGCCGCCGACCATCAGCTGGCCAGGTTCAACGCCCTGAGCATAGGACTTTGCCGCCGAAATCCGGCTGCGCATGTAGGGATCTAGCGAGAGCCAGTGGTTGCGAATCAAAATCTCGCCGTCGCGCGGTGCTGGCATGGGTGACTCGATGAGTCTGAAATGCTCAGGGGTGACCCACCCCTCGGGTCGTTCCGCCAGGATGATCTGTTGGTTCGTCATGCTGTTTCTAAATGCTGTTTGGTTTAGGCCGTTGTGCCGTATATCCTGCCAGCCCGGAATGCATCAGCCATGGCACGCGGCACCTCTGACTCGGCTTCGACAACCTTGGCACGCATTTCCTGTTCTAGCGCCACGGCCATCGCGCGACGCTCTTCGGCTTTTGCCTGCGCAATTTGCTTGTCGGCATTGGCTTGCTCAATCTGCAGCGCCGCCCCGATGTTCTTGCCGACGTCAATGTCAGCGATGTCAATCGACAGGATCTCGTATGCTGAGCCCGCATCCAGCCCGTTGGCGAGAATTTTCTTGGAAATGCTGTCGGGGCGCTCAAGTACATCTTTGTGGTTTTGTGCTGAGCCAATGGCGCTCACCATGCCTTCGCCCACACGTGCAATGATCGTTTCTGCGCCAGCGCCACCCACCAGGCGATCGAGGTTGGTGCGCACAGTGACGCGCGCGACCGCAAT
>CAZLFB010000015.1:0-8679 GCA_964558695.1 uncultured Orrella sp.
CTAGCCCCCTATGCGATGCTGCAGGCGCACATTAATTTAGAGGCATGGAACTCGCCCACTTAACGACACTCGATTTTGATGCAGCGATGATCGCCCGCCACGATGGCAGCGGTCCGCGCTACACATCCTATCCAACGGCCGACAGATTTCAGTCTGGTTCAGTGAGCGCCAAATACATCGAGGCCTTGCGCGAACGTGATGCGGGTCAAGCCAACGCGCCATTGTCGCTGTACGTGCACATCCCATTTTGTGACACGGTTTGTTATTACTGTGCTTGTAACAAGATTGTGACCAAGCACAAGTTCAAGGCCGATCCTTATTTGGATGACCTCGAAAAAGAAACTGGTCTGATCCGAGAGCTCTTTCATGAACCGCCCGTGGTGACGCAGCTGCATTTTGGCGGCGGCACCCCTACCTTTTTGACCAATGTGCAAATGGAGCGCTTGCTCAACATGCTGCACGCCAACTTTCAGTTTGCAGCCGATGCAGAGTGTTCGGTTGAAATCGACCCACGCAGGCTAGAGCCAGGGGTCTTAAAGCTGATGGCTGACTATGGCTTTAACCGCATGAGCTTGGGCGTCCAGGACGTGGACGAAGCGGTTCAAAAAGCGATCAATCGGGTCCAGCCAGTCGATGTGACATGTCAAGTCCTGCAAGAAGCGCGCGAACTGGGTTACCAGTCGATCAACATGGATCTGATCTATGGCTTGCCATTGCAGTCAGTCAACACCATGTATCGCACTTTAAAGACGGTGCTAACTTGGCGACCAGACCGCATCGCACTCTACAGCTATGCGCACTTGCCAGACCGGTTTAAGCCACAGCGTCGAATTGATACTGACGCCATACCGTCACCGCAAGAAAAGCTTGCAATGCTTAAGCTTGCTGTCACCACCTTGCTCGATGCTGGCTATGTCTATATCGGCATGGATCATTTTGCGTTGCCAGACGATGAGTTGGCCCGCTCCTTGGATGAGGGCTCGTTGCAACGCAACTTTCAAGGCTACTCCACCCGTGCCGACAGCGATTTGATTGCGCTCGGTGTTTCAGCCATTAGCCGCATTGGTCATGTCTACGCTCAGAATGCCCGCACGCTTGAGGAGTACCACGACATGCTTGAGCGCAATGAATTACCGCTGATTCGCGGTTTGGTCATGAGCCGTGATGATGAAATCCGCCGTGATGCCATTCATTCCTTGTTGTGTCAGTCTAAGTTGTCTTTTGCTGACATGGGTCAACACTGGGGAATCGATGCGCATGAATACTTCGAAGAGGATCTCCAAGCGCTCGCGGGATTGCAGTCTGATGGCCTGGTCGAGATTGATGATGAGCAAGTGGCCATTACGCCCAAGGGAAGGTTCTTGTCCAGAGTGGTGGCCATGCGATTTGATAAGTACTTGCGCATGGGACAAACCATGGCACGATATTCCAAGGTGATCTGACATGAACATGTCCAAGGATGTGCAGCAAACGTTGGCGACTCATCCTCTGTTTGAGGGCATGGGGCACAGTCAACAGAACTGGTTGTTCACGGTCGGTGATTCGATCGCCCTGGACAAGCACGACTATTTGTTTCGCCGCGGCGAGCAAAGTGGTCGCCTTTATGTGCTCTTGTCTGGCCACATCAAACTATCTATTCCGGCTGAGCGTGGCCAAGAAAAAGTGCTTGAATTTCTCTCGCCAGGCGATGTATTTGGTGAATCGGCTTTGCTGACCAATCATGTGGCCATTACCAATGCGCAAGCACTCGGGCCGTCTGAGCTTTTGGCGTTTGAAGGCAAAGACGTGATGGTGGCGGTTACCCGTGTGCCGTCCTTTGCGCAGCAGATTCTGACGAACCTGAGCCAGCGGGTTGAGACGCTTTTTCGTGACATGGAGTCAGTCAGTCTTTTGTCTGCCGCCCAGCGCGTGGCGGAGTATCTGCTGCGCCAGCCGCGGGTTGGCAATCAGGCTAGGCTGCCGTTTCACAAGCGGGCCATTGCCTCCAAACTTGGCTTGCAGCCAGAGACATTCTCGCGTTCCTTGCAGCAGTTAGCCGCTGATGGCTTGATTTCTGTGCGTGGTGCGCGCGTGGTGATCCACGACCCTGACAAGCTGCAAGCGATGCTGGTGTAGCTTACGCGCGTTTGAAGTGGCCAGACTTGCCACCGAGCTTTTCTTGAAGGGCAATCGGGCCAATCACCATGCTGCGATCAACGGCCTTTAGCATGTCGTAGATGGTCAGCAGTGCAACCGATGTGGCTGTTAGTGCTTCCATCTCCACGCCGGTTTGGCCAACCGTTTCAGCCACGGCAGTGCAATCTATCCGGCAAGCCTGTTCGTCGGTGGTGAACTCGATACTGACTTTGGTTAGCCCGATGGGGTGACATAGCGGAATTAAGTCACTGGTTTTTTTGCTGGCCATGATGCCAGCAATGCGGGCAATACCCAGCACATCGCCTTTTTTGCTGGTGCCTTCGAGCACCTTTTTCATGGCAAGTGGTCCGAGCGTAATAGAACCCGTCACCACCGCTTGGCGTTTGGTGCTGGCTTTGTCGCCCACGTCGACCATGTGAGCCTGACCGCTTGCATCAAAATGCGTCAGTTCATTGCTCATGATTTTGATCCTGATGCCATCGAGCCTGGGCTTTTTGGTCGCTGTCGCGACCCTTGACCCAGCGCTGGCCTTCTTCAGTGGTCTCTTTTTTCCAGAAGGTGGCTTTGGTTTTGAGGTGATCCATGATGAAAGCGCACGAATCAAGCGCTGCATGGCGATGGGCGCTCGCGGTGAGAACCAGCACGATGTTCTCGCCAGGCTTAAGTGGTCCTACTCGATGAATCACCCGTGCACCCAGTAATGGCCAGCGTCTGCGCGCTTCGCTCATCACCTCGAGCATGACCTTCTCGGTCATGCCAGGATAGTGCTCGAGCTCAAGTGTGGTGATGTTCTGGTCGTCGTTGGTTTCACGCACGCGTCCCACAAACGATGCAACCGCACCTGCAGCGCGGTCACCTGCCAGAAAAGAGTTGTACTCGAGCCCGAAATCAAACGCCTCGGTCTGCACGGTTGCTTGAAACAAAGCGTCCATCTCAGCCACCTGTGACCGGCCGAAACAACGCGACCTCAGCATTCAGGCATAGCGCCGTTTGCAGGCTGGCCATCTCCTGATTGACTGCTACACGCAAAGGTTCGGTGGATGTCAACGCGGTTTGCCATGGTTGCCCGCGGGCTACCAGTTCGTCGATCAGACCAGCAACCGTTGCATCGTTACCTACAGTAACCAGCTCGTCTGCTTTACCAACGGTTTCTCGCAATTCCCCAAAATACAGCACTCGAACTTTCATGTGGCTGCGCCCTGCAATTGACTCAAAGACAGATAGGGTACCGCATCACCTCGCTGGATGATTTGTCCAGGGGCAATATCGACCAAACCATCTGCCCAGGCGACGCTGCTCATCACACCTGACCCCTGGTTGGGCCAACGATCCAAGCTGATATTGCCCTTTTCATCGGTCTTTTGACGCACGCGGATAAATTCACGTCGCCGATCTGGCTTGGGCCATTCAAAGTCTGCGGTCAGCTTGCGTGGGGTGAGTGCTTGAGCGGGCAAACCCATGCGTAACTGTAGAAACGGCAAGGCCATCAAAACAAATGTGACAAATGCACTAACCGGGTTGCCAGGTAAGCCAATGAAGTCGGCGTGGTGGACCTTGCCATAGGCCAGGGGCTTGCCTGGTTTCATGGCGATTTGCCAGAGATCGATTCGCCCCATACTCGCCACCGCAGCACGCACATGGTCTTCTTCGCCGACTGAGACGCCACCGCAAGTGATGATGACATCGGCCTTTTGGCTAGCCACATGGAGTGCGGCTCGGGTTTCGTGCGGTGTGTCTCGCACAATGCCAGGATCTAGCACCTGGCAGCCAATGTCGGTTAACAGGCTCTGGAGCCAATAACGGTTGCTGTTGTAGATCTGGCCGGGGCCCAGCGGTGCACCAGGCTCTACGAGCTCATCACCGGTGAGCAAAATAGCCACGGTCAGTGGTCTGTAGGTTCTCACGTGAGTGACACCAACCGAAGCAGTCAGCGCTAGATCTGCGGGCTTGAGCTTTTTGCCAGGGGCGATGATTTCCGTGCCTGCTGCGATGTCTTCACCTTGGGCGCGGATGTGATCATTGGCGTGTACGGGTTTTGCAATCGAAATCTGGTCACCCGCGACCTCAACGATTTCTTGTGGCACCACCGCAAACGTGCCGGGTGGCACCGGTGCACCGGTGAAAATTCGGGCCGCTTGGCCAGGCGAGAGCAGAAAGCCCTGACTGCCGGCAGCAATTCTTTGCGTGACGGTGAGCTGCAGCGGCGTTGCGTTTGGGTCTGCGGGACAGATGGCATAGCCATCCATGCTGCTGTTGGCAAACGCCGGCACGTCCATGGGTGACACCACCCCTTGGGCCAGCACGCGGCCATGGGCTTTCAGTAGCGGCACTTCGTCGGTGATCACGGGGGTGGCGGCAAACGAGAGCAGCTGCGCTCTGGCCACATCAAAATCCAGCAGTGGGGGTCGTGCAGGGGATTGGGACATCGAGTTCTTCGGTGTGTTTGGCGCTTAGCCGCCGGTTTGCGACATGAAGCGTACGATTTTTTCAGGGGATTCGCGAAAGTGGTGTCGTTCTGGCTTTAAGTGAATGCCTTCGGACAGGGCTTGGCGAATGATTTCGTCGTCGTCTGGATGGTCGCGCAACAAATCACGCATCTCGATTTTCTCTTCCTGGCCCAGGCAGAGGTAGATCGTGCCGTCAACGGCCAAGCGAATCCGGTTGCAAGTCTCACAGAAATGCTGACTGATTGGGGTAATGACACCGACTTGGGTTTTACCGTCCGGGGTTTGCCAGTAACGCGCAGGACCGCCCCCGAGCTCGGTAATCAATGGAATCAGTCCGTGATCCTGGCGCAAACGTTCTAGGGCAGGCTGCAGTGACACGGTTCCTGCACCGAGCGCCGTGTGGCCCATTGGCATGGTTTCAATCATGCGAAGCATTAAGCCCCGTTCACGGCAGAACTGAAACATGGCATCAATTTCGTCTTCATTGACCCCAGGCATCACGACCATATTGATTTTGACGGGTGCCAAGCCAGCCAGCAGTGCGCTGTCAATGCCAGCAATCACTTGGTCGAGCACGTCACGCCCACAGATCTCGGCCACTTTGTCGCGTTTTAAGCTATCTAAGCTGATGTTGATGCGATTCAAGCCTGCGTCTTTCAGGTCTTGGGCAAACCGTGGCAAGCGAGTGGCGTTCGTGGTCAGTGAGATATCTTGGATTGTGGTCTGTTCACGCAAACTAGCAACCAGTTCTGGCAGGTTGCGGCGTAACAAAGGCTCGCCACCGGTCAAACGAATGCGGCGTGTCCCGGCTTCGCACAAAACCTTGGCCAAGCGGGTGATCTCAGGGAAGGTGAGCCAGTTGGCTGGTTCGCGGTAGTCTTTAAAGCCCACGGGCATACAGTAGTTGCAACGCAAATCACAACGATCAGTCACGCTGATGCGCACGTATTCGATCTTGCGTCCGTAGTTGTCAATCAGCGCGGTCACAGCTTGTCTCAGTCCGGTTTGGCTTCATTTTGAATCGTTATATCGGTAACGATACTGTAAAAGCCCGAGTAGCGGGGAAAACGCCCAGCAGGGGCAGGGAAATCGAGTAAGTGGCCTCGCCTAGCTCGCCAAATCACTGTGTATGCCGCACCTTGGCAATGCAATTTAGATGGCCATTTAGATGGCTGGGTTCGCTCAGGTGAGAATTAAAGGTATTCTTTTGCACTTGCAGGGTCAGTGCGGTGGTGGCGCTAGACTTGTTGGCGCTAGGGCTGTTCGCCTGCACAAGAAAACACAACAGCAAGCAGAACAAAACATCCGGGGCCAGCATGAGAATCGTCGAGATCCGAGAAAAAACCGTACCCATCAGCTCTTCCATTCGTAACGCTTATATTGACTTCAGCAAAATGACGATCAGCCTGGTGGCGGTGATCACTGACGTCATGCGCGAGGGCAAGCCCGTGGTGGGCTATGGGTTTAACTCCAATGGCCGATATGGCCAGGGCATGCTGATGCGAGAACGCTTCATCCCGCGCGTTTTGGAGGCAAATCCCCAGAGCTTGCTGGACGACAGTGGCAACAACCTGGATCCGCACAAGATCTGGAACTGCATGTACACCAATGAAAAGCCGGGCGGTCATGGCGAACGTTCGGTGGCCATTGGCACGATTGACATGGCCGTCTGGGATGCGGTCGCCAAGATTGAAGGCAAGCCATTGTTTCAACTACTGGCTGACCGCTATGGTGATGGCACGGTTAACCGCAAGGTGTTTGTGTATGCCGCTGGCGGCTATTACTACCCAGGCCAGGATCATGGCAAGCTCAAAGACGAGATGCGCAGCTACCTTGATCGTGGCTACACCGTCGTTAAAAAGAAAATCGGCGGTGCATCACTGGATGAGGATTTGCGCCGTATTGACTCCATCTTGAGCATTCTGCAAGATGGGCAAAGGCTGGCAGTCGATGCCAATGGTCGCTTCGATTTGGATACCGCGATTGCGTATGCCAAGGCGCTGTCTCAGTACAACCTTTTCTGGTACGAGGAGGCCGGTGATCCGCTGGATTTCGAGTTGCAGGCAACACTGCGAAACTACTATGCCAACCCCATGGCCACAGGTGAGAACCTGTTCTCCATGCAAGATGCGAGAAACTTGATCCGTTATGGCGGTATGCGTCCAGACCTCGACTGGTTGCAGTTTGACTGCGCATTGAGTTACGGCCTGGTTGAATATCTCAAGACGCTAGACATGCTGAAGCAACACGGCTGGTCAGCGGCGCGCTGCATCCCGCATGGCGGTCACCAGATGTCGTTGAACATCGCCGCGGGCTTGGGGCTTGGCGGTAATGAGTCCTATCCGGATCTGTTTCAGCCTTACGGCGGCTTCCCAGACGGCGTGATGGTAGAGAATGGCCACGTCACGATGCCCGACTTGCCTGGCATTGGGTTTGAGGGCAAGTCAGATCTGATTTGTCACATGCGGGCGCTCTCAGATTAACGCAGTGCCTCAGATAGCCAATTGGTGAAACCCTGCCACGGCAGGGCTATGTGCCCGCCTGGTAGCGGTCTCTCGGTTTCGGTTTGACACACCAACGTTCCGTGTTCAGTTGCCTCTAGACCTGCAAGCTCAATAAACCGGGTCAGTGGCTTGACGTGGCCTGCCGATGGGGTGCTGGTCAGTTTGATCTCAATCGGGTGCAACTTGCCTTTGATGACGATGAGCAGGTCGACCTCTAGTCCATCGTGCGAGCGCCAGAAGTAAAGATCGGGCTTGCGCCCCATCGCCATGAAGACTTTCATGGCTTCCGTGACAACCCAGCCTTCCAGGAGGGGACCACCTAGCGGACCAGCCAAGGCCGACTGGGCGTCAGGTTGGCGTGTGAGCATGCTGGCTAGCCCTGCATCGTAGAAGTAGCATTTGGGCATTTTGGTCAGTCGCTTGCCGTAGTTTTGATACCAAGGTGGCAGCAAATGTGCGATGTAAGACGCTTCGAGCACACCAACCCAGGACTTGATCGTCGGCAGTGTGACGCCAATTTCTCTGGAGATCTCAGCCTGATTGAAAACTTGGCTGTGGCGCGCTGCCATTAGAATCAGGAACTGACTGAATACCCGAAGGTCCGGAATGTTTCGAATCTGCCGTACGTCTCGATCAATATAGGTGGTGATGTAGCTGTTGATCCATAGATCACGCCGGTTTGGAAAGAGCGCGGGAATTGGGTAGCTGCCATTCCAGAGCGTTTGGTCCAATTCCTCGCGATGACATTCGATTTGTGAGAATGGCGGTAACTCCAGAATCGCTACACGCCCCGCCAATGACTCACTGACATCACGCATCAACCCGAATTGCTGTGAGCCGGTTAATAGCCAATGTCCGCATCGACTCGGGTCTTGATCGATACGCATCTTGATATACGGCAGTAAGTCCGGAACGTACTGAATCTCATCGAGAATCACAGCTTGCTTGGTGAGGTGACTTAAGAACCCCTCTGGATCTGATGTCGCAAACTCGCGTTGAAGTGGGTCGTCAAAAGTAACGTAGGTGACATGGCTGCCGGCTTCGTGGCGCAGAAACGTGGTTTTACCTGACTGGCGTGGCCCAGTCAGCAACACTGCCGGGAAACTGGACAGGGCTTGGTGAAGTATTGAGGTTATTTGTCGTGGTCGATACATCATGAAATTATAAAATCCGATTTTATAATTGTCAAAGCATTGATTTATTTGATTTTTTGATGAGAGCCTACGACCGTTTTAGATACCCGCAACGATACCCGCAACGATACCGAGGCATCGAAACGCAGAAATGGGGTGTGTACTGTTGGAATGATGTAATCAAACGGGCTTAATGCAGGCTCTTTCCCTAAAAAACTGGGGTAGAGCCGAGCCGGGATTGATGCAGTCAGTGGCGGAAGCGGTGAGATTCGAACTCACGGAGGGCGCAAACCCTCGCCGGTTTTCAAGACCGGTGCCTTCAACCACTCGGCCACGCTTCCTAACATGCACTATAGATAGACGTTCTTGGATCAAGATCGCCAAGGCCGCATAATAAACCATTTCGCGATTTCAATTTTCAAATAAAGGGGACAAAAACCATGCGCGCAATCGAAATTA
>CAZLFB010000016.1:0-39602 GCA_964558695.1 uncultured Orrella sp.
CAGCTTGCCATCGACTTTAACCAACATATTCTTGCTTTTCTTCGCCAGTAACGTTTGCGTTGCCAACACATGCTCAACTTCCGAGGTACCTATCCCGTGGGCGAGGGCACCAAACGCGCCATGTGTACTGGTATGTGAGTCACCACAGACAACCGTCATGCCAGGCAAGGTTGCACCTTGCTCGGGCCCAATGACGTGCACAATGCCTTGGCGCAGGTCATTCATTTTGAATTCGATCACGCCGAACTTTTCGCAGTTCTGATCTAGCGTATCCACTTGCAGCTTGGAGATCGGATCCGCAATTCCACTTTTGCGATCTTGTGTCGGCACGTTGTGATCAGCAACCGCCAGATTGGCACTAACTCGCCAAAGCTTTCGGCCGGCCATATCCAAGCCCTCAAAAGCCTGAGGACTCGTGACTTCATGCAGTAACTGCCGGTCAATGTACAAAATGACCGTGCCATCGGCTTCCTGGTGCACGACATGTGCATCCCACAATTTGTCATAAAGCGTACGTTTCATGGCAGCGTTTCCAGCTAAGTTGCAATAAATATGATCCGCAATGAGCGTTCGCCAACCCGTTTCAGCGAACATCGCCCTTTTGAACAGGCAGCCCGTCAGAACGGGCTGCGTAGTCAGGATTTTGATTATGCCATGTGGGCTAGCCGCATTGCGCTCTGTGTCTTAGCGCATGGTCCATCAACACGATCGCCAGCAGTGCCTCGGCAATCGGTGTCGCACGAATGCCAACACATGGGTCGTGGCGACCCAGCGTTTGGACCGACACGGGCTCACCAGCACGGTTGATTGAGCGACGCTCAATTCGGATGCTAGAGGTAGGCTTAATGGCTAAGCTAACCGTAATATCTTGACCAGTCGAGATGCCACCAAGCACACCGCCGGCGTTATTACCTAAAAAACCGGTCGGGGTGATCTCATCGCCATGCTCAGATCCACGCTGGGTAACACTTTTAAAGCCCGCACCAATCTCTACGCCTTTAACCGCATTGAGCCCCATCATGGCATGGGCGATGTCTGCGTCTAAACGATCATAAATTGGCTCGCCCCAGCCTGGCGGCATGCCACTGGCCACAACCTCGATGCGTGCACCAATTGAGTCACCGTCTCGCCGCAATTCATCCATGTATGACTCTAGCGCATCAATCACCGAGCCATTGGCGGCAAAAAAAGGATTATTCGGTACGTGGCTCCAGGCCTCAAAAGGGATATCGATTGGCCCCAACTGGCTCATGTAGCCTCTGACTTCGATGCCATGGACTGTTTTAAGCCATTTTTTAGCGACCGCGCCTGCAGCGACCGTGGGCGCCGTCAATCTCGCAGAAGAACGGCCACCACCTCGTGGATCGCGAATGTCAAATTTTTTCCAGTAGGCGTAGTCCGCATGGCCTGGCCGGAACGTATCCATGATGGCGCTGTAGTCTTTGCTGCGAGCATCTTGATTACGGATCAACAAGCCAATGGGTGTTCCAGTGGTCATGCCCTCAAACACACCCGACAGGATTTCCACTTGGTCTGGTTCTTGGCGCTGCGTCACGTGGCGAGACGTACCTGGCCGGCGTCTGTCGAGCTCAATTTGAATGTCCGCGCCGTCGAGCGCTAATCCGGGCGGGCAGCCATCGACCACACAGCCAATGGCTGGACCGTGCGATTCCCCAAAATTCGTGACACAAAACAGCTTTCCAAGAGAGTTGCCTGACATGATCGCTTTTAAAGGTTGTTAGCCACTGTGTTTTCTAATGGGTGGATTATCGCACCATGCGTGATGCCTAGATGCATATGCCCATACCCTCGTTCATCTAGGGGTTGCTCGACGCTGATTGTTTTGCATTAGCCGCCAATTGCGCCGCGCGCTTGGCAGGCCGTACATAAAAGATAGCAGCAAAGAAAAACACTGCTGAGAGCACAATCTCAATCCAGGCCAAGGTGACACTAGGGCCAGGCGGATCTGACATGGCTCGCGTCACCCCTTCCATTAAATAAAGTAGCACCAGCATCGCTGCCCATTGCATGGTGTAGATGCTGCCTTTGGCCACGCCACGAAATGCAAACACCAGAGGCAACGCTTTTAAAAACAGCAAAGTACCACCTGGGCGCAAGGGCGCCAGAAAAATCTCCCACGCCAAACACAGTAAAAACAGCAGCCAAAGGCTGATATTGGCGATGAGCTTTAAACGCTTGGACAGCGCGACGGTGTCGCTTTCACTCTGAATTGCTATCATGCTTGGATCGTCTCGCTAACTGTCTCGAGGTTGACATGCCGGGCTCCCTACTGAATGATACCTGCCAATCGGGGCGCCGCATTATCACCGCCACCCTGAACGACAATTTACTGCACGTTGCCGCTAGCCTCGCATTTACGACGATTCTGGCTATTGTCCCACTGCTGACGGTCACGCTGTCCTTGATGACAGCGTTCCCGATATTTTCTGAATTTGAATCATCGTTACAACAATTCTTGCGCCAGCAATTTTTGCCCGAAGAATTTTCTGCAACAGTTATGCAGTACCTCGATGAGTTTGTCAGCAAAGCGACTAGTCTGTCTGCCATTGGCGGCGCTTTTTTATTAGTCACTGCGATTTTAGTGATCATGTCGGTTGACGATGCGCTCAATGACATCTGGCATGTCAAGCGCAAGCGACCATTCGGTCAACGATTCCTGATTTATTGGGCAGTGCTGTCGTTGGGTCCAATTATTTTGGGCGCGAGTTTATGGGCTTCCTCATCCATGGTTCAACAGGCGCTCTCCTATGACGGCGCCAACGCCATCTTGCCCTGGCACGCTGCTGCCTCTTGGCTGCCCTTTCTCATTAGCTGGCTCGGCTGCGCACTGCTTTTTGTCGCCGTGCCCAACTGCAAGGTCGGTTTTGTGCCCGCATTATTGGGTGGGATGCTAAGCAGCTTTTTGTTCCAACTCATCAAGTGGGGACTTGGTGTTTATCTCGCCAACTTCCCGACATACACCTTGATATACGGCGCTTTTTCAGTGTTACCAACATTTTTGATGTGGGTTTACCTGTCCTGGCTAGCTTTCTTATTCGGGGCAATCATCGCTGCTAACCTACCCCGTCAGCTCACAGACAACCGAATCGATGTGCATGCGCATCATGACAAGCTTTGCGCAGACACTTAAAATCAATCCATTCGGTCCAATTTCAAGCGTGTTCAGGAGTACATTCCTATGCTTAAAGTCAGTGAAATTCTTAAAGTCAAGGGTAACACCTTGTTCACGGCCACGCCGGATATACCCGTGCGCGAGGCGGTCAGCACCATGACTGAACATGACATTGGTTCGCTCGTGATTATGGAACACGGAACGTTGGTTGGCATGCTAACTTTCCGCGAGATTTTGCGTCATTTGCACCAAAACAATGGAAGCGTGGGTGAATACACCATTCGTGCCATTATGGACGATGCGCCTTTCAGCGTCACGCCAAACACGGAAGCTGACGAGCTTCAGCGCCTAATGCTGGCTAAGCACTCGCGCTACATGCCGGTCATGGATGGGCCGACTCTAATGGGCGTCATTTCCTTTTACGACTTGGCGCACGCCATTGTGGCAGCGCAAAAATTTGAAAACTCGATGCTCAAAGCCTACATACGTGACTGGCCTGCTGACCCCGAGCAAAACAAGTCCTAAATCAGACATGCTCTAAATGGGCCCCTGGGGTTTGCACATGCTGCCAAGCCTTTAACAAAAGCTCTGGATCATTGGCGCTCAAAAGACGCTGATCCGACAGCATTTGGCGCCACAGGCGAGCGCCGCGCTGGCCCTGCGCAAATCCAAGCAAGGTTCTAGCAATGACCCGCAAAGGCACAGCGCGCGCGACTTGCTCAGCGGCATACTCCTTCATGGTGGCTAGCACCTCGTTTTGGATGGCGGCTTGACTTCGGTGGCCTAAGCACACAGACAACCGGTCCAGAATGAGCGGATCATGCCACGCTGCACGTCCGAGCATCACCCCATCAAACTGGGTCAAAGCGTCTTGACACTGCTCAACCTGAGTCAGGCCACCATTGACCACAAAAACCGCGTCCGGGAAATCCATACGCAGCTGTGCCGCTTGGTCATAACGTAAGGGCGGTATTTCCCGGTTCTCTTTTGGTGAAAGGCCACCAAGAACTGCATGCCGGGCATGAACGATAAACACGCGGCAACCAACGGCAAAGAGTTTCCCAACAAAATCGCGCACAAACCCATAATCGGTGATGCCGTCAAGCCCCAGCCGATGTTTTACCGTCACTGGCACAGACACAGCGTCTTGCATCGCCTTGATGCAATCAGCCACTAAGTCCGGATCACGCATCAGGCAAGCACCAAACGAACCCTTTTGCACCCTATCCGAGGGGCAACCGCAATTCAGGTTAATTTCGTCATAGCCCCAGCGCTCACCAATTTGCGCACACTTGGCAAGATCTCGCGGTTCACTGCCACCAAGCTGCAGTGCCAGCGGGTGCTCGGCCTCATTGAAATCCAGATGCCTTGCCTGATCACCAAATATCAGCGCACCGGTGGTGGTCATTTCACTGTAAAGACGCGCTCGAGGCGCAAGCAATCGATGAAAGTACCGGCAATGCCTGTCCGTGACATCGATCATGGGCGCCACGCACAACTGCCAATCCTGTGGGTTTATAGGTTTCATGTGTACCATTTTACGTTGCCAGCGACACATGATTTGAACGTGCCTTTGCCTCGTCTACAATGCCCCTACCTTGGCAGATAAATTGCCGCGACCAATTTTTGGTGGTTGACCCCCCATGGCTGTTTTCACTCCAGTCGCCGATGAAGATGCGAAACACTTGCTTGAGCACTATCAGCTCGGCGAGCTGTCCGGACTATCTGGTATTTCAGCGGGCATCGAAAATACCAATTATTTTCTCGACACCAATGAGGGCAACTATGTCCTGACAATTTTTGAGGTGCTCACACCCAAACAGCTTCCCTTTTACGTTGAGCTGATGCACTGGCTGGCCAGCCAAAAGATCCCCGTGCCCATGCCCCAGACCCGTTTAGACGGCCAACTGATTTCAAGTTTGCATGGCAAGCCGGCCATTATCGTGTCAAAACTCCCTGGCCAGTGGGTCAAGCACCCTACCCCTGAACACTGCGCGTTGGCCGCTCGCACCATGGCGCAAACACATTTGGCAGGAAAAGACTTTCCAACCAGTCAGCCCAATCTGCGCGGTTTGTCTTGGTGGCAGTCGACCGCACCAAAAGTGACAGAGTTTTTAACGCCAACCCAGCGTAACTTGCTTGATAGAGCGCTGGATGAGCAAATCGAACTTAAAACGAGTGGTCAACTAGATGGCCTGCCTTTCGGCCCAGCACATTGCGATTATTTCCGCGACAACGTCTTATTCACTGGCTCGGCAGATGCCCCGTCAATGGGGGGCGTGATTGACTTTTATTTTGCAGGCTGTGATTACTGGCTTTTCGATTTGGCCGTTGCAGTCAACGACTGGTGCATCGATCCGTCAACGGGCGAACTATTGCCCGAACACGTATACGCTTGGCTAAACGCCTATCAAGGGGTGCGTGCGCTGACCGCATCCGAGCAGCAACTTTGGCCATTCATGCTTCGAGCAGCCGCCCTGCGATTCTGGATATCGCGCTTGTTTGACTACTTCAAACCTAGGCCAGCCCAACAGCTAACGCCGCATGACCCCACACATTTTGAGCGCATATTGACCCTGAGAATGAGTCAAGTGGCACCGACAATTCCGGAGCTTTAAATCATGCAAGCAGTCTCTTTGCCCGCTATGGCGGGTTGGCAGTGGATCGTTGATGGATGGACGTTGTTCAAGCGCCAACCCATGGCTCTTTTTAGCTGGGCAATGTTTGTCACCCTGGTCTTGATATTTGCCACCTTCACGGCTCCGATCGGTCCTCTTTTATTCATCATCCTGATGCCGGCAATCACACTGGTGACGCTGGCGCTCACGCGTCATGTTGCCGATGGTCAAAAGCTAATGCCGAGCATGTGGGTCGAGCCGCTAAAGCCAAAAGGACTGTTTAAAAAACTGCTCGTTCTCGGCGTGCTGTACGTTGGCATTTGCCTAACCGTGGGTTTTATGGTGTTCTTGCCTTTTGCGGGTGAACTCGGCCAAGCCATGCAGACCTTGGCCGACACGCAAGACGCCACGCCTTTGATTGAAACACTGCAGATGCCAATGCTTTTATTTGCTGCTTTTTATTTCATCTTGGCTGCACTATTTTGGTACGCACCTATTTTGATTGGATGGCACGGCACGCCCATCGGCAAAGCCTTGTTTTTTAGCGCAGTTGCATGCTGGCGAAACAAATGGGCATTTCTGGTTTACGGCGCAGCCTGGGCGAGTATCTTTTTTGGCATCGACCTGGTGGTTGGAGCAGTCGTTTCGCTGGGCATACCGCTAAACATCGCCGCTGCGCTGCAATTGCCGTTAAATGTATTCATTGGCAGCGTTCTTTACGCGAGCTTTTATCCGACCTACAAAAAAGTATTCGGCGGTATCGATCACATCAGCCAACAGTAAAATTTCCTTGTAAATCTTCACAAGCTCATCCAAAGGTCTCTGTGCTATTTCAATCACTGAAGCCGCGTTTGAGTGACCATAGACACGAGCACGCGCCGTCGCAGTCACCATTGCCTTTGCCGCGAGCCTGCTATCAAGAAATATCAAGGACAGCGGTTCGCGCATGCCAAACGTATGCACATACCGACACTTCGAAAGCCAGACTGCCCTTCTTGGCCCAATCGGTTGGCTTTGTCGCAAGCCAACGAGCCGCGACCTGAAATCTTGACAAACGGTGATATCAAGAGAGTTGGTGCAAATGATCAAAGCAGGTCTCCTATGCTGACGTAGATGGAAAACCCCAGCACGAGAAACGTGCTCGGGAAAAAGCAAAGAACCAACGGCAACAACATCTTCACCGGCGCCTTCAGCGCCTGCTTTTCGGCTTGCATCAAACGTGCTTGTCTCAGCTGCTGACTGTGAGCTTGGATACTGCCAGCCATACCACTGCCTGATTGTTCAGCCTGAATTAACGCCACACAGATGCGCCGCAAAGGTGGTGACTGCACACGGGCCAGCATCTGCTTGAACGCATCGACGCGACTGGCACCCGAGCGCACCTGCCAGAGCCAGGCTCGCCAAAGGTTTGCCAAAGCCGTATCGCCTTGAGACACAAGCACCAGCTGCACACCAGTCTGCAAATTCATGCCAGCAAATAAACACATGCTTAATAGATCAAGGAAAGCTGGCAACTGTTCGCTCAGCAGCCGCTGCTGGTGTTTGATACGCTGACCAACCCAAATCGACACGACAAGCCAGCCCAAAGAACCACACACGGGAATCCAGATCCAACCATTGACAAGAAATGCCGCTGTTGCACCCGCTAACAGCGTGCAGAGCACATGCAACAGCCAAAGGTCAGTGACATGCCAATCTGGCAAATTGGCGTGACATAAGCGAAGCGCGTAGCGCTCACGCACAGACCAACGCATCAAGGATTCGCAAGACTGCCGCCAAGCGGATGACCTCATCAGTTTCCAGCAGTAAGCAGCCGAACCAATCGAAACAAAAACAGCCACACCAGCAATCACCGCAATGCCTGCTGCAAACCAGTCCATCGCCTGCCCCCCCTTTAGACTGTCAATGCCACCGTGCGACGTAACCACCAAATCCCGAGCACCTCAAAAAACGCAACCGCCATCAACACCATATGCCCTTGGTGGGTTTGCAACAATGCCTGTGAAAAATCAGAATCCATGGCACCGAGTGCCGCCATCAGCGCCAGCGGCATAGCGCCCATCACCCACGCTTGAAGCCATCCCTGGGCAGTCAATGCCGCAAGCCTGGCCCTGATCTGCTGATTCGCTTGCATGGTCTGACCAACTTGCTCGAGCATCATTGCCAGAGGACCACCCGTTTGCACGCCCACCCGTATCGTGACAGCCAATAATTCAAGCGATTGACCGCCTAGTCGGGCCGATAACTGTTGGAATGCATCAGGTGTACTGGCGCCAAGGCGAATCTGGCGGTTAACCACTGCCATTTCCTGTGAAATGGGTGGCAGCGCGTGCAAAACCAGACCTTGCAGAGCTGACGACAAGCTTGCGCCTGCGCGGATCGCCCCAGAAACTGACATCAAAGCCTCGGGCAACTGATGCTCAAAAGCACGGATCCGGTGCCGCTTCGCATATCCAATCGCAAAGTTCGGCAGACCGAGACAAACCAGCATCAAAAGTGAACCGGTGATCAAGCCAAACCCTGAAAGAATCGCCAGCGCACATAACAGCAAGCCGGAAATAAAGGCTGCCGGCCAAAGCAACTTCAGATCGACGAATAAAAACAAGTCCCGCAAACGATGCTCAGCCTCATTGGTGTACGTCAGTCGATGTCGATCAAGTGCACCATAGAGCGCGTACTGTATGAGCCACACAGCCCAGGCAACCGCCAAACCACCACTGATAAGCCACCACCAGTGTGTCCGCATCAAGCCAATGTTCCACATTGACCAAACCATTGCTCAAGCACCTCAATTTCTTTGCCGCTGCCCTGCTCGCGCCATCGCTGAAAGAACATCGGTGGCAAACCCTGTGGCAAAGAGCACTGCTGAATCGGATCAAATCGAACGAGCGGTTGCAACTGGATCTGACCAGACTCAAGCCCAGTGATTTCATCAACTGCGGTAACCACGCGCTTGCCATTGGGTAATCGAGTAATCTGAACAATCAACTCAATTGCTCGAGCGATCTGATCTCTGATCGCCGCCAGCGGCAACTCCTTTCCCGCCATGAGAACCATGGTTTCCAGGCGGGATAAGGCATCCCTCGGACTGTTTGCATGAAGCGTTGTCAACGATCCGTCATGCCCGGTGTTCATTGCAGCCAACATGTCTATGGCTTCGGCGCCACGACACTCACCCACGACGATGCGGTCTGGCCTCATTCGCAAGGCATTACGCACCAGATCACGAATCGTGACTTCCCCGCTGCCTTCCATGTTTCTTGGTCGTGACTCCAGACTCACGACGTGAGGATGCGCAATTTGCAGTTCAGCGGCATCTTCAATCGTGACAACCCTCTGCTGTATCGGAATCTGGCTACCTAAAATGTTCAGCAAGGTCGTTTTGCCGGACCCGGTACCACCCGCAATCAACACATTGATCCGATGCTGCACTGCTAACGCCAAAAAGCCAGCAAGCTCTTGGCTCACGGAGCCCAAACGAACCAAATCCTCAAGTTGCAAACGCTTACTTGGGAACTTACGGATCGTCAGACACGCACCATGCAAAGCAACAGGCTTTATCACTGCATTGACACGCGAACCATCAGCCAAACGCGCATCGACCATCGGCGAGGCATCGTCGATACGGCGCCCAAGCGGATAGACGATACGCTCAATCACGGTTCGAACCGCTGCATCATTGACAAAACTAACCGAATGTCGTCGCAAAGCACCATCACGCTCGACGTAGATCTGGTCATGGCGATTGACCATGATTTCCGAGACAGCGGGGTCATCGAGTAGCGGCTGCAGCACACCAAGACCCGCGACATCGCTGACCACTGCTTCTATGGCTAATTCTTGTTGTTCAACATTTAGCCCTCGATCATCACGCACGAGCAGTTCACGCACTATCTCCTGCGCCTTGGTTTTAAGTAAATCCTGTGGAAAATTATTTAAATCCAACTTGCGCACATCAAGCAAAGCGATGAGCTCAGCGTGCAGGCAAGCTCGTACCTCTGGGTCTATCGAGACGCGAGGCTCACCCTGGCTTAACGCCGGCTCCGCCTGACTAGCATTTTGTTGGCTCGCGCATTCACGCGCGGGCTCAACCCAGCGACAACGCAAACGACAAGGGCCGATGGTGACATCATCGGTGGCCAATAGAGGGAAATGCTGGGCACACCGCAATCCGTTGATGCGCATGCCCAACAAACTGCCCAAATCCTCTATCTGCAAAAACTCACCGAGCTTTGACACCCTCGCCTGAGTCCGACTGACACGCCAGTGTGCGAGGCGAATTTCACAATCGGCATCCTTACCGATCACAGCAGGCACGCTGACCTCAAACGCCTGTTCGCGTCCATCTTCATATCGAACATCTACCGATAGCAATTTATTGATACTCCTGATCATTATGTGGGTCAAATGAATATGTGTTGCTGCCTCGCGCCGCCCCAGGCTGACCCCATTGGGATAACGCAGGATGAGCCGGATGCCATTGATGCGTAGTGGTGTCGGGCTGCCCAGTCACTGGCACATTCATGTCGTGAGCAAAGCCGATCCGCCTGTCTTGAATGCTTTGCCCCCGCGCAATACGGGCCATCAAGTCGGGATGGTCGGGTGTCACGATGACGGGGGTGAGAAATATTGCGAGCTCGAGTTGACGTTGCTGCTCTGTCGCCACACCCGCATAGCCTTGTCGCCCTTCAGAACTTTCATGCGACACAAAACCACCCAACACGAGCGTCTGCCCGGACTTCACATTGAATTCGGTGCTAGTTTTACGCGTGCGAATAGCAGGCCCTGCCTGCGTTGTGATGGAGGGATCAATGGAGCTGACTTCGATGTCAACCTTGGCGCGGATCGCACCATAACGATCAATCTCGGGAGTGACATTTAGCATCACCCCATATTTTTTAAACAGCGTCGTGCGCTTTCCTTCCTTGTCAACAAAGGCGTACGGTACCTCACCACCAGCTTGAAATGAGGCTGGGGAGCCGCTTCGTGCCAGCAATTGGGGTTGAGCCAGCAAAACCGCTTGGCCTGATTGCGTCATGGCATGCAGTTTGGCTGTCAGCAGCTCATTTACGCCAAACAATGCGCCTGCGCCTGCGTTCTCAGGCATTTGAGTCGCTAGCAAACCACGATGACCAAACTGCCAGGCAGCGCCAGCGTGCAAGCCACCATTGGGCAAAGACTGCCAGTGCACACCGATCTCGCGTAATTGCTGACGAGGTAACTCCAAGACTTGTACGTCAAGCATCACCATCTGGTCCCAGTCAATTGAACTCGTGAGGTCAATCACATCAGGGTACTTGGCCAATAATTGGTCCAGACGCTTGCGGCTCTCAGACGAAACTTCCCTGCCCTCAACGATGATGTGCTCACCCGCAGACCTTGCACTAACCCCAGGAAACTCCTTGAGAATGGCTTGCACCTCGAGCAGTCGTTTCCCAAACCCAGCCGCAGTGATGACAATCTGGTAGGCGTGATGACCATTTTTTTGGGTCCAGATATCGACCGTGGTCGAGCCTGCCTGTTTGGCAAACAGAATCACCTCGCTACCAGAGACCGCATTGGCTTGAACCAACTGGCTGTTACCAACAGCAATTTGCTTGATACCCTCGAGCTTCACCACATGGGCGCTTCCAGCCTCCAGCGAGAGCGACAACGCGGTCGCGGCAAGCGTATCAGGCCACACTATCAGCAGCGGCATCAGATGCACTGATACACACCAGGCACTGGTTACAAGCTTTTTCAAATGCAAGCCAGATCGATGCACCAAACACCGCAGGGCATGTCGGGAAATGACCATGATCATTGCTTGCTTCACGGCATCTGCTCTGGCGCAGCAGTGATGTCGCCGTAGATAATGATGGGCGTTTGCTCAGCGCCGAGTGAAGGCGCAAGCCCAACAAAGCCAGCCAAATGATTCGCCTGTGCTGCACTCAAGCCCTCTGCCCTCGACCCAGAGTCCTCATTTGCACGATCAAGCGTTAAGACCGCGGTCAAAACTCCACCCTGATTGGCAGACACAAGTTTGACGGCTTGTTTAGAGGAAACATCGAGTGTGACGGACGTCACACTCGACTCACCCATGGCGTGTGGGTTGTCAACCAACGGACGGTCTGTTGCAAGCACACGCACGGCATTGACCAGTAGCGTTGTCACTCTTTGACCCTGATGCGTGAAAGTCACATACAGGTCTATGACATCTCCTGCTTCGAGTCTGCCGGAGAGCGAGCTAACGTGGTCAACCGGGATCGTGACGGCTCGGCGCCCTGGCGCTAGTTGCTCGGAAAGCGCCCGCGGTTTCGGACTCGCCAGCACCGATCGCGTCAACGGCTGGCCAGCCACCACGTCCTCGAGCAACACCATCCCTTCCAAGGCTTGGGCTTGTTCTGCTTGAAAGCTGTCTGGACTGACCCACGTCTGCGGCATGCTCCTTAGCGATAAATGCTCAAAACTCAACGACGTCCCCGCTGAAAGTGCGCTGGCAGCCACAACGCGTGAGACCATATCAAGCTGTGCCTGTTCATCCAATGCCTGAATTTGACGTGTCAGGTAATGGTGCACTCCGCCAATCGTGACCAACCCCAGTACGATCGGCAGAGCCAAACGTTTCGCTAGCTGCACCCGCCGCTCTTGTTGTTCACTCATGGTTGATTATCCTTTTCAGGTGTGACCCTTAGGCGAGAAAACAGAACCGCAAATCCCTTTTCAGACTGATCCGTCGCGAACCAAAACAGCGCCCAAGCACTCTTTTCCTGTTCCGCACTGAAGATAAGTTGCCCCAACCGCCGCTCAAGCCGAAATGGTTCATTCATTTCTCGCATCCAATGCTCAAACCAACTTTCAAAGCGACGATCGCCACACAACCATTCGTGGCGCAGACAAAGCTCGCCCACCCGTCGCTCAACAGGCGGCTGACCACATAATGACAGCGCACGCATGCTTTCAAATGGCAAGGATGGCCAAGACCCACAGGCCAGCGCCAAAGATGGTGCAGCAGCCATCCAAAGACAAAGAAGATGTTTTTGCAGAAACGACATTACCGAGCCTTACCCAGATAGTGCTCAGGTATTGAGCCCTGCCAATGGCGCAACCAATGCGTCGTAAAGCCCCGATCTTTCCATGGTGCTTCAACCGCTTGGATCGAGGGCATGAGGCTCGCGATGACTGCTTTGCTCGCCACGTCAGCTGAATGCCATAGAACCGCTGCGCGCTCGATTCGATCGGTCACCGCGGCATCGTGACTCGCCTGACCGGGACCGGATAGCCGCCACGCTGTCTGAGCAAATCGACCCGACGTGCTAACCGCGACCCATCGTCCATGCCCCACTGCGTAATCCTGTAGCACCCAATTTGGCCATTGACTCGCGTCTGCCATCCGAGCTTTCGCCCCAATCGACTGACTTTGATGACCTAACACCACGGCATCGGCTGCAGCTTGCGCGCCTAGCCACTGCTGCGCCCATTGAAACTGCAAGCGCGAGCTCCAATGAACCGCACCGAGCAACACCACCAGCATCAGCGCGACAACAATGGCCTCTGCCAACACCTGCCCCTTTTGCGCCTCGCACGAACGACTGTTTTCATCGTGCCAACACATTTCGCGCCATCCAGGAGGGGTGAAACAGGTTTGCCTGCTCGGACTTGACGTCATGGGCCGGCTCGTAGCGGTCGTAGTAGGCTTGCGCCTTCGAGGTCGCACTCAACGCGGCGCCCCAACCAGGCTCGATACTTAACAACCCTTTGATTCGCAGGCCCAGCCTTAGAATAGGGTCCTGCAATGAATCTAGTGCCTGCGAGACCGATACAGTCGTCACCAGGCTTTGTTGATCACGCAGAACATATGGCTCAACCCGACCACGAGCGCGCCAGCGAAGCTGTGTCTTATAGCCCCAGCCATCTGCAAGGACGTTGGCAAAGTTGTGAAACATGGCGGTCAGCGCAAATTGCGACGTAAACCAGCGAAAGAAACTGATCTTTCGGAAATCATCGGGAAACTCCCCTGCACCAGCAAGCTCGCTGTCCCACTCACTGATTGCATTGGCCCGCTGTGAATTACCTTTTACATTGGCAAACCCCATTGGATACTCTCGCCAGAAACACAAGACAACCTTTGATCCCCGTACAGCATGAAACGACAAGCTATCTGTGGCCTGCCACAAGCCATCCACGTCAAACGATGAATCACCGCGTCGCCGAAGGTTGTGGCGCAGATGAGGACACTTGGGATTGACCACCCACCAATTAACCGCAGTGTCACTGCGCTTTTGCAAATAAGGATGTTGCCCAATGGTCTGCTTAAACCAATCACGCCAGACGGCATGCGCGGGCTCAATCAGGTGAACCCCCAGGTTATCGCGTGGCAAACTCACGGTGACAGCAAGCCGAGGTGATCCGGATACGTCAATGCTCATGTTTCGCTCAAGCACGGACAACACAATCGCTCGTGTGTCACGGGCGAAGCTCTCGAGCAGTGTTTTTCTGGCGCGCTTGAGCTGATGGTTCAGTAATTGGTCGTGCCTGCGAAATGCTTCATGCAACTCGTGCACGCCGCTTAGGGTCGCCCCGGCTACGCTTAATTTGGAGGCGCTATAAGCAGCCGCGTGTTGCGGACCAAACATCATGCCAATCAAATAAATGGGCGGGTTATAACGCATCAAACGAATGTTCATTTCACGTCGCATTTTTTCTGCGCTTGCAATTGTCAATAAGTGAGCCATCGCGACCTGGTGCGCCATGATGGTGCGATTTAAAAAGGCATGGCCATTCAGTAGGCGTGCATGGTGCTGGGCAGCAGCAAGACTGGCCGCTGTTGTTGCTCGATCCAGTACTTGCTGGGCCAAGATCAGCTGCGAAATAGAAGCACGCTGCTGCCAAGCCACAACCGCAACGCTGGCAATCGCAATGGCCAAGACCAGCGCAGCCCCTTGTTGTCTGTCACGGCGCATACCGATCTCATCAGCGACTAGTCGCGCCGTAGCTCTTTAATGATTTGTTTTTGATTTGCTTATTGGCCTCACCCGCTGCCTTGCGAGCACCAGCAATTGCATTGCGAGAGCTCTCGCCTGCCAGTTCATTAGCAATGGCCGCAGTTTGTGAGCGAATGACTTGTCCAAATGATTGATACACCGCGATCGCGGCCACCGCAACCAAAGCCACGATAATGATGTACTCGGTCATGCCTTGGCCACATTGCCGCTGCGACCTCTGGCGAATTGCCTCACGCTTGCTCGCGGGGACCACCGATGACTGTGCCTGTCCGTACAAACTCATGCTGCATTCCTTGTCGTTTGGTAGAAAAGGCCGTCAGTTTGCACAAGTCAACGCAGTAAAACAATTCGCAAAAACAACAAGTCGGAGAACCGCTATGGCTGACCGGATAACGGTTACGGTTAGCGCCTCACACCAACGAAAGCGGGATCGTGACAGGTCCATCGTTGACCAAACTGACCTGCATATCCGCTGCAAACTGACCGCTTGCCACTGATATCACATGCGTCTGGGCATACTCGATAAAACACTCGTACAGGCGCTTGGCTAGCACGGGGTTTGCCGCGTCTGTGTAGCTTGGTCGATTCCCTTTGGTGGTATCAGCAGCCAATGTGAACTGCGACACAATGAGCATTGATCCTTTGGCATCAACGACCGACCGATTCATCTTTCCTTGCTCGTCGGAAAATATTCTCAGCTTCACGATTTTGTCGACCATACGTCGCACGGTTGACTCAGTATCGTCATGTTCAGCGCATACAAACGCCAGAAGACCTGCATCAATCTCACCAATAACAACGCCATCGACCGAGACGCTAGCGCGCCGAACCCTTTGCAAAAGTGCTTTCATGAGAAATCCTGACCCGGATTAAGTATGCAACTTAGAAATTACCAAAACAGACACTGCGTTAAACTTGCAAATATTCGTTATGCTTTCCGTCAATTTAACCTCTGACCACACCCAATACCCATCATGAAAATAGCGATCGCCGGCACTGGCTACGTTGGTCTCTCAAATGCCGTGCTGTTGTCTCAGCACAATGAAGTGATCGCGCTTGACATTGACCCCGACAAAGTTGCGTTAATCAACAAACGCCAGTCACCCATAGAAGACAGTGAGCTTGAACGCTACCTGAAGGAGCAACCCTTAAATCTGCGCGCCACACTGGATAAAAACGAGGCCTACTCTGACGCAGACTACGTGATTATTGCGACACCGACTGACTACGATCCTCAAACCAACTACTTCAACACCAGTTCAGTTGAATCCGTGATCAAGGACGTCACCGCCATCAACCCACAGGCCGTGATGGTGATCAAGTCCACCATCCCAGTGGGGTTCACAGAACGTGCACGTCATCAATACCAGACAGAACAAGTGATTTTTTCACCGGAATTTCTGCGTGAAGGTCGCGCCCTCTACGACAACCTTTACCCGAGCCGCATTGTGGTGGGTGAAGACACGCCCAGAGCACATCGTTTTGCTGAGCTACTAAAACAAGGTGCGCTCAAATCGGATATTCCCGTGCTCTTTACCGGCAGTACAGAGGCTGAAGCCATCAAGCTCTTTGCGAATACCTATTTGGCCATGCGCGTGGCCTACTTCAATGAGCTCGACACCTATGCCGCATCGCATGGCCTAAACACACGGGAAATCATTGAGGGGGTATGCCTTGACCCTCGCATTGGCAGCCACTACAACAATCCATCCTTTGGCTACGGTGGCTATTGCTTGCCCAAAGACACCAAGCAAATGCTGGCCAACTACAAGGAAATCCCACAAAACCTCATTCATGCCATCGTTGAGGCCAACAGTACTCGGAAAGATTTTGTTGCCTTTGACATTCTCAAACGAAACCCCAAAGTAGTTGGCATCTATCGTTTGGTCATGAAAGCAGGGTCAGACAATTTTCGCTCAAGCTCAGTGCAAGGCATCATGAAGCGCCTCAAGGGCAAAGGCGTTGAAGTCATTGTCTATGAACCGGTATTAAATCAAGACGAGTTTTATCGTTCGCGCGTAGTCAATGATTTAAATGCCTTCAAGAACCAAGCTGACATCATTGTCGCCAATCGCATCACAGACGACATACGGGATGTAGAACATAAGGTGTATAGCCGGGATCTCTTCGGTAGCGATAGCTAATTCAGCGCGCCTAGCGAGCGCTGCACTTCCTAATTACTCAAACGACCCGCGCATGGCTTTCGATCGACTGGATTTGACGTCGCTGCGCACTGCTTTGTGCTGCAAACGGCGTTGGACTGACGCTTTGGTTGGCATCGTTGGCTTGCGCACCTTAGGCACAATGAACGCCTTGGCGATCAATCCATTTAAGCGTCGAAGTGCTTCATCCTGATTCTTGACCAAACTACGGAATTTTTGCGCCTTGATCGTCACCACGCCAGCTCGATTGACATGGTGATCACCCAGCCTCAAAAGACGCTGCTTGACCTCGGCTGGCAAGCTTGATTTCAGGATATCAAAGCGCAGATGCACGGCATTTGACACCTTGTTGACGTTTTGTCCGCCCGGGCCTTGAGCCCGAATTGCTGTGATCTCAACATCATCTGCAGTCATCAGCATCATGGATTACTCCCCAAATCGTGCCTGCACCAAGCCATCATTTGATACTTCGATTAAAAGTTGCTCGCACCAAATCCGGATCGAGCATCAACTCACAAAATGTCCGCAAGCAACCAAGCGGGGCTGGGATATTGGGGTAGACCGATTTGATCATCTAGGCAGTCAGCGCCCCGTTCGTTATACCAGACGCCAACAAAGCAGCAAAACACCCCCCATCAGACTCAGTGAAGGCATCACGCACAAACCGTTTTTCCACCGCAGCGCAAGGAGAAGAAGTGGCCTCGTTCATCTGCGGATAACACTAAATACCTGCGAGCACCATTGCCAAAGCGATGATCAGTCTCGTTGCTCAAAAGTTTGCAGTTGAATGCTTGCCATTTTGCCGGATATTGGCGCAAGGTGATACTGCCTAGTCTTCAACGCCCAATCCCATAGCTAAACTTCGTTCCACTAACCACGGCTTAGTCACTTCGAAGATGATGTAGATGACAATGCCAATCCAAGGAATGCACCACACATCGTTACAATGAGCATCCAATCAAGCCAACGCAGTGTCGTTATCTGAATGGCCATCGACCATTACGAGAATTTTCCTGTCGCTTCACTGTTATTGCCGAAAAATATACGGCAGGACGTTATCCATCTATACCGTTTTGCCCGCGCTGCAGACGACATCGCCGATGAAGGCAATGCCAGCCCCGCACAGCGCCGCTCTGAACTGGCTCGGTTTCGTCATGCACTGACGCTGGTTAGCGAAGATCCCAATGCTGCCACTGTTGCGGACCCAGCGCTTGATGCCATTTTTTTGCCACTGTCACAAACCATCCATCAGCATCGTTTGCCACTTGGACCGCTGATGGATCTGTTATCGGCGTTTGAACAAGACACCCAGGTTCAACGCTATCGAGACGAGGCACATCTAATGGACTATTGCCGCAGATCCGCCAATCCAGTCGGCAGATTGATGCTTCATTTGTTTGGCCAAACAGACCCAGATAGCCTCAGGCAATCTGACGCCATCTGTAGCGCCTTACAACGTATCAATTTTCTGCAAGATGTCGCCATCGACCTGCGCAAGCAACGCATCTACCTGCCACAGGATGCATTAGAGGGCGCTGGTGTCACGACCGAGCAACTGAGCACAGGACACTGCGACAATGCCTGGCGAACGCTCATGCGCCAACAAATTGAAATCTGTCGTAACCTCATGGATCAAGGTCAACCGCTCGGACGACGACTAAAGGGACGAGTGGCCTTGGAAATTCGCTTGATTATGGCTGGTGGGTTACGAATTCTTGAAAAAATCGAATCCGTGAATTTTGATGTGTTCAACCGCAGGCCGACGTTAGGTAAACTCGACTGGATTCGCATGCTTGCAAAGGCAATCTAATACCCATGACGCCTGACGAATACTGCCAAGATAAAGCCGCACGCAGCGGCTCAAGCTTCTATTACGCCTTTTTGTTCTTGCCACCTGAACGCAGGCGGGCCATTACCGCGCTCTACGCCTTTTGCCGTGAAGTTGACGATGTGGTCGATGAGTGCACCGACCTTGGCATTGCAAGAACGAAGCTCGCCTGGTGGCGCACCCAAATCGCCCAAATGTTTCAAGGCAACCCGACCCACCCTGTAACCCGTGCACTTGAACCTCATTTAGTCGCCTTCGCTATCACCGAGGCTAGACTACAAGCCGTGATTACCGGCATGGAAATGGATCTGGATGTGTCGCGTTACGCCACCTGGGACGAGCTGGAACAGTATTGTTGGTATGCCGCCGGTGTGGTTGGTGAATTGTCTGCCGGCATATTTGGCTACCAAAACCCCCAAACCTTGACCTATGCCGCCAAGCTAGGTCTAGCGTTTCAAATGACCAACATCATCCGTGATGTGGGCGATGACGCCAGGCGCGGCCGTATTTACTTACCCTTAAGTGACCTCGAGCAATTCAAGGTCCGGATTAGCGATATTCAGGCATGTAAACACACACCTGAATTTGAGCAACTGCTCGGTTTTCAGGCCGAGCGAGCACGCTCACTCTATCGGACCGCCGCGCAAAACCTTCCCGTAATTGATCAACGCAGCCAAAGACCTGGCCTCATGATGGCCGCAATTTATGCCACTTTGCTAGATGAGATCGAAGACGAGCAGTGGCAGGTGCTTGATCGACGTATTGCATTAACGCCAGTTCGCAAATTATGGTTAGCCTGGCGCAATTGGGTCGGCAGTGGCAAACCGGCGTTAAAGCAACTGCGGCGTGGTGCCGCACCTCGATGAAAACTGCGGTGGTGGGTGCGGGCTGGGCTGGACTGGCAGCCGCTAGCCAATGCCTGACCCACGGCATGCAAGTCACGCTTTTTGACGCGTCACATCAAGCAGGCGGTCGAGCCAGAGGCGTCTCGGACCCCCTCATGGGACAAGTTGACAACGGCCAGCATCTGTTGATTGGTGCTTATGAAAAAACGCTAGCGCTCATTTGTCGTGACGTTGGCGCTGAACATATCGCAACAAGTTTTGAACGCTTGCCGCTATGGCTTGAAAGCGCCGATGGCAAATTTTCTCTACGCAGACGCCACAGAGTAAGAAACCCACGCATGGACACTGCGCTAGCACTATGGAGCGCCCATGGGTTAACGCTTAAAGACAAATGGCATATAACCGGTCTCTTGCGCCGCCTTGAATCGGCGGTGCACATGCCCGATTCAAAACTGAACCTAACTGTCGCACAATGGCTGAGCAATGAGCACCAAACGGAGAATGCCTGCAGATGGCTCTGGCATCCGTTATGCCTAGCCACCATGAACACCTTGCCATCCGAGGCGTGCGCTGCGCTATTCATAAAAGTACTGTCTGACAGCCTCTTAAGCGCGCAATCCGACGCCACGGATTTACTCATCCCATCATGCAACTTAAGTGATTTATGGCCATCCGCTGTTGCTAGCAAAGTCACTGCACGATGGGGGCATGTGGTTCGTCGTCTGAACCTAAGCCATGAGGGTGTGGCCATCGATGGCGAATGGTTTGATGCTTGTGTGCTAGCCGTCCCACCGCCAAGCCTGACTCGCTTGCTTGGGCCGTTAAACGGATTTGAGAGTTTAGCCAGTGCACTTGAGGATTTTGAGTTCCGGGCCATTGCGACATGCTACGTTGGCTTGCAGCAAGGTGTCGCCTTGCCTGCCCCACTACTGATGTTTGATCACGCCGATCCGAACGGGGAGAACCTTGCCCAATGGGTGTTTGATCGCTCGTCCTTTATGCAAAGTCGTCCAAACGCTCAATTGGCGTTTGTGATCAGCTGCGCCGATAGTCTGCCCGCGCTCGACGATCTAGATCTTGCCAAGCGATTAATGAAGCAACTGACTCGCGCCATTGGCCATACGCAGCCCGGTGAAATTAAAGGGGCACGATGTTTTCGGGAAAAAAGGGCCACCTTTGCCGCGCGCCCAGGACTTAAACGCCCTGGTGCAACCACGAGACACCCTCGGCTTGTGTTGGCTGGCGACTGGACAGATACAGGCTACCCTTCAGTCATCGAAGGTGCTGTGATCAGCGGCATAAACGCAGCGGAAGAACTAGCCCAGTTGTCACAGCAGTTGTCGCTTGACTAGGCACGCAGCGCATGCAAGGTCCACCAGCCCAGGGTTGTCATCCCCAGACACCCCAGCAAAGAGGCAGCCACGTACGTCAGACCGAGACCCCATCTGCCCTCTTCAAAAAAAACAAACGTCTCTGCCGAAAACGTTGAAAAGGTCGTAAGTGCACCCAACAGCCCGGTCACTAAAAACAAACGGATGGGCGCAGGCCAGTCCGGATGCAAGAGGCTATAGGCCAGCGTCAAACCAATGATGTAGGACCCGCTCAAATTGGCCACCCAGGTTCCGAGTGGAAACCGATCAGAGCCTGGGTTGAGCAGTAACGCCAAGATCCATCGGCACCAAGCCCCGATGGCTGCCCCGGCGCCAATCGCCAAAAAATTTGCAAAAGTCCACGGGCTAGACAACATGTCGTTTAAACACTGGCATGTTCCTTGATGTAGTCCCGAACACTGGCGACATCGCATGGCAATTCCACCACACGTTGTGGCCTAGACTCAAGGTCCTCAAATCCAGGCGGCATGGGTGCTGGGCGCCCTAATGCCTCTTCAATCGTCTCAGAAAATTTAGCTGGCAACGCCGTCTCGAGCACCAGCATCGGAATGCCTGGCTCGACAAACTGACGGGCAACTTTAACGCCATCAGCCGTGTGCGGATCAATCAACATGCCCGCCTCATTAAAGACACGCCGGATGGTGGTTACTCGGGCGTCATGATCACTGACACCTGCGACAAAACCGTACTCGCGCTCAAAACGTGGGAGGTGCGATGACAAATCAAAAAATCCATCCGTGGTCAACTGTTGCCACAACGATTTGACTCGAGCAGCATCGCCATCGAGTAGGTCATAAACAAATCGCTCAAAATTTGAAGCACGCGAAATGTCCATGGAGGGGCTCGACGTGGCGTGGGTTTGTGCTGGCAAACGAGGTCGGTAAATACCCGTGCGGAAGAACTCCTCAAGCACATTGTTCTCATTGGTAGCCAGCACCAGACGACGAATTGGGACACCCATACGCCTGGCAATATGACCCGACAAAATATTGCCAAAGTTGCCAGACGGTACAGAAAACGATACTAATTGGCCTGGCTTACTCGTCGAGCGCAGCCAACCCCAGAAGTAGTAAACGACCTGGGCGGCGATACGAGCCCAGTTAATTGAGTTCACTGCTCCTAAACGATAAGCTTGTTTAAAGTCTAGATCACCTGCGAGCGCTTTGACAACGTCTTGAGCCTCATCAAACACTCCTCTAACTGCAATGTTGTGAATATTCTCATCCATCAGGCTATACATCTGCGCGCGCTGAAATGTGCTCATACGGCCCTGCGGAGACAACATAAACACTGCCACTGAAGGCTTGCTGCGCATGGCGTATTCAGCTGCCGAACCCGTATCACCGGATGTCGCCCCCAGAATATTCAGTGTGGTGCCTCGCTTACCAAGCACAAACGGAAATACTTGGCCCAAAAACTGCATCGCGATGTCCTTAAAGGCCAGTGTCGGGCCCTCAGAGACAGCAAGCAAACTCAAACCATGACCTAGCTCACGCACGTCAACAATCGACTCACTGCGAAAGACCGTTGGGTTGTAGGCAGCCGACGTCATGGCGAGCATGTCTTCAGGCTTGATGTCTGTGGCAAAAAATCCAAGCACACGAGCAGCTAACGCCGGGTACGACAAACTGCGCCACGACTCAAGCAATTCAGAAGAAACAACTGGCAACGACACAGGTACGGCCAAACCACCGTCTGGCGCCAGACCCTCTAGCAGAACATCCTGAAATAGCTGAGGCTGCATGCCCCCACGGGTCGATATGTATTGCATCAAAGAGTCTCCACGCGCAAGCGCGTCACAGAAGAACGCATGAATGGCATGGCTTGAATTTTAGCGATGGCATTATTGACGTTTCGCTCGAGCGCCAGGTGTGTCATGAATATCAGGCTGGCGATACCCTGACCGCCCGGTTCCTGGACCATGGAGCCAATCGAAATGTCATTGTCAGCTAAAACCCGGGCCACCTCAGCCAGAACACCAGGCGTGTCGTTGACGGTCATCCTTAGGTAGTGACCACAGCGTACATCCTCGATCGGTAAAACAGGAATGTCGACCATCGATTCGGGCTGAAACGCCAAGTGAGGCACGCGGTGCTCGGGGTCTGCTGTGTGCAAACGTGTGACATCCACCAAATCTGCAACAACCGCGGACGCGGTTGGCTCTTGGCCTGCGCCCTTGCCGTAGTAGAGCGTTTGTCCGACAGCATCTCCATTAACCAGCACCGCGTTCATGGCGTCTTCGACATTAGCAAGCATGCTGTGCGCAGGCACCAGGGTCGGGTGCACGCGCAGCTCGATGCCCTCGGCTCGGCGACGCGTAATGCCCAAAAGTTTTATCCGATAGCCCAGTCGATCTGCGATAGCGATATCCTGATCGCTCACATTGGAAATGCCTTCAATATATGCACGTGAAAGTTGCACAGGAATACCAAACGCCATCGAAGCCAAGAGCGTCAATTTCTGCGCCGCATCGATACCTTGTACATCGGACGTCGGATCCGCTTCGGCATACCCAAGCGCTTGCGCTTGTGACAAAGCCTGCTCAAAACTCAACGCGCGGTTGCGCATCTCAGTCAAGATATAGTTGGTCGTGCCATTGATAATGCCTGCGACCCACTCAATCCGGTTGGCCGTCAAGCCTTCCCGAATAGCCTTGATAATTGGAATACCACCGGCCACGGCCGCCTCAAAGGCAACCATCACACCTTTCGCTGAAGCCGCCTCGAAGATTTCAGTACCATGCGTGGCGAGCAAGGCTTTATTTGCAGTGACGACATGCTTGCCGTGGCTAATCGCAGCCAGCACCAGTTCGCGCGCAAGCGTTGTTCCACCGATGAGTTCAACCACAATATCAACCTTGGGGTTTGACACCACTTTGGATGCATCATCGGTTAACTCAACGGCCGTACCCACTTTGGCTCTCGCCTTGGCAATATCCCTGACAGCAATCTGGACAATCTCGATTTGACGCCCTGCCCGACGACTGATCTCTTCCGCATTGCGCTGCAAGACAGTCCACGTCCCACCGCCAACCACACCCAAACCAAGCAAACCAACCTTGATTGACTCCATTAGAGCAACCCATCCTTTCTGAACATTTCCTTAATACCCCGCACCGCTTGACGGATGCGTTGCTCGTTTTCTATCAAGGCAAATCGGACATACTCATCGCCCTGATCACCAAATCCAATGCCTGGCGACACCGCCACTTTAGCCGACTCCAGAACTCGCTTGGCAAACTCCAGTGAGCCTAGTGCACGATAAGCCGGCGGAATGTGTGCCCAGATGTACATGGATGCCTTGGGCACTTCAACGTCCCAGCCCGCCTCCTGCAAACCCTTTGCCAGTACATCTCGACGCCGCTGGTACTTCTGCACGATCTCCGAGACGCACGCCTGCGGACCATCAAGGGCAGCGATGGCAGCCACCTGCAAGGGTGTGAATGTGCCGTAGTCGTGATAGCTCTTGATGCGAGCCAGCGCGTTGACCAATTCGGCGTTGCCCACCATGAACCCAATGCGCCAACCGGCCATGTTGTAGCTTTTACTCATGGTAAAGAACTCAACGGCCACCTCCCGCGCACCGGGCACTTGCATGATCGACGGTGCCTGATAACCATCAAAACAGATGTCTGCGTAGGCCAAGTCATGGACCACCAGAATGTTGTGCGCTTTGGCCAGCTCAATAACGCGCTCAAAAAACGACAAATCTACACACTGCGCTGTGGGGTTACTCGGAAACCCGAGAATCATCATCTTCGGTTTGGGAATCGATTCGCTAACCGCGCGCTCAAGCTCCGCAAAGAAATCGACACCCGGTGTCATGCGAACCGAGCGAATGTTGGCGCCTGCAATCACGGCACCGTAAATATGGATTGGGTAGCTCGGGTTGGGCACTAGCACCGTATCGCCGGCATCCAATGTGGCTAGCATCAAGTGCGCCAAGCCTTCTTTTGAGCCAATCGTAACGATGGCCTCAGAATCGGGGTTGAGCACCACGCCATAACGACGTTCGTACCAGTCAGCGATTGCCTTGCGCAAACGCGGTATGCCCTTGGAGACGGAATAGCCATGCGTGGTGGGCCTACGTGAGGCCTCAATGAGCTTTTCCACGATGTGATCGGGTGTCGCCCCGTCGGGATTGCCCATCGACATGTCGATGATGTCCTCTCCACGCCGGCGCGCGGCCATTTTCAATTCGCCAGTGATGTTAAAGACATACGGCGGCAACCGCTCGATTCGGGGAAAGTGTTTCATTCGGCAAAAACCTGATAGAGATGCAAGGCGCAAAAACCCTAGATTGGAAGATCCTTTAATCTAGCGCATTAGTCGCAACGCAGCAAATTCATATGGTGAAATATTAGTGACCATTGCGTGTGACCGTGCCAAATATGCCACAGGATAAGAAAATCCCTAATCGCACCAAGAATCAGCTCATGTATGATCGACCAAACAGCAGGAGTCTCTTTTGAAGTTGCACGATGATGTCAACCCGAGCCTAAACACCGTCACCGCCTATGGTGCGGGTTTTATTGAGATCAACCAAGCCCGCTTTCAAACGGCGATCGCCTTTGGCCCCGAAGGCGAGATCAGAACATGGCCTGCCCAAAGTGCCGCAGACATTTCGACAGATCTGCTTTTGCAAGCCTGCGCCATGGCAAAGGCGAGTCAAACCCCGCTTGACTTTCTGGACGCAGATGAAGGATCAAACGCCTTTGATCCTAACCGGCCTGAAGTCCTGCTCGTTGGGACAGGCGAGCGCCAAATCATGCTTGGTGCCGAGATCGTTGGTCCTTTGATGAGAGCTGGCGTGGGGGTTGAGTGCATGTCAACGGGCGCTGCTGCACGTACCTACAACATTCTGATGGCCGAGGGTCGTCGAGTCATTGCAGCCTTAATTTTGGAGCAAACGTAAGATGGACAGCCAACCTAAAGCTGGGGATTTAGCCCCTAACTTCGAAGGCGAGAGCACCGCTGGCATTATCAAACTCTCAGACACCCGGGGACACAAGATCGTCCTGTTCTTTTATCCGAAAGACAATACGCCTGGCTGCACCACCGAAGCGCAGGACTTCCAAGCGCATCAACAAGCATTTCAACGTGCAGGCTGCTATTTGGCCGGCATTTCTCGTGACACGATCGGCTCGCACACCAAGTTCAGCGAGAAACTCGGGCTGAAGTATCCCTTAATCTCAGATACCAATGAGGCCATCTGTCAGCTCTATGACGTCATCCGTGACAAAAAAATGTATGGCAAAGCGGTACGTGGCATTGAGCGAAGCACTTTTCTGATCGACGCCGAAGGAAAAATCGCCATGACCTGGCGCGGCGTGAAGGTTGCTGGTCACGCATTGGAGGTATTAGAAGCTGCCAAGGCGCTCTAGCAGCCTCGGCAGCACTGTAACAAAACTGTCAGACTGTCATGGCAGTGTTGGAGTAACGAAACATTTCGGCTCAAATCAAGGAGTTTGTTCCTCATGCCTCTTCCTAAACTGCCGTCTCGCCCTGCAACCTTGTTAGACCTGGAAACCATTGCAGAACCCAAACTGGGGGCTGCACCTAACAAGGCAGCAGCGACCGTGGCCCCAATCGAGCCTGAGAACGCAGAGCCACCGAACCTGACGTTTATTGAAGCAGCAACTGCTCCAGCCGTCCTGTTTAGCCCGAAGCCCGCCACCGCGAAAGCCGTGGCTCCCAGGTCCGCGCCACGTAACCCAACCCATTCGCGTGCGGGTAGCACGAGTAAAGAAGGTGGGCGATCGAGCAAAACAAAGTCAGCCACAGTAACCAAGCTGTTTGTACTGGACACCAACGTCCTGATGCACGACCCATCAAGCCTTTTCCGGTTTGAAGAGCACGATGTTTACCTGCCCATGATGACGCTCGAAGAGCTAGACCATCACAAAAAAGGCATGTCTGAAGTGGCTAGGAATGCCCGCCAGGTCAGCCGCTCCCTTGACGCACTCGTCGAAAACCTGGAACAGCTTGACCAAGGCATTGAACTCAACAGGCTGGGTAACAAAGACGCGATCGGCAGACTCTTCTTCCAGACAACAGCACTATCAAGTGACTTGCCCAATGACCTGCCCATGGGCAAAGCTGACAACCAAATTCTAGGGGTGGTCAGCGCCCTGCAAAAGCAGCACGACCATCGCGAAGTTGTGTTGGTCTCAAAAGACATCAACATGCGCCTTAAGGCGCGCGCCCTAGGCTTGGCTGCCGAGGACTATTTCAATGATCACGTGCTCGAAGACACCGACCTGCTCTACACCGGTGTTCAGGTATTACCAGAGGACTTCTGGAACAAGCACGGCAAGGACATCGAGTCTTGGCAACAAGGCGGCATTACCTTCTATCGCGTTAAAGGGCCTTTGTGCAGCCAATTTCTGGTCAATCAGTTTGTCTACTTTGATGGCTCGCTACCGCTACACGCCCAAGTCCGGGAAGTCAGCGGCAAAACCGCCGTTCTGGCCACGCTGCGAGACTACACCCATGCCAAAAACAATGTCTGGGGGATCACAGCGCGTAACCGGGAGCAGAACTTTGCGTTGAACTTGCTGATGGACCCGGATGTTGATTTTGTGTCCCTACTCGGCCAGGCTGGCACCGGTAAAACTCTGTTAACCCTTGCGGCCGCGCTGACCCAAGTTTTAGAGACCAAGCGATACAGCGAGATCATCATGACTCGCGTCACGGTGCCTGTGGGTGAAGACATCGGATTTTTACCCGGCACAGAAGAAGAAAAAATGCTGCCTTGGATGGGTGCATTGGAAGACAATCTCGATGTTTTGAACATGGGCGATGGTGAAGGTAACTCTGGCGGCAATGAATGGGGGCGCGCAGCGACGATGGACTTGATCCGTTCTCGCATCAAAGTCAAGTCACTGAACTTTATGAGGGGGCGAACCTTCCTGAATAAATTTCTGATCATTGATGAAGCCCAGAACCTCACGCCCAAGCAAATGAAAACCTTGATCACCCGGGCCGGTCCCGGTACCAAGGTGGTTTGCCTGGGCAACATTGCCCAGATCGATACACCTTATCTGACCGAAGGCAGCTCAGGCCTGACGTTTGTGGTCGACCGGTTCAAAGGTTGGCCACATTCGGGGCACATCACCTTGCAGAGAGGTGAACGTTCACGCCTGGCCGATTACGCCGGAGATGTGTTGTAGTGGAAATGAGTCATCGTCTGGCCATCACCATGGGCGACCCCGCGGGCGTAGGGCCAGAGATCATTCTGAAGCTTTTTAACGACACACCACCGGCCAACTGCGTTGTCTACGGTGATCCTGACTGGTTCGCCCAAACTGCGCGCATGTTGGGCTACAAGCTCACCATTGAATCGCTTGCCACACCAAATGCACCTCTCTCACCCAACACCGTGCCCGTCTATCGAGCCTGTGATGCGGTGCCTTCAGGCCTGAACGTTGGGCATGTCAGCGCCATCGCCGGTAAAGCAGCCTACCAATGCGTACAACGTGCCATTGATGATGCGCTTGATGGCAAGCTGCGTGGCATGGTGACGGCACCATTAAATAAGCAGGCGATTCACTCGGCTGGCTTTGATTTTCCTGGTCATACCGAAATACTGTCCCATCGCTGCGGCGATATCCCCGTGGCCATGATGCTGGCCAACGATGTGATCCGGGTGGCGCTAGTCACGATCCACATTCCTTTGTCCCAGGTCGCACAAACCATTTCGATTGAACTTGAAGTACAGGCGATGCGCCTAGCTTTCCAGGCTTGCGTCGAGCTTGGCATCCCGAACCCTCGCGTAGCGGTGGCCGGACTCAACCCTCATGCCGGGGAGTCTGGCAAATTTGGCCACGAGGAGCAAAAGATCATTGAACCAGCCATCAAACTGGCTAGAGAGCTTGGCATTGATGCTTCAGGCCCATGGCCTGGAGACACCATATTTGGCCGGGCACGACAAGGTGAGTTTGATATCGTTGTCGCGCAATATCACGACCAAGGCCTGATTCCCGTGAAATATTTAGGACTTGATCAAGGGGTTAACGTCACCATTGGATTGCCGTTTGTCAGAACCAGTGTTGATCACGGGACTGCCTTTGACATCGCAGGGCAAGGGATCGCGAGCGCCGCATCGTTAAAGCAGGCCGTTGACATGGCGCGCCTGCTGATTGCCAACCAACCGCAAGCGGTTCAATAGCTGCCGCCACCACCGGTGAAGTTCAGAAACTTGGTGCTCTCGCCCTGAAAGGTAAGCCTCACGGTGCCGATAGGCCCGTTACGCTGCTTACCAATAATGATCTCTGCCGTGCCTTTGTCGGGCGAGTCCGGGTTATAGACCTCGTCTCGGTAAATGAACAAAATCACGTCCGCGTCCTGTTCGATCGCCCCGGACTCTCGAAGATCACTCATCACTGGGCGCTTATTGGGTCGTTGCTCGAGTGAACGGTTTAACTGGGACAGACAAACGACGGGGCATTCCAGCTCTTTGGCAAGACCCTTGAGCGCTCGGCTGATCTCGGATATCTCAGTCGCACGATTTTCGCCACCGCCACTTGCAGACATCAACTGGATGTAGTCAATCACAATGAGCCCCAAACGGCCGCACTGACGGGCCAAGCGGCGCGCCCGTGCACGCAGGTCAACCACGGTTAAACCAGGCGTCTCGTCGATATAAACCTGAGCATTCTGCATGCGTTGTACTGCGTGTGTTACCCGCGGCCAATCATCGGTCAGTAGCTTGCCCGTGCGCATGCGATGCTGATCGAGCATGCCCACAGACCCCAGCATCCGCATCGCAAGTTGCACAGCACCCATTTCCATGGAAAACACAGCCACTGGGAGGCCTTGCTCAATGGCCACATGCTCAGCCATGTTCATGGAAAATGAGGTCTTACCCATGGAGGGACGTCCCGCCACAATCACCAAGTCGCCAGGCTGCAGGCCAGAGGTCATGCGATCTAAATCGACAAACCCCGTCGGAATACCTGTCACATCAGAATCGCCCTCACGGTGATAGAGCTCATCAATGCGCTCGACAACCTGGGCTAATAGCGGCTGAATTTCATGAAACCCTTGAGAGCTTCTGGCGCCCTCTTGAGCGATCTTAAACACGCGTGACTCAGCCTCATCAAGCAACTGGCGGGCTTCTTTGCCTTGGGGGTTTAAAGCGGTGGCAGCGATATCGTCAGCCACCGCGACGAGCTTGCGCAACATGGAGCGCTCACGCACGATTTCAGCATAGCGACGAATATTGGCTGCCGATGGCGTATTGTGCGCCAGTGCATTTAAATAGCTCAACCCACCAGCGTCATCCGCCTTGCCTGCGCTGGTCAGCGACTCATTGACCGTAATGACATCGGCCGGGCGTGACAAATTGATCAGTCTGGCGATGTGCTGCCAAATCAGACGGTGATCGTGACGATAAAAATCACCCTCACCCAATAAGTCCGTCAAACGTTCGAAAGCGGCGTTGTCCAGCAATAAGCCACCGAGCACCGACTGTTCGGCCTCAATGGAATGAGGCGGAACGCGCAAGTATTGGAGGTCTGGTTCGGGTGTTTGGTTCATACAGAGATCATATCGCCAAGATGAGCGTCATGCAGGCTGCGCAGAAAAAAATGGCACGGGATCACCGTGCCATTTTGACGTTGGTCAGCAACTGATGCTTAGACCAACTCACCCTCAACCTTGACCAGCACATCAGAAACCACATCCGGGTGCAGTGCAACCTGAATGGGAAACTCGCCGATTGCCTTGATCGCGCCATCAGGCAAACGCACCTGGCTCTTCAGAACACCCTCAAAGCCCTTCTCGGCCAGTGCTGCCGCGATATCCATATTAGTCACGGAACCGAACAATCGGCCATCCACACCAGCCTTTTGCGACATCACAAGCACCAAGCCTTCCATTCGGGTGGCTAGCGCCTGCGAAGCCTGCAGGCGCTCGGCTTGAGCACGCTCGAGCTCAGCACGACGCTCTTCGAACTCCTGCAGTGCTGCTTGCGTGGCACGACGGGCTTTCTTTTGTGGGATCAGAAAGTTGCGCGCATAACCATCACGAACACGAACCACATCACCGAGGTTGCCAACATTAACGATCTTTTCTAGCAGAATAATTTGCATGGTAGCCCCCTGATTACTTGTGATTGTCAGTAAACGGCAACAACGCCAAGAACCGAGCGCGCTTGATCGCCGAGTCAAGCTGACGCTGATAATGCGCCTTTGTGCCAGTCAAACGAGCAGGGATAATCTTGCCGTTTTCCTGAATAAAGTCGCGTAGCGTGTCTAAATCCTTGTAATCAATCTGGTCAACACCAGCTGCCGAAAAACGGCAGAACTTACGGCGTTTGAACAGCGGATTTTGCTGAGTGAACTTCTTCTTTTCTTTACGAGCTCCGAATGCCATCTTGGACACCTCTTACAATTAAACGTTCGATGAAATACCAATGTCAGTGGCATGTAGTACGAGACGCGGGGAGTTCTGACGTGCTGCTGCCAAAAAACCTTGCACCTTGACTGTTTGCCCCAACGGGATCGACTGCCACATCAGCGCCAAATCACCCATTGCTACAACTGATATTTCAAATTGGATCGATCTTGATGAACCTGCTTGATCAACGTTTTCACAGTGAAGCAACTTAAGATCCAAAACCGCCACAGCGGCAGGTGTGTACCTAAGTGCTGATCGCTCAATGAGCTCACCAGTGATTGCAACTTGATTCAAGCGGCAGCTCGCCAGACCGGGTTACTTGGTTTATTCCGCCGTGTCAGCAGCAGGTTCACTTGCCTTGCGAGCCTCTTCACGCTCAACGGACTTCATCATCACGGATGGGCCTGAGGGTGCAGCGGCAGTCTTGATGACAAGATGACGCAAGACAGCATCGTTGTAACGGAACGAGTGCTCTAGCTCTTCCATGGTTGGCTGGCCGCACTCAATATTCATGCAAACGTAATGTGCCTTGACCAACTTCTGAATCGGATAGGCGAGCTGGCGACGACCCCAATCTTCCAGGCGGTGCATCGTACCACCGTTGCCGCTAATGAGCGCTTGGTAACGCTCAATCATTGCTGGCACCTGTTCACTTTGGTCAGGGTGCACAATAAAAACCACTTCGTAATGGCGCATTCAAATACTCCTATGCCTATGGTTACTAGCCGACATCGGCTTCAGTAGCCCGTCGCGATTGCCCGTTGTTCGGACACGGCACGATCGAGCAGGTTTGTTTTCTACGGCTTCTTACCGTGAAAAGCCCTCAATTATGGCATTTATCTGCCCAATGCGCAAATATCGCACGCAAAAAACCGAACCAATTCAGCAAGTTGAGAAACTCTGGCGCAGCTCAAGCCGTTTCTAGGCAACATTTTCCGCGACGAACATGCCGCCAAATCGATGCTCAATACTGGCACGAATGCCAGCAGCATCAAGCCCTGCTTGCGTGCGCAATAAGCCCTGCTCGCCATGGTCAATAAACTCATCAGGCAAACCGATCTGTAAAACGGGCATCAGGACCTGCGCCGAATTCAGGAATTCACAGACGGCACTGCCCGCCCCACCCATTACACTGCCTTCCTCGATGGTGACAAATCCCTGGTGCGTTTTAGCTAGCGCGACAATCAAGGACTCATCAATGGGCTTCACAAAGCGCATATCCACCACGGTCAGGTCTAGAGCTTGCGCAACCTCATTGGCCGCAGGCAATAAAGTGCCAAACACCAGCATGGCTAAACGCTTGCCCTCTCGGCGCACAACCGCTTTACCAATCTCAACAGCCACCAAATCACTGCTCACCGTCGCTCCGGTGCCGCTGCCACGCGGGTAACGGACAGCGGACGGCCCAGCAAATTCATAACATGTGGTGAGCAGCAACCGCGTTTCGTTTTCGTCCGAAGGCGTGGCAATGACCATATTGGGTATGCAACGCAAATAGGCTATGTCGTAGTTTCCAGCATGCGTGGCGCCATCGGCACCAACAAGTCCCGCACGGTCTAGTGCAAAGGTGACATCCAAGTTCTGCAGTGCTACGTCGTGGATCAACTGATCGTAGCCCCGCTGCAAGAAGGTTGAGTAGATCGCAACGACCGGCTTTTGCCCTTCACAGGCAATACCAGCCGCAAAAGTCACTGCGTGCTGTTCAGCAATCCCAACATCAAAATAGCGCTTGGGAAATCGCTTTTCAAACTCCACCATGCCACTGCCTTCACGCATGGCCGGCGTAATGCCGATCAAACGATCGTCGGCTTGAGCCATGTCGCATAACCAATGACCAAAGATTTGTGTAAACGTCGGTTTGGCTGCGGCTTTGGACTTCTGAATGCCGACCTCAGGATCAAAGCTGCCCGGGCCATGGTAGAGCACCGGATCTGCTTCGGCGAGCTTATAGCCCTGCCCCTTTTTGGTCACCACATGCAAAAACTGAAGACCGCCAAGCTCTCGCAGGTTATGCAGCGTTGGCACGAGCGCATTAAAGTCGTGGCCATCAATCGGGCCCACGTAATTGAATCCGAACTCCTCAAATAGGGTTGCGGGCATGATCATCCCCTTGGCGTGCTCCTCGAAGCGGCGAGCAAGCTCCAAAACAGGTGGCATGTGCTGCAAAACAGCCTTACCCATGTTCTTGGCTGTGGCATAGAACTGCCCAGACAGTAGCCTAGCCAGATAACGGTTCAATGCACCAACGGGTGGTGAGATTGACATGTCGTTGTCGTTTAACACCACCAGCAAATTCACATCTGGCGTCACCCCGGCATTATTCATCGCCTCAAACGCCATCCCAGCCGACATCGCGCCGTCGCCGATGACAGCGATGTGCTGACGATTGACGCCTGCATTGCGCGAAGCGACAGCCATCCCAAGCGCCGCTGAAATCGAGGTAGACGAGTGAGCAGTCCCAAACGCATCGTAGGGTGACTCACTACGCTTGGGAAAGCCAGACAGGCCTTCATGCTGACGCAAGCTAGACATTTGCTCGCGCCGCCCCGTCAGGATTTTGTGGGGATAAGACTGATGTCCCACGTCCCAAACAATCCGATCCTCTGGCGTATTGAACACATAATGCAAAGCGATGGTGAGCTCAACTGTGCCAAGGTTCGACGACAAATGACCACCTGTCTGAGATACAGACTCCAACACAAACTGCCGCAACTCAGTGGCCAGCGGGTCTAATTGGCTGCGCTCAAGTGCACGCAGCTCATGAGGAGAATTGATCTTTTGCAACAGTTCGTAAGACATTCGAAGTCCTTCAGTAGGCACGCTGCACAATGAAGTCAGCTAAACCACGTAAATATTCACCACGCTTGCCAAACGACAGAATCGCCTCGCACGCTTGCTGATGCAACTGCTGTGCCAAATCTTTGGCACCCGCCACACCAAGCAAACTCACATAGGTGGCTTTGTCCGCAACAAGATCTTTACCAGCCGTCTTGCCAAGCACATCTGACGGCGCTGTGACATCAAGCACATCGTCAATCACCTGAAATGCCAAGCCAATGGCCCTGGAGTAGTCTCTAAGACACTCGCGCTGTGGCGAACCTGCCCCCACCACGATGGCACCAAGCTGCGCACAGGCCGACAAAAGACTGCCCGTTTTCTTGTTGTGCATTTCAGCAAGCAATCGCTCATCGAGCTGCCGTCCCGTACTCAACAAATCCACCGCCTGACCACCTGCCATGCCCTGACTGCCAATCGCGATGGCCAAGGTGCGCACAGCTTGGAGCCCGAGTGCCGGGGCGATTGGCATTTCACTGAGCCACTCAAAAGCCAGCGGTTGCATCGCATCGCCCGCCAACAACGCCATGGCTTCACCAAACTGAATATGCGTAGCTGGTTTGCCGCGACGCATCGAGTCATCGTCCATACACGGCATATCATCATGTATCAGCGAATAGGCATGAATCAACTCAACCGCTGCAGCCGCCCGGTTTAACGCTTGTTGCAAGTTGGCATCCGAACTGGCCAGGCAGGCATGCCCGGCGGCATAAACCATACAGGCCCGAACTCGCTTGCCCGCACCAAGCGCAGCCCAGCGCATGGCCGCATGCAAATCGGCCGGCTCGACATCAGCACCCGGCAACAATTGGTCCAAACAGGCATCCACCTGCTGGGCTCGTTCGGCAATCCATGCATCAATAGACGGCTGCAAATCACGCGCTGCCGTCTTCATGCAAGCACCTCATCATCAGCGCCCTCACCCTCAGCACGCGCACCAAAGGGACGCAGCAAATCATTCTCTAAGACTTTAACTTGCTGCTCAGCGGCCTGCAGTTGCGTCTGGCAGGCGCGTGCCAAAACCACACCTCGCTCGTAAGCCGCAAGCGATGCTTCAAGCGACAAATCGCCGCTTTCCATTGACGCGACAACCTTCTCTAGCTCAGCGATCGCCTGCTCAAAACTCTTAGGCACATCATCCAAAGCAGCATCAGCCGATTTTCGTTTGCCCGTCAAAACGTCTCTCCAGAATCTAAATTGCCGTAAAAACCTGATATTACGCAAGGTTTCATTTTAACTGCGTTCTTGAGCCTACCCCTTCGGGTACAATCACACTTTAATCGGGTATCCGATTTTTCTTCGCGCCAGAGAGGGTTTCCTGCTGGCTTTTTTTTTCACTGCGGAGGGAATCATGACCGATCCAGGTCGCAAAGTGCATGTTTCGCCAGCTCTGACTCAGTTGGCGTCCAGTGTGTATTTCGATGAGCAGGTGCTCGCACAGGAGCGCGAACTCATCTTCGACAAGTCAAGCATTTACGTCAGTCACGAGAAGACCATTGCTCAACAAGGTGACTGGCGCGCACTTGCGCACGAAAAAAACGCACGCGTCCTGGTTAACGGCAAACAGGGTATCGAACTCATTTCCAATGTCTGCCGACATCGACAGGCCCTCATGCTTGGCGGCGAAACGGGCAATGTCACTGGCACGAAAAATATCAGCGGCAACCTCTCGGCCACCGGTGGCAATATTGTCTGCCCGCTGCATCGCTGGACCTACGATGACGCCGGTCGTCTGCTTGGTGCTCCGCATTTCGATGAAACACCGTGCCTGAATCTGAATCGCTACCCATTAAAGAACAGTCACGGGCTCTTGTTTGAGGGTCCGCGCGATCCTAAGCAAGACATGGCCTCTTTGTTCAGTCGTCCAGAGTTTGATTTTTCGGACTACGTCTTTGACCGTGTTGAGGTTCACCCCTGTCATTACAACTGGAAAACCTTCATCGAGGTGTACCTCGAGGACTACCACGTTGAGCCATTTCACCCCGGACTAGGCCATTTCGTCAGCTGTGATGATTTGAAGTGGGACTTCGCACCTTTTTTCAGCGTTCAGCGCGTTGGGGTGCATAGGGCCCTGTCACAACCCGGTTCGGCTGCTTACCGGACATGGCATGACAAACTGCTGGAGTTTCGGCAAGGTCAGGCGCCAGAGTTCGGCGCGATTTGGGTCACGTACTTTCCCACCCACATGATCGAGCTGTATCCACATGTCTTGGTGCTCTCGACCCTGTACCCAATTTCGCCGCAGGAGACGGTCAACGTGGTCGAGTTTTATTACCCGGAAGAAATTGCCGAGTTTGAGCGCGAGTTCGTTGAGGCACAACAAGCCGCCTACATGGAAACCGCGGTTGAGGATGATGAGATTGCCGAGCGCATGGACGCGGGTCGCAAAGCACTCTATGACCGTGGTGACATTGAAATGGGACCTTACCAATCGCCCATGGAGGATGGCATGCAACATTTTCATGAGTGGTATCACTCCATGATGCAGCCCAAAACCTAAAACCTTATGTATATAGTGGTTTTTTTAAAACGGCTGGCAGGTTTAGGAACTGTCAGCCGTTTTCTTCGTCTAACATTTGGCTTAATTTTTATACATTTGCGACACAAACCATGAAACGAATCGTGCTTTTTCTTGCCACCAACCTGGCAATCCTCATTGTTCTAGGCATCTTCCTGAACATCACGGGGGCCAATCGCTTTCTCACACCCCAAGGGCTGGATATCCAGACCCTGCTGGTGTTCTCGGCCATCATTGGTTTCGGGGGTGCGTTTATCTCGTTGCTGATCAGCAAACCTGTGGCCAAATTCACCACGCGCGCACGCGTCATTGATCCGAGCGCTCCTGGCGATGCCCGCGAGGCGTGGCTGGTGCAGACCGTGCACCAGCTCGCGGACAAGGCTGAAATTGGTCGCCCTGAGGTTGCCATTTACGATGGTGCGCCCAATGCATTCGCCACCGGCGCATTTAAAAACAGTTCGCTGGTTGCCGTCTCAACTGGACTCCTACAAGGCATGACAGAGGAAGAGGTCACCGCCGTCTTGGGCCATGAAGTCGCTCACATCGCCAACGGCGACATGGTCACGCTCACGCTGATTCAAGGGGTTCTGAACACGTTTGTCGTCTTTTTTGCTCGAATTGTGGGCTATTTCGTTGATCGGGTCATTCTCAAAAATGACCGTGGTCTTGGCATCGGGTATTTTGCCGCCGTGATTGTGTCAGAGATTATCTTCGGAGTTCTGGCGAGCATTATTGTTGCCTGGTTTTCAAGGCAGCGAGAATTCAGAGCAGACGAAGGCTCTGCCCGGTTGCTACAGTCACGCGAACCCATGATCAAGGCGTTGGCACGACTTGGCAACATGAACCCAGGCGAGCTGCCCCGCAGTTTTGAAGCCTCTGGCATTAGCGGTGGTGGCGGCTTTAGTGCCCTATTCTCCACCCATCCACCCATCGAACAACGCATCGCCGCACTTCGTGCGCTTTAAACACAGCAGCAAACCCAGTCACCTAGGTGGCTGGGTTATTGACCTTAAACCAAGCCAGACAACGTTGCCACGCATCTTTGGCCGCTTTAGGTTGATACATCGGGCGGTAATCCGCGTAAAACCCATGGTCGGCGTCTTCGTAGACCCGAATCTCGCTAAGCTTGGCCTTATCTGACCCGGATTTCAGTGCCATCTGCATGGCGCGAACCTCTTTCAAGGGTATGCTCGCGTCAAGCCCTCCATACAGACCCAAAACGGGTGCACTGAGTTGACCAACCAAGTCAATCGGGTGGGTGGTCTGAAGTTCCCCATGGCCCCGGGTTAAGCGTCCATACCAAGCGACTGCAGCGCGCAACATGGGTTGGTGTGCCGCATACAGCCAAGCCTGACGTCCTCCCCAACAAAACCCAGTGGCAAACACCTGAGTCAGGTCGCCACCGTGCAATCCCGCCCAAACCAGACAAGCATCGAGATCAGCCATCACCTGCTCATCAGGCACCTGGCTGACGATACCCGCCACCAAGCTCTCGATGTCAGGGTAATCCGCGGGATTGCCTTGGCGCAGATAAAAATCGGGTGCAATGGCCAAGAACCCCTGCGCTGCAAAGCGCCGGCAGATATCCTGAATGTGCTCGTGCACCCCAAAAATCTCCTGGATCACCAGCACAACAGGAAAGCGCCCGGGCGCATCTGGCATGGCCACGTAACTGGGCATCGAAACATCGCTGGTCGCGATGTCCACCCACTGCACCTTTAGCCCTTCTGCTGGGGTACGAATAGGTTGAGGTTTCTTAGTCGCCACGGATGCCTCCCTTGAACAAATTAGACAGATTGCAAGTCCGGTCCGCTTTAATGCGCCTGATCCCAATTATCACCCTGTCCGAGCTCGGCGACTAGCGGAACACTAAACTCGGTAACGTCACACATCAGTGCCGGCAGTTCGGCGCACACCGCATCAAGCTCATCTTCGGTCACGTCAAGCACCAACTCATCGTGTACTTGCATAATCACCCGGCTTTGCAATTTCTCGGCTTCGATCCACTTTTGTACGTGAACCATAGCCATTTTGATGAGATCAGCCGCTGTTCCTTGCATGGGCGCATTAATGGCAGCACGCTCAGCACCAGCACGTCGTGCACCACCGGCATTGATGTCTGGCAGCCACAGGCGTCGCCCGAACACGGTCTGCACGTAGCCTTGCTCATGGGCCCGGGCTTTGGTGTCAGCCATGTATTGCGCCACACCGGGATAGCGCGCAAAATACCGATCGATATAGCTTTGTGCTGCTTCACGGGTAATCCCAAGATTGGTGGCCAACCCATGAGCACCCATGCCGTATATCAACCCAAAATTGATCGTCTTGGCTGTGCGGCGCTGATCGGCGGTCACTTCGCCTAACGGGACACCGAACACCTCCGCGGCCGTTGCCCGGTGAATATCCTCTGCTTTGGCAAACGCCTCACGCATCCCCACATCGCCCGAGACATGCGCCATCACCCGCAACTCAATCTGCGAATAATCCGCTGACACGAGCTTGCCAAGTGGGTAAGTGGGAATGAAGGCCTGCCTGATTTGTCTACCCTCTGGCGAGCGGATCGGGATGTTCTGCAAATTCGGCTCAGACGATGACAACCTGCCAGTAATCACGGCGGCTTGTGCATAATTTGTATGCACCCTGCCTGTTCTTGGATTGACCATCTTGGGCAGTTTATCGGTGTAAGTCGACTTTAACTTCGCTAGCCCACGATACTGCAACAATAATTTAGGCAAGGGATAGTCTTCAGCCAACTTGCTAAGCACCTCTTCATCCGTCGATGGCACACCACTCGCGGTTTTGCGGACAACTGGCAACTGCATCTGACCAAACAGAATCTCGCCAAGCTGCTTGGGAGAGTTCAGGTTAAACGGCTGCCCCGCAAGCTC
>CAZLFB010000017.1:0-21179 GCA_964558695.1 uncultured Orrella sp.
CCCATGCCTGTCGGACATCCCTTGTCCAAACTTCAGAACGTCACCCTGTCAGCTCACTCGGCATTTCGCACACAAGAGGCCAGTGACAACCTGATTGAGTCGGCTTTGAATCACTGCAGAAGGATCGTGGGGAGTTGATTGGGGGTAATCCACCCCTGGATGCGTTTACGCGTAGCCATGTTGCCGTATTTCTTTAGAGCTTGGCTCAGCTTGCTGGCATCAAAGTGAGCCAGTTTTTCCTGAGCACGGGCGAGCACCAAATCTCGATCTTCCGCGAGTTCGTCGAGGTTATTGAGCAAATCCACGTACAGGAACTCCGGCGTGATCTTTTCTGGGAAGCGCGGCTTGACCCGCAAATCAAATTGACGGTTACCTAACTTGAATAAACCATGACGTTTGTGGTTGTAGACCAGCGTTTTGTTGTAGAGCTGTGTCGTCCCTAACCCCACTGAGTTGTAAAGCGATGGTGAAAACACGAGAAAATCATCGTCCCGCAAAAAAGCCCTGACCAGTTGTTCATCTGACGCTGGCAGTGGTCCAAACTTTGAGTTCCTCGGTACGTGGTAGAGCCCAGCAGCGAGCTTATGCAATTTGCCTGCACTCAGGAGTATGCGCAAATGCCGATCCACTGCATTGCTTAAGCGAGCTAAATCTTCGCGACGATAGACCATGCCAGTGCAGAGCTTGTCCGCCAAGCGCGCTGAGGCGCCGCTGAGCGTAACCTTAAGAGATTTTGGACAATCTTTTGCGAGTCTAGGTAGATTCATGATGTAAATATCATTGAAAATTCATGCAATTCTAACGTGCCAAGTGCTTTCTTACAAGCGCTGATGGCTCTGATGGCTCTGTGTGGCTCTGATGCGGCCCGGAAACAGATCAGTCGGCATCGATGCGATCAATACGCTAACCATGAGGGTGCGCGCAGTTATATGTCGGTTAGGGTTGGTTCCTTCAACGAAGAAAGCGGCGAGGTCTTGGGCGGTTTTTGATTTGGCGCGAGCGATCCCAATCTTTGCCAAGCCGCATGCGGCGAATAACACGATTAATCACCGCAAAAGTTGCGATGAAAATAGATCTTGCGGTGAATAACTGCTATAATTACCGCAATTAATGCGGAGATTGAATTGTACATTTGGCAGTCCCCAGATTGGCCGCGATGGCGCTATCAACTCGATGAGATTTCACCTTGGCTGGAGCAGGCATCCAGATTGCAGGGATGTTTGTATGGCAGGTTAGCCGACGTCGGTTTTGAGGTCCAAGAGCAAACATCTTTGTCTGCTTTGACTGAAGATGTGGTTAAAAGCAGTGCGATTGAGGGCGAAGTTTTGTCTCCAGAGTCTGTTCGTTCGTCAATTGCGAGACGTTTGGGTCTTGAGCAGTCGGCTCTCGCGCCTATTGACCGCCATGTAGACGGGATCGTACAGATGATGTGCGATGCGACGTCCAGAGCCAACGAACCGCTGACCGTCGAGCGGTTGTTTGGGTGGCACGCGGCATTGTTTCCCAACGGTTATTCGGGACTGGTGCCCATCACGGTCGGTGATTGGCGATCTGACGCATTGGGGCCCATGCAGGTGGTTTCGGGGCCGTTGGGGGTAGGGTCAGTGGGTGCAGTGCTGGGATCACCTCGCCGCCCAAAAGTTCATTACGAGGCGCCGCCCGCTGGCATTTTGTCGCCGCAAATGCAAATATTTCTGGATTGGGTGAATCAGCCCAATCCATCTCAGCCGGGCTTGATCCGGGCAGCGATTGGGCACCTGTGGTTTGTCACGCTACATCCATTTGACGATGGAAATGGAAGGATCGGTCGCGCCGTCGGCGATTTGTTATTGGCTCGTGCTGATCGCAGCAACCAGCGGTTTTACAGTGTTTCGGCTCAAATTCAGGCCCAACGAAAGGCTTATTATGACATTCTGGAGTACACGCAGAAATCATCGATGGACATCACGCCCTGGCTACTGTGGTTTTTAAACCAATTAGTTCAGGCGCTACAAACCGCTCACGCCACTGTTGATAGTGCATTGGTTAAAACCAAATTCTGGCACCACTGGGCTGGTGTTAGTTTGAACCCTAGGCAAATCAAGATTCTTAACCGCTTGCTCGATGGTTTCGACGCGAGATTGACGACGAGCCGTTGGGGCTCGATGACCAAATGCTCGGCAGACACCGCACTGCGCGACATCACCCAATTAATTGAGCTTGGCATTCTGCAAAGGTCAATCGGGGGCGGGCGCAGCACAAGCTATGAATTGACGCAGGCGCATCGGTAACCCTAACCCCCAAACAGGGCCCGGCATCCGTCGCAGTCACATCTAAGTGCGTTAGGCGACACAACGCGATCGACCGACCCAGTCAATGCCGTGCAAATATCAAGTAATCAGTCGATCGATGTGTTCGTATCATTTGCCCACATGCGTTTTGAGACAATTTCATGAGTAAACATGACATAAAATCAACCCGTTGAGTGATTGGGCTTCGCTAGGGCTCTTTAGCGAATCCGGTGTATCTGTCGAACAGAACAAGAGCATGAGGCGAGAATTTAAGCGTGAATATATTGATTGTTAATCGGTTTATCGGCGATCAGCGCGTGCTGACGTTACCCCGGGTGTGTCTTTGCACGCACACTTACATTCGCACACCGAATTACCCCTCGTGCTAGTTTCATCTGCCCAATTTTTGTTTCAGGCATTGCGCCACCCGCGAAAGGTCGGTGCTGTGCTGCCTTCTTCGAACCGCTTGGGACTGGCCATGGCGCGCGCACTCGAAGATTCCATGCGTAAGCCGTCCATGTGTGAACCGACAGATGCTTTTTCTGGCGAATCTTCCTGTGGCGTGGGTCAAAATGCTAACGGCAACGCCAATGGCAACTTGCCAGACTCTCTCGAGCCTCTTCAGGTCGTTGAACTTGGCCCAGGCACGGGGCAAATCACCAAGCACCTGCGTGTCGATCACTTGACCTTAGTTGAGATCAACCGCAAGTTCAGTGAACTACTCGCCAAGGCCTATCCCGGTGCGACGGTGTTTAATGGATCGGCTGTGGAGTTTTTTAGCCAAGCCGCCTCGCCCTGTGCGGTGGTTTCATCGATTCCCATGCTCAACAACCCCGAAGCAGGTGCCATCCGCGAAGCGGTGGCCCAAGCCTATGAGGCTGGGCTCATAAAAAAACTGATCACCTTTTCATATGGCAGTCACTCCCCGTTTGCCGGTTGTGGTTTTGCCTCGGAAAAGCAAGTGCGCTTTGTGGCCTTCAATGTGCCGCCGGCCAGGGTTTGGCTGTATGCCTGAGCAGCTCAATCGCTGGGCGTCATCGCATCGCGCTTATCTAAGTTCAACCTGCGGATGCCCACTGAAGCATGCCCACTGAAGCATGCCTACCCACTGATGCCCACCCACTGATGCCCACCCACTGATCTTGATCTGATCTCGACCATGATGCCCCGCAAGCGCCTCTACTGGGTTTTATTCATTGCCGTCTACCTGGCAACTGCCATCTGGTCTGTTCCAGGGTTTCTGGTATTCAACTTTGGCGAGGTGAGTTTTGATCAGGTGCTGTTTTTTCTGACGACCGACGACTGCACCATGGGCACGGATCGTCTGGTGTTGCTCTCGGCGCTCGATGTCCTGGTGGTAAAGCCCCTGACCATTGCGCTGGCTGCAACGTTGATCGTCTGGTGGTTAGTTGGGTTAGGTCTGAAGCTTGCCGATGCACCACGAACGACTTCATCGCCAAGCGAATCATTGCTTGAGCCATCCTCTACGTTGTCGTTTTGGCAGCGACCGAGGTCAGTGTCAATCGTAGGGGGTCTCATCATTTGGGCTTTGCTGGCACTGCCATTGGTGTCTGCTTACAACACCCTGGAAGACATTGGCGGCATCGATTTCTTTGCCAAGCACGACGGGCCTGACCAGTTCGCTGAACTGTATGTCAATCCCCCAGCCATGCTCGATGTCAGTGGTCAGGCAAAACCGGTGGGTTCAGCCAGTGACATGTGCAAGCCGCGCAATCTCATTTTGCTGTACGTGGAGTCTTTAGAGACGACGTTTTCTGATGCAGACTACTTTGCGGTGGATCTGAACGCGCCCTTGGCTGAGGTATTTGACCGCAAGCCCCTGGCTATTCATGAGATGGCGGGCACCAACCCGGTGCCATGCTGGGCAAGGCCAAGTGTTTGGGCGACTATCTAAGTGATCTTGGATACCAACAGTATTTCCTAGTCGGGTCCGACTTACAGTTCTCTGGGATGGACAAGTTCTACCGCAATCACGGCTGTGAGTACACATTCGGTAAGCAAGAGTTGCTCGAAGCCGGTATGCCCGAAGACAAGCTCACCGGTTGGGGCGCAAGCGTGAACGACGACACCTTGCTGGATCTGGCGTTTGAGCAGGTTCTAGCCTTGCACGCGAGATCACAACGCGGTGGTGCTCCGGGTGGTGCTCCGCTTAATGTCACAGTCATCACCACAGACAATCAGGCGCCAGACGGCTATCTCTCGCCACGCTGCCCCGCGTCTGACCCCATCATTTGCCAAGGTGGTTGACTGCAGCAACCGTTTTGTGGCGGCCTTCTACAACAAGTTGAAACAGGCTGGCGTCCTTGAAGACACGGTGTCTGTGGTCATGGGCGACCATCTGTTTATGAATAATCCCGAACAGAATCACCTGTTTCCCGAACGAGAAGAGCGACGGGTGTATTTCAACTACCGTTCGCCCGGCGGTGAGGTTTGCGAGTTTGGTGGTCAGGACATGACGCACTTCGATGTGGCTCCGACCTTACTTGCGCTGCTCGCGGGTAGTCAAATCAGGCAGATGGGGGTGGGTGACAACCTCTGCCAACCTGTTGACCTTGCAGCCAAGCAAAAACGCAATGCGGTTCCAAAAGGGTGACATTGCAAGTCATTCCCAAGTCTATCGCTCGTCGTGGTAACGCTTGCACTGATCGGTTTTTGATCTTGTGCCCTACAGTGGGGCATCCGTAAACCGCGGTTACCCGCTTTTACCCGCGTTCACCCGCTTTGGCTTCGCTCTGGTTTTATGGTTCAGTGACACTGAATTCGGCTACTATCAATCCGTCGTTTCTCCTGTGGATTGTTCGTCATGCGCGGTATTTCATCGGTGCGGTCGGCACCCGACTCCCCAGCCGTATCAGCAGAGGTTTTAGCAGCGGACTCAGCTGCTGATCCTGTTGAGGCATCAAAACCAACTTTTGTCTGTCAGGCAGCAAGACGTGGGCACCGATTAGCAGCCCTGATGGGCTCCTCGCTCGGTGCGCTCTTGTTGACGGGCTGCATGGTGGGCCCAGACTTCAAGCAACCCGAGGTGTCGATCAAGGAACAGTGGCGCCAGGAGACCGGCACGCAGTTCTCTGCGGCCGTGCAAACGGTTCGGGACGCCCAGATCAACCCGATCAGCTGGTGGAAGCAGTTTGACGACCCAACGCTAGATAAGCTGTTGCAGGTCGCGGGCGCACAGAACCTCTCGCTGCAATCTGCGGCTGTACGTATCTACCAGGCACGGGCGCAATTGGGGGTCAGTGACGCGACTTTGCTGCCCACCGTGGTGGGCCAGGGCAGCATCAACGGGGGTAACAGTTCCACGACCCGCGAGGCGATGCTGCAGGCGAACTGGGAGCTGGATTTCTGGGGTAAGTATCGTCGTGGCATCGAAAGCACCTTTGCGGGTTATCAAGGGGCGATTGCCGCGTATTACTCAGCCGATGTGTCCTTGGCTGCCACCGTGGCTCGAACCTACATCAATATTCGCAACCTCCAAGAGTTGATTCGCGTGGCGCGCACCAACCTGGCCTTGCAGCGCGAAAGCTTGCGCATTGCTGAGGCTAGGTACAAGGCGGGCTCCACTTCCTTGTTGGCCTTGAGCCAGGCGCAAACCCGGTTTCAGCAGACCAACGCAGAAATCCCGGGTCTGATGGCGCGCCTGAACAAACAACAAAACGCCATGAGCGTGCTGTTGGGCGAGCGCCCGGGCTTCTACGAAGCTAACTTCGGGCAGGCCAAGAATGAACTGAAAACCCCGGCAGTGTTAAACGTCGGTATTCCCAAAGACTTGCTGCGTCGACGCCCCGATGTGGCCTTGGCGGAGTACCAGGCGGCTTCGCAGTCGGCCTTGATTGGCGTGCGCGAAGCGGATCTGTATCCAAGTTTTTCTCTGACGGGCATGTTTGGCTATCTGAACGCCTCGGTCTCGTATCAGGGCGGGCAAACTTTTAGGTTTGATGGCTCAACCGGCGGTGGTGGCGGTGGCTTTACCATCCCCTTGTTCTACCGTGGCGCAATCACAGACCAGGTTAGGGTGCAGGATGCAACTTTCCAGCAGGCGGTGCTGAACTATCAAAACACGGTACTAAATGCTCAGGCTGAAGTGGAAGATGCACTGGTGCAAATCTCGACTTCTCAGAAAGCGGCTGCAGACTATGCGCTTGCCGTTCGCTCGGCCAAGCAGGCAGCGGAGTTGGCGCTTGACCTCTATGAGGGCGGGCAGTCTGACTACAACACGGTGATCGTGGCTCAGCAGATTCTTTTGCGGGTGCAAAGTGATCTGGTGCAGACCCGCACCAATGCGCTGCTGGGTTACACCGATGCGTTTAAAGCGCTTGGTGGCGGCTGGAGTGGCGAGTTGATCGTGCCGCCACTGCCCAATGAGATGGTCGCGCAAATGAGGGAGCGCACCGATTGGGGCAGTGCCCTGAACCAGCCCGAGACCCCTTGGCTGATACAAGCTTTTAACCTTGATGCCGTCGGTCAGGCTAAGGCAGCGGGTGCCAGCACTGCTGCAGCCACTGCAACGACCAGCACCACTGCTTCTGGAGCCAAAGAATGAATTGGATCAATACCTCAAACGTATCTGGTGTGAAGTTTGCGCGCATCGCGATTCTCGCCATGGGCGCTTTGATTGCACTCGGATTGGCGGGTTGCGACAAGCCCAAGCCACCTGAGCTGCCACCGGCCAAAGTGACTGTGTCTGAACCACTGAAGCAAACCGTGCAGGACTACGTGACATTTGATGGCACGGCGGCGCCGCTGCTCTACGTCAGTCTTGAAGCTCGCGTGCCTGGGTATTTGGAGCAAATTCTGTTCAAGGACGGTGCAACAGTCAAAAAAGACGATCTGTTGTTCGTGATTGAGCAGTCTCAATACAAAGAAGAGGTGGCGTTGAATCAGGCCATTTACGATGAGGCCAAGATTGAGTTCGATCGCCAGAGCACTTTGCTCGCGCAAAAGGCAACTTCCCAGGCCGCCGTCGACAAGGCAAGGTCTGAACTGCAGCAAGCCCAAGCCAATCTCGCGCTGGCCAAAATTAACCTGGGCTACACCGAGGTGCGAGCCCCCTTTGACGGGGTGATGGGTCGTCACCTGATTGACGTGGGCAATTATCTGGGCGCCAATCCGGATGGCATCAAGTTGGCTGACATCCGTCAGATTCAGCCCCTGTATATCTACTTCTCGATGAGCCAGACCGAGTTGCTCGCCTACATGCGCATGCACAAGGGAACAGGTAAGGCAGGCAATGGTGTTGGCACACTGCCGGTGTATGCCGCTTTGCAAGGCGATGATGGTTTTCCCCAGGCCGGTGTGCTCGACTTTGCCGCCAGTGATCTGAACACCGACACGGGCACCTTGCAACTGCGCGGTGTGTTTCAGAACAAAGATCGTTCGATATTGCCTGGCGTGTACGCCAAGGTTCTGGTGTATTACGGTGACCAGCGCGATGGCCTGCTCGTGCCGTTTTCAGCGGTGTTGCGCGACCAGCAGGGGCCGTACGTCTTTGTGATCAACCAGGACAAAAAAGCCGAACGGGTGAACATCACCACTGGCCAGCAGTTTGGTGAAGTGATCGAAGTTACCAAGGGGCTCACGGGGACAGAGCAAGTGGTGATCAATGGCTTTGTGACCTTAAGCCCCGGTAATACAGTCGATGCCCAGCCCGGCAAGATTGAGCCGGCCAAGTTGCCGGGTACGGGTGCGAAGTAGCCAGTGAACGGAACGTCGAAGCGTGATGCGTGTTGGCATTGCGCTTCAGTTGTGTAACACCCCTGATTTTTGCATTGGAACCAGCCCATGCTATCGAAGATATTCATTGAACGGCCGATTCTCAGTAACGTGATTGGCATCATCATCGTGCTGATTGGTGCGGTGTCGATATTTGGGTTGCCCGTGGCGCAGTATCCGCAGATGACCCCACCCACGATTCAGGTGACCACAAACTGGCCAGGGGCAAACGCCAAGCTGATTCAGCAGTTGGTGGGCAGCAACATCGAGACTCAGGTCAACGGTGTGGAAGGCATGCTGTACATGCAGTCTTTCTCAACCGATGCGGGTACTTACCAGCTAACAGTCACGTTTGCTGTGGGCACAGATCCTGACATGGCGCAGGTCAACGTGCAGAACCGGGTGGCGATTGCGCTGCCCATGTTACCCAAAGCCGTGCAGGCGCAGGGGGTGACGACTAAGACCCAGTCAACGGCAATCCTTCAGTTTGTCACCGTGACATCCAAGGACAATAGCCGTGACGCACTGTTTCTGAGTAACTTTGCCAACTTGCAGATGCAGCAACGACTCGCTCGCATCCCCGGTGTGGCGGCAGCCAACGTGTTTGGCGTCGGTAACTACAGCATGCGGGTGTGGCTCAATCCTGAGCAGATGCTGGCCAGAGATCTCACGCCCGCGGAGGTGATGGAGAAGATCAACGGGCAGAATGTGCTGCTATCGGCAGGACAGATCGGTGCGCCACCCGTGCCGGCCGGCCAGGCGTTTCAGTTTACGGTCAACGTGGCCAGCGCCATGGACACGCCCGAGCAGTTTGGCGAGATCGTGTTGAAGGAAGCCGATGGTCAACTGACACGGTTGAGAGACGTAGCTCGGATTGAGATGGGTAGCCAGAACTACAACCAGTTTTTTGGGTTAGGGGACAGGCCTGCTGGTGGTATTGCAATTTATCAGTTACCCGAAGCCAATGCCTTGCAGGTGGCCCAAGGGGTACGCGATGAAATGGAAAAAATCGCCAAGAATTTTCCGCCTGATATCCAATGGGGCATTCCGTTTGACACCACGATGTTTGTGACCGCGTCTATTGATCAGGTGTACAGCACGCTCTACGAAGCGGGGCTTTTGGTGCTGCTGGTCATCATGGCGTTTTTGCAGAACTGGCGCATCACACTGGTGCCAGCCGTCACCATTCCTGTGACGATCATTGGCGCCTTCGCTGGCATGGCGGCACTCGGGTTCTCGATTAACCTCCTGACGCTGTTTGCCATTGTGGTGGTGATCGGGATTGTGGTGGACGACTCGATCGTGGTGGTTGAAGGCGTGGCCAAGAAGGTCGAGGCTGGCATGAAGCCCAAGGATGCGGCTATTGCCGCCATGGGTGAGTTGATGGCACCGATTATCGGGATCACCTTGGTGTTGATGGCGGTGTTTTTACCGGCATCCTTTATTTCAGGGATCACCGGTCAGATGTACCGCCAGTTCGCCTTGGTGATTGCGATCACGGCGCTGCTGTCTGGCATCGCAGCCATCAGTTTGAGCCCAGCACAAGCAGGCGAGTTCATCAAGCCACTGAAAAAAGGCGAAGCACCCAAGCCCAAGAACCGATTTGCTCGTGGCTTTGATCGAGGGTTTGAGGCGATTGCGGCTCGCTATGCCAGGCTCATGCACACGCTCATGAACAACGGCACCAAGACCGCACTCGTGGGTCTTTTGATTATTGGTGCGACGATCTATGGGCTTACACGCATACCCACGGGCTTTATTCCGAATGAGGATCAGGGCTACTTGATCACCACGATTGAGCTGCCTTCAGGTGCATCGCTGGAACGAACTCAGCAGGCCATGGATGAGGTCAGGCAAGTGATTCAGGCGGTGCCTGGCGTGGACCAGATTGTGGTGATTGGTGGCGTCAGTGTGCTGGACAACAGCAACACGGATCCCAGTGCAGGGGCGATGTATGTGATTCTGAAGCCCTGGGATGAACGCGGCAAGGTCAAGGGTGAGGATTTACGCTCGATTTACGGGCGCATGTCGGCGGCCTTGCGCGAGGTGCAAAGTGCCAATGCGCGCGTGGTGTTGCCCCCGGCGATTCCTGGTCTGGGCATGTCGGGTGGTTTTTCCCTACAGTTACTTTTGACGGATGGCAGCAACAGCTTTGACAAGCTGGCGGACGCGACCAATCAGTTCGTGGCCAGAGCCAATCAGCTGCCTGAAGTGATGATGGCGTTCACCACCTTTGACAACAACGTACCGCAGTTGGAGCTGACCTTTAACCCGGCCGCTGCTGAAACCTTGGGCGTGAACATTGGTGACGCCTACAACGCATTGCAATCGTACTTTGGCTCCTCGTACGTGAACCAGTTTTTCAAGTTCGGTCAGACCTATCAAGTCTATGTGCAGGCAGACGGGTCCTTCCGCACGAGTATCAACCAAATTCAGAAGCTCTATGTCAAGAGTCGCAAGGGTGACATGGTGCCCTTGGGGTCATTTGTCGAGATCACTGAGACTTCCGGGCCATCGATTGCCTCGCAGTACAACCTGTTCCCCACGGCGAGCGTCAACGGCGCGGCCAAACCGAGCGTGAGTTCCGGGCAGGTCTTGGCGGCCCTGACCCAACTGGCCAATGAAACCTTGCCTGAAGGGATTGGCTACGAGTGGACCGCCATGTCCTATCAGGAACAACTGGTGGGTAACACGCAGATTTTGGTGTTTGCGCTGTCTATCTTGCTGGTGTACTTGGTGCTTGCCGGTCAGTACGAGTCATGGGCAGCGCCGCTTGCAGTGCTTAGCGCCGTGCCCTTGGCTATGTCAGGGATTGTGATTGCGCTGATGTCAACTGGGCTGGATAACAACATTTATGTGCAGATCGGTATGGTGCTCATGATTGCGCTATCAGCCAAGAACGCGATTTTGATTGTGGAAGTGGCGCTGGAGGCCGTGCATAAAGGGATGAGCTATACCGAGGCAGCCTTGCACGCATCTCATGAGCGGTTCCGGCCAATTGTGATGACCTCGATTGCCTTCATTCTGGGCGTGGTTCCTTTGATTACTGCTTCTGGTGCCGGTGCAGCCTCGCAATTCTCCATCGGTATCACGGTCTTCAGTGGCATGATCGCCTCGACCACCTTGGCGGTGGCCATTGTGCCGATCTTTTTTGTGAAGATCATGACGTTTTTTGAGAAGCACAAAAAACATGAAGATGGTGAGGATTCCGAAGGAGGTCAGATAGGTGGTGCAGATGCAGGTGCAACGGCAACTGCAACTGACAAACCAGTAGCCTCACCCGGGACGTGATGTTTAGCGTGACTGATCGGGCTGCTTAGTACTTTTTTGTTTTATGGCTTTAGTGCCACAGCCCCAGTATCACTACCACTTTGGCCGCGCTGAGCGCGGCCAGTTTTTTGCTTGATGGCATCATTCTCCATCATTTAAGAAAGTAAATTCCATAAAAAATTAATTTAAATTCCATTATTTATGAAATAATGTTCCATGATTTCAACCGATCATGGCCGATAAGCTCAAGGAAATTTGGTGTTTGCGCGCACAGTCACCCCCAGTATCAAAGTTGCTTTGTCAGACACCCCCGTGGTGATGGTGGTGGGGCCCCGGCAGGTTGGTAAAACAACACTGGTGCGTCAAATCGCTGGATCGGATATGCAATACCTCACACTCGATGATGAGGCCACGCGCCTGTCTGCGCAGGACGATCCAGTCGGGCTGGTTCGGCGCCTTGATCGGGCAGTGATTGATGAGGTGCAACGGGCACCGGAACTGTTGCTGGCAATTAAAAAGTCGGTTGATGAAGACCGTCGGCCTGGGCGTTTCCTTCTGACTGGATCTGCCAACATCATGACGCTGCCTAAAGTGGCAGATTCGTTGGCAGGCCGAATGCAAACCCAATTGTTATTGCCACTATCCCAGGCAGAAATTGAGTCGAGCGGTGGCAATTGGGTGCAAGCAGCGTTTTCTGGCAAACTGCCTGCAGTCGTGAGACCTTCACTTGGCGCTGACTTGCTGCAGCGGGTTTTGAAAGGTGGTTATCCCGAAGTGCTCACGCGTGCTAACGAAGCGCGTCGAGTGCAATGGGCGCAGTCTTACATTGATTCGATCTTGGTTCGTGATGTTGCGGACCTGTCGCAAGTGGACAAACTCGACCAGATGCCGAGACTCTTTGAGGCACTAGCCCACACGGCGGGTCAGATGTCGAACTACACCAAGCTTGGCGGCCAAGTTGGCCTTGATAGCAAGACAGCCAGTCGTTATGTCGGGATTTTTGAGCAGCTTTACCTGATTCAGCGTGTCGCTGTGTGGTCAGCAAACGCCCTGAACCGTGTCGTGAAGACGCCCAAGTTGCAGTTCCTCGATTCGGGGCTGCTGGCCGCCGCATGCGGGCTTGGCCATGATGCGATTGAGCGAGATAAAACGAAATTCGGTGCTTTGCTCGAGACCTTTGTTTATGCCGAGTTACTTAAGTGCGTTCATGGTTTGCCGCAGCGCTATCGCATCTTGTACTACCGCGACCTGTCGGGTACGGAAGTCGACTTCGTCCTTGAAAACTCAGCGGGCGAGGTGGTCGGCGTCGAGGTCAAGGCATCAGCGACCGTGCGCCGCAATGATTTGAAGGGGCTGAAGAAACTGGCCGAGCTCGCCGGTGAGCGCTTTAAGCTTGGTGTATTGCTCTACGACGGTGATCAGACCGTGCCACTCGGTGATGGCATCTGGGCCGCACCGATTTCAACACTGTGGGGTAATTGATTGGCCGTGTGCTTTCAGTGAAAGTGATTGCTGTGGAGTGACATCACTCGGCGGCTCAGCAGAGATTGCATGTCTTGCCGGCCATCTGCGATCAATTGAATCACCACCTGGCGATCAATGATGCGATAAATGATTCGAAACCGTTGGTGAATCAGTTGCCTGAACTCGAGAATGCCCAGTGCTAAAAGCTCCCTGGGGTGACTGCATCTTTCGGGTAAGGTTGTCAGTGTCTTGATCGACTGACTTAATCCGTCCAAGATGTCATTGGCGTGTTTCAAACTCTGATGGGTTACCAGAAAGTCATGTATGTGCTCAAGATCTGCTTGAGCATCCTGTGTGATGAGTATTTTGAATTTGGTGGATTTTACGGTGCTTTTTAGGGTCATTCGGCTGCGCGGTGTTTGTTCTTGATGCGGCTAATCACCTCATCGAATGGCTCGACTTGTTGATTGGCAAACTGCTGGTTTCCCAGCGCCAATATTTTAAGCAAGGCCAGTGTCTCTTGAGTCTGTTCAAAACTCACGATGTCCTGCAGCACGGCCTTGGCCTCCCCGTTTTGTGTGATCACCAGCGGTTGTCGATCACGTTCAAGCTGGCTGATGAGCTCGGCGGCGTTGGCTTTGACATAACTGATGGGTTTGATTTGGCTGGAATATCGCATGTCGATTCCTTTTTATAGGAACCAAATATAGTCTTTATTTGGTTTCTTCTCAAGTGCTGCCAGTCTTTTGCCACCAGTCTTTTTGAGGCTTGTCGCTTCAGTTGTTCGTTCCGCTAGAATTCAGAAAAGCTCACTGCTTACACCGATGTCTGTCTGGTGTGGCATGTGAATCTCAACCATTGATTCACAAGGACACAGTCATGTCTGATTACGTATTTGCTCCCCCAGCTGTTGTGGCGATTCCTGTGGTTGGCTCGGACCAGAAGTTCGCTGTTCGCCGCGTGTTTTGTGTGGGGCGCAACTACGCCGAGCATGCCAAAGAGATGGGCTTTACTGGTCGGGAAGACCCGTTCTTTTTTTGTAAACCAGTCGATGCCTTGGTGGTCGTGCCCGATGGTAAAGAGGGGCAAATTCCATATCCGTCTAAGACCAGCAACCTGCATTACGAGATGGAGTTGGTGGTGGCTCTGGGCAGTGGCGGCAAAGATATCCCCGTGGAAAAGGCCCAATCGTGCATCTTTGGCTACGCGCTTGGCTTAGACATGACCCGTCGTGACCTGCAAGGCGAGGCCAAAAAGCAAGGACGTCCGTGGGAAGTGGGTAAGGCGTTTGATCATAGCGGCCCGATTGGACCGATACACCCTGTCAGCCAAACAGGCGTCTTGAATGCTGGCAAGATTTCGCTGGAAGTCAACGGTGCTGTGAAGCAAGACAGCAACCTCGATCAATTGATCTGGAATATTCCAGAGAGCATTGCCTACCTGTCGGGACTTTTTGAGCTCAAGGCGGGTGACCTCATCTTTACTGGCACGCCAGAGGGTGTGGGTGCGGTGGTGGCCGGTGATGTGATGGTTGGTAAATTTGATGGGCTCGGTGAACTCAAGGTCAACGTGGTTTGAATATGAGATAGTTAGGCATGGCGGGCGAGTATGACCAGGCATACTTACCCGCCATGCTGCACCACCATGTTGCACCGCAAAACAATTTCTTCGGGAAAACCCCTAAAATATGCGATTGCGTATTTATTCCCGGAGATGCCGGCATGGCCAGACCTCGTATACACATGCACGATGTGTCCCCGCGTGACGGGTTTCAAAATGAGGCCGTGTTCATTGAAACCCCGGACAAGATTGCCTTCATCAATGCATTAAGCCAATGTGGTTTCGCCAAAATCGAAGCCACTTCATTTACCTCTCCCAAAGCCATTCCCGCCCTGCGTGACGCTGAAATGGTGATGCAAGACATCAAGCGTTTGCCAGGTGTTGAGATCACGGTGTTGATTCCCAATGTGCGTGGGCTTGAGCGTGCGCTTGCGTGCGGCATCGATGAGGCCAATCTGGTGATGTCAGTCAGTGAAACCCACAATCGTGCCAATCTGCGCATGACGCGCGAGCAGTCGGTGGCCCAACTCAGTCAAATCATTGAGCTCGTGCAGCAGGGTGCATCCTCATCGACCAAACCTGTTGCCGTTAACGTGTCGCTCTCAACTGCATTTGGATGCCCGATGCAGGGCGACATTGCTGAGTCTGAGGTGCTGCGTCTGGTGGAGAACTTTGCTCGCCAGGGGGTGCGACGCATCAGCCTGTGTGACACCACTGGCATGGCGTTTCCTTCGCAGGTGCGTCGTCTTTGTCGCAAGGTCAAGGCCAACTATCCGGAAGTGACTTTTACGCTTCATTTCCACAATACTCGTGGATTGGCGCAGTCCAATGTCATGGCCGCCATCGACGCAGGGATCGATCGTTTTGATGCGGCGTTGGGTGGCATCGGTGGTTGCCCGTATGCGCCAGGTGCCAGCGGCAATGCCTGCACCGAAGAAGTCGTGCACATGTTGGAGCTTGAGGGGTTTGATACCGGGATTGATCTGCAAAAGCTGTTGCAAGTCTCAGCCATGTTGCCCGCATTGGTTCAGCACGATGTGCCCAGCCAGATTCTGAAAGCTGGTCATAGGCTAACCATGCACCCGGCGCCGGCGTATGTGCAAGAGATCGGCCAGCCACAAGCCGCCGTCGTGGGTTGACGCCCAGCCCTCCAGCCCTCTGCCCGTGGTGATTGTTTGACACCACCGGGTAGTGGCGGCGCCTAAGCTCTGTCGCTCTGTTATTTAGTACCTTAATTTGGCATGGCCTCGTCAGCTGCTGTGGCGTAAGCCATCGTTTTTAAGAAGAATAAGTTTCCATAAAATGTCATAAAAGCTAATAGTTGGGAGATTCCATCGCCCATTTAGCTAAAATATAATTAGTAATAAAATTCAATAAAAACTCATAAATGCGGTCAAAGCTCAACTTGACGCGGCCGGCGAGGGATACTCTAAGCACCTCGTGGGGCGAAGTATTCGCAACAGGCGGTCTGGATCAACGAGCACAGTGAGTTACATGCTCGAGCAATGACTGAGCTTCTGCAAGCGGTGTGCAGCAACTCGGGTGCCTAGAGCGGGGCAAGCCGAGTCGAGTCGATCGTGTGTAGACAGCCGGCAAACTCCCATTGACGGTGAGGCCGCTGAGCATTTCCAACATCCGAGACAAAATTGTCCCTCATGCCATGGCAAGCGTGTCGTCTTTAAGGCAGGTGTGCCACTTTCCTCTAGATTGGGTAATAACAATTTTTTGTTTAACCAAGCGTTCAACGGTCTTGATTCGCTCCACGGCCTTTGCGATCGGTTCGTTGCCCTCGGCGTGCGCTGTATACAAGAGGCGCACTAGCTTGTCAGCCCAAAGCGGCACCTTGCTACTCTTTTCCCAACGCGCAACAGACTGCCCATCGATGCCGAGCAGCTTCCCAAGGGCGGGTTGTGAGAGCAACATGCCAGCGCTACGGATATAACGAAACTCCACGCCCGTTAACTTGGAAGGTTTATGGGTCAAGGCCAGACAAATGCACCGGGTCAAGCCATCAATGTCATGGAACCTCACACCCTCACCGTATGGGGTGCTTTTGATTTCGTATCCGTTCATGAGCCACACATTGCGCAGCCCGCCGTCCGTATAGTGGTACATGTTAGCCCCTCCCAACGTCAATCACGGTTACAACAACCAAATCTGTCTCTGGATACTCTACGGCAACCACAACAGCCACCTCTTTTCCAGCCACAAAACGCTGCAGACGACAAATGAGACCCGATTGTGTCATGTCGGGCTCGGGCGCAAACGAGAATCTGCCCATCCTTAAAACCTCAAGAACCATCGGATCGTTAATATGGCGCTGCCTCATGCGCTGCCTCGCATGCTTGGTGAACACCACATTGGCAGAGTCTTTTGCAGTTGTTTGTACAAACAACTCAAGCTGTCGATCGGATGGAAAACGCAAAACAAACACCTATCATTTTGATAGTATAGAGTATGACACGAAATGCTTGGTAGCGTATTCTGATTGAAGTCAATGATCGGCCTATCCATTAGCCCATCATCGGTAAACGCCCGACAAACGTCCGACAAACACCCGGTCAACTAACCTCGACGGTTAGGCCGTCATGCGTTCAGGGGCGTAAGTTTCAACCGTAAGTTTCAACCGTAACGCGCTCGTTGGAGACTTAGCCACTCTTTGTCGCTGTCTATAGCGGGTCGGATCACCGGTCGCGTTTACGGATCAACGAACACTTGCGGTCACTTGCCCCAAGAATGAATTGGCTTTGCTCAGCGCTGCTTGTGCCCAGCGGATCTCAAGTTGGGTCGCTAAAAAATATCCATCATCTCAATTGCTTATAGATGTATCCGACTTTTTGGTCGTCTGATCCATAAAAGTCGCGACTTTTTGGGAGTTGGCTATAAAATAGTCGAATGAAACGATATCTTGACGAACTTATTTTCAAAGACTTGCAGCGCAAGATGGTGATCGTCACTGGCCCTAGGCAGGTCGGTAAAACGACATTGTCCAAGCAGCTTTTGCCGCAGTTTCCAAACGGTCAATATTTGAACTGGGATGTGGCCGGCGACCGGGTCATATTGACAAACGGATCTTGGCGCTCAGATGCAGGTCTGTTGGTGTTTGATGAAATCCATAAGATGGCGCTCTGGAAAAACTGGCTCAAAGGTGTTTTTGATGGGCGCCGGGACGGTCAGGCGATTCTAGTGACCGACAGTGCTCGCATGGATACATTTCGGTATTCAGGTGACTCGATGGCCGGCCGATTTTTTGCGTATCGGTTGCATCCGTTCTCAGTCAAAGAGTGGTGCGATCAGGCCGGTAGCGAGCCAAAGGCAGCGTTGCACCATCTGATCGAACGTGGGGGGTTTCCTGAAGCCTGCCTGGCAGAAGATTCACTCGATGCAGATCGGTGGCGCGGACTCTATTTAGATCGCATGGTGCGAGACGATATTTTGGAGTTCTCGCGTGTGCGAGAGGTTAACACCATGCGTGTGCTCATTGAGCTGTTGCGTGATCGGGTCGGCTCACCATTATCAGTTGCATCGTTAGGCAGGGATCTGGGTGTGTCACCCAAGACGGTGACCAGCTACCTGGAAATCCTGCAGGCGCTCTTCATTGTCTTCACCATCCGGCCTTGGCGTCACAATGTTGCTAGAGGGTTATTGCAAATACCAAAGGTGTATTTTTATGACACGGGTCTGGTGCGGGGCAACTTTGGTGTCAAACTAGAAAACGCTGTGGCGGGGATGTTGCTCAAGCACGTGCAGTTTCTGCAAGATAGCCAAGGGCGCGAAACGGATTTGCACTATGTCAGGACCAAGGATGGTGCCGAGGTAGATTTTGCGATCAGTGATGGACGTGAGCTTGTGCATCTGATTGAATGCAAGGCGGCGGACAGCAATTTGCATCCGGCGCTTCAAAGATTCGCGCAGCAGTGGCCGCAAGCCAAAGCGGTGCAAATTGTGGGTGATCTTAGGCAGCCCCAGGCACGAGACGGCATCGACATCGTGGATGCGGCACAGTGGCTCGCTGGTTTGGCGGCTTGATCGCGTTAAACAGGTTGCGTGGGTTTGCGGGGGCCTGCTTGAGGTTTAGGTGCTATGTTTTGTCTGAATATTTTCGGACTTAAAAAACCAATTAATTATTAAAAACGGTCATATAAGTTTTATTTTGACTTGGTGAATCTCTTCTTGATACACTGAAGGTAGTGATTTATTTGACCTTTTAAAAATTACAAAAGGTTTTATATGACCGATGTCAGGATTCCGTTTCCATTCGAGGTCAGTCGAGCGGCTCAAGAACTTGGCGAAAACATCCGAATCGCGCGTAAGCGTCGTCGCCTGCTCCAATCGCAGCTCGCTCAAAAAGCGGGTGTGGCTGAAAAAACGGTTAGACGCCTGGAAAGCGGCGATGCCGGTGTATCGATCGGCAATGTGCTCAGTGTTCTTTGGGTTCTTGGCCTGATCGCCAATGCCAAGGCCCTCGCAGATCCGAATCGCGATGAGCACGGTAAAACACTCGAACTCGTTCGATTGCCCAAACGCATTCGACACGCCTTGCCTGACAATGACTTTTAGATTAGCGTTCAATGCCCTCTGAAGATCAAACCTGTTTCGTCTTTGTCCAGCTCCCCAAAACTTTTGAGTGGGCCGTTTGTGGTGTGCTGACCGTTAGCACCTTGGGGTCAAATCTGTACCGTGGTGTTTTTCGATATGGCCGCTCATATCTTGCCCGCAAGAGTGCTGTGTCGCTCGATCCTTTTAACTTGCCTTTAAGTGAGCAGCCACAAGAGATCACTAAGCTAAAGGGCATACCAGGGGTGTTGCGTGATGCCAGTCCCGATGCGTGGGGTCGCCGGGTCATTCAAGCCAAGTTAGGTTTGCCCCAGACGCAGATTAGCGAGGTTGACTATCTACTGAATGGCCCTGACGATGGAGCTGGCAATTTGCGATTTGCCACCGCACCAACATTACAGCCGACAGGCCGCGCGTTCAATCGAACCCATCATTTGCAAGCGCTGATTGCGGCAGCTCAAGAGTTAGAGGAAAGTGGCAAGCTGGTCCACGAAGTGCTAGAGCAGCTCGAGCCAGGCACAAGCCTAGGCGGGGCTCGACCCAAGGTCACCGTTGAGCATGATCACAGAATCTGGCTAGCGAAGCTACCGGAGAAGAGCGACAGGCTTAACATGCAACGCATCGAATACGCCACGCTCGAGCTGGCCAGATTCGCGGGATTGAATGTTTGTGCTGCGCGGCTGGAGAGGACCGCCAATCAGGATGTCTTGATGCTCGAGCGTTTTGATCGCCAGTGGAATATCGATCTCGGTATGTATGAGCGTTTCGGTCTGGTATCTGGCTTGACAGTGCTGGATGCCGAGGAAGGGTATCTTGGAAGGGATCGTTGGTCCTATCTGCTGCTTGCAGACGAATTGCGACGTTGGTCTTCAAATCCAAAGGAAGATCAGCGCGAGTTGTTCCGTCGCATGGTGTTTAACGCCATGGTCACCAACAATGATGATCACCCGAGAAATCATGCTTTGCTTTCTGTTGAGGGGGGGTGGCGCCTATCACCCGCTTATGACATTGTCCCTGTCCCGCTGGTTTCGCTAGAGCATCGGGATTTGGCGCTCGAGGTTGGTTCACATGGACGAGTGGCGAGTGTCTACAACCTGCTGTCGCAATCAGCGGTGTTTGGCTTGTCTGTCCAAGATGCCAGCGATGAGATAGCCCGGATGCGCGAGAAAGTGGCATGCTGGCAAACAGTTTTTAAGCAGCACGGGGTTTCAGAAAAGGACATCGTTGCAATTGCGCCAGCCATACTTGCGCCATGCTTTGAGAGAACAGAGCCAGCCGATCCGGTCTAATCGATCGTCTTGCGGCCAGTTTTGATCTGGTGATTGCCATGGCAAGATCTCAGTGATAAAGAAGTCATGGCTATGAATTCACGACTAAAAAGTCATGACAACGATCATGTGTCGGGCAGCCGACGCAGTCAACTGAGCAACAACTTCACTTTGGTGAGCCTGGCTAGGGGATCGTCTTCCGATAGCAGATCGACTTTGACCGCGGTGTCAATGTTCAGCAGTGTGGCCCATTGGTTGGCGACCCAGCCGCATTCATCGAGTCGGTAAGGGCGGGTGAGTGGCAGTTGCTTTTCCAGGCCTTGCTTTTGAGCGTCTGCAATCAGTGAACCAAGCTTGTCAGCCAGGGCTTGTAAATCCGGTGGGATGTCCACGGCCATGTCTTCATCGATTAATTGAACTTTGGCGTGCCAAAGGCCAAATGCCCCACGCTCACTTGCTTGGATGTGAAACCGTTTGCCGCCGGTGCTATCGATCATCAAAAGCCCTGGTTGAACCTCAATGACATCAGTCAGGTGGGCCAGGCATCCAATTGAGTGGGTGGACTCATCGACACCTGGTTTTTGTACTTCACCACCGGCTCGCAGTGCCACCACGCCAAACGGTTCCTTGTCCTTTTTGCATTGCTTGATCATGTGCAAATAGCGCACTTCAAAGATGCGCAGGGGCATGTGACTGTCGGGAAACAGCGGCGAAGACAACGGGAACAGAGGAATGTTGATACTCGACAAGCAAAGGCTCCGTGAATCTGGGTCTGGTGGCACCGGTGCGGGTGTGATCGCTAAAGTACCACGAGTGTTGGGTCGGTGTTTTAGAGTGCGTTTATGCAGTGGTCCCTGATAGCAGCGCCGAGGTGATTAATTCTGGTGGGCTGGTTTTGCCTCGCGGCTATTCAGACGGGCTCACTGTGTGCCTTGCCTGACAGAGGTCATGGGCGATGCAGATATCAGGCCAGCTAGACAGCCGCCCTACATCGTTGTCCAGACCAGGCCGTCGTTCAATCAGTCCCGCGATTTTGGGACTGATTGGAAGTGGTGTT
>CAZLFB010000018.1:0-12508 GCA_964558695.1 uncultured Orrella sp.
CGCGCATGCGCAAACGATCAGGCAGCAACTGATAATAGGGCAATCCTGCTCGGTCAATGCGTTTACCGAACCTTTTATGCTGACGCGGCACTGGCCAGACGATGCACAGTCCGTGCAACTGCGTAACATCAACACCCCCGAAGACTGGAGTCAACTGAATCATGAATTTGCGGATTAATCCCAATAGCATTCGATTTCGTTTAGATGCCCAGGACTACCTCACACTGTGCAACCATCGGTCAGTTGTGCAGCAAACCGAGTTTGAGTTTGGACTATGCGTAATCTATGAGGTGCGTTACGGGGATCTGCCAGCACAGACCGTTGACAATTCAATGCACCTGCAAACCGACAACAGCCCAGAAGGTTTACGCTTGACTCTAACCGTTGGCCCGCAAGCCCAAACCTTGATCGCCACGCCCAGCCCAAGCAAAGAGGGCGTACACGACTATCAGCCCACGCCAAGTGGTGGGTTGCTGACCATCGTGCTTGAGCGCGATATCGACACCAGAGGCAAAGCCAAGCCATGACGGCTTGTCGACCCTTCGTGAGGCATAAAACATGACACAAACCACCGATGCATTAAACGCCCCGGCCATGAACACTTCAGCGCAAGTGCACGTCATTCGTGCCGCTGTTGGCCCTGCTTTGGATTCGGTGGTCAACGAGGTGCCGGTTGCCTTGCAATACAACGGCATCTCGCATGCGGTGATGCTTTGCACACCGAGCGATCTGGCGAGTTTTGGGGTGGGCTTTAGTCTCTCAGAAGGCATCATTGACCAGCCATCCCAGATCTACGACATTGCCATCGAATCGTCACCAGCCGGCTTGACTGTAGCCATGGAAATTGCCGCTGGTCCTTTCATGAAACTCAAAGATCGCCGCCGTTCCATGGTGGGCCGCACGGGTTGTGGCATTTGCGGTGTCGACAGCTTGGACGCCGTCGAACGCGATATTGCAGTGCTCACCGGCCAGTCCCGCTTCCCAGTGGCTGCATTGACCACCGCCGCAAAAGCCCTGACATCCCAACAAACCCTACAGCAACTGACCGGGGCTGCGCATGCGGCTTGTCATGTCAATCGCAGCGGTGAGATCAGCCACGTCAAGGAAGACGTCGGTCGACACAACGCACTAGACAAGTGTCTTGGCAGCCTGGCCCGCGCATCCAATCCACGCGATGGCGCCATCGTGGTGACCAGTCGGGCAAGCTTGGAGATGGTGCAAAAAACCGCCGCCTTGGGGTTTGGTATTCTGGCCGCCATTTCAGCGCCCACGGCAGCCGCCGTGAACCTAGCAGACAAGCTCGGCCTGGCACTGATCGGGTTTCTGCGCGGCGAGCAATACGTGGTTTACACCCATCCCGAGATCTTGGACGGCATCGACCAAGTTAGGGGAGCAAACCGCACAGAGTTAAGCTGAGCACGAAACACGCGAACCATTGAGACTAAAACGCTGTCTGCATGGTAGCGCCGACCACTTTCCGGGCAAGCAATGTCAGGCGTTTGGACCGACTGCTCTGGCAACTTAGCCGTCAACCGCAGGATTGTCTGAAACCCAAGCATGCCCGACCGTTTGTTCAGCTCGCTAGAAATTCGGCCAACCTAAGGCCGACTCACTTGAGCCCTTAGCATGGAACCCGACGCTAAACCGGTTGGCAACGCTGCATCACCACCGGAATGCACTTGTAACCCGGGATGCCAGACACCGGGTCAAAACTATCGAGTGTCAGCATATGGTTGGACTCTGGGTAGTAGGTCACGAGCGAGCGGTCCGCCATCTGGAAACACACCACTTCCAATCCATCCATTCTCCGGTCACTGAGCTGACCGTCTGGTGTCAAAGCAATCAGGTTTACCCGGTCGCCTTCAGCCACACCGCTTTTAAGCGCTTGGTTCTTGCTGATGAAAACCACGTCCCTGCGACCGTGAACACCGCGATAACGATCATTTAAGCCGTAGATGGTGGTGTTGTACTGATCGTGACTGCGAACGGTCGACATCACCAGCTCGCTATTAAAAGCTGAGTTGGGATTTTCAAGCACGCCGTCCGTGGTGATAAAGGTCGCTTTGCCAGACGGCGTGAGCCAACGACGTTCAGATGCCGCATTGGGTAAATGAAACCCACCGGGTTGCTTGATGCGTTCGTTGAAATGGCTGAAGTCAGGATACACCGCCTCAATGGCATCACGAATGTGGTCATAGTCGCTGATCATCTGATCCCAGTTGACCGTGGTTTTGAGCAAGGTGGCCTTGGCAATGCCGGCAACAATGGCACATTCGGACTTCACCATCTCGCTCGGTGGCTTGAGCAACCCGCGTGAGGCATGCACCATGGACATGGAGTCTTCCACGGTGACCGACTGTGCGCCAGTGGCCTGCATATCCACTTCGCTTCGACCCAGCACCGGGAACACGAAGCTCTTGCGGCCCACCAGCAGATGCGAGCGGTTTAGTTTGGTGGCCAAGTGCACCGTCAAATCAAGCTGCCGGATTTTGTCATAGGTGGTCTGTGGCTCTGGCATGGCAACCGCAAAATTGCCACCAAGGCAAATAAGCGCGCGCGCCGACCCCTCACAAATCGCTTTCATGCTCTCGATCGCGGCGTGGCCAAACTTGGCAGGTGGCACAAAGCCAAACCGCTTTTGTAGACGCTCGAGCATCGCGGGGCTCGGTTTTTCTGTGATGCCCACCGTGCGGTTCCCTTGCACATTGCTGTGACCACGAAGCGGACAAATGCCCGCACCCTGTCGGCCCATGTTGCCTTTCAGTAGCAGCAAATTTACGAGTTGTTGCACGTTTTGTGTGCCGTGCTGGTGCTGGGTGATGCCCAGACCATAGCTGATGATGGTGGCTTTAGAGCTCGCATACGCGCTGGCAATCTCTGCCAACTGATCTTGGGTTAAGCCGGACACGCGCGTGATGTCTTCCCAGGCCGTGCCCAGAATGTCTTCGCGTAACTGTTCAAAGTTAACCGTCTCATTGGCAATGAACGCCTCATCGAGAATGCCGGGCTCACCCCGGGCCACCAAGGCTTCGTGCTGCTCAATCAGTAAGCGCATCACCCCTTTGACCAATGCCATGTCACCACCAATGCGTACGTTGTAGTACTCGCTGGCCAACTCCGTGGACGTGTCGGTGAGCATTTGCACCGGGCTTTGCGGATTAGCGAAACGCTCAAGCCCTCTTTCGTGCATTGGATTAATAGCAATGATGCGTCCACCGCGCGTGGCGATCTCACGCAAGGTCGTCAACATGCGCGGGTGGTTCGTGCCCGGGTTGTGCCCTACGCAAATCAGCAAATCGCAGTGATCAAAATCTTCGAGTGACACCGTACCTTTGCCAACGCCGATGCTCTCTGGCATGCCAACACTCGTTGGCTCATGGCACATGTTTGAGCAATCAGGGTAATTGTTGGTGCCAAACTCGCGGCCAAAGAGCTGATACAAAAACGCCGCTTCGTTGGACGCGCGGCCAGAGGTATAGAGTTCAAGTACATTGGGGTCATCATAAGCACGTAACTGCTCGCCGATCTCATCGAATGCTTCTTGCCATTGAACAGGCTCGTAGCGATCGGTGTTGGGGTTGTACCGCAGCGGGTGGGTTAAACGGCCCTGCCCTTCTAACTCATAGTCACTCAGTTCGAGTAACTGTGTCACCGTCTGACCCGCAAAAAAGTCCGGCGTGACGCGCTTGGATGTCGCTTCCCAAGCGAGCGCCTTGGCGCCGTTCTCACAGAAATCAAACGATGCGGTGTGCTTGGGGTCAGGCCAGGCGCAACCCGGGCAGTCAAAGCCCGTGGGTTGATTCATCTTTGACAACGCCAGTGCATCGTGGGCAACATTCATCTGCTCGCGCAATGCCACGGCCACCGCTTTCAACGCACCCCAACCACCGGCTGGGCCCGAATACTCTTCGATTTTTTCTTTCGTCATGGCGCGTCCTTTGATTTTCCATGGATACGCTGCTTGCATACATCGCAGCGTCGTGAGCGCATCACCAACAGACCAAATTCGAGTAACAAGTATTGCTTGGTCTTACGCACGTGTAATCTGCTGCGACTGTAAACCATTTGCATGAAAATGGCTCGACAAAAAAGCCCAATCAAGCCACCCCTAGGGATAACGCTAGATTGTCGCTAAGCCCCGCAACTGTTAGCTTTCAAATCAATCTCACAGTAGAAGTTTGTTGCATCGCACACTTTGCAATGCGCATTACCGTCATCAAGGCTGCTCTCTATTCACACCTGCACTGAGTTGAAACAAACACGTGCTAGTTTTTATGAACTGGTGTACTCGTCCACCCGCACAAAAGGAAAAGCATGAACGTCGATCTCCTGACCAAAGATGCGCTCTATTACGACTACTCTTCGGCTGCCAACCCCTTGTTGCAAGGCATCATCAACAAAGTACCTTGTGTGGCGTTTTCCCCGGATTTTTTTAACAACCCCGTGTCGGCTGTGCTTGCGCTCGATGTGAGTGAACAACTTGGCTGCGAAGCACCAGCGACATCACCTGCGTTGTGCGCCAACTTCATTCGAATCGTCAGTGGCAATCTGCAAACGTCCGCAGAGGCCACGAGCCAAATATTTTTTGTGCATGACGGTGAAGGCAGAACCGATGCCTGTGGCTTGACGATCGAATGGAAAAAGGGTGACCTATTTGTCTTGCCGGTTCATGCCGCAGCCACCCATCACGCCAAGAGCGCCTCGTTGTATTGGGTGCACGATGCGCCCTTGATGCGCTATCTCGGCGCCAAGCCAACGATGGCGCGCTTTGCACCCACGCTATACACCCGAGAAAAGGACCAAGCCAAACTCAATGAGATTGCCTCCAATCCAACGACTGCCGGTGCCAATCGAATCAGCGTGCTGCTAGCGAACGCCAACCTGCCGCAAACACGAACAGTCAGCCCGACGCTATGGGCCATGTACGGGTTGCTGCCTGCAGGCAAATCCCAGTTGCCACATCGCCACGAATCAGTTGCACTGGATTTTGTGGTGGATTGCAAACCAGGCTGCTACACCATGATCGGCACCGAACTCGGTGAAGACGGCTGGATCAAAAACCCGCAACGCAAAGACTGGGCTGCGGGTGCGAGCTTCATCACCCCGCCAGGCTACTGGCACTCGCACCACAATGAGTCAGGTGCCGATGCACATGTACTCCCGATTCAAGATGCGGGGCTTCAGGAGTTTCTCAGAACACTGGAAATCACTTTTAGCCATATCGAGGCCGACGGTAGCGTGCACGTCACCAACGTTCCGTAAGCAACCGTGCTTAGCACTTTAGTGACGTAATACTTAAGAGCGTCACTAAAGTGCTAGCGAAATGGTGGGCACGACGGCGAGTAATCCACAAGACTCTGAAGTGGTGATGCAGTGACGCGCCCAAACGACTGGCCAATAGTTCACATACAGAACCCACGATCTTGACGTAATTCACTTTGACACTTACTCATGCATCAATTCCAAGTGAGACCCATTGCCAGTGCCGATTTGCACACCCCGTTTGACTGGGCGCGCCAAGAAGGATGGAACCCAGGGCTGCATGACCAGACACCCTTCACGCTAGTTGATCCACAGGGGTTCATCGGTGGCTACTTAAACAATGAACTGGTGGCCACCATTTCTGCCGTGCGTTACGACCAGCACTTTGGCTTTGTCGGCTTTTACATCGTGGCCCCAGCGCATCGCGGCAAGGGTTATGGCTTGCAAGTCTGGAGCGCTGGCATGAATCACCTAAAAGATTTGCCCTGCGTGGGGCTCGATGGTGTTTTGGCGCAGACCGAGAATTACCAAAGATCCGGTTTTAGACTTGCCCACAAAAACTGCCGGTACGAAGGCAAGGCGCGACAACTGCAAGCCAGTACTGATAAACGCTCTACCAATGAGCCTATTCAGCCACTGTCTGACGTACCGTTTGAGACGCTGGCCAGATTTGATGCGCAACACTTCCCCACACCGCGCGCACCCTTTCTGGAGTCCTGGATAACGCAGCCCGGCCATCGCAGCTTAGCCATCATGCGGGGCAAAGAAATGTGCGGCTACGGCGTGATCCGTGCCTGCAGTCTGGGGTATAAAATCGGCCCGCTGTTTGCGCAAACCGACACTCAGGCACGCAGTCTGATTGCAGCGCTTTGCTCTGCGCTTGGTCCCTCAGACCCCGTTTATCTCGATCCACCTGCCACCCATCTGGCTGCAATCAATTTGGCGCAGTCTTTGGGCATGCAGGTGGTCTTTGAGACCGCTCGGATGTACAAAGGCCAAACCCCGAACCTGCCGATTGAACAGATCTACGGCGTCACAAGTTTCGAGTTGGGTTAGAGGTAGTTGCTTGGGGCAATCGTGTTTGAAATGAGCACGACCATGCTCATATTTAGTATGTTTCAGTCACGCTTTTGTCGGAAAGCGCTAAGGTCTGTGGCTAAACTGACAGCGATACCGACAAATATATCAACACCATACTCGCACCTGAACGATGCGGCCTAGACCGAAATGCCGAAATGCCGAAATTCCGAAACGCCGAAATGCCGAAACGCGATACCCGATTGGTACAACCGGCATCACTTAGGCGCGCGAAGAAGACTAGAACCCACCCAGCTGACTGAGCGGACACCCTATCTCGTTTAGATACTTCTAGGCACAGTTGGCCATGGAATATCCATTCAGCCAGGGCAAAATCCCCCATGCAGCGCAGCGCCCACCAACGGACAAACTTACACTCCATCGCCTGCCAGTGCACCCGACACCAAAAGCCGAAACCGGCGGATCTTGAGAGCACCGACTGTTAACTGATTTTCAGTCCCTAGCGATCAGGTAACCCGCAACAGCCAAGACGACATCAATATGTTCTGTATGAAACGATATCGAGGTAAGCATGATATTTCCACGACCTAACACTAAGTGCTATATTCATCAACACAATCGGGTTTTCAAGACGCGTTACTTCAGTCGAGCCTTCAAGTGTGTTGAAGATCAAATATGGTGTGATGCTGTTCATGAAATGAGACACGGCTTGATAGATGCTCAGTTAGGAAGCGGTATCGTCAAAAAGCGGGTAGCGCTCAACGGAAAAGGAAAGCGCGGTGGTGCGCGTACGATCGTAGCAACCAAGAAAGAGGACCGTTGGTTCTTTGTTCATGGCTTTCTCAAAAACGAGCAAGCCAATATCTCGAACAAAGAGCTTGTCGCTTTGAGAGATCCGGCTGAACTTCTATTGAACCGAACAGACAGCGAGTTAGACGAGGCCGTCGTTCAAAACGAATGAGTGGAGATATGTCATGACCAAGACTACCAAGACAGTTAAAACCACAAAACGCAAGGCGCAAAGCCCGATTCTGGAGGCCGTACACGAAACAGCGGCAGGTTTTCATCGGCTGGGGTTTATCGACAAGCGCAAGATGCAAGAATATGATGCACTCTGCCTTGAACCCATACCCGATTACGACAGCAAGCAAATCAAGCGAATTCGCACCAAGCTCAACCTCAGTCAGCCGGTCTTCGCCGCTATCCTGAATACGACGCTATCGACTGTCGTGCAATGGGAAGGTGGAAAAAAGCATCCGCGCGGCACGTCTTTGAAGTTATTAAACCTGGCGGACCGCAAAGGACTCGAAGCGATTCTTTAGTCTTAATCCCACAGCGCGCGGTAAAGTGGCTCAGCCGGAAAGCCTTCACGCGTCATCGCACGAATGGCACGACTGGCACGAATGGCAATCGGGCTTTGTGGGCAGGCTGGGCCATTACAAAAGGCGTAAACCTTTTTTGCATCGGCACAGTTCCATGCCTGACCCGACTTGGTGCAGCCGAGTTCGTTCAAGCGGTCAACCACTTCGGTGTAGGGAATGCCGACCGGGCCTGGGATCGCCCATCAAAAACCCTCTCCTGACCGACAGTCAATCCAAAGTCTATTCTTGGGTGTTTAGTCGTCCTAAACGCAGCTAGCACCAAAGTGAATGACACATCAGTGCCCGTGCGATAATCAAATCCATCGGAGTTAGTTGTAAACATCGCACGAGCCAAACTCACCCAAGCAGCATGACACAGGAATGTCCACCTAATCAGAGAGCGCCAGGCATCGCGAATAGCGAACAACGCCTGCGTCTGCCCATTGGCATCCAGACCTTTTCTGAGATCCGTGAGGGTGGGTACTACTACGTCGATAAAACACCCGACATCGAACGGATCGTGACCCAAAGCAAGTACTACTTCCTGTCACGCCCCAGACGATTCGGCAAAAGCCTGCTGCTCGATACGCTTCGTTGCCTGTTCGAAGGCCGTAAAAATTTATTTGACGGCCTGTACATACATGACCGCTGGGACTGGCAAACCAAGCATCCTGTCATTCGCTTAAGCTTTGGCAGTGGTGTCATGCGCAATCGGGATGAGCTTGACGTCCGGATTCGGCAACAACTTTCCATGGCGCGCCGCCATCTTGGCTTATCATCCGGCCGACAATCCGATATCGCAGGAGAGTTTTACGAGTTGATCGAAGACACTCATACTCAGCATGGACAAACTGCCGTCGTCCTAATTGATGAGTATGACAAACCGATCTTGGACAACATCCTTGACCCCGATCGCGCTCGGGAAATGCGAGAAGGCTTAAAAAACCTTTACAGCACTCTAAAAGACGCTGACCCGCATCTGCGCATGGTCTTGCTAACAGGGGTATCCAAGTTCAGCAAAGTTAGTCTTTTTTCTGGCTTAAATAACCTGCGTGACATCACACTCTTGTCGGAATTCGCAACCGTCTGTGGCTACACCGACAAAGATATCGACACCATATTCGCACCTGAACTATCCGGCCTAGACCGAAACGCGATACGTGATTGGTACAACGGGTATCGCTGGGGCGCACAAGAGGTGACGTCTGTGTACAACCCCTTCGATGTGTTGCTGCTGCTGCAAAATCGCCAGTTTGACTCTTACTGGTTTGAGACTGCCACACCCACTTTTTTAGTGGATATCCTCAAACAAAGAGGCATCTTCACCCCATCGTTAGAACAATGGCAATCAGACGGCAAATTAATGAGCCAATTTGACGTGGACGATATCAGCACGGATGCCCTTCTGTTTCAGACCGGGTACTTGACCATTCGGCAGGTTCGAGAGCCGATGCTCGGATTTCGTGAGTACACACTGGGGCTTCCCAACCGTGAAGTCGAGTCTGGTTTGAACGAAGCTCTTTTGCCAGCACTCGGTGTTTTTGACACGGTGACCAAGCAGCGTACCTTACGCGAAGTACTGCTCAACCATGACCTCAAACTGCTCGAAACCCACTTGAAGGCATTATTCGCTAGCCTGCCACACGATTGGTATCGCAACAATCCGATCGCCAAATATGAGGGCCATTACGCGAGTGTTTTCTACAGCCACTTTGCGGCCTTGGGTTTGGCGATCACCGTCGAAGATGCTAGCAACCATGGGCGTGTGGACATGGCTGTTGATTGTGGTGGTCACATCTATTTATTTGAATTCAAAGTCGTGGAGCAGCTGCCCGAAGGCAAGGCACTCGACCAGATCATTGAGAAAGGCTACGCCAACAAATACCGAGCCTGCCGCAAACCGATACATCTGATTGGCGTGGAGTTTTCTAGCGCGAAGCGCGAGATTGTTGCATTCGATGTGCAAACGCTCGCGCCAGTTTGCTCGGCTAGGCATGATGCCTAAAGACAAGCAGAAACCCACAACACCCGGCACGGTTATGTGCCCTAACGATCAGCATCGTAAGACTCAAGACCGCAAATAAAGGGGTATTTGTGTCCAAATACCCCCGTGATCCGAACCAAGTCTAAAACTGGTCTTTGATGGCAGTCAGGCCCAAAGCGTCCCAATCAAGCATGCCACCGCGGTAGTAGTAAATCCGCTCAGCCGGAAAGCCTTCACGCGTCATGGCACGAATGGCAATCGGGCTTTGTGGGCAGGCTGGGCCATTACAAAAGGCGTAAACCTTTTTTGCATCGGCACAGCTCCATGCCTGACCCGACTTGGTGCAGCCGAGTTCGTTCAAGCGGTCAACCACTTCGGTGTAGGGAATGCCGACCGAGCCTGGGATCGTGCCTTTGACACGGTCGTTAACGTCACGCATGTCGACTACAACCGACCCAGCATCGTTCAGTGCCTCAATCACTTCGATTTCCGCCACGGGATGCACACCTGGGACAGGCACGAGCGGTTGCATCACGCCACCATTCTTGCCGCAGGCGGTCATTTGACGGGTGATGGTCACGGGACCATCGACGGTTTGTACCACCACGGAACTGACGTCCTTAAAAATCTGCAGTGGCGTACCGGGGGCGATGGTCGCTGCTTGGCCGAATGCTACAGCCGGGAAAATCAGCGTCGCCAAGCTAATCAATATTTTTTTCATGTTGTCTCTCTAGAATTGATTTAAGTCATGTGGGATGCAACGCCGGCAGTATTGACGCAAGTGGTTTTTAAGCCGTTGATTTAAATCAATGGGGGGTGACTTAAGGTCCACCTGACAACTGGAATCAGATTGGAATCAGATTGGAGTCAGATTGGGGTCAGGCTGACGTCAGGGTAGGACCACAACACCCGATGCGGGAGTAGTCAAGCTCATTTGTTGCTTCGGTGCAATGGGTGTCATACCAGGTGCAGTATTGAACCCGTATACTCAGCCACAGTTGCGTATCAACCGGATGGCGTCAAGCCATTGCTCAGCAAAGTCCTCTATTGACGTTCACCTTCAACACTAAACAGTTCTTTCAACGATCAGCTTGTCACCACACGGAGTTGGAAATGCCACGCCACGATGTCTACCGAATCGTTCACAAAGCCCTGCGAGCCATGATGTATGACTTTTCTGCCCGAGTGGCCCGAGTCGACCCACTCGATGACACATCTCTGCGCTTTCTGAACCATCGCTTGACCACGATTTACGATTTTCTGGATGAGCATGCCCAACACGAAGAGGGCTTCATCCATCCCTTGTTGCAGGCCTGTGACAATGAACTGTGTCAAACCTTGGTGCACACCCATCACGGGATTGACGATGATGAAAACCGCATGCGACTCATGTTTGAAGAACTGCCAACACTGTCTCGGACCAGCCGCATAGAATCCATTGAAACCATCCGCATGGCGTTTGACCAATCCTTGCAAGACCATCTGGCCCATTTTGCGCTCGAGGAGCAGACGGGCAATCAGATACTGTGGGCCAATTACGATGATGGACAGATACTAGAGGCTCATCTGAAGCTGCAACAATCAATCGAACCCGCCCGCTTTGGCGAATGGTTCGATGAAATGATTCCGAGCATGAACGCCAATGACCTGGCAGAAATCATCGTGGGACTGCGCGCTGATCCGAGCGACGCACTACTGAACAAGTTTGAAACCAAACTGGTTCATCATCTCGGGGAAGTTGCCCACCGCAAGGTGCTGGATCGAGCACAAATCATGCAAGCTGATCAGTCAGAGAGTTAACTAGACTGGCTGCCCCAACAAAACCCACAAGACCAACGCCGGAGTTGGCCTTACCCAGGTCTCTATATTGAGCGCTGGTTAACACGCTCGGTGAGCGCCGCGGGGCTTTCCTGGCGTTCACTGTATCGATCCGTGAGGTATGGCACGATATCTCGGGTCAGGAGCGTAAATTTAACCAGCTCTTCCATCACATCCACGATGCGATCAAAATAGGCTGACGGTAGCATCCGATCGTGCTCATCAAACTCCTGAAACGCTTTTGCGACTGAGGACTGATTGGGAATGGTCAGCATCCGCATCCAGCGCCCGAGCACACGCAGCTGATTGACCGTGTTAAACGATTGTGAACCGCCGCAAACCTGCATCACCGCCAAGGTCTTGCCCTGTGTAGGTCTGACTGCACCCAAGGACAACGGGATCCAGTCAATCTGGGCCTTCATGATCCCGGTCATTGCACCGTGCCGTTCTGGTGAACACCAGACCATGCCCTCAGACCAATTCACAAAATCGCGCAATTCCGTAACCTTGGGGTGTGACTCTGGTGCCTCATCGGGTAGCGGCAGTCCACTCGGATTAAAAATCTTTGGCTCAGCGCCGAGTGCCTGCAACAACCTCGCGGCTTCTTCAGTGACTAGCCGACTAAACGAACGTGGTCGAAGTGAGCCGTACAACAACAGAATTCTCGGCCGGTGAGTGCTGCGAGGTGTCGCTTGTAACTGCGACAAATCAGGAAACTTAAATGCCTCTACGCTCAGCTGCGGGATATCATGGTTGTCAGACAACGCGTTGGCCCTCCTCATTGATGACAAGTTGGCCATCCTCTTTAGTAAATGGTCTCTGTTGTGGGCTGACAAGCATGTCTAAAACAGTTTCAGAAGGTCTGCAGAGCTTAGTACCAAGCTCGGTAATCACGATGGGTCTGTTCATCAAAACAGGATGCTCCAGCATAAACCCAATCAGTTGGTCATCTGTCCAGACAGGGTCATCAAGCTTAAGCGATTGATACGGGGTGTCTTTCTGGCGCAACAAGTCACGCACAGCAATTCCCATGTTGTGGATGAGT
>CAZLFB010000019.1:0-6321 GCA_964558695.1 uncultured Orrella sp.
ACTGGCGTGGTCCGCCAATGGCTTGCTTCAGTCACTATCGGGATCATGTTCATGCCCGGTGAGTTTTGATTGCAAGCACGTGGCTGCTGCCATGTTCGCTGCTGACGCTGCGGGTGCTTTCGTGGGTGTCACTGAAAGCGATACCGTGCGCAACAACAAGTCGAGCACTTGGGATACGCGTTTGGCTGATCGTAGGAGTGACAACAGGATTAACAACGGCTACGGCAAGCCTGTCGCTGACTGGAATAGCCCCGAGGCCATCAACAAACAGTTGGCTCAATACAATGAGCTGATCCCTGACTTCCCTGCAGCAGCGAAGGCGAGTCCTAAGACGAGTGGTGCAAAAACGAGTGGCACAAAAGCCCCAGAACTAGATCACCACCTGCGTAACTGGCTCTCGGTCTATACGCCGGAATTCGCGTTTTCTCGATATAAGGCTAGCCCCAAGCCCAACCACTACCCGCCTGGCGTGAAGGATCGGGTGCGCTACATCGTTCAGCAAAACCGTGACCACCTATCGGTGTACCCCGTCAAAGTGTCGGTGCGCAAAGATGGTTCGCGCACGCCGGGTTCGGCTGACTATTACAACCACGGCAACATGAAGCTCGATCAGCCGCCGCTCTTTGTGCTGCCGATTGACGTCAGGATATTCCGATTGTTTCGCGGTGCCCCGCGCGCACCACTTGGCCTTGATCTGTTGATCACCGATGACGATGAAGGCCAAACATTGTTTCAGTTGCTGCTCGCGTCTGGGCGAGCCCACTGGGGCAACGTGGATGGATTACTGCTAAGCCCCGGCGTTCCACGCACAGGAGAGATCACCTGGCGTGACATGGGCGAAGAACAGCAACTGATGGTTCGTACGGGCGAGAACACGTGGATCAAACCCTTGCCGTTGATACCCCCTTGGTATTTGGATGCCGATACCGGACAGTGCGGACTGCTTGAGAATGAGCTCTCACCGGCCGAAGTCAAATGGCTGGCCAGTGCCCCACCGGTGCCCGCCAAGGTAGCCGACCAAGTGCTCACCGCCATGGAAAACGCTGGCATCGAGCTGCCAAGGCCACGAGCCGTGACGCAAGAACGCGTCACTGACATTGCACCAGTTCCCGTGCTAACCCTTGGCGCACTCAAAGCCAGGCGCGCCCAATACAGCCTGTTTCGGTTGTATCAGATGCCATTCATGGCCAATGAGATCGCGCCACTGCTGCGCGTGTCATTCGAGTACGACGGGCAGCACATTGCCGCTGACGCCCCCGACAGCATCACGCGCCACACCGGTGAGGCGCACTTGCAGGTAATCGAGCGCAACGCCCGGCTTGAAGCGCAACACCTTGAGCGACTGCTTGATGTGGCCGACGACCATTTCTTTTTCCCGGTTGATACCTTTGAAGACGAGATTGAGGTCGCCGACCATGAGGCCCTTGACCTCATTCTCTGGCCCTTTCACGGTGCAAACCCAGATATCCCCGAGGGCGGCGCACTCGAGACACTCGACTTCCTGGAGCAGGCCGTGCCGCAACTGGAGTCCGACGGCTGGAAGGTCATCATTGACCCAGCCTGGCCGTGCCAGCTATTTGACGGTGCAGCCGAGATTCACGCCAGCGTCGGTCAACAGGACAATGACTGGTTCTCAGTGGCACTGAACTTTGAAGTCGACGGACAGTTGTTTGACCTGCTGCCAGCACTGGCCGAGGTGGTTGAATCACTCGATGAGGAAGTCCTGGAAGACGATGAGCGGCTGCAGACAGAACTCGCTGGCCGGCGACTTAATACCCGGTTGTCTGATGGCCGCTACGCTCGGCTTCCCATTGCCCCCCTGATACCGGCACTGCGGTTGATCCGGGACCTGAACCACAAAATGCACACGGCCCAGGCCGGCACCTTGCGCGACTTGGCCGATGCCTTGGCCGGCTGTGGCGTGGCGTTTGATGGTGGCGACCGATTAATTGAACTTGGCGCGCGTTTAAGTGCGCTGGCAATGCACAGCCAGTCCAGCATGGATGCAGCACACACTGACCTGCCAGCCCCACCCGAGACATTCAAAGGCCAGCTACGGCCATACCAAACCACGGGCATGGGCTGGATGCTGGCGCTAGCCGACACGGGGTTTGGCGGGATACTGGCCGATGACATGGGCTTGGGTAAAACCGTGCAAACACTGGCGTTTCTGGCAGCCAGGCTTGCTCGTTGCACCAAACAGCCGTCCCCGTCCCCGTCCCCGTCCTCACCCCTGCCCTGCTTGCTGGTGGTACCGACCTCACTCGTAAGCAACTGGCGGCGTGAGGCGGCACGGTTCGCGCCGGACATGCGGGTGCTCGCATTGCACGGGCCAGACAGAAAGGATGATTTTGCGGCGATTGCTGACCATGATTTGGTGATCACCACCTATCCGTTGCTGCACCGTGACCACAAGGTATTGTTTGCCCAAGACTACGACGTCGTGATTCTGGATGAAGCGCAGAACGTTAAAAACCCCACCTCGCAGGCGGCCAAACTGATCCGTGAAGTGTCTACCAGACAACGCCTGGCTCTAACTGGCACGCCAATGGAGAACAACTTGGAGGAACTGTGGTGCCTGTTTGACTGGCTGATCCCCGGGTTGCTGGGCAACCGCAAGTCGTTTAGCGAGACATTTCGCAAGCCCATCGAAAAAGAAAAGAATCTTGGTCGCCAAGTGGCCTTGTCAAAGCGCATTGCGCCATTCCTGTTGCGACGAACCAAAGACCAGGTGGTCACTGACCTGCCGCCACGCACAGAGATGGTAGAGACCGTGCAACTGACAGGCGGCCAACGCGCCCTGTATGAAACGGTTAGAGCCACCATGCATGAACGGGTGCGCCAAGCCTTAAGCAAAAAAGGCCTGGCCAGCAGCAAAATCACCGTGCTTGATGCCCTGCTGAAGCTGCGCCAAGCGTGCTGCGATCCACAGTTACTGAAACTTGAGAGCGCCCAGAAAGTCACCACTAGCGCTAAACGCAGTCGTCTGATGGAAATGCTCGAATCGCTCATTGCCGAAGGCAGGCGGGTGTTGGTGTTTTCTCAATTCGTGGAAATGCTCAGGCTCATCGAGTCTGACATCCGTGCACAGGGCTGGGATTATTTGATGCTCACAGGCCAAACCAAGAACCGCGGTGATCTGGTCGATGCGTTTCAGGCTGGTAAGGCACCACTGTTTCTGATTAGCCTGAAAGCTGGTGGCGTGGGCTTGAACCTGACTGCTGCCGACACCGTCATTCTGTATGACCCGTGGTGGAACCCCGCCATTGAACGTCAGGCCATGGATCGCGTCCACCGCATCGGACAGGACAAGCCTGTGTTTGTGCACCGCCTGATTGCTGAAGGCACGGTTGAGACGCGAATTGCCGAGATGCAGGCCCGCAAGCAGGCTTTGATGGATTCGGTGTTTGACCCTGAGGCCACTGGCACCATGGACATGAACGAAGAGGAAATCCTGTCGCTCTTTGCACCGATTAAGGACTGACTCGCCGGGCGGATTGCCTGACCTTACCCGCATCCCCAATACCGAAAATGCAGGTTTCACTCACTAAGCCTCTAGAGCGAAAGCCGTATTCAAGTTGAATGCAACCACCCATCGCAACCACCCATCGCTTGCCGCTAAAAACCAACGCAGTATATACTGTCGTATATACACAATCAAACATGACACAGGACGAAATAATGACTTCAGTAACTCAAAGCATAAAGCCATGGGGTAATAGTCTTGGTTTACGTTTGCCCGCAGTCATTGCAAAAGCCGTGGGCCTGCATGCTGATCAGTGCGTGAAGATATCGACCAAGGGTCAGACAGTGATTATTACCCCATGTGAACAAAAGCCATTAAGCTTAGAAGAACGCTTGGCCCGATTCGATCCGGCACGGCATGGCGGTGAAGTCATGAATACAGACAACCCACTTGGTGCTGAAAAATGGTGAGGATGACCAAGGGCTGGGCGCCGGGCAGGAAAGATGTCATCTGGATTGACTGCAACCCGCAATTAGGAAGAGAAATGAAAGATCTTCATCCGTTTCTCGTCCTATCTCCTGCCGGCTTCAACTCAAAAACGTCTCTAGTGATTGGGTTGCCCATGACGACAGCTCAATACAATGAGGACAACCCTTTCGCTGTGCCTGTAGGCACGGCGAAAGGACACAAAGCAGGTAAGACAAGTTATGTCCTGTGCCACCAACCAAAATCTTTTGACTGGCGTAAGCGACTCGCTCGCCCACACGCCATGGGTCAACTCCAAGACAAAATATTTGATGAAGTACGCACCGTCTTAAACCAATTGATACAACTCGTGTGATGTCCGAGCCCTGTCATTACTCATATCCCAGCCCGTGCCACGAGGGGCCGCCCTGATTGAAGAACCAATCGAGCAGACACCTCAAGTTATTCAGGCTGTCAGTCAGGATCTGCCGCAGGGCTATCCGATCAATCTGTTTGACGCCATCTGTGACAACCTGCTTCAGGCCAGCAAGCGATTGCAGATGTAGTTCTGTCGGTTTGCCCACGCACAAAGACCAAACCAATTTGGTCACACCAAGGGCCACTGGCACCATGGACATGAGCGAAGACGAAATCCTTTCGCTATTTGCACCGATTCAGGATTGAGGTGGCACCACGTGGATCAGGGTCAGTCGAAACCGACTGCGCAATAATTTAGGCACAAGCACTCATCCATGCCAAACATTGACTAAAAACGTCCTGATTGGGACTTTTTTCTACAAATTGAAGCCGGAAGCGTAAAATTAATCCCGAACGGGATTAATTTAAGCAAAAACACCTGTAGAGAACTATAATCATCCCGAAAGGGTTGATTAGGACATCATCATGGACTCAGCTGAGATTGGTTCTTTGATACGAAAGGAACGCAAAAAACAGAGGCTAACGCAAGAGCAACTCGCTGCACTTGCTGGCGTAGGCGTGCGTTTTGTGAGGGAGGTAGAGCATGGCAAGCCTAGCTGTCAACTCGCATTGACGCTTAAAGTCATGCGGACACTTGGGCTTGCAATCAACGTCCTCACTCCAGATGAGCGATTCTCATGAACCGAAAACTCGACGTATATCTACTAGACACGAAAGCCGGCGAGCTGGTGCAAGACGACGGCGGCGCGTTGGCCTTCACCTACACACCAGACTATCTGGCAAACACGCGCGCACGCGCAATCTCGGTATCGATGCCCTTACGGGAAGCACCCTACACCGATCGCACGGCCCAAGCCTACTTTTCTGGACTCTTGCCAGATGAACGCGCGCGCCGGCGACTGGCCAAGTCACTCGGCATATCTGAGTCCAACTCTTTTGGATTGCTGGAAGTTATCGGTGGCGAATGCGCTGGCGCACTGACCTTGATGCCGGCTGGCGAGCCAATATCAACTGTGCTCGAACAGTCTCCCGAACCGCTTTCAGCAAGCCGCCTTGTCAATATTTTGGCGCTGCTGCGCTCGCGGCCCCTGCTTGGAGGCATGCCGGGTGTGAGACTGTCCTTAGCCGGAGCGCAAGATAAGCTTGCAGTTTGTGTGGTTGATGGACATGTCGCCCTTGCCACCAACGGGCAACCCACCACGCATATTCTCAAGCCTCACATTGAGGGTCTTGCCGGTACCGTTGAAAACGAGATTTTTTGCATGCGCCTTGCCAAAAGAATTGGGCTCTCAGCACCCGTAGTCAGCAAGGGTGGCGTCGGCAACGTCAATTACTACTTGATTGAGCGCTACGATCGAACGCGCGATTTTGAAGGGTCGATCAGTCGCCTTCATCAAGAAGACTTCTGCCAAGCTCTTGGAATTGCGCCACAGCTTAAATACGAAGACGAGGGTGGCCCCGGCGTGAATCAGTCATTGGAGCTGCTGCGCAATCACACACGTGCACCTGGGGCCGAAAACCTCGCGTTTCTGAGGATGTTGATATTTCATTTTTTGATTGGGAATGCCGATGCTCATGGCAAAAACTACGCGCTGCTCTATCGTGAAAACACACCGGACTTGGCACCTGTTTACGATGCAATCTGCACCGCTGTCTACCCGTCAATGACCAAGCGACTGTCCATGCGCATTGGTGGCCGCAATCGGCCAGACACCGTTCATCTCAAACACTGGCTAACGCTAGTGTCAGACACTGCACCTGCCCAACGCTTGCTCATGCAAGAAATGCAAAAAATGGCCAACAAACTATTTGATGCCAGCACAGACCTGGCTGCCGAGTTACGCGATGAAGGCATTGACCATCCCATCATCGGCAAGATTCAAAACCTCATAAAAAAGCGGGCTGAACACATGGCGACTGAATTGGTGCACAGTGCCTAAGGCACCAACCTG
>CAZLFB010000020.1:0-5830 GCA_964558695.1 uncultured Orrella sp.
CAAACACCAGAACGAATCCCAGCATCCAATCATTACCCAGTCACTCAACGTCCCTAAGACCCAAGTGCCCACACTTATCGGTTGTTTCGTTGTTAAAGAACATTTAGCGCATAAGCTGATTTTGCTTCCCGCTAGATTCGCTTTTTGATTCGCCGTGAACGGCGTATTACGTTTCAGAAGCGAAGAAACGAGATTATGAACGTGTTTTTTTTCGTTGTCAAACGAAACGTTCGGGTTAGCCCGAATAAGGCTAGACTCTGTAGAAATACACCGACCCACCTCACTCGAGCGCTACCCAAATGGATTCATCCACCGAAGATATTCTGATCAATGTCACCCCATTTGAGACCCGGGTTGCCTTGGTGTGCCAGGGTGCAGTGCAGGAATTACACCTCGAGCGCAACATCCAACTCGGGCAAGTTGGCAGCGTGAGATTGGGCAAGGTCGTGCGGGTTTTGCCAGGCATGCAAAGCGCTTTTATTGAAATCGGCCTAGAACGGGCTGCCTTCATACACATAGCAGACGTACGCGAGAATCGCTTGGAGCGCATCGCAGGCACCACAACCACGCCAATAGAGAAACTGCTGTTCGAAGGCCAAACTGTCATGGTTCAGGTCATCAAAGATCCGATCGGGACCAAGGGTGCACGACTTTCCACGCAAATCAGCCTGGCTGGTCGCCTGCTGGTATACCTGCCCCATGACCCTCACATCGGCGTATCTCAACGTATTGAGTCAGAGCAAGAGCGACAGACTTTGCGTGAACGACTAGAGCGGCTAAGACCAGCCCAATGTCAGGGTGGATTTATTGTTCGCACGCAGGCTGAAGATGCCAGTGATCAAGCCCTACAAACAGACATCGAATACCTCATGCGTTTGTGGCGAAACATTCAGGCCACAGCCAAGGCAATTGCGGCGCCCGCCCTTCTCTATCAGGACTTGACGCTGTCGCAGCGGGTGCTGCGCGACATCGCCGGCCCTCGCACCCACCGCATCTTAGTGGACTGTCCAGACATCGCCACCCAGATGCAGCAATGGTCTGATGTATACACACCCGAGACCAGCCAAAAGATCAAGTACTACGAGGGTGAGCGTGCCTTATTTGATCTGGCCAATGTTGAGGAAGAGCTCAAGCGGGCGCTCGCGCGCCGCGTTGATTTAAAGTCTGGCGGCTATCTGATCATTGACCAAACCGAAGCCTTGACCACCATCGACGTCAATACCGGTGGGTTCGTCGGGGGACGCAATTTCGACGACACGATATTTCGTAATAACCTCGAGGCCGCGTACGCACTCGCTAGGCAGCTGCGCTTGCGCAACCTCGGCGGCATCATTGTCATCGACTTTATTGACATGCATGACGAGGAACATCAACGAGCGGTATTAGACGCACTAAAGCAGGCACTCGAGCAAGACAGAACGCGCACCACGGTCAGTGAGTTTAGCCCGCTCGGTTTAGTGGAGATGACACGCAAACGCACGCGTGATGCATTGGCTCACCACCTTTGCGAACCCTGCCCCACCTGCCAGAGCCGCGGCCAGGTGATGACTGCACGTAGCGTGTGTTACGAAATTCTTCGTGAAATTATGCGCGAGGCGCGTCAATTCAATCCGCGTGAATATCGTATCTTGGCATCGCAGTCGGTGATCGACCTTTTCCTAGAGGAAGAAAGCCAGCACTTGGCCCAACTCAGCGATCACATTGGCAAGCCGATCTCGCTTGAAGTCTCTACCAGCTGCACCCAAGAACAATACGACATTGTGCTGCTGTGACAGTGGAACGTACCGTGCCTATTGGTCCTCACCAGCAAACTGCATCTTAAAGAGGGCAGCATAAGCACCATCGATGGCCAGAAGGTCCTGGTGAGATCCACTTTCAATGATGCGACCGTGATCAAGCACCACAATGCGATCAGCGTTTTGCACTGTAGACAGCCGATGCGCAATCACCAGGGTGGTGCGCCCTTTCATTAGGGTCTCGAGTGAGGCCTGAACCTGCCGCTCTGACTCGTTATCGAGCGCCGAAGTTGCCTCATCCAAAATCAAAATCGGTGCATTCTTAATCAAGGCCCGAGCAATGGCTAGCCGCTGCCGTTGGCCACCTGAAAGTCGCGTGGCGTTCTCTCCAACCTCGGTGTGAATACCATTTGGTAAACCATCGACAAATTCGACCAAGTTGGCTGCCGCTAAGGCATCACGAATCTGACGTTCAGTGACAGCTTGCAAAGCACCATAGGCCACGTTCGAGGCAATCGTGCCGTTAAAGAGCACGACGTCCTGACTAACCAAAGAAAGTTTAGCCCTCAAGTTTTGCAGAGAAAGGGTCTGGATGTCGACACCATCGATGCGAACAGACCCTGATGAGGGCAATACAAACCGTGCCAGCATATTGACCAGCGTCGTTTTGCCGCTGCCGGAACGTCCAACTAATGCGACGATTTGCCCTGGCTGCACAACCAGTGACACGTCTTGCAAGGTGTCACGCTCGGCATCTTCGAATCGCTGCGTCACGTGGCTGAACTCAACCCGTCCATGAACCGCACCGGAAAAATCACCGCCAGTAACCCTGTCTTCACCTGGTTTATCAATCAGATCAAACACACTCTCTGCTGACGCTAGCATGCGCTGCATGTTGCTCAAAACGCTGGTTAAACGCTTGACTGGATCAAATATCTGAGCAAGCGCCGCCATAAAAGCCGCAAAGCTACCAACAGACAACACGCCAGAGGTGGTCTCGTTCAATGCCACCCCAATGGCGATTGCCACCGCCACTGCAATAATCACTTGAGCGATCGAGCGCAAGGCAGAATCCGCGATCGCCGTGCGCATCTGATGACGACGTAATTGACCATTGACGTGACTAAAACGGTCTCTTTCAACCTCGTAACCGTCAAAAAGCTTAATCACTCGTTGACCAGAAATACCCTCTGACACCACATCCGCAAGTCCAGCATTGCTGCTAATCGTTTCCCGGTTAATTCGACGCAAGCGTTTCATAAACAAACGCGAAATGAACACCGACGCGGGCATTACCACCAAAATAATGATGGTCAATTGCCAGGACATATAAAAGAGCACCGCTAGCAAAGAGATCACTACCAAGGTTTCTCGAACCAGCACGGTGACGATGCTCGTGGCGGTAAACGTGATGTTGCCGGCATCGACCGTGAAACGGTTCATCAACCGCCCACTGTCGCCGCGCTTAAACTCATCGTCCGGCAAGGACAGCAGACGATCGAACATGTCACGACGCAGCCCGACCAACATATGATTCGCCACCCAGGCAAGCAAGTAGTCGCTCACGAATGCACATAGGCCTCGCAACAAAACCAGGCCAACAATCGCCAAAGGAATCTGCCAGACATAACCTGGCTTGGCTCCACTGACACCCTCATCGAGCAGGGGCTTCATGGCCACGGCTAGCGTTGGCTGGGTTGCGGCTGCAATGGCCATAAAAAATGCCGCGGCGGCCAGCACTTTCCAGAACTTTCCGACACGTTGATAAATCCGTCCCCAGACTGCGCTTTTTAAGGGATGGTCTGCGTGCGAATGAGCGGGAGCCTCTTTCAACTTGAACCTTCGATTTGAGCAAACCAGAACCAGCAGCCATAATGTGGCAGCTAGGCCGAAAATCAGCATTGTACCGACCCGAATCCGGTCAACAACTTTTAGCACGCCTTGGCTGCCATACCCCGCACCCATTCAGTCCTTTACACACCATGACCGTGAACCAAGCTGACAGCACACTCGCACCAATCATCATTCGCCTGCCAAACTGGATCGGTGATGTGTGCATGAGTTTGCCATCTTTGAACGCCTTGGCAGACACGGGTCACCCTTTGATTGTGTGCGGCAGGCCTTGGTCTAAAGATCTGGTTGCTCAGTTTGTCCCAGACCAATTTGTGAGCTTGACGGGCAAATTTCTCATGGATCGGCAAGCGATCAGCGCCATTCCCAAGCACATCTGCCGAGCCAGTGTTGGACTGCTTTTGCCTGACTCGCTATCTAGTGCAGCCCTATTTGCACTGGCGGGCATCAAATCAGCTGGCTATCGTGACGACGGCCGCAGTCTGCTGTTGCACTGGCCTATCAACAAAAGCAGCCAAGCAGCGCATGCCGTTGAAAAGTGGTGGCGCTTGACGCAAGAGGCAACCAAGGCCTGGGGTCTAAACATGCCAGGCACCCACGCACCAGAACTGCCGCTAGTACCCAAGAGACTTACACTCACCATCAGTGAAGACGCGCAGAAGGCAGCGCTGGCCGCAATCCATCGAGCCGGACTAAAACCCCATCACTTCATCCTTTTGGCGCCCACGGCCACTGGTACTCACCATGGCAAGATCAAGGTCTGGCCGCACTTCGCACAGCTCGCCCAGCAGCTAATGAGTCAGGGACTTGAAGTCGCGGCGTGCCCGCCGGTACACGAACGCGACCAGGCCAAACAAGCCTGCCCCACTGCTGTCTTGATTGATCCACTGCCGCTTACAAGTTTCTGCGCCCTGACCCGGCTAGCAAGCCTCGTGGTGTGCAACGACTCTGGCGTTTCTCATTTGGCGGCTCTGGCCGGTGCGAACCAGTTAACGTTATTCGGCGTGACTGATCCTGCCCATACTCGCCCTTGGTCAGAGAAGGCAATGACTCTGGGCTCCAATGGACACTGGCCCAGCGCGGTCAGCGTCTTGGAAAAATTACAACAAACGCTCGCGCAAGAAGAGCAACGTCAGCCCTAACTCGTTTTAGACTAGAGCCATGCTCAATAGTCTGGCCTACAGCCTTTTATTCCCGCCCAATGTGCTGGTCGCACTGGTGGTAGTTGCTGTGTTCCTGCTGTTGGTGAGACGACGAATCATCGCCATATTTTGCTTGTTGCTAGGATTGTCCTGGGTCCTGCTCTGGTCTCTACCAGTAACGACACTGGCGACCGGCGGATGGCTCGAGCAACGATTTCCTGAGCAAGACCCCGCGGCCTACCCGCAAGCGCAAGCGATTGTGGTACTCGGCGGTCACATTCAGGGTAATCGCCGCAACTGGTTTGAGCCGTTTGATCGAGCCAATGTGGTCGGTCGCGAATCCTTGGCGGCCGAGCTCTACCTGGCCAACCGGGCTCCCGTGATCGTGCTCTCGGGCGGTGCATTAGAGGGCAATATCAGCGACACGGCCAATATGGCCAGATCACTTGAGCGCATGGGTATACCGGCAGAGGTAATTCTGCAGGAAACCCAAAGCCAAAGCACTCTGGAAAATGCCGAACTAACGCAAAAAACCCTTCAGGAGCTGAATCTGGATCGCGTTTTGTTGGTCACCTCCGCGCTTCACATGCCGCGAGCAGTGGCGGCATTTAACAATACAGCGATCGCTGTGACCGCCGCACCACTGGCACGACAAATCGAGCCACTAGGCGTCGCAACCCAAAACCGCTGGTCACCGGACCTTCATACCTTGCTCGCGAGTCGCAGCATCATCAAAGAATATGCTGGGCTGATTGTGTATTGGCTCAGAGATCTAAAAAACCAAGTTTTCTAAGGGCACCCTCTTGTGTAGCGCGATCAATACATCGTTTATAGTTCCGCATCTGAACAACAAACCAAAGTGAAAACAATCGTTTCCCTGCCTTTCGCATGATCACCACGAGAAACTTTGAGCGCACCGAGTCATTCTTAACACTGTTGTTTGCGGTGTCGGTTTTCGTCTGGAAGCCAGGCATTTACGTGTCCTCAGGACTGATCACGGCATACCTTCTTGTCAGGTCAATGATCGACCATGAGTACGGTCAAATGGTCTGGCGCAGCAAGATCACCCAGGTGTCGTTAGCCATGTTCTTGCTGGGCTTG
>CAZLFB010000021.1:0-11023 GCA_964558695.1 uncultured Orrella sp.
CACTGCCTCTGGAATGTCGTGCCCGCCTTGAACCACCCTGGCGCACACACGGTCAAGGGCATGAGTGACATCGGGCAGACGAAGAAACAGCAACGAAACCGAATAACCCAAATCAGACCACGCTGAGAGCTTCTTAGCGTATCCAATGCCAGCCAACGTTGTCTCAAAGGCGAAAGATTTGTTTTGCTGAACTAGCCGATCCATTTCCTCAATCATGAGGCGCCCTGCCAATAAAGCAGCCGAGTCAGGCGATAGCGGCGCGATGCCAGCCGCGATTAAATCAGCATTTACAAAAGGCATCGGTTGTTGGAGTTAAGCAAGGTATTTTTTGCGAATGTTGTCTTGCCGGCACCATTTGGACCAGCGATGATGACAATTTCTGGTCGATCAGACACCATCACTCCCACTCGATCGTGGCCGGCGGCTTGGTCGACACGTCATACACCACCCGGTTAATGCCCTTGACCTCATTGATGATGCGTGACGAAACCTTTGATAGCAACTGATACGGCAGCGGTGCCCAATCCGCGGTCATGAAGTCTGATGTCTGCACCGCCCTGAGCGCCACGACATATTCGTAGGTGCGGCCATCGCCCATGACACCAACGGATTTCACGGGCAAGAACACCGCAAACGCTTGAGAAGTCAGGTCGTACCATGATTGATTCGTTTCTGGATCAATGGTGTTTCTGAGCTCTTCAATAAAAATCGCATCAGCCTCTCTGAGCCAATCAGCAAACTGTTTGTTGACTGCACCCAGAATCCGCACGCCCAAGCCAGGACCAGGAAAAGGATGGCGATAGACCATCCCGGGTGGCAAACCCAGAGCAACACCTAACTTCCTGACTTCGTCTTTAAATAGTTCTCGCAATGGTTCAAGCAGTTTCAAGTTCAGCGTCTCGGGCAAACCACCCACATTGTGGTGCGACTTGATCGAGACCGCCTTGCCCGTTTTAGCCCCGGCTGACTCAATCACATCGGGATAAATCGTGCCTTGGGCGAGCCACTTGGCATTCTCAATTTTGCTGGCTTCACGCTGAAACACTTCCACAAACTCTTTGCCAATGATCTTGCGCTTGGCTTCCGGGTCTGTGACGCCATCAAGCTTTCCCATAAAGTCATCAGTGGCATCGACATGAATGACTTTGACACCCATGTGTTCCGCAAATGTTGACATCACCTGCTCGGCTTCATTTAGCCGCAATAAGCCGTGATCCACAAAGACGCAAGTCAATTGATCGCCAATGGCCTTGTGAATGAGCGCAGCCGCCACTGAAGAATCCACACCACCCGAGAGACCTAGGATCACATGATCACTACCGACCTGCTCGCGAATCTTGGCCACCGCCTCATCAACATAATCCGGCATGTTCCAATCAGCATGACAGCCGCAGATGTCACGCACAAAGCGCGTGAGCATCGCTTGACCTTGAACTGTATGCGTCACCTCGGGGTGGAATTGCACGCCATAAAACTGTTTTGTCTCATCCGCCATGCCAGCAATCGGACATGAGGGTGTTGATGCCATCAGCTTAAACCCTGTCGGCAGGCTAGTGACCTGATCGCCATGGCTCATCCAGACCTTGAGCATGCCGTGGCCTTCGGCCGTGCTGAAGTCTTCAATGCCATCAAAGAGTTTCGTGTGGCCGCGCGCCCGAACCTCGGCGTAGCCGAACTCACGATGGTGTGCGTGGGTGACCTCCCCCCCAAAATGCATCGCCATGGCTTGCATGCCGTAGCAAATGCCCAGCACCGGAACACCTTGCGCAAATGCGGCTGGTGGCACTTTCAGGGCATCTTCATCGTACGCAGACAAATGGCTGCCCGACAAAATAATGCCTTTTAAACCATGCGCCTTTTGTTCGAGTAGAAACGCCTCGGACACATCGCCCGGGTGCAATTCACAATACACACCGGCTTCGCGCACCCGGCGGGCAATCAGTTGAGTAACCTGCGACCCGTAGTCGAGGATCAGAATTCGTTCATGCATTGACACAATTAGTCCGCGCGGTAGTTGGGGGCTTCCTTGGTGATCTGCACGTCATGGACGTGAGACTCACGAATGCCAGCCGCCGTGATTTGCACAAAACTCGGCTTGGTGCGCATCTCTTCAATCGAGGCACAACCACAATAGCCCATGGAGGCTCGCAAGCCACCCACGAGTTGATAGATGATCGCCAAGACACTTCCCTTGTACGGCACACGCCCCTCGATGCCTTCGGGCACATACTTGTCGTTGTTGCTCGATGAATCCTGGAAGTAACGATCGGCTGAACCATCGGCCATGGCACCCAGACTACCCATGCCACGATAGGATTTGTAAGAACGACCCTGAAACAGCACCACTTCACCAGGCGCCTCTTCAGTACCGGCAAACATGCCACCCATCATGACCGCTGATGCACCCGCGGCAATCGCCTTGGCAATATCGCCTGAGTAGCGCACGCCACCGTCAGCAATCAGCGGCACACCCGTGCCATCCAAGGCTTTGGCCACATCCGAGATGGCCGATATTTGCGGCACACCGACCCCAGCCACAATTCGTGTCGTACAAATCGAGCCAGGCCCAATACCGACTTTCACACCATCTGCACCGGCGTCGAGCAACGCCTTGGCGGCCGCACCCGTGGCAATATTGCCACCAATGACCTGGACCTTATCAAAGCGTTGCTTGATCCAGTTCACACGGCTAATCACGCCAGCCGAGTGCCCATGCGCCGTATCGACCACAATCACATCGACGCCGGCAGCCACGAGCTTTTCAATTCGTTCGTCCGAATCCTCACCCACACCCACGGCCGCACCCACACGCAACTGACCAAAGCTGTCTTTGCTGGCCATCGGATGTTCGGTGTTTTTAACAATGTCCTTAACGGTGGCCAGACCGCAAAGCTCAAACTTGTCGTTGACAATCAGAACCCGCTCCAAGCGGTGCTTGTGCATCAGCGACTGAGCCTGATCGAGCGTGGCTCCTTCAGGCATGGTGACCAAGCGATCTTGCGGCGTCATGATGTTCTTAAGCGGCTCGTCCAGACGCTCTTCAAACCGCAAATCTCGGTTGGTGACGATACCGACCACCTTGCCACCTTCGACCACGGGCAAACCAGAAATGCCATGCTGCTTTTGAAGTGCGATCGCGTCACGTACGCGCATGGATGGGGTCACAGTCACCGGATCAATCACAATGCCAAACTCATGGCGTTTGACCCGCGAGACCTCAGCGGCCTGCTCATCGGCGGTCAGGTTTTTATGAATGATGCCAATGCCACCCTCTTGTGCCATGGCAATCGCTAGACGCGCCTCGGTCACGGTATCCATCGCAGCTGATACCAAAGGGATATTTAGGGAAATTTGGCGGGTCAGCTGGGTGACCAGCGAGGTGTCGCGTGGCAACACATCCGAATACGCAGGCACCAGCAAAACATCATCAAAGGTGAGCGCAGTTTGACTTAGACGCATAGAAAACTCCGGGCGCAAAGCAAGATTATACGTGAGCGCCGCGGTGTTTTCAGCAGAGCAAAATGGGCATTCGACACCAACCCCGCACACATGCCATCAAAACGTCAGACAAACCGCATACAACCCGCAGACAACCATCCCACCATCAACCGATGTGCACCCTTGCATTCCGGAAAAACCGCATCCAAGGAGAATCCATCCCACCGGTATCCCCATCACCCCAACGCTCGGGGTGCCATGACATCATGACGTTACGCGTGACCCGCTCCGGATGCGGCATGAGCGCGGTAAAGCGCCCGTCGGCCGTCGTGACTGCCGTCAATCCTTGCGGACTGCCATTGGGGTTAAACGGATAGGCTTCAGTGGCCTGACCGTGATGATCGACGTAGTGCATCGCACGAATCACCTTGGCAGCATCGCCCTGGCGCCTGAAGTCAGCAAAGCCCTCACCATGGGCCACCGCCACTGGTACCCGAGTGCCGGCCATGCCCTTAAAGAAAATCGACGGCGAATCGGCCACTTCAACCAAGGACAGTCTGGCTTCGTACTTTTCTGATTGGTTACGGGTAAAGCGTGGCCAGTGTTCGGCACCCGGGATCATACCCGCCAACGCAGCCAGCATCTGGCAACCGTTACATACGCCTAGACCAAACACATCGCCACGGGCAAAGTAGTCCGCAAATATGGTCGAGAGCCGATCATTGAACAAGATGCTTCGCGCCCAACCTTCACCAGCCCCCAAGACGTCGCCGTAACTAAAACCACCAACGGCGACAAGCCCCTTAAACGAACCGAGGTCAGCACGGCCCTGTTGCAAATCCGTCATGTGCACATCCACCGCCTCAAACCCGGCCCGATCGAACGCCCAAGCCATCTCAACCTGGCTGTTGCAGCCCTGCTCCCTCAAAATCGCCACCTTCGGACGAACGCCCGTGGCGATAAAAGGCGCGGCAATGTCTTCTTGCGGATCAAACGGCACCACGCAAGACATCCCTGGATCCTGGGCATCATCCCAAAGCTTGTATTCAGCATCAGCACACGCTGGGTTGTCACGCAGGCCAGCGATGCGCCAACTGACTTCTGACCAGCGTTTGGCGAGTGCTGACCGAGGCTTACCCCAAATCTTTTTAGCGTCCCGGAAAAACTCAATCTCATCGATGGTGTTGGGCATGCCAATGACGTGCGCGTGCTTGGACAACCCCGCGCCACGCAGGACCTGCATAACCGCATCACGCTCGCTCGAAGGCACTTGAATGACTGCACCAGCCTCTTCGTTAAACAGTGCTTTTAACGTGAGCTCACTGCGTTGGACAGCCACCTGATCAGGCCGAATCTTAAAGTCCCCCCAGTCAGCCGCGTAGGGATCGATAGTCAGCAAGTCCAGATTGATGGAAATACCGCAATGACCAGCAAACGCCATCTCGCATAGCGTGGCAAATAAGCCACCGTCTGAGCGGTCGTGGTAGGCCAGCACAACGCCTGAGTCAATCAAAGCGCGTAGCGTCGCAAAAAAGCTGCGCAGCATATCTGCATCCACCACATCGGGCACTTCTTCACCGAGCTGCCCTGCCACTTGCGCCAGCACAGAGCCAGCCATACGGCGCTGACCTTGGCCCAAGTCCACCAGAATCAGCGTGGTGGGACCCAGGTCAGTGCGCAGTTGGGGCGTGACGGTTTTTTTAACGTCGGCCACCGGTGCAAAGGCCGTAACGATCAGCGAGACCGGTGCAATGACCTCGGTGGCTTGGCCATCTTGAGCCTGACCCACCTGCCAACGTGTGCGCATTGACAAGGAGTCTTTACCAACGGGGATCGACAGTCCAGCTTCCTGGCAAAACTCACTAGCTGCTTGAACCGTATCAAACAGCACAGCGTCTTGCCCAGGTGAGCCACAAGCCGCCATCCAGTTGGCCGACAGCTTGATGTCTTCGATCGACTGCACATCGGCTGCGACCAAATTTGTCAGCGCCTCGGTAATCGCCATGCGAGCTGACGCTGGTCCATTAAACATGGCTAAAGGGGTTCGCTCACCCATGGCCATGGCCTCGCCTCGATCGCTGTCGTAGTCTGTCAAGGTCACCGCACAATCAGCCACCGGCACCTGCCATGGACCGACCATCTGGTCACGGCTAACCAGACCACTGACTGTGCGATCGCCGATGGTGATCAAGAAGCTCTTGTTGGCCACGGTGGGGTGGCGCAGGACTCGGCTCACAGCCTCATCGAGATCGATCACCGTCAAATCCATGGCTTCAGCCACAGGCGCCTCGTGCGTCACGTCGCGCGTCATCTTCGGGGGCTTGCCTAAAATGACATCCATGGGCACATCCACTGGGGCATCCTCGCCAAAGATCACCTTCAACTGTCGCTCTTGGGTCGCATGCCCGATCACCGCAAACGGGCAACGTTCGCGCTCGGCAATCGCAGCAAACCGGGGCAAGTCATCTGGCTGGATCGCCAACACATAGCGCTCCTGGCTTTCGTTGGTCCAGATCTCGGCTGGCGACATGCCCGACTCTTCAAGCCGAACTTGGTGCAAATCAAAAACCGCGCCACGTCCTGCATCATTGACCAGTTCAGGAAAGGCGTTGGACAGTCCACCCGCGCCCACATCATGAATCGCCAACACCGGGTTGTCACGACCCAACTGCCAGCAGCGGTCAATCACTTCTTGGCAACGACGCTCGATCTCGGGATTGCCACGTTGCACCGAATCAAAATCCAGTTCGGCCTGGTTAGCGCCCACACCCATGCTGGACGCTGCACCACCACCCATGCCAATGCGCAAACCCGGGCCACCGAGCTGAATCAACAGCACACCAGGCGGCAACGGATCCTTGTGCGTTAAGGCATCGTCGATGCTACCCAAACCACCGGCGATCATGATCGGCTTGTGATAGCCCCACCGCAAGCCACCACCGCTTTGCTCGAAGCTGCGGAAGTAACCCAGAATGTTAGGGCGTCCAAACTCGTTGTTAAACGCCGCGCCACCGAGTGGCCCATCGATCATGATTTGCAAAGGCGAAGCAATTCGGTCAGGCAAGCCATGATGGTCAGCCTCCCAAGGTTGAAGGTCGTCCTCAAAGCGCAAGTGCGACACCGTAAAACCCGTCAAGCCGGCCTTGGGCTTCGAACCCCGCCCTGTCGCACCCTCGTCGCGAATCTCACCGCCGGCCCCGGTTGACGCCCCTTCAAACGGAGCAATCGCTGTCGGGTGGTTGTGGGTTTCGACTTTCATCAAGGTATGCACCACGGTTTGGCGACGACCATAGGTCGTTGGGCCGGCGGTGCGATCTCCCTGACTATCTGCCACCCAAACCTCGGGTTCAAACCGCACGGCCGCACCGCCTTGCATGATGGCGGCATTGTCCGAGTAGGCCACCACCGTCCCGCGAGGCTGTTTGGCGTGGGTCTCGCGAATCATGCCAAACAGGGTTTTGTCTTTCGGCTGACCATCAATGACCCACTGCGCATTAAAGATCTTGTGGCGGCAATGTTCGCTGTTGGCCTGCGCAAACATCATGAGCTCAACATCGGTCGGGTTGCGACCAAGCGAAACAAATGAGTCCACCAGATACTCGATTTCATCGTCGGAGAGCGCCAAACCCCACTGCGTATTGGCGGCTTGCAATGCAGCCTTACCAACACCCAGCACATCCACGGTCTGAACCGGCTTGCCTTGGCGGGGTTCAAACAGCACCGACACATCAAAGTCAGCGTCAACAACCGTCTGGGTCATCCGATCATGCAACAGGCTGGCAACGGCGGCCAGATCAAGCGCAGAGAGCTTTTTCTTGGACAGCAGACCGCGCTTAATGGTCAACACATAGCGAACCCCACGCTCAATGCGTTTCACAAATCCCATGCCGCAGTTATGCGCAATGTCGGTTGCTTTGCTCGCCCATGGAGAAACCGTTCCCAAGCGTGGCAATACCCGCAGCACCAGGGCATCTGATTCGTCCAGCGGCGCATCCGTGAGCACTCCATAGTCCAACAGCGCCGCGACCCGCTGATGTTCCGCCTCGGTCAGTGGCATACCCGTCCAGAGGTAATGTTCAAAGCGCGCCTGCACGGCAGCAACTGGCAGACCAGCGGCTGCGAACCTCTCCAACAACTGCTGAGCACGAAACGGGGAAATGGCCGAGGAACCGGCAAGCGTGAGGGTGTCAGACACGTGAACCAACCACAAAAGTTAAACGATGGTTGTATTTTAGCCGGGGTGACGACACTACCTGCCGGTAGTCTCACAGACAAGACCAATACAACCATTAACGAGTATTCAGTGTGCTACCAAGCGACTCTAGACGGCTCACCCAAGCGTGGAAATGCGGGCAAGCCTTTCTTATTCGCTCCAAACCGATCTTGGCAATCAAAGTCGGGCCATCAGATGTCTCTTTATAGCTACCGATCAGATCCCGTAAGCGGGCTTTGGGGTGTGTCGCAGGCCCGTGATTTATTCGCTCTGGCCCACCCGTTTGCTTAACGACAGCGTCTATTTGATCCGCCAGTGTCGGAATCGCAAAATGATCTTGAACCGTGACCGGATCACTGAAAACCCAAGCTTCAAATTCATGCAACACCAAAAACGGCAAAAAACGAGGGTGCTGCACCTGCTGCGCCAACTTCGACTGCACAACCTCGACTTTGGCCTGTGGGTGAGCGACTGACTGCATGATGTCAATGCCCGGAAAATCTTTCGGTAAACCATAGAAATCAATCAGCGTGGTAACCCACGCACCGGAGTCTCGAAGCAAAGCGAGCAAATCGCGCTTGATTTGCTGCCAGCTAGAAACGCCACCGCGATACCCACCACCACTGGCAAGTCGTTTCGTCCACAAAATTTTAGGATTCTGCACAAAAACACCGAAATCCTGGAGGTGCGGTGCCAACGTTTGTTTGACAAAAACCTCTTCGCTCTGGCCCTCGACTAGCACCAGCAACCGCGTCATGGACGCCCTCCGATAACATTCTTTTCCCAAAGCTCGCCCAAACTGTAATCATCGAGCCAGCCACTAAGTTGCTGTGTGTCTAAGCGGTGAAATGTAGTGGCTCTTCCATCGTTTTCTGCGATGATGATGTCCGTGGCTTGAAACTGATTCAGAAGAGTGACCGACTGTGTGGCCAACATCACCTGCACACGATTGGCTGCCGCTTCAAGCATCTCAGCCAAGATACGAATGGCGAAAGGGTGCAAGCCAAGCTCGGGCTCATCAAGCAGTATCAACTCTGGTGGCTGTGGTTGCAAAAGAAGCGTTGCTAGGCAAATAAATCGGAGCGTGCCGTCCGACAAAGCATACGCATCAAAATAGGCATCTGAGCCTTTCTGACGCCATTCAAGTTTGATTTTTGTTTCATTCAGCTGGCTTGGTGCCAGAACAAAACAGTCAAAAAAAGGTGCCACTAAACGGACATGCTCTTCAATATGGCGAAATTCAACGGGGTGCTTTTGTTGCAACCAGTACAAATACGCTGCGAGATTTGCGGCATCTGACCGAAAAAAACGGTTGTCATCGACATCGACCGATTGCTTGGCAGGCGAACTATCTGAAGTGTCATGAAAGTGATAGACAACCAAGTTCTTGACTTTGGGAAAGACGTATCGAGGGATGCGGTTTTGATGCGATGTAACCGCTTCTTCTAACCGGCTCTCCTTGTGCCCGATTGCAATTGGCTCACCGTAAGACATCCTACCGGTGTATGACACACTCTCCGACTCAAAAATCAAAGTGTCCTGTACCGCTTTCAAGCGAATGCCATAGGCATTATTTTCAAACTCAAAGTCCAGAGACAACGAGGGAGTCACTTTGCGACCATGATGCAGCAGTCTGTCAGGCTGACTAGCCACATAAAGCTGCAGGTTTCGCGACAAAACACGATCAAGCAGACGAAAAACGCCGATCAAATTAGATTTGCCTGAGCCGTTGGCACCAATCACCACATTAAGGTCACCTAGCTCTAACACCGTTGAGGCAATTGACTTGAAACCCTCTATCTTGACTTTGCGCAACGTTCGCATACGATTTCCTGTAGGTTCCAAGCGCACCCATTGACTCTATTAAATCGCTAGACGGTCGACATTGTACCGATATGATCCCCCGCATTTTAATGAAGGGTGCGCGTTGGGCCGATAGTCTGGCGATGCCCCGCGGCACAACAGTCATAGTCTCACATCATCCAAAGCACCAAGATCCGAGTCCACATCAGGAAAGTCCTCGTCAATTGGCTTTAGACGCGCTAACAAGGCAAGCAAACCCCTTTTAGACACTGGCTCCACAACGAGTCTTTTGTTTTCGCGCCGTACGATCACTTCCTCCGCGTCAAACTCAAATTCCCTTGGGATCCGAATGGCTTGATTCCGACCGTTTCTGAACAGCCTCACTCGCCTCTCTGCCAGCATGATTATTCCCTCTCTGTATATGCCAAGCATGTGTCAAAGTGGTTTGTTTGTCAAAGTAGGCTGTGGAGGGTCAAAAAGTCACGTAGCCATTAGTCAAAGTCAGAACACGTTGACAGGTTTTAGACCCCGAATTGCCTCTAACGCATGCCCTTGCCACGCCTTTGGTTGGGCCTAGCCCCCTAGACCGAAACCTCGCCGCGCTCAACCAACTTCGCGCGCACATCCTTTTTGGTGATCTTGCCGTACCCAGACTTGGGCAACGATGCCCAAAAAAAGAACTCGCGTGGCCACCGGTACTTCGCACATCGACCTTCCAGATGAGCAAACAGTTCTTGGGCAGTGACCTCAGGCATGTCTGCACGCCTAACCACCACCGCCACCCCAACCTCGCCCCACTTGGGATCCGGCACACCGAGCACCGCTACCTCCAGCACCCCTGAGTGAGTCAGCAAGACCTCTTCCACTTCTCGCGGGTAAACATTTGAGCCACCCGAGATGTACATGTCTGACTCTCGCCCGGTAATGTAGAGCAGCCCTCGCTCATCGAGCTTACCCAAGTCGCCGGTATGAAACCAGCCGCCTTTGAGCGCTTTCTCGGTGGCCTCGGGATTGTTGTGATACCCAAACAGCACCGCTGGGCCACGCACACAAATCTCACCGACCTCGCCTGTGCTCATCCGGTTCATGTCTTTATCCAGAATGGCCACCTCCATGCCCGTGCGCGGCCGGCCACATGAACCAATATTGGCATTGGGGTCTTCATCATCGGCTGAATGCATGTGCGCAGGCAACACCGTGATACAGCCAGTGACTTCACCCAAACCAAAATACTGAACCAATACCGGACCGAGCTTTTGTAGCGCCAGTTTTTGATCCGCGCGATACATGGGGGCGCCGGCATAAATCATGAATTTCAAGCTGCTGTGATCGTATTCATCGACTGCGGGGTGCTCAACGAGCACCTTCACAATCGTGGGTACCGTAAAAGCGTTGGTGACTCGGTGCTTTTGAACCAACTGCCAGAAAACCTCTGGATCGAGTTTCTCGCCGGGCATGAGTACATTGGCTGCACCACGCGCCACGTTCAGAAGCATGTGTATGCCCGCCCCGTGCGAAAGCGGTGCAACCACCGCTGACACATCAAACTCATTGGTACCGGGAATCAGA
>CAZLFB010000022.1:0-15865 GCA_964558695.1 uncultured Orrella sp.
ATGCCTGCCTCGAGTGTCATCAGACTGCTGTTGTTGTCAGCCATTTGGGGGGCCTCGTTCCTATTTATGCGGGTCAGTGCACCTTATTTCTTGCCAACAGACCTGATTTTTTGGCGTGTCGCGCTTGGTGCCCTATTTTTGCTGGGGGTATCGATCTTTTTTGCCAGCAAACTAGAGATCCGCAAGAACTTCAAACATTTCCTTATCCTCGGCATGTTGAATGCGGCTTTGCCGTTTTCTTTATTCGCCTTTGCAGCGCAGACGGCTTCGGCTTCTCTGCTGGCGATCCTGAATTCCACTGCGCCGATCTGGGCGTCTTTAATTGGCGCATTCTGGTTTAAGACCCGTGTCACACGGGCCGCGTTGGCTGGCATGGCCATTGGCATACTGGGTGTATGCGTGCTGACTGGCTTTGAGAGCCTCAATCTGCCACCTGGTGGACTCATTGCCATACTGGCTGCCTTGGGCGCGGCGTTCTGCTATGGCATTGGCTCACATTACACGCGCTTAGCCAGACCTGTTGGGGCCTTGGCCAATGCGCATGGCAGCATGTGGGGCGCCACAATCCTATTGGCGCCACTTTTCTTGCTGTCTGAACCGTCAGCGCATGCACTATCCCCAACAGTCATCGCCTCGGTATTGCTGCTTGGCGTTCTTTGCAGCGGGGTTGCATTTCTGCTTTATTTCAAACTCGTGACCGATATCGGTGCCACATCAGCACTGACTGTCACCTTCTTGATCCCTGTGTTTGGTGTGCTTTGGGGCGTGATCTTTCTAAATGAAGCGTTTGGCTGGCACACGTTTCTGGGCGCCGGACTCATTTTTGTGGGTCTGTCACTGGTAACTGGACTGACAGATCGGCTAACCAAAGGCCCTTTGCGCAAATGATGCTCGCACTCCGGCATTCGTATGATCATAAGGGCGTGAATGCGGGGTGCATCGGCAGTCCATGAGTTTATCGGTCTGGTAGACCGCGCATAAGTTAAGAAATCCAGCGTTAAATTGCTTTGATAGGCCACTCGCCCACCATGCAGTCACTGACTGAAGCTAGCGCAACAAGACTCAAACCATGCGGCCAACCAGACACCACACAAACTGAGTGCCGCACCACACTAGCCTCATGCCTGGTCAGGCCGAATGCCCACCGGGTCACCAATGGAAACATTGAGCAAACGGATCTTCTCAGGAATCATCGTCCTCTTCCTGAAACCGTCTAGCCACCTCCTCGGCTGTTGGCAAACCCGCGGGCTCAAGTCGCATCGCTAGCTTCAAAGCAGACATGACAGCGATCAGTGACGAGACCGTGGTGTCCTCGCCAGCTTCCAACCGATAGATCACCTCGCGCACTTTGCCCGCCCTTTCCGCTAGCTCAGACTTGCTCATACCCAAGGCCTCGCGGCGCATGCGCAATTGATCGCCTAGCTCGTCAGCAAGTCTAATTTTGTCAGTCATAACTTGCATATTATGTAAAAAAAGATGGTTTTGCAAGCTATAACTTACATATAAACCTGACAACGCAATTGGTGTACCACACCACGCCGCGAATCTAAATTGGGTGTAAATGGGTGTAGTATTGGTTCATGCTGAAAACAGATACCCTACAGATCACGCCGGAGATCATGAGCATCATCGCCAAGATCGACGAGTTCAAAGGCGCCTGGCGCGCCTTGGGCACACTCGCACCTGACCGCCTGTCGGCGCTACGGCGCGTGGCCACCATCGAGAGCATCGGCTCCTCCACCCGCATCGAGGGCAGCAAGCTGTCCGACCGGGATGTGGAGCAGCTACTGTCGAACCTGGAGATCAAGTCCTTCGCCACCCGCGATGAGCAGGAAGTGGCCGGCTACGCCGAGTTGATGGATCTGGTGTTCGTATCCTGGCAGGACATCCCGTTCACCGAGAACCACATCAAACAGTTGCACCAGATCCTGTTGCGCTACAGCGAGAAGGACACCTGGCATCGCGGCAGCTACAAGACCAATTCGAACAGCGTCGCTGCCTTCGACGAAACCGGGGCTCAGATTGGTATCGTTTTCCAGACGACCTCGCCCTTCGATACGCCCCGTCTGATGGCGGAACTGGTGGCATGGGTGACCAAGGAACGTGAGACGGCCCGTTTGCACCCACTGCTGATCATCGCCCTGTGTGTCGTCGTGTTTCTCGAGATCCACCCCTTCCAAGATGGCAACGGGCGGCTATCGCGCGTGCTGACTACGCTGCTGCTTCTGCAGGCGGGCTACGCCTATGTGCCGTACAGCTCGCTGGAAAGCGTGGTCGAACAGAGCAAGGAAGCTTACTACCTGTCGCTGCGCCAGACGCAAGGCACCATCCGCACCGAGGCACCGAATTGGCAGCCGTGGCTGATGTTCTTCCTACGCTCCGTGGCCGAGCAGGTCCGGCGACTGGAGAAGAAAGTCGAGCGCGAGAGGATCGTGCTGGCAGCCATGCCGCAGCTGCAGCTACAGATCGTCGAGTTTGCCCGCGAGCATGGTCGCATCACCATCGGTGAGGTAATGAAGCTGACCGGGGCCTGCCGAAACACGCTCAAGCAGCATTTCCGGGCGCTGGTTGAACGCGGCACGCTGGACCAGCATGGCAGTGGCCGTGGGGTCTGGTATAGCCTGCGCTGAGCGAATGCGGGACGCGGATTCAATTCCGGATTTGGAAATTAAACCTGCCCTTGAACGCAGGCAAGGTGGAACCGCCTTTGACAACAAGGCCATTTTTTCTCGACGCGTCATTCGTCAAACCCCAGGAATTTGCGCGGCTCAACCCACCCCCATGGCGCAGGATCATGTCGACCATGGATTGTCGTACGAAGAGCCTAAGCCAGCCACCTAGGCTTGAAATTAAAGACACTGGGAACCCAAACTGACGTCAGCTCGCCCGTGTTATCCACAAACAGGCGACGACTTAACTGCGCTTGGATCCAGTTAGCTATCCGTCAACTGTCTGGCCTGATCACGCAACACAAACTTCTGGATCTTGCCCGTTGACGTCTTGGGCAAGGAAGCGAAAACAATGCGATGAGGCACCTTGAACCCAGCAAGGTGCTCGCGGCAAAACTTGACAATGTCCTCAGACGTCGCCTGAGCACCCTCTTTCAGCGTAACAAACGCGCACGGTGTCTCACCCCACTTTGGGTGTGGCATGGCAACTACTGCCGCTTCCAGCACTGCCGGGTGGCGGTAAAGCACACCCTCTACCTCTACGGTGGAAATATTTTCACCACCGGAGATCACGATGTCTTTCAGGCGGTCTTTCACTTCAAAGTAACCATCTGGATGAACCACCACCAGATCACCACTGTGAAACCATCCATCCTTAAACGCCTCTTTCGTCGCATCCGGGTTTTTAAGATACCCCTTCATGACGGTGTTGCCGCGCAAGACGAGTTCACCAATCGTCTTACCATCCCACGGCACAGGCGCCATGGTTTGCGAGTCCACCACCATGGCGTCTTCCATGGTGTGCTTGCGCACGCCGATTCGGCTCTTAAGCCGTGCCTGCTCATCGAGCCCAAGCGCATTCCAATGGTCATGCCAGGCGCATATCACCGATGGTCCCAAGGTCTCTGTCAGCCCGTACATGTGGGTCACTTCAATGCGCAACTGAGCCATCGCGGCGATCAGCGCAGCCGGCGGGGCCGCCCCGCCTGTAATGACTTGCACCAACCAATCAGGGGTAAAGCGATACTCTTTGGGTGCATGCGCGAGCATGGTTAAGACCACGGGTGCCGCGCAGAAGTACTCGACGTGGTGATCCCTGATCGCCGCAAAAATTGCCTTGGGTTCTACCCGCCGTAAACACACGTTGGTCCCAGCGATCATGGCCATGGTCCAGGGAAAGCACCAGCCGTTGCAATGAAACATCGGCAGCGTCCAAAGATACTTGGACTGCATGCGCATGCCAGTTGACACCATGTTGCCCATGGCATTCAGATAGGTCGCTCGATGCGAATACAAGGCTCCCTTGGGCCGCCCCGTCGTGCCCGAGGTGTAATTCAAGCTAATGTTGTCCCACTCATCTTGCGGCAGGATCATCTCGAAGGCGGGATCGCCTTGCGCCAACAGTTGTTCATAATCCATCTGGCCAAGCCGATCGCCCTGACCTTCGTACATCGGGTCATCGATGTCAATGACGGTGATCGGGTTGGCTAGCTTGGGCAGCACCGCACTCATGAGGTCAGAGAACTCGCGGTCACACAACAAGACCTTGGCTTCTGAATGCTCCAGAATATAGGCGGTGGTGTCTGCGTCAAGCCGGGTGTTCAAAGCCAGGAGCGTGGCGGCTGCCATCGGCACCCCAAAATGCGCTTCATAGAGCGCCGGAATATTCGGTGCCATGACCGCGACCACATCACCCGGCTTCACACCCAACTTGACCAAGGCACTCGCCAGCCGGCGGCAACGCTCATCAGTTTGGCCCCAGGTTTGCCGTAAATCACCATGCACCAGCGCCACACGGTCTGGATACACGAGCGCTGCACGCAACAAAAAATTCAACGGCGATAGCGGCGCAAAATTGGCAGCATCGCGAGCAAGACCGTCAACCATGTCATCCTCTCTGGGCTTGGTATTGTTGTGCGTAGTGCCAGCCAATGTCAGCCAGTGGTTGGGCTTTGGCCGCCATGTCCATGGCGTCAGCTGCGGTGGCCGTACCTTGCCTGGCACGCTCTCCTATGCCGTAGAGTATCGCCGCAATCCGGAAAAAGTTGTAGGCCAGGTAAAAGTCCCAGTGTTCTTGGACGCCTTGATAGCCCGTCACCGCCACATACTGCTCGATATACTGACGCTCAGTCGGAATGCCGAGTTCAGTCAAATCCAAGCCTGCAATGCCACGCCACAACGTCGGCGGTATGTGCCAACTCATGCAGTGATAAGAGAAGTCGGCCAGTGGATGCCCCAGAGTCGAGAGCTCCCAATCAAGCACCGCAATCACGTGGGGTTCGCTGGCATGCAGCATGACATTGTCAAGCCGGTAGTCGCCATGCACGATGGTGGTGAGATCACCATCGGGCACGCGCTCAGGCAGCCAGTCGATCAAATGCTCAAGCGAGGCAATACGCTCGGTATGGTTCTCTCGATATTGCTGGCTCCAGCGCCGAATTTGCCGACCAAAATAATTCCCTGCCTTGCCATAGTCACCCAGGCCAATTGCCTGCGGATCCAGTCGATGCAACTCGGCAATCGCGCGGTTCATGTTGGCATAGACCGCGCCCCGCTGTTTAGGCGTCATGCCGGGCAGCGTCTGGTCAAATAAAACCCGGCCGTTTAAGAAAGGCATCACGTAAAACGGCGTGCCAATCAAACTTGGGTCCTCGCCATACACCAGCATCTCTGGCACCGGCACAGCGGTGCCCTGCAACGCCTTCATGACCCGGTATTCGCGATCAATCGCATGCGCCGACGGCAGCAAGTCGCCCGTGGGCTTTTTACGCAACACAAACGATTTGCCACCGCTTGTAAGTCGATAGGTTGGGTTGGATTGTCCACCGGTGAGCAACGTCGCTGTCACTTCGGCTGTCGGCGTCACACCGAGCTCGAACAAGTACGCTCCAAGCCTAGCCCAAGCCGCTTCATCCAACACGACCTGCTGACTCATAAACCGCTCACCAAGTGGCCACTGTCAACCTCGACAGTCGCGCCACTCATGGCGCGTCCCGCGTCCGATGCAAGCAACAACAAAGGGCCATCGAGATCAGCCAGTTCATTAAACCGGCGACTTGGCACCCGCATGCGCAATTTGTCACCCACATCACTGTCAAGGAACTCGCTATTGAGTTCGGTGCGCACATAGCCCGGCAAAAGCGCATTCACGCGAATGCCATGGCGCGCCCACTCAAGCGCCATGGCCTTGGTCGCCTGAATAACGCCCGCCTTGGAAATGGCATAAGGTGCAACCGCGGCTGCCACGCGCGCGCCCAAGATAGACGCGATATTCACAATGCTGCCTGGCTTTTTTGCGGCGATCAGCCTTCTAGCTGCCTCAGTGTCCACGAGCCAACAGCCTCGCAGGTTCGCGTTCATGACCTGATCAAAATCGTCCGGTGTTTGATCGATCGCCATCTTGGTCACTGTGGTACCAGCGTTACTGATAACAATATCGGCAACCCCTGCGACTTTCTCACACGCATCAAAGCACTGTGCAACACTCGTGGCATTTGTCACGTCCAGTGTCACTGGGCTGGCGCGCCCGCCTGAGGCTGCGATTTCCGCGCACAAAGCTTCAAGGCGCTCTTTTCTGCGGGCAGCCACCACCACATGGGCACCCGCCTGCGCCATCACCTTGGCGAAGTGTCGGCCCAGACCGCTTGAGGCGCCCGTCACCAGTGCCACTTTGCCGTCCAGACGAAACAATGATTGGATGTCTTGCGTCATGGTGTGGGTGCCTTGCCATCCAGGATTTTTCTGGCCATGCTCCAGCGGTGCACTTCACTTGGGCCGTCGTAGATACGGAATGAACGCATGTCCATAAAGATACGCATCAACTCGGTCTCACCAGTTACACCTTGTCCGCCAAGAATCTGCACACAACGATCAACCACACGCCACTCGGCCTCCGAGCACACCACTTTGGCGCGACTAGACTCGAAGTTGCCCGTTTCACCGCGATCGAGCACCGATGCCGTGTGCCAAATGTGCAAGCGAGCCGTGTGCAAGTCCATGTCGTTGTCAGCCAGCATGAAACCCACACCCTCGTGCTTGCCAAGCGGCTTTCCAAACGCCTGGCGCGTTCGAGCGTATTCGGTGGCAATGTCATGTGCGCGCCGCGCCTGACCGAGCCAGCGCATGCAATGCGTCAAACGTGCTGGCGCGAGCCGAACCTGTGCATAACGAAACCCTTTGCCCAGTTCGCCTAACACCTGTGTCGCCGGAACGCGTAAGTTGTTAAATCGAATCACTGCATGGCCACCGGTAAAACAGGTATCCATGGCATCCATCTGCCGCACAAGCTCAATGCCGGGTGCATCCATGTCAGACAAGAACATGGTGGCCGAGCCGTCCTCAAGCTTTGCCATGATGATGACGTAGGCTGCGCCGTGCGCCCCCGTAATAAACCATTTCTTGCCATTGATGATGAAGTCATCACCGTCACGCACCGCGGTGGTCGAAAGCATCGATGGATCTGCGCCAGCGCCATCGGGCTCCGTCATCGCAAAACAAGAACGGGTCTGGCCCTGAACCTGTGGCCGCAGCCAACGCTCTTTTTGCTCAGGCGTTGCCACCACTTCCATCAAATGAATGTTGCCCTCATCGGGTGCGTGAATATTCAAGGCCGTTGGACCGAGCCTTGAATACCCTGCCTCTTCAAACACAATGGCCTTATCAATGTGACTGAGCCCCAAGCCACCCATCTCGACGGACGCGTGTGGTGTGAGCAACCCAGCCTCACGGGCCAACTCAACAAGCTGCGCTCGCAGTGATTCCTCAGGGCCATGGGCCCCGAGTCGAGAATCCGACTCCAACGGAATTACTTTGCTGGCTATAAACTCGCGGGTCTTTTGCTGCAGTTCCCGCTGCTTGGACGTCAATTCAAGGTCCATGTTTCCCTCTATTGTTTCTATGGTTCACAAACAATTTAACAGCGAATCATTTGCGAATGGTTTGTACATCTGTTTGTGACTTGTTTGTGCATCTCTTTGTAAATGGTTTGCGACCTATGTGGTCACGGTTTCGCGCGATCACAACGCCGTGGGACACAGATCAGGTTCCCACGCGCAAACTGCCATGCATTTTGCGCAACAAGGCAACCACACTTTGCGCCACGATGCGGCCGGTTTTGGGATTGTCTGAGGGAATGTTTTCGATGGTCATGGTGAACCTGGCTGAGTCTGAATCCACGTGGATGGTGTGTGTATTACGGGCCACCGTGGGGTCAGCCCAGATTTCAAGCTTGGTTTGCTCCGGGCCAACGCCGGCTAAGGCCAAAGCGACCACCACATTTAGGTTGGCTGGGAAACCCTTGGCCGCATCCCTGGCGTTGCCTTCAAAGACTTTCAGCGGTTCAGTCAAGCCGTCTACGCTGATGTTGTGTTCAATCAGATGTGGCGCACCCTTTAAGCCGGCTGGCGGCTTGCGGGTCACCATGCGCACTTCATGGATTTGGCCTTCGGCCGCAGCGATCACGGCATCTAAACCGATCAAGGCGCCCGTGGGCACCATGATGGTGCCGCCGTGCACTGCTGCGACTTCCCGAAGATGATCATTGAACAGCAACGCACCAACAGAGAGCACGATCGCTTGCTTGCCAGCTTTCATGAAAGGCGTGACGATATCGGACAACACTGCCGCTGGCGCGCACTCAACAACCAGATCAGCCACAGGCTCAAGTTGCTCAATGGTCAATACCGCCACCGGATGGGCAAGCGTTTGCACGAACGCCTGGGCTTTGTCGTGATTTTTGGCTGACACCGCCACCAACTGAACGCCCGGCACTTTATTGGCGGCCAGCGACTGCGCCAGTGACTGCCCAATGGCGCCCAAACCAGCAATCGCAACGCGGACGGGAGATGCAGATGATTTTTGAAGCTCGGACATGGTGAATCGATCTCTCTGAGTGAAAGTGCCAGAAAAGGTCTTGATAATACGTGAGCGGCGCACCTTGATCCAGATTGGACCAAACACTTACCTCTTGCGCACGCTCACTTTGCACTAAGGCTTACCAAGACCAAGGGTTTCCCCCACAATCAAGCCCTTGATCAATGCGCGTTACGCGTTGACAATCGAGCCGTGTGCAACAAAACGCCGCCCGGGTCGTTTCGAGGAGCGTGACGGGCATATTTTTTGCTTGGGTAATTTTTTGCTTGGGTATGTGTTCGTTGGCCCGGTCATATGCTGGTGAGTCATTTGGCAAGTTGCCTGACCTGCTTGCAACGACCGTCGGCAATCCACGACAAGATTCGTCAATTCATAAAAAAGGAGTTCCTATGTTGAAAGCCAAATTCCTGACAGCAGCCGCTTCACTCGCTTGCGCTGGCCTGATGGCAACCACCAGTGCCAACGCAGCCGCACCGGATTGTTCAACCGCACAACTGATCGTCCCATGGGGCGCTGGCGGTGATACCGACATCGTGTTTCGCTTATACGTAGAAACCATCAACAAGACCGGGATCAAGCCTCAGTTGCAGGTGGTGAACGTCGGTGGCCAAGGTGGCATCAAAGGCGCAGCCCAGGTCAAAGATTCCAAGCCCGATGGCTGCTCGATCATCGCACTGCACGAGAGCGTGATCACCAGCTTTTTGACGGGCCGCGCAAAGTTCAACCACGAAGCATTTGAGCCAGTTGCCGTGGTCAGCTTCACGCCGTCCATCGTTGGCTCATCGACCAAGGCGCCGTTTAAGTCATTGGATCAAATGATTGCCATGGCCAAAGAGAAGCCCGATTCAGTGACGGCCGGTGTGACGCTTGGATCAACCAGCCACTTCATCTTTTTGCTGATTGAAGATGCTGCTGGCATCAAACTGCGTTATGTCTCATACGATGGCACACGCGAGCGCAATACCGCTTTGCTGTCCGGTAACGTCATGATGGGTGAGACCAACGTCTTGAGCGCCAAACAGTATATTGAAGAGGGTTCGCTGCTAGCGCTCGGTATCGCCACTGAAAAACGCGATCCAGTCATCCCCATGGTTCAGACGCTCAAGGAGCAAGGTGTCAACGTGCTGTACGGCTTGACCCGCGGTATTGCATTGCCCAAGGGCACACCAGCTGACATCATCAAGTTCTGGGAAGACGCCTTCGTTAAGGCTGCACAAGATGCAGCCCTGGTCAAAGCCATCGAAGAGAAAGGCTCTGTTGTGCTATCCAAAGGCAGCAAAGACTACACGGATTTCCTGAAAGCTTCATACGCTGAACATGAGCGCCTGGCCATCAAAATCGGCATGTACAAACAGTAAGCATCCAAGCCCTGAGTACGCATCCGGTATGATGCGTACTTGTGGTTTTTGACAGGCCCTGCCGGCGCAAGCCCCACGGGCCTGATTTATTTATAGTGGCGACGAAGATCGCCAACTCTACAACTTTCAGCAGCCCTTGCGCTCGACCATCAAACGGGCAGATTGACATGACAAAATTGAATCGGGACGCGGTCATCGCGGTTTTACTGCTAATTCTGTGCGGGGTTTTGTTTTGGCAGACCTTCAACATCCGCGAAGTGCCTTTCTCACAAGTCGGCTCCGAAGTGTGGCCACGGATTGTTTTGATTTTATTGACCGTGTTAAGCGTGATTTATCTGTTTAAGTCACTATCCGATCCGCGCCCAACAAGCGCGCCTTTCAATCTGCAAAATTGGCTCAGCACATACAAGAATCCGCTGATTTGCTTTGCCATGTTCTTTGTATTCCTGTTGGCATTGCCTTACCTCGGCATGTTGCTTGCAGGCATTCTCTTTGTGTTCATCACACAAACCCTGATCGGTGGCGCAAGCCCTCGCAGATTGGTAACCCACGCCATGGTCTCCGTTCTCGCGGTTGGCGGTATGTGGATGATCTTTACTTATGCGCTGCGGGTGATTTTGCCTGCTGGCGAACTGTTCTAACCACGAGAGACAAGGAAACATCATGTTTATCGAAAATCTCTCTGGTGCATTTATTGAAGTCTTTGCCCTAAACAACCTGATGCTGATGGCAATCGGGGTGCTGGCGGGACTCATTGCCGGGTCCATCCCAGGCTTTACCATCACGATGGCCGTTGTGCTGGCGTTGCCTTTTACCTTTGGCATGAGCCCAATCGAGGGCCTATCAACCATGCTGGGGGTCTACGTTGGTGGCCTAACTGGCGGCATGTTTGCCTCCATCCTGATCGGTGTGCCAGGCACACCGTCATCGATTGCGACCACGTTTGATGGTTTCCCCATGGCCAGAAGTGGTCGGGCCGGTCTTGCTTTAGGTTTGGGTCTGTGGGCCTCGTTCTTTGGTGGCTTGATTTCTGCGATTGTGCTGGTGTTTCTAGCGCCAACGCTCGCGGCCATCGGCCTGGAATTCGGTCCATGGGATTACTTCATGCTAGTGCTCTTTGCACTCACCATCGCAGCCAGCCTGTCATCGGGTGCCATGATCAAAGGCCTGATCGCCGGCGTGGTTGGATTGCTGGTAGCCAGCGTGGGCGAAGACAGTGTCAACGGCGCAGCACGGTTCACGTTTGAGTTTGATTCACTGGGTGCAGGCTTTGCATTCTTGCCCGTGCTCATTGGCCTGTTTGCCTTTAGCCAGTTGCTTAACGACATGAGTGATTCTGAGGCCGCCAAAAAACCCATGATGCCCGGCCATCATTCCGCTGTTCGTATGCAACACCGCGAATCCATCATTGAAGTGTTCAAACATTGGGGTGCCTTAGTGCGCTCATCGTTGATCGGTCTCTTTGTTGGTCTGCTGCCAGCTGCAGGCAGCTCCATTTCCAATCTCTTGGCCTATGACCAAACCAAAAAGGCCTCAAAAACACCCGAAGCATTTGGCACGGGCACGCCAGCCGGGCTCATCGCATCAGAATCATCGAACAATGCCACAGCCGGTGGTGCGCTCATCATGATGATGGCGCTCGGCATTCCGGGTGATGCAGTGACCGCGGTCATGCTAGGTGCCCTCACCATTCACAACATCGCACCCAGCCCCACCTTTATCTCCTCGCAGCCTGTGTTGGCTTACGGCATCATGGTGGCCTATTTCCTGGCCAACATCATGACGCTGGCTTTGACAGCAGGCGCATTGCGCGGCTTTTTGTTGATCACGCGCGTTCCACTGTATTTGCTCGGTGTGGTGATTTTGCTGTACTGCGCCATCGGCGTTTTCACACTGAACAACACGACCTTCGATATTTGGACCTTGCTGGGATTCGGTATCCTCGGATTCCTGATGGTCAAAAATGGTTTTCCTCTGACGCCGATGGTGCTTGGCGTCGTCTTGGGTCCGCTGGCTGAGTTGAACTTTGGTCGGGCGGTGTCAACGAGCGACGACTACTGGCTATTCGTTACCCGCCCGTGGGCACTGTTCTTTATTATCCTGGCATTGTTCTCGGCATTCTTCCCGCTGTATCAAGCCGCCTCAAAAGCCGGAAAATCGTGGGCACGTTTCTACGGACCTGCGTTCATGGGCTGCGCTGGCCTGCCTTTGCTACTGATGGACGGCTGGTTTAGAACGGCGTTGGGTTCAGTCATGATTGTTCTATCTCTTTTGCTATTCCTGAAAAAGCGCAGGGAAGCTGCTTGACAACCAGAGTCGCCATGTACACTCAAAGGCATGGTGACTCGAACAAATCATTTTCTGCTGGTTACCCTGCTGCTGATCACGCTCGTGATCGGTGGTTGGGTTGGTGCGCAGTCCAGTAACCAACGTCCATTTGTTTACGTCGCCAAAGTTGACGGCACCATCGATTTGGGCTTGGCCCCATACATTGAACGAGTCCTGCAAGAAGCACAAAACAACAACGCAGCGGCCGTGGTCCTACAAATCAACACATTCGGTGGCCGCGTGGATGCCGCCGTGCAAATTCGCGATGCCTTACTTAAAAGCCCGGTTAAATCGATTGCCTTCATCGACACAAGAGCCATATCGGCAGGGGCGCTGATCAGCCTAGCAGCCAACGCCATTGTCATGGCACCCGGTGGCACGATTGGTGCTGCGACGCCGGTTCAAAGCAGCGGTACTGAAACCAAGCCCACCTCAGAAAAAACTGTCTCTTACGTTCGCAAAGAATTCAGCGCCACTGCCGAGAGTCGCGATCGCGACACGCTCGTGGCTGAAGCGATGGTCGATCCAGATGTTTCGATTCCCGGCGTGACAGCACGCGGCAAATTACTCACCCTCACCACCGCAGAAGCGCTAAAGCTAAAGATTGCCGATTTTGAGGCAAGCACCCTGCGCGGTGCTTTGGATCAGCTAGGCTTGAAAGACGCAGAAATCAAAGAGACCAACATCAACTGGGCCGAAGAAGTCGTGCGGTTTCTAACCAACCCGATCGTGAGCTCCTTGCTGGTTTCAATTGCCATGATTGGCATCATCGTTGAAGTCCGCACGCCAGGCTTTGGCGTGCCTGGGGCTTTAGGTCTGTCCTGCCTCGGTTTGTTCCTTTGGGGACACTGGCTAGTCAATCTGGCTGGGTGGGAAGAGTTTTTGCTGGCAACCGCTGGGATTGTTTTGTTGCTCATTGAAGCGCTGATACTGCCCGGGTTTGGGGTAGCGGGCGTTTTGGGCATCATCGCGCTCATGGGTGCCTTAATGCTCAGCACCGTTGGCGATGGCGCGACGATGGATGCCTTAATTGCGGCCGCTAGCCGGCTCGGCATTTCACTGGTCATTGCGGTGATCACGAGCTTTGCTATTTTGCGGTTCCTACCGACCACTCGCTTTGGTCGTCATTTAGTCCTGTCAACTGACTTAACCGCCAAAAGTGGGTTTACTTCTGAACCCCTGGCTGAGCATGAGTTGGTGGGCAAGCTGGGTGTAGCCGTGTCAACACTCAGGCCGGCTGGCATTGCGGACATCGAAGGTAGACGGGTTGATGTTGTATCAGACGGTGAATTCATTGAAGCCGGAGAACCGGTTAGAGTTGATCACGTCGACGGTAACCGAGTAGTGGTTCGTCATGTGATCGACTCACAAGCCAGACAAAGCGGAGAGACTTAATGGTTGAAACAATTTTTGGGTTGTTTGGTGCGTTTGGGATTTTGATTCCAATCGTCTTGGGTCTAGCACTCGTTTTGTATCTGGTGCCGATCCCGCTGTGGATTGCCGCATGGGCGTCTGGTGCTTACGTGGGTCTCTTTATGCTGGTGGCCATGCGGCTGCGTCGCGTGCCACCAGCCACGATCATCACTGCTCGTATTAGTGCCGTCAAAGCAGGGCTACAGATCTCGATCGATGAATTAGAGGCCCACTTTCTGGCGGGTGGCAATGTGGTCCGCGTGGTCAACGCCATGATTTCAGCCGACAAGGCGAATATTCCGCTGACATTCAAACGTGCCGCTGCCATCGATCTGGCCGGACGTGACGTGCTTGAAGCCGTGCAAATGTCTGTGCTGCCTAAAGTCATTGAGACGCCCCGCATCATTTCAGTTGCTCGCGACGGTATTCAATTGGTCTGTCTGGCCCGCGTGACCGTTCGAACCAACATTGATCGCCTAGTTGGCGGCGCTGGCGAAGAAACCATCATCGCCCGTGTTGGCGAAGGCATGGTCAGTACCATCGGCTCGGCCGAGAGCCATAAGCTGGTACTTGAGAATCCCGACAAGATTTCCAAACACATATTGGCTAAAGGGCTGGACGCCGGCACGGCATTTGAGATCCTATCGATCGATATTGCTGACGTGGATGTGGGTGAGAACATCGGTGCCAAGCTACAAATTGACCAAGCCAACGCCGATAAGCAAATTGCCCAGGCCAAGGCCGAAGAACGGCGTGCCATGGCTGTCGCCAAAGAGCAAGAGATGCGCGCCAAGGTTGTTGAAGCCGAGGCAGAAGTGCCGCTGGCCATGGCCGAGGCTTTCCGCGGCGGTCAATTGGGCATCATGGATTACTACCGCATGCAGAACTTGCAGGCGGACACGGGCATGCGTCAAAACATTGCGGGCGATGGCGACACCAGCGCTGGCAACATACCGCGCCTGTAAAAGAGCATCTCATGGCCAAGAAAAAAAGCCAGCCACAAAGTGCACTGCCCTTTTTCATCATGGCAGTGTTCGCCTTTATGGCTGGATTCCCGATCTGGTTAGCATTTGTTTTGGTGCTGATCGGCCTTGTGGTTCTTAAAATTGAGAAAGACAAAAAAGCGCTCAGTAAACTGCCGCCATTGCCGCCAGCCCAAGCCGAGGGCTCCTCAAACACTGCTTCGCCGTTCAAGTTCCCCTTCCCTATGCCCGAGCCTTTTGGTGAGCAAACACCAGACGCAGGCTCACTAGATCCTGTGCCACCATCACAACCGCAGCCGCGGCAGCAATCACAACCACAACCACAATCATTTGAGCCGGTCATTTACCAAGAACCAGAACCAACCCAAGCACCGGAACCGTTACCTTGGATGACACCGAGCCCGGAAACCCATGGGGCAGCCCATCGGGCCGCGATAGGCAAACAGCCTGCTGTGCTATCCGCCACCCAGATTCGTGCAAATAACATCTACAGCAGCGGCTTAAAACCTCGACAGACCAGTCGATTTGCTACCAGCCTGCGCGGACGCGACAGCGCTCGCCAGGCCATTGTGGCCATGACGGTGCTTGGTCAGCCCAGGGCATTGCAACCCTATGAGTTTGACCCAATTGAACAAACTGATGTCGCCCCCGGGCGCCCTTCCAAGTAGGTAGTCTTCAAGGAAAGAAAATGGATCCACTGAACATGATTGCCGGCTCTGGTTTTATAGGTCTGCTGATCATTCTGCTGATATTGATCGCAGTAATCGGCTATTTTGTGCCGTTTCGCCTATGGATTACCGCTTGGGCCTCAGGCGCTTACGTTGGTCTATTGACCCTGGTTGCCATGCGCCTGCGACGAGTGCCGCCGCACAGCATCATCAAAGCGCGCATCAGTGCTGTCAAAGCGGGCCTGAGCATCCCGCTAGATGAACTAGAAAGCCATTTTCTGGCCGGTGGCAATGTGGTCGACGTGGTCAATGCCATTATCTCGGCTGACAAAGCGAATATTGAACTGACCTTTAAACGGGCCGCTGCCATCGATCTGGCTGGCCGAAATGTGTTGGATGCGGTACAGATGTCTGTGCTGCCCAAAGTCATCCAGACGCCGCGCAATGCCGCGGTCGCTCAAGATGGGATTCAGTTGATTGCGGTCGCGCGCGTCACTGTGCGCACCAACCTCGATCGCCTGGTGGGTGGCGCTGGCGCAGAAACGATCATTGCACGTGTGGGCGAAGGCATGGTG
>CAZLFB010000023.1:0-124434 GCA_964558695.1 uncultured Orrella sp.
TGATCAAGCCCGGCGGACTTACGGATCTGATTGGATTTGGTATTCTTGGGTTTGTGGTTGTTTGGCAGCTCATGGTGCGCAAGCAGCCGCCTTTGGCCCAAGCAACCGCTTAAGAAAACAGGAGTCTGGCGCATGACCATCATCACCAACATCGAGGACTTGCGCCGTCTGGCTAAGCGGCGTGTGCCGCGTATGTTTTATGACTATGCCGACTCAGGCTCCTGGACCGAATCGACCTATCGGGCCAACGAGAGCGACTTCCAGAAAATCAAGCTGCGCCAGCGGATTTTGGTGGACATGGAACATCGCTCCACCCGCACCAACATGATCGGGCAAGAGGTGGCGATGCCGGTGGCCATTGCCCCCACGGGCCTAACCGGCATGCAGCACGCCGACGGTGAAATCCTGGCTGCACGCGCAGCCAAAGCGTTCGGTGTACCCTTCACACTGTCAACGATGAGCATTTGCTCCATCGAAGATGTCGCCCAAGGCACGGACAACCACCCCTTCTGGTTTCAGCTCTATGTCATGAAAGATCGGGATTTCATCACCCGCTTGATTGAAAGAGCCAAGGCAGCCAATTGCTCGGCATTGGTGCTGACGCTTGATCTGCAGATTCTGGGTCAGCGTCACAAAGACATTCGCAATGGTTTAAGTGCACCACCCAAACTGACACTGGCCAACATGATCAATATTGCCACCAAGCCGCGCTGGGCGTTGGGCATGCTGAGCACCAAACGACGCCAGTTTGGCAACATCGTCGGGCACGTCAAAGGCGTGACCGACATGTCGCGACTCAGTGAATGGACTGCGTCACAGTTTGATCCAAAGCTAAACTGGGACGATGTGCAATGGATCAAGAAGCTTTGGGGCGGTAAACTGATCCTCAAAGGCATCATGGATGTTGAGGACGCCAGGCTGGCGGCTCAGTCCGGGGCCGATGCCTTGATTGTTAGCAATCATGGCGGCCGACAGCTCGACGGGGCAGATTCAAGCATCAACGCGTTGCCAGCCATTGTTGATGCAGTAGGAAAACAAATTGAAGTGCACATGGATGGCGGTATCCGCAGTGGTCAGGATGTTCTCAAAGCAAGGGCCTTGGGAGCACACGGCTGCTACATCGGGCGCAGTTTTCTGTACGGGCTTGGTGCCATGGGACAAGCAGGGGTTACCAAGGCACTTGAGCTTATTCACAATGAGCTGGACCTGTCGATGGCCTTTTGCGGGGTTACCGACGTCGAAAAAGTCGACAAACGCATCTTATTGCCGGGCACCTTCCCGACAGTCTGATCGCCTCGGGGAGGCCTTCGCATGAAGTCGCCTCGCGTTTTAATTATCGTTGCAATCGCTTTGCTGATCGGCGCCTGGATGGGCTGGCGTACTTGGCAAGGACCAGTAGTCGATAGCTATGTTGTCGAGTCTGAGTCATTGGTGCAGACAGTTGTCGCCACCGGCCGAGTGATTTCCACTTCCACGGCCCAGATCGGTGCCGAGATCACAGGCATTGTGGTCGATCGGCATGTGCGCGATGGTGACATGGTTGAAACCGGTGATCTACTGCTCACACTGCGCGCCGATGATCTGGCGGCCCGAGTTCGCGAAGCCAAGGCCGCTATCAATAACCTGCGCCAATCACGACGTCTGCAAGCCAACGAGGCATTAAAACAGGCACAGTCGCAAGTTGAACAGGCGGTACGCGAAGCCGAGCGGCGTCAAGCTTTGCTGAAAAGCGAATCAATTTCACGCGAGGTTGTCGAAAAGGCCCTGAACGCCCAGATTGTGGCGGAAGCGACCTTGCGCCAAGCCAAGCTCGTGGCCGATTCGCTCGCACCTGGTGGTCCTGAAGAGGTCATCTTGGTAGAACGCCTGGCCGCCGCCCAAGCCGCCCTGGAAAAAACCGAGATCCGGGCCCAGTTTCCCGCCATCGTGCTAACCCGCAATGTTGAACCGGGTGATGTGGTGCAACCCGGACGCATCCTGATGGAGCTTGCCAAGCTCGGACAAACCGAAGTGCTAGTGCCAGTTGATGAGCGCAATCTGGGTGTTTTGCAACTGGGCCAGCAAGCCGTTTGCATCCCCGACGCCTATCCAGACAGGCAATTCAACGCGTCTGTTGACCACATTGCACCGACCGTTGATACGGAACGTGGCACGGTTGACGTGCGGCTCTCAGTACCCAATCCGCCCGACTACCTGCGTCAGGACATGACCGTGACGGCAACGATCGTGACCGGGGAACGCGACAACGCCCTGATCGTGCCCAACGACACACTGCGCAACATCAAAGGCAATCAAGCACTGGTGCAGACGATTGAACTTGGTCGGGTCGCGCAACGAGACATTGAGCTGGGTCTGCGCGGCTTGACGCACAGCGAAGTGCTTAAAGGCTTGTCTGCCGGTGATGTGCTAATCCGCACGCCGGATCTGACGGTTGGCCAACGGGTTCGTGCTGGCAATGTGGATTGAGTTCAACATTGCGTTGAAGTTTTTGCGGCAAGGGTTTGCACAGACTCTGCTGATCCTGATCGGCATTGGCGTGGGTGTGGCGGTCATCGTCTTCATCGTGACACTCGTGACCGGTCTTCAGGCCAACATTGTTGATAGAACACTTGGGACTCAGGCACACATTCGGGTCGAACCCTTTGAGGAAATCAATCGTCCTGCCACGGTGGTTGAAGGCGTCAAACATCTCGCCCTCGAAGACAAACGCTCTCAACAACTGCGTTCGATCAACAATTGGCAAGAAATCATGTTGGCGCTAGAGAATCTGCCGGATGTCACGGCGGTATCCCCGGTGGTCTCAGGCCCTGCGTTTGCGCGCCGCGGCTCTGCCACCCGATCCGTCTCGGTCATTGGCATCGATCCCGTGCGCTACGAGCGCATCATCTCGATTAGCGATGACATTGTTGACGGACAGTTTCGCGTGGGTGCTGGTGAGACGGTGATTGGTGCCAAGCTAGCGAGTGACCTCGGTGTGCGCGTGGGCAGCAAGCTCCGCCTGGAGGCCGGTAACAACCGAACTGCGGTGGTCACCATCATAGGCATATTTGATTTGGGTGTTCGCGAGCTCGATTCACGTTTTGTGTATCTGGATCTGAAACAGGCCCAGGCGTTGCTTGGTCTCTACGGTGGTGTGACCGTCATTGACTTGACGGTGAACGACATTTTTGATGCAAGTCGTATCTCAGATCAGATCGCCCGGCTAACGGCGCTTAAGTCGGAAAGCTGGATGCAAATCAACAGCCAGCTCATGAATGCGCTGAAGTCACAAAGCCTGTCATCCAGCCTCATCAGTTTCTTTGTGGCTTTGTCGGTGGCCTTTGGCATCGCCAGTGTCTTGGCCATTAGCGTGACCCAACGTACGCGCGAGATCGGTATCTTAAGGGCCATGGGTGCACGCAAAGAGCAGATGCTTCGCGTGTTTCTGATTCAGGGCGCCATCCTGGGGCTGTTTGGCTCGTTTGCCGGTGCCGGCGTTGGCTGGGGCATGGTCTGGATCTTCAATGAGTTCGGGCCTCGATTGTTTGACATCAGCCCATCGGTGTCGATTATTCCAGTGGCTGTCAGCATCGCAACGATTACGGGCGTGATCGCTGCCATTGCGCCAGCCTGGCGTGCTTCGCGGTTGGACCCTGTGGCAGCGATTCGCTATGTCTGAAGTCGTTGATCAAACTGTTTTACGGCTTGAGGACTTGCGCAAGTCCTACAACATTGGCATGCCCACCGAACTCGAGGTTTTGCATGGCTTGAACATGACCTTGCATACGCACGACTTCTGTGCGCTCGTTGGACCCTCGGGTTCAGGCAAAAGCACGCTACTAAACCTCATTGGCTTGCTTGATCAGCCCACCACGGGCGAACTCTATCTTCTTGACCAAGCCACGCGAGCGCTCGATGATGAAGGCCGAACCAAGATCCGGCGAGAATCGATTGGATTTGTGTTTCAGTTTCATCATCTGATTGAAGCCTTCAACGCACTTGAAAACGTCTTGATGCCGCTAATGGTCAAAGGTGGCAAGCCCAACGAAGAACAAACCACCTGGGCCATGCACTTGCTCGATTCTGTTGGACTGAAAGGGTTTGAACGCAAAAAACCCAGTCAGCTCTCGGGCGGTCAGCAACAGCGAGTGGCCATCGCACGCGCGCTCGCGACCCGGCCGGCGCTGCTGCTCGCTGACGAGCCCACTGGGAACCTCGATACACAAACGGCTGCACATATCTTTGAATTGCTTCGACACTTCAATCGAGAATTCGGTTGTGCGGTCCTGATCGTGACCCACGACCCGCGACTGTCTGAGACCTGTGATCGCACCATCACGCTCGTTGATGGGCGCTTTACGGGCGATGTGTGGCACAAGCTAAACACCTAGGTAACGGATTCGTCCGTACCCCGAATTGATGCACTGAGTACCATGCACTGAGTACGACTATTCTTCCCGGCATTTTTTTACCTTTACCGCTCACTACGTACTTCCCCGATTGGGCAAATGTACTCCAACGCCCAATATCAGTCGCTATTTGGCAAATAGACTTCCACACTTTGGAAATTTTTGGAGGAATGTCTATGCCAACCATCAGCGAGTTCTTTGGAATCATCATTCGCATGTATTACGATGAGCATAATCCGCCGCACTTTCATGCTTACTATGCTGAGCATGAAGCGATGATATCGATTGAGTCACTCGCCGTTCTACAAGGGCGTCTGCCAAAGCGAGCTAGGGCGCTGGTAGTAGAATGGGCAACTGAGCATAGGCAAGCACTGCTTGATGACTGGCACTTAGCCGCCACCCATCAAGCGCTAAACAGGATTAACCCTCTGGAGTAATAGAGAATGCCTCGAGTGACGAATGTCGAAACCAAACCCGAGTACACACTGTCGGTGACATTTGAAGATGGAACATCAGGTGAAGTTAATCTCACAGACCGTTTATTTGGACCAATGTTTGAACCACTAAAAGATCCGGCGTATTTTGCGCACGCCTCGATTGATGCGTTTGGTGTCATTTGCTGGCCCAATGGTGCCGACTTGGCACCAGACGCCCTATACGCCAAATTAAAGGCAGCTTCGTGATCTTAGGGCACAGGTTTAGTGATCCGCGCGAGCCATAGAGGCGATTGACTTAAAACTTGACCAGTTGTGAGATCAGGACTGCCTGATTTCCTCTGGCAAGCGTTCATTACCCACTCGCCAGTCCGATCGAAGCAATAAGGTAAGCAAAGAAACCAATGCACCAGCCATAATCACCATGGCAGGTGCCATCAGCAAGCTCTGACGTGACAACAAATACTCGGTGAGCATGGGCGCAATGCCGCCAAATAGACCAACCGACAAGCTGTAGGAAAATGAGATACCGGTGACCCGAACTTGGGGTGGCAAAAGATTGGCCATTGCCGCACTTAAAGGCCCCACAAAAAATCCCTGGCCAATGGCCAAGATGGCGCTGCCGACAAGCATCAACCCTACATCGCCTGACTGAAACAGTCGAAATGCCGGCCAGGCGCCGACCAGTAAAATCATGGCGCCCAAGCGGGCGATCTGAACACGATCGACTCGGTCGCCAAGATAGCCGCCCAGTAAACACGTCAAGGCAACCATCGCCAACCCCGCTAGGTTGATCAGCAGCGCCACATTGGAACTAACACCTGCTTCCTTGACCATCCATTGCACGGCGTACATAAAACCAATAAAAGACACGATGCCGGTTGACGTATTAGCCAAGCAAATTGAGACCATGGCACGCCAGTGATGCGCAAACACTTCTTTAACGGGTGATTTCGAGCGCATCGACAGGTTCAGTGCTGACTCCGTCAAGGAGCGTCTTGCGTAGATACCGATGACGGTCAACACCACACTCAGAACGAAGGGTACGCGCCAACCCCATTCATTCATTTGGTCTTTGCCTAAAATGAGCAAACAAACAAAACAAACCACTGTTCCAAGAAGCAGCCCCCCAAAAGCACCCATGGGGCTAAAACTTCCAATAAACCCTCGTCGCTCTGGTCGGGAATGCTCAATCAGAAACACAATTGAGGAGGTGTATTCGCCGCCCACGGCCAAGCCCTGGAGCATGCGCAGCAGAATTAACAAAATCGGTGCCCAAAGCCCGATAGTTTCATAGGTTGGCAGTAGACCAATGATGAGTGTTGGAATCGCAATGGACGCAACAGTAACCTGCAAGGCCGTTTTACGACCAATGCAGTCACCAATTCGCCCCATTAATAAGCCCCCAACTGGCCGCATGATCATGCCAGTTGCGAAAGCGCCATAGCTCGCAATTAAGGCTGCCACTGGATCATGAGATGGAAAAAAGTGATACGCAAAATAAACGGCCAGATAGGCATAGATGATGAAGTCATAAAACTCGATGGCATTGCCAATCGCGCCCGCAAAAATAGTCTTACGGAGTTTTTGAGGGTCAATCGTTACACTACTCATCAGGCATCAGTCAAAGAATGTGAGGGAACTGGTCTCTTAGAAAAGCAATCCAGCCGTGATTACTTGCATGCGACAGTTAACGCAAATAGGCAACCAACTTGAATAGTATCGTGGTCCAGCATCACTCAATCCGCGTTCACTGCTTGTTTATCAAGCTTCAGGTTGTAAATCCATTCGCGCCAAATAGCGACCAACAAAGCCATCAACACAGGGCCAACAAACAGACCAACGAGGCCCATCGTTTTAACCCCCCCGATCAAGCCAAAAAACGTCGGCAAAAATGGTAGTTTGACTGGACCACCGACAAGTCTCGGGCGCAATGTCTTGTCAACAATAAAAAGCTCTACGGAACCCCATACATACAGCCCTACACCGGCGACCACATCACCTGACCCAATTAAATAGATAGAGACCAGCGTGTAGCAAAGCGGCGCACCACCAGGCACCATGGCCATCACGCCCGTGATCACGCCCATGAGCACAGGAGACGGAAATCCGACAACCCAGTAAGCAATGCCCAGAATGACACCCTCGCCAATCGCAATCAGACCCATGCCCGTCACGGTTGAGCTGACTGTGGCTGGCACCACCCTGGAAAAGTGCTGCCACCGGTTTGGCAAAAGGCGCTCCCCCGCCAAATCGACCTGCTGCGCAAGCGCAGAACCATCTTTGTATATGAAGAACAGCGCGATCAACATAAACAAGACCGTCAGCAACGTTGATGCGAGGTTTGCTGTCGTGTTGATGGCAATGCGGTAGATATCGCCGATGTGTTGGCCACTGAATGCCTGGACCCACTCGCCCAAGGCTTGTGGCTTACCGAGGTAAGTGTTCCAGTAGTGTGCCAGTGACTCGCCCAGCCATGGCAAGTCTATCACCCACTGAGGCGCGGCCATGCCTTCCCGATTGGCTAAAAACAACCACTCTACAAACAGGACCGCCTCGGTCACGGCGTAATACAGTGCGAACGAGAGTGGTACGACAAGCACCACCAACACGACAATCAAAGCAATGGTTGCCCCCCAAACCGTGCTGCCGCCGACTGCTCGAACGAGCTTTTGATAGGGGGGCCAGCTGGCAAAGCCAATGATCAGCGCCGCGAGTACAGGCACCAAAAATCCGGCAAAGAAATACACCGCCGCTGCCAGCACCAGCAATAACAGAACCCGCACCAATGGCGGTATGGTTAACGGGGTCTGCATCGCTGGTTAGTCACCTTCTCAAGCAATAGTTCGGCTGCCCTATGGTAGCCGTTAAAGATTAAGGCGTGGCTGTATTATGGAGCTACTGTTGCAGACGCTTTTCAAGTTCTGTTTTGGAAATCGCACCAGGTACACGGGAGCCATCAGCAAAAAAGATGGCCGGTGTGCCTTGAACCTGCAGATCGCGGCCTAATTCAAGCAACTTGTCTAACGGCACATCGCAAGTCATTTTCTGGGGCACCTTGCCTTCAAGCATCCAGGCATCCCAGGCTGCGCCGGGGTCAGCGGCACACCAGACATTCTTAACTTTCTCAGTCGAGTCTTCCGACAGAATGGGCAGCATGTAGGTGTAAACCGTCAGGTTATCGATGCCTTCCATGCTGCGGCGCAATTGCTTGCAATAGCCACAATTGGGGTCTTCAAAGAGTGCGATTTTGCGGGACCCATCGCCACGCACCTGAGTGATCGCAAGCTCTTTGGGCAATGCATCAAAGTTAATGCGCGCCAATTCCTCCAAGCGCTTTTCTGTCAGATCCATGCGCGTGGCCGCATCGATCAAGTGACCGTCGAGCACATAATTCACCCCTTGATCGGTGTAAACCAAGCTGGTACCAATTTGCACTTCAAACAACCCAAAAGGTGCGTATCGCACCTCGCTCACCGGCATGTTGCCAAAACGCTCGCTAAAAACTTTCTTGACGGCCTCCGTGGTTGCATCGCTTTGGCCAACTTTGCTGTCAACCGCGACTGGATTGCTCTCAGGTGCTTGCTGAGCAGCCGAGGCCTGCGTTGGGGCGGGGGGTTGCGTCTGAGCCATGGCCAGCGGCATGGCCGTGACGATAGACACAGCCAAAAGATGTTTGAAGATATTCATCAGGTCTCCTGTACTTGGACTCGGCTAAGCCGAGCGTGATGCTGCCTCAATGAGCAGCCGTTTAATCATGGGCACTCGGTCAACCAGACTCATGCCTGCATTCCTGAGCCAAGGCAACGGTGGCGTTGTCTGGTCAAAAAGACGCTTTAAGCCATCGGTGACCAAACGCATTTCAAGCGTCGCCTGGGCGCGGGCGCGCCGGTAACGGCGCAACACCGTTGGATCACCAGATGGCAGAAAAGGTTCACGTGCAGTGACAACCTCGACCAAATCGCGAGCATCCGCCAGACCGAGGTTCAAACCTTGACCTGCCAATGGGTGCACGCGGTGAGCTGCATCGCCCACTAGCGCCACCTTAGGCCCAATCATGGGTGATGTGGCCAGTGTTAGCGCAAACCCATGCAATGGACTGCGCAAGCTCAGGCGGCCGAGCCGCCCACGCGTGGCTTTGCCAAGCGACTCCGCAAGCTCTTGGCGCTGACGCTCTGGCGGCATCGCGAGCAAGGCATCTGCGTAAGCTGTCTTTAAAGACCAAACCATCGAGACCTGATGGCCATCATCGGTGTCTGGCATCGGTAAAACGCCTAGCACCCCTTCAGGCCTAAACCATTGAAATGCACTGCCCTGATGCGCAAACTCAGTCGTCAAATGACCAACCACACCCACGGCATCGTAAGCGGTCTCATCGTATGGCAAACCGGCAAACTCACGCAGTTTTGAGCGCACACCGTCAGCACCAACCCAAAGGTCAGCGACTAGCGCTTGGCCATGGCCCGTGCGAGCACATCCCCCCTCAAACGTCTCAAGCGAGTCTTCTATCCAGCGCACACCATAAACCTTCAATGCCTGTTGCAGCACTCGCTCAATCTCACCCGACTCCACAATCCAGGTCAATGACGTCTGCGCTGCCTGCCAAGCGCGCAAGTACAGCGCACCGAACGTGTCTGCCTTGATCTCCATCGCCTCAACCCGAGTGACACGATCAGCGTTCATGAGTGACCAAACACCGAGATCAGCCAGAAAGACCTGGCTGGCTGCAGAAATGGCATAGACACGCGGATGAAAGGTATTTCGGTCCATGGGCGGCAGCTTTGGCGCGGGACCAAGCAACACCAAGTCTTTAACACCAGCACGCGCCAACCCCAGCGCGGTGGCCATCCCCACAATGCCTGCACCACAGACGACAATGCCGTGTTTCATTGTGCGCTCGGCGCTCCTGCAGATTTGGGCCAAAGCAACCACATCTGGCCAGACTGCTTCATGCGCCCTGCCAAAGCACCCGCCTGTTCGCCAAAGCCCCAAAAGTAATCTGTTCGTGCGGCACCCTTAATCGCCGTGCCCGTGTCTTGGGCAAACACCATGCGATCCAGCGGCTGCTTGGACGATGGCATGGTGGTCATCAGATAAACCGGCGTGCCCAACGGAACAAACTCGGTGTCCACCGCGATCGAACGCTGCTCACCCAGCGGTATACCATACGAGCCTTTGGGCCCCTCGCTCGGGTCGACAATCACCTCTTCCCTGAAAAATACCACAGCCGGATTGGCATTCAGCATCTCCTGCACGCGCTCAGGATTTTTCTTGGCCCAGGCGCGAATGTTTTGCATGGAAGCCTGATTCAGCGTGAGCTGCCCTTGATCCACCAACCAGCGTCCAATCGATCGATAAGGGTGACCGTTGTGATTGGCGTAGGCCAAGCGAATGGTTGTGCCCGCATCCGGTCCCTCAGCCAGATACACGCGTCCAGAGCCCTGCACCTGCAAGAAAAAGTTATCCACAGGATCATTGATCCATACGATGGTGGGCGGCTGACGTGCGGGGTCACTCAAATCCGTTCGGCTGTCATATGGCACCACCCGATTGCCATCTAGCTTGCCACGCACCCGTTTACCGGCAAGTTCCGGATAGAGCGAGCCCAGATCAATATTCAACAAATCGTTGGGCACTTCATGCAGAGGCCACTGATAAGGGCCCTGTCGCACACGCGAGCCTTGCACCAGCGGCTCGTAGTAACCCGTGACCATGCCGCTGGCCATCTTGCCAGGTGCAGACTCCAGCTTCCAGGGTGCTAAGTACGTCTGCAAAAAGCGACGCACGGCAACACCATCGTTTGCATTCGGTGCCGTGGCAGGATTTAAGGCAGCTGAGCAAACCGCATGCCATGCCCGCGGATTCGCTCTGGCCGGGCGCGCAAGATTGTCGCCGGTTGGCCGCATCAAGCCGCGACAATTTCGCACGAAATTCGCCCAATAATTCTTTAAGTCATCGCTCTGCCATCCAGGCACATCGTCCCAGGCAACCTGCACGTACTGCCCTTTGAGGGCCCGCGGTTTCTCAGCAGGCAGACTACTTAACAGTGGCACACGAAACGAGCTCACCTGCGCTTCGGGCGCGGGCGGTGCCGACGCGGGGGTCACATCACGCGGCGCGCTCGAGCAACCAGCCAGGATGGCGGCAGTCAAGACGGCAAAACCCAAGAGTGACTGTCTGGTTGACATCTTCATATTGCAGCTCATCCTTTGGCTTAATGCAAAGTGCGTGGCATGGCCAGCACAAACTCAGCGATACTGGCCTCAAAGGGCTGACCATCATCGCCAGCACACAAGTAGCTGCCATGCATGCTGCCAACGGGTGTTCGGAGCGGACAGCCGCTGGTGTATTCAAAGGTCTCGCCCGGCGCAAGCAACGGTTGTTGGCCGACCACACCCAAGCCTCGCACATCCTGACGCTGGTTGTTGCCATCCACAATAATCCAGTGACGGCTAATGACTTGCGCTGGCTGCTGCCCAGTGTTGGTGATGCGCACGGTATAGGCGAAAAAGTACTGCTGCTGCGCTGGGTCGGACTGCTCGGGCAAAAACTGAGACTGCACTTGAACAGTAATCTCGTAAGGTTTCACGCTGGCTTTTCCTGAAAAAACCGTTTAAAACAGCTTGAATACCGACATTTGACTGCCATAATCAAGTTTTAGCTTAATTAGTGCATTACACCATGACTACACCTAGACCCCTGCCCAAAGCCCACCTGGCTCCCAGCATTTTATCCGCCGACTTCACCCGACTTGGCGAAGAAGTCACCAATGTGCTCAAAGCCGGGGCTGACTGGATACATTTCGACGTCATGGACAACCACTTTGTTCCCAACCTGACATTTGGGCCAATGATCTGCGAGGCCTTGCGACCCATCACCGACGCCACCATTGATGTGCATCTAATGGTTGAGCCGGTGGATGCGCTGATTCCGATGTTTGCCAAGGCAGGTGCCAACGTCATCACCTTCCATCCGGAGGCCTCACATCACGTTCACCGAACCTTGGCGCTTATTCGCGACCATGGTTGTAAAGCCGGCCTGGTGTTTAACCCAGCCACATCACTGGCCTGGATGGATCACGTCATGGATCAACTCGACATCGTGTTGCTGATGTCGGTCAACCCAGGCTTTGGTGGACAGTCGTTCATCGAGTCCACCCTACCCAAGCTACGCGCAGCGCGCCAACGTATCAACCAACATCTCGATAACGGCGGGCAACCGATTGCGCTCGAAGTCGACGGCGGTGTCAAGACAGACAACATCGGTCGCATCCGCGAGGCGGGTGCTGACACATTTGTCGCAGGCTCTGCCATTTTTGGGAAGGCCGATTACACCGCGGTCATTGCGCAGATGCGCCAAGCCATCGCTGACGCAGACGCTAAACAGGCATGAACACTCAGTCCAGCAAAAGCAACGGCTGGCAAGCTGTATTGCTCGATCTCGACGGGACCTTGCTTGACACTTTGCCCGATCTAGCAGCATCGGCCAATGAAGCACGCCGAGCACTGGGCATGCCCTTACTGGATGAATCGTTGATTCGAACGTTTGTGGGCAAGGGCGCAGACAATCTCGTGCGGCGAACCTTGGCCGGATCACTAGAAGGACCAGAACCCGAGCCCGTAATGTTTGAGCGAGCACGCGGCGTGTTTTTTGAGCATTACCGAGCCACCAACGGCGATCGGGCGACACTGTATCCAGCTGTGCTCGATGGCCTAGAAGAGCTAATGGCCATGGACATTCCAATGGCGGTGGTCACCAACAAACCCTACGACTTCAGCGTACCTTTGCTTGAACGATCCGACTTGATGCGTTTCATGCGCGTGGTCATCGGTGGTGACACCTGTGCCCGGCGCAAACCGGACCCAGAGCCAATCCTGCATGCGTGCGCGCAGCTTAACTGTGATCCAACAGCGGCGCTGACCATTGGGGACTCTATTAACGATGCCTTGGCAGCCAAAGCCGCTGGTTGTGCTGTGGTTGCCGTGCCTTACGGCTACAATGAAGGAAACCCGGTCACAGCGCTGCCGGTCGATGGTATAGTTGGAAGCATCTTAGAGGCCGCTGAGTGGTTACGACAAAACCGTCCACCCCAAAAAAGCTTCTAAATGCGTTGACTGTACAACTGAACTCACCAAACGACGATGACACCGCAAGCCTTCCCGATCACAACAACTGGTACCCGCTGGTGCTGGTGGCATTTGTCTAACGGGTAGGCCCGCGGCACTGGTCAAGCAGCACGATCAACACAACGTACACGAGCCCGCCCTTTAACCGGTCGGGCTTTTTTATTGCGTTATTTGTTGCCCCGTTTATTAACTGACGAACTCAAATGCGCTTCAAAGTCCGGCCCCCATGCGAATGAAGCAAACTAAAACAAAGTGAATCCGCCATGACAGAAATCGAATTTAACGCGCTTGCCAAACAGGGATACAACCGGATACCACTGGTGGCTGAGACCTATGCCGATCTCGACACGCCACTGGCCATCTACTTAAAACTCGCCAACACTGGCGCAAGCGTTGGCAAATACACCTGCTTGCTGGAGTCCGTGGTCGGTGGTGAGCGATTTGGGCGCTACTCCTTTATTGGCTTGCCGGCGCGCACCATCATTCGCGCGCGCGGTCAAACCACTGAAGTCGTCACCGATGACAAGGTGGTTGAGACTTACGCGGGTGACCCGCTACAGTTCATTTCAGACTATCAAGCGCGTTTCAAAGTGGCGCTGCGCCCGGGCATGCCCCGATTTGCCGGTGGTTTGGCCGGGTATTTTGGGTATGACACCGTGCGGCACATCGAGCCGCGCCTAGGACCAGCAAACAAGTCGTTTCCTGACGGCATGGGAGAGGGCCCGCCAGACTTGTTGTTACTGCACGTTGATGAGCTGGTCATTGTTGACAACGTCGCTGGTCGAACTTACCTCTTGGTCTATGCAGACCCTACCGTGCCAGAAGCCTATAGCAAAGCCCAACAACGGCTCAAAGCGCTGCGCATCAAACTGCGCAAACCAGTTGACATTCCATATAGCCATGCGAGTGTGGTGACCGAAGAAGTTCGCAGCTTTGACAAAGAAGACTATCTGGCCGCGGTGCGCAAGGCCAAGGCCTACATCGAGGCCGGCGACCTGATGCAAGTGCAAGTCGGTCAAGTAATTGCCAAGCCATTTAGAGACTCGCCGCTGTCACTTTACCGGGCGCTTCGTTCCTTGAATCCATCGCCCTATATGTACTTTTGGAATTTTGGAGACTTTCAAGTCGTCGGTGCTTCCCCAGAGATTTTAGTCAGACAAGAGATCGTTCCGGGCGCATCAACTGACGCGCCGGAGACCGAGGTCACCATTCGGCCATTGGCTGGCACCCGACGTCGTGGTGGCACACCTGAGGAAGATGCGGCACTTGCCCAAGAGCTGATGGCAGACCCCAAAGAGCGGGCCGAGCACGTCATGTTGATTGATCTGGCGCGCAACGATGTGGGGCGCGTCGCCGAGACCGGTTCCGTCAAAGTCACTGACACGATGGTCATTGAACGCTACTCCCACGTGATGCACTTGGTGTCAAACGTCACCGGTAGGCTCGCCCCCGGCATGAGCAACATGGACGTGTTGCGCGCCACCTTCCCGGCAGGCACGCTCACGGGCGCACCCAAGGTCAGAGCCATGGAAATCATTGACGAGCTCGAACCGGTCAAACGTGGAATTTACGGTGGTGCGGCTGGCTACTTGAGCTACGGCGGTGAAATGGATGTGGCCATTGCCATTCGCACGGGCATCATCCAGGACGGCATGCTCTACGTACAAGCGGCCGCTGGCATCGTGGCCGACTCCGACCCAGAAAAAGAATGGATGGAAACTGAAGTCAAAGCACGCGCGGTGCTGCGCGCTGCCGAACAAGTTCAGAATGGCCTAGACAGCCCCATCTAAGCACTGACCCTATAAGCGAGATCATCATGCTGCTCATGCTCGACAATTACGACTCATTCACATACAACTTGGTGCAATATTTTGGTGAATTAGGCGAAGATGTGCGCGTATACCGTAACGATCAGGTGACAATAGAGGAAATTGAGAGCCTCAAGCCTGATCATATTTGCGTCTCACCCGGGCCCTGCTCGCCTGCTGAAGCCGGTATTTCGGTGCCGTTGATCAAGCATTTCGCAGGCAAACTGCCGATTCTGGGGGTTTGCCTTGGGCATCAGTCGATTGGAGCCGCATTTGGGGGACAAATCGTACGCGCCAAAGAGCTGATGCACGGCAAAACATCCAACATCACTCACTTGGGCACAGACGTATTTTCCAATTTACCCTCCCCATACACGGTCACACGCTACCATTCACTGGCCATTGAACGTGACACTTTGCCTCAGTGCCTTGTGGTGACAGCCGAAACACCGGACGGTGAAATCATGGGCATCCGGCATCGGGATCTACCGATTTATGGCGTGCAATTTCACCCGGAGTCGATCTTGACCGAGCACGGTCATGCGCTCTTGCAGAACTTTCTAAAACTTCCACACCCGATTGCCGCGGCAGCCTAACCGGAGACAGAAATGACCATTACACCGAGCGAAGCGCTGTCTCGCTGCATTGAGCACCGGGAGATTTTTCATGATGAGATGCTTCACCTGATGCGCATGCTGATGCGCGGTGAGATGTCGCCCACGATGGCAGCGGCCATCATCATGGGCCTGCGCGTCAAGAAAGAAACCATTGGTGAAATCACCGCCGCAGCCACGGTCATGCGCGAATTTGCCACACCCGTGCAAACCGCAATTGCAGCTGATTTGCTTGACCTGTGTGGCACAGGTGGCGACGGCTCCAGCACCTTCAACATTTCGACCACCGCCATGTTTGTCGCCGCGGCAGCTGGTGTGCCAGTGGCCAAACATGGCGGACGCAGCGCATCATCGCCGAGCGGCAGCGTCGATATCATCGAGGCGCTTGGTGGGCGTGTCGATCTAAACCCCGAGCAGGTGGCGCAATGCATCAGCGAAATCGGCATCGGGTTTATGTTTGCGCAGGCCCATCACAGCGCCATGAAACACGTTGCCCCAATACGCAAGGAACTTGGCGTACGCACGATGTTCAACATCCTGGGGCCACTGACCAATCCGGCGGGCGCAAAAAACCAGATGATGGGCGTTTTCCACCCCGACCTCGTTGGCATTCAGGTGCGCGTGCTGCAGTCACTTGGCTCACGCCACGTCCTGATCGTTCATGGTCGCGATGGCATGGATGAAGCATCACTCGGTGCAGCGACCATGGTTGGCGAACTCAAAGATGGCCAAGTGCATGAGTATGAAATTCACCCCGAAGACTTTGGCCTGACCATGATGTCAAACCGAAGCATCCGCATATCCACCAAAGAAGAATCCAAGGCACTGGTGCTAGAGGCATTGAGCAACATCCCAGGGGGCGCGCGCGACATCGTGGCCTACAATGCAGGCCTTGCGATCTATGCAGGCAACCGGGCCAGCAGCATGGCCGATGGCATCAAGCAGGCGTTCGACCTCATTGCCAGCGGTGCTGCGCGTGACAAACTTGAGCAATTCTGTGCGCTTACTAGGAAATTGACTTCATGAGCAACATTCTGGACGAGATACTGACTGTCAAGGCTGAGCAAGTGAAAGCGGCACGCCAACTGCGCAGCGAGGCTGACTTGTTGCGCGAGGCGCAGGCGCGTCAGGATTTGCGTGGATTTGCCGCTGCCATCGAGGACAAGATCGCCGCTGGCAAACCGGCCGTCATTGCTGAAATCAAAAAAGCCTCGCCCTCCAAAGGGGTGATTCGAGAGGATTTCCATCCCGCACAGATTGCAGCCTCCTACACAGCAGGTGGTGCAACTTGCCTATCGGTACTCACCGACGTGAAATTCTTTCAAGGCTCGCATGACTATCTGCGCCAGGCCCGTGCGGCCTGTCCCCTACCGGTGCTGCGCAAAGACTTCATGATCGATCCATACCAGGTCATCTCGGCTCGCGCCATGGGTGCGGATTGCATTCTGTTGATCGCTGCGGCGCTTGAAACAACCCGCATGCAAGAGCTTGAAGCTTGCGCCATGGAGTTGTCACTCGATGTGCTCGTCGAAGTTCACAACGCTCAAGAACTGGAACAGGCGTTAACCCTCAATACCAACTTGCTGGGCATCAACAACCGCAATCTAAAGACGTTTGAAGTGTCGCTAGACACCACGCTTGGACTGCTTGATCAGATCCCGACTGGCAAGCGTGTAGTCACCGAAAGCGGGATTTTGTCGCGAGAAGACGTGAAACTGATGCGTGACCATGCCGTCAATGCATTTCTGGTTGGTGAGGCCTTTATGCGGGCACCTGATCCTGGCACGGCATTGGCAGAGTTGTTTTTTAACTAGGTGGCCACAGGCAAAATAAACCACACAAAGCACAGAAACCACAAGGGCTAGCAGACAATGTCTGCTAGCCCTTGTGGTTGATCACTGATCTTACTTTTTCATGGGGCAGGTGTTCACGCCGATCAATGAGTAGGCAGGGCAGACTCTAAATAGACCCGTGGCCAATGGCACAACGCCAATCCAGCCCCAGACACCGATGGTGCCTGACAAGGTCAGTGCAATCAGCGCAAGGCCAACAACAATCCTAAGGATTCGATCAATACCGCCGACATTCGTTTTCATGGTCTTTCTCCTGGGAAACTCTGTTTAAGTGCGATCAAGACTTGGATTGACCACAGTACAAACCGTAAAGCGTCTGCATCATCAACAAAACCGACGGGCTGGCCAGCTTGTAATAGATAAACTTGCCTTCACGACGCGTGGTCACGAGCTTTTCGTCACGCAACACGCCTAGCTGTTGGGATAAGGTTGGCTGGCGAATGCCTGTTAGGGACTCTAGCTCGCCGACATTGAGCTCAGAACCGATCAGGTGGCACAGAAGCATTAACCTGTCTTCATTGGCCATGGTCTTAAGCAATGCACAGGCTTTCCCGGCCGATGTGCGTAACTCTTGTACATTCGAAGACGTCAGGGTGACGGCGTTCATGCTTTGCCTCTATGGGTTTGATGAGAATATTATATTTGTATATAAACTATTTATCAATATAATAAACATATAGCTGTTTTTCATATGGAGCACTGAAATGCGCGTACAACCTTTCTTTGACAATGACACCTCGACCTTCACCTACGTCGTTGACAATGGCACTGGCAGTGCCTGCGCCATTATCGATTCCGTGTTGAATTACGACCCAAAGTCGGGCCGCACCAATACGGCTGGTGCTGATGCAGTCATTGAGTACGTTAAAAGTCATCAACTAAAAACCGAATGGCTGCTTGAAACCCATGCCCACGCCGACCATCTTTCGGCAGCACCTTATCTAAAGCGACAGCTTGGTGGCAAGATCGCCATTGGCGAGTCCATTAAAACCGTTCAGGGCGTCTTCAAAAAGATCTTCAACCTTGAGCCAGAATTCCAACTCGATGGCTCACAGTTTGACCATCTCTTTAAAGCGGACGAAGTCTTCAAAATTGGTGAGATCGAGGCACATGCATGGCATGTGCCTGGCCATACGCCAGCTGACATGGCCTACGTCGTGAATGGCGACACGGTGTTTGTCGGTGACACCCTGTTTATGCCTGACGTTGGTTCGGCCCGTTGCGACTTCCCAGGCGGCAATGCCAACACCCTGTACGCTTCCGTCAAGCGCCTGCTGGCTTTGCCACCTGAGACCAAACTCATGATGTGCCACGACTACCCGCCAGCTGGACGTGAGGTGCGCTGCGAGACCACCGTGGCTGAAGAACGGGCCAAGAACATCCACTTGCACGATGGCGTAACCGAGCAAGAGTTCGTCAAAATGCGCAGCACCCGTGACGCGGCGCTAGCCATGCCAACGTTGCTGTTGCCATCCATTCAGGTGAACATTCGGGCGGGCGCACTCCCACCGGCTGAGGAGAATGGCGTAAGCTACCTCAAGATCCCTCTAAATGCGGTGTGACATTAACGAATGTTCGAACTGGCCGAGTCTGACCCAATCCTGCCTGATCCTGAGGCCAAACACTTCATCCCCATACTGCGCACGCAACTACTGCGTGCGCAGTACAAGTTTTTAGAGCAGAAGGATCGGGCGCTCTTAATTTTGGTCAGCGGGATTGATGGTGCAGGTAAAGGTGACACCATCAACCTCTTGAACGACTGGCTCGATGCACGCCATATCCACACGATGGCGTTCACGCGCCCCACCGAGCAAGAACGGGTGTACCCCCGGCAGTATCGCTTTTGGCGCGCTTTGCCAGCCAAAGGTGAAATCGGCATCGTGTTCGGTTCAGGCTATGCGCCATTAATGGACGAGGCGCTAAAGAAGCGCCCAGATCCGGACAAACTTGAAGAGTTAATCCTGACTGCCAGACGATATGAAGCTGACTTGGTCGCCAACGGCGTTCAGGTCATCAAGCTTTGGTTTCATCTGTCCAAAGCGGCTCAGCGCGCACGCATGCAAGAGTTGTTGCTTAATCCATCGACCGCGTGGAAGGTGGGGCCAGAAGACCACACGGTGGCCAAGCGCTTCAAGCGCTTGCGTCGCGCCGCCCAACGCGTGATCGAAGCAACCGACGCCGGTCATGCGCCATGGACGATCATCCCGGCTGCTGACGAGAACACTCGCATGGTGCGCACTGGGCAAGCTGTCCTGACCGCACTACAAAGAAAAACTGTGCGTGTGCCAGCGGTGCACGACCCGGCTGAACCGCCCAAACTTAAGCGACCCTCCAATCCCTTAGCAAGGCTTGACTTCACTGCCGAACTATCCAAGGACGACTACGAGACCGCCTTGCTTCATTGGCAAAATCGCTTGGCCAATTTGGTGCGCAGTCAACGCTTTCGGGACAAACATGCACTGATGGTTGTGTTTGAAGGCTCAGACGCGGCAGGCAAGGGTGGCGCCATACGTCGCATCACCCAGGCAATCGATGCACGTCAGTACGACATCATGCCGGTCGCTGCGCCCAAGCCATTTGAACTTGATCGTCCCTATTTGTGGCGGTTCTGGCGACATGTACCCCGACTTGGCCGGATTTCAATTTTTGACCGCTCCTGGTACGGCCGGGTGCTCGTCGAACGCGTCGAAAACCTGGTGCCCCCTTCAGTCTGGCGACGGGCATATGGTGAGATCAATGGGTTTGAACAACAATTGACGCACGATGGCGTGATTGTGGTGAAGTTTTGGCTGGCGATCACCCCCGAGGAGCAACTAAAGCGCTTCAAAGAGCGAGAAGCCCACCCCTATAAGCAATACAAACTCACTCCGGAAGACTGGCGCAACCGCCGCAAATGGTCGGCGTATGAAGCAGCAAGCACCGCCATGCTGACACACACCAATACAAACCATGCAGGCTGGCACTTGGTGGCAGCCAACGACAAACGCCACGCTCGTATTGAGGTGCTCAAACAATTGGTCAAGCGCATCGAAGAAGTCATCAAAGATGGTAACTAGTCAAATGCATTGCCCGCTTTGCATCACACCATTGCCGGGCGAGGTGGTGCATTCTGAGCGTTGGGCAATCATCGATGCGCAGGAGCCGATGTTTCCAGGCTTTACCCGCGTTATTTGGTTGGCCCATGTCGCCGAGATGACTGACCTAACCATCCAAGCACGACAGGAACTAATGGAGATCGTTTTTGTGGTGGAGACAGTCATGCGCCAGACCCTTGCTCCCCACAAAATAAACCTCGCGAGCCTTGGTAACCAAGTACCCCATCTGCATTGGCATGTCATACCGCGCTGGCCCGAAGATGCTGCATTCCCGGCCTCCGTCTGGACACCTGGGCAAGACACTGAGGCAGCACAAGAGCGTCGCATTGAAGTGCAAGGGGCGGTCAAGCATTATCATCAAGCTTTGATTCAACGCCTGACATCCTAACCATGACCACGACACCCCAAGTTGCCTGGCGCTCTATGCTGTTTGTGCCGGCCAACAGTGACAAGTTTTTACAGAGCGCGCTAAAACGCTCGGCCGATGCCATTCAACTAGACCTGGAAGACGCCTGCCCACCTGATCTGAAACAATCAACGCGCGAGCGTATTGGTGAACTGGCACAGCGCTGTGCAGATCACGGATTTGACGTGATTGTGCGCGTGAACCGCCCTTGGCGACTGCTGCTGCGCGATCTTGAAGCTTGCGTGCACCCAGCCATCAAGGCGTTGACACTACCGAAAGTACCTGACGGCTCATTTATTCGATCGGTGGCAGAAGTACTGGCCGAGGTCGAGCAAGAAAAAGGCCTACCGATTGGTCACACCCAACTGATTGCCATGGTAGAGGACGCTGACGGGCTAGCCAACATGGACGACATTGCGCGCGCGCACTCACGCGTCTACGGCATGATCGTGGGTGCTGAGGACTTGGCTGTTTCATTGCGTATGGCCGTTGACGCAGATGGGCTCTATGTACCCAATGTCATGGCGGTTGCTGCCTGCCGACGCGCTGGCATCGTACCCATCGGATTTGTGGGATCGGTGGCGGACTTCGCGGACCAAGATAAATTCCGTCAAACCGTTCAAAGGGCCGCACGGCTCGGATTTGAAGGAGCCTTTTGTATTCACCCCACCCAAGTTGATGCCGCCAACGATGCGTTTAGTCCTGACCCAAAGGCAGTTGAACGTGCCAGGTCGCTACTGGCCACGTTTGAGCAAGCTCGGGCAGCCAACCAGGCCACTTGCACCTTTGAAGGGCGCATGGTCGATGCGCCCGTGGTGGCACAAGCGCAACTGCTCATTGAGCGCGCTGACGCACTGAAAGCCATATTGGCGCGCCGCCAGAGTTCGCATCGTGGCGCCTGAAGTATCTGACGCAACTGACTCAGATGCCCAGTAACCAACTGCGTGATGTATCAGCGCTCAATATTGATAGCTTGCCGGAGCACTGGCGTGCCATATTGTGTGTGCCGCCCGCCAGCACCCAACTGGCCATCACGGAAGCGGCCATCAGAGCAGAACTAGCAGCTGGCGCAACTATCTATCCGAGTGACCCATGGCGTGCACTGCGGCTGACTCAATACGATGAGGTCAAGGTTGTGATCCTGGGCCAAGACCCCTATCACGGTCCCGGCCAAGCTCAGGGCCTGGCGTTCTCGGTTGCATCGGACTACAAAACGCCCCCGAGCCTCAAGAACATCTTTGCGGAGATTGCCCAAGACCCCCTGCTAGCCACCGATGGCTTAAAACCACAGCCCAATCCTGATCTAACCCGGTGGGCCAAACAAGGCGTGTTGCTTTTAAACACTTCCTTGACCGTGCGAGACGGGCTTGCCGCTTCGCATGCCAAGCTTGGCTGGCAAATCGTGACAGACGCTGTAATTGCAGCCGTGGCCAAACGTCAAACTCCTACCGTCTTCATGCTTTGGGGTGCACACGCGCAAGCCAAGACCGACCTCATTCAAGCGCATGGCAGGCAACATCTGATTCTGTCAGCCAATCACCCATCACCGCTATCTGCGCGCAGACCACCTGTGCCATTTCTGGGGTGCGGGCATTTTGGGAGGGCCAATGAATGGTTGGGGGGTCAGGGGTTACAGGTAGTCTGTTGGTAAGTCTAGAACGGCAGTACAAGGTCAATCCGAACGATTCAGCCAACACCACCTCCGAGGACAACTAAAGTTGTGTCTTCATAGCTTCGACTATCATTAATAAAGCTTGAATGTCCTCAAGGATTGCCGCCCGATCCAATGCCTGCTCGAATTCCATGAGACCTGATTCGTATCGAGCCTGCACTGCAAACATGTTGAGCTCAACTAAATGCCAATACCCCTCAGCCCCTTTGGCACCCGCCTCTTCTAGCAATGCCAGCAAGCGGGAGACATCATGGGTTAGTGGAAAGTCTACAAACAACAGCGCAAGCCAGGCCTTAAGAGATTTTTATACTGCTTGTTGAGCATGAAACCCAAAAATCTCATCCGCAAACAAAGGGTTGTCGATCATGCCACGCAAGGCATCAAAATCCTTGCGCGCCATGATTAAGAGGTTCCGTGCGTACTCAGGTGCTGGCATGTAAAACTTTTCCCTCACGTTGAGCTCGACCAATGATGTGATGGCTTATATGCTTGAACTTATCAAACTCATCCCTACTGTAGAGCAACAGGTCTTTGGCAACCGGCAACTTGCGCAATGCCAAGTAAAGACGAGCAGTTTCTTTCCTTCGGCTTCGATCAAGACCAAACGGCTCACGCTCAACAATCAGCAAATCTACGTCTGAGTCAGTCCGAGCGTCACCTCGCGCGTGCGATCCAAACAGAATAATTTGCTCAGGATCTGCGACCCGAACAATCGTATCGACCATTTCTTGAATCATGTTGTCATGGACATCGCTCATTGGAAATGCCTCCTGAGATGCGCACTTTATTCTCGCCATTCTTGCATGCATTCAATGATACCTTCCAACGGCAAATGTTAGTTTGAAAAGCTGATCGCAAAGTCATACCCTTACAAGCTAGGACGCCGGAAACAGCACTATCGGTGTTGTGGTCAACCCCGTGAAACCATCAAGCAGTGAAGAGACAAAGGCTCACTCTTAGATCCACAGCAAATTGCACTGCTAGGGTTTCTACTAGATCTATATCGAAAAATAGACTACACTCTTGGCTCACGTTAATTTTTAATCGCTTCCTGACCCTCTTTCCTTTCGCGGCTGACAAAGCCCTAGTATGCGTTCGGTTGTCCCGGTCGGCACGATTCAAAGGAAAGAAGATGTCATTTCAAGCACTCGGGCTTGCTGCCCCATTGCTGGCCGCTATTTCGCGCGCCGGTTTCTCAGAAGCAACAGCCGTTCAACAACAAGCCATTCCTGCCGCTTTGCAAGGCCAGGATCTCATGGTGTCCGCACAAACTGGCAGTGGCAAAACCGCAGCCTTCATGTTGCCCGCACTTCATCGTTTAAGCCAGCAAGCTGGCAATGGTGGTCGTGGCGTGCAGGTACTGGTTCTTACCCCCACGCGTGAATTGGCCATGCAGGTCAGCGAAGCCGCCAGTCTTCTTGGCAGCCAGCTTAAGGGTCTGCGCGTTGCCACCGTTGTCGGTGGCATGCCTTACGGCGCCCAGCTCAAAGCGCTGTCCCAGCGCGTGGATGTATTGGTTGCCACGCCTGGTCGCCTCATGGACCACATGCAAAGCAAGCGCGTTGACCTGTCAACCGTGCACACTTTGATTCTGGATGAAGCTGACCGCATGCTGGACATGGGCTTTATCGATGACATCAAAGCCATCGTGGCAAAAACGCCTGCCAAACGTCAAACCCTATTGTTCTCTGCCACGTTTGATGGCAGTGTTGCCAAGCTCGCTGAAACGATGATGCGCGAACCGGTCCGGATTCAAATCTCGGCACCCAAGGAGCGTCATGCCCAAATCGAGCAGCACGTTTTTTATGCTGACAGCAAAGAGCACAAGCTGCAGTTGCTTGACCACATGCTGCGCGACTCCAGCCTAGACCAGGCCATCGTGTTTACCGCCACCAAGCGTGGTGCCGACGACTTGGCAGATGCCTTGAATGAACAGGGTTTCCATGCGCAAGCCCTGCACGGCGACATGAATCAGCGCCAGCGCACCCGTGCACTGACCGCAATGCAACGTGGCCGTGTCCGTGTTCTGGTAGCCACCGACGTTGCCGCCCGCGGCATTGACGTGCAGACCATCAGCCATGCCATTAACTTTGACCTGCCGATGCAAGCCGAAGACTACGTGCACCGCATTGGTCGTACTGGCCGTGCCGGACGTCAAGGCACTGCCATTACGCTGTGTGAACACCGTGACCGCTTCAAAGTGCGTCGCATTGAGCAATTCATTGGCCACGGCATTGCAGCCAGCGAAATCCCCGGACTTGAGCCCAAGCGCGTGGCGCCCAACAAGCCGCACGTAAAAAATGCCAAACCCCGTCGTCCTGGGTTCGGTGCCAAGCCTGCTACTGGCGCCAAGCCTGGTGCCGGTGCCGCCGCCAAGCCTGGCTTTGGTGACAAACCACGGGCCGCAAAACCTTATACTGCCGGACATGCAAAACCCGCACGTCCAACGACCAGAGCCCGCACAGATTCATCTGACCGCCGACGCGCTCGCGCATAGCGAACAGGTCAGCACCCACTTGCGCACCCAAATTGCGCAAGTGGGTGGCTGGATCCCTTTTGCCCAGTGGATGCACGAGGCGCTGTATGCGCCTAGCCTGGGTTATTACGCTGCAGGCTTAGCCAAGCTCGCCACACGTGACACCCTAGACTCGCCTGGTCCCGTATCAGGTGACTTTGTTACTGCCCCTGAACTGTCGCCCGCCTTTGGATACACACTGGCGCAGCAGGTCGCTCAAGTTCTGGCGCAACAAGATCGACCTGCAGTTCTAGAGTTTGGCGCCGGCTCTGGCCAACTCGCTCGCGATGTTCTCACCGCCCTGTCTGCTCTAGACATCCATCCCACTTACCAAATCCTCGAAGTCTCGGCCGATTTGCGTGCCCGTCAGCAAACACACTTGGGGCAATGGCAATCTCAAGTGCACTGGCTAGATACCCTGCCTGAGGCATTCTCAGGGGTGGTGCTGGCCAATGAAGTGCTTGATGCCATGCCGGTTCACCTCGTTGGCTGGAATGCCGATGGGTCTGTGTTTGAGCGTGGCGTGATCTGTACCGCTGATGGATTCGCTTGGCAGGATCGGCCAGCCAACGAGGTTCTGGTCAATGCCTTGTCGACCAAGATGCCACCTTTGCCAGGCTATGTTACTGAGATCAATCTCGCTGCTCAAGCATGGGTTGCCCAGATGGGTCAGTGGCTAGAGTGGGGCGCGGCATTCTTGATCGACTACGGCTTTCCTGAGTCGGAGTATTACCACCCCCAGCGTCGCGAAGGCACCTTGATGTGCCACATCCAGCATCGCAGTCACGCCCAAGCACTCATCCTGCCGGGTCTACAAGACATTACCGCGCACGTGGACTTCTCGGCCATAGCCCATGCTGCGTTTAATGCTGGCCTTGACGTACTGGGCTACACCAGTCAGGCGAGGTTTCTGCTAAATGCAGGCCTGCTCGAGCTGTTGCCCACACTTGAAACACCCGCGCAACGCGGAATCGATAAACTGATTTCAGAAGCGGAAATGGGTGAACTTTTTAAAGTACTGGCTATTGGCCGCGGTGTTGGCCGTGACGTTCAGGCTGAATTGATCGGCTTTGGCCGTGGGGACAGACTGCATCAGTTGTAATGAATGTCTAGGCTACAAATGCTTTGACGCATGGTTTGGTTTTAAGGGGATCGATGGTGACAGAGCGCAAACACAGGCAAACAAGGGCTGATTATGTGTTTTTCCATGAGATGGAGACACGCTGGAAAGACAATGACATATACGGCCATGTCAACAATGTGGAGTACTACTCTTACTTTGACACCGCTGTTGCAGCCTTTCTGATCTCCAAGCTCGGGCTGTATTTCAAGTCCAGCCCGGTAATTGCCTATGTGATTGAAACCGGCTGCACATATTTTGAGTCGATTGCATTTCCCGATCGAATCAAGGTTGGTGTGCGGATTGTCAAGCTAGGCAACAGCAGCGTGACGTATGAACTGGCAATCTTTAAAAACGATGGCAGCCAAGCCTGTGCCCAAGGGCACTTTGTGCATGTCTATGTGGACCGGGCCACCGACAAGCCGACACCCATTCCTGAAGACGTGCGGGCTGCCATGCAGACCATCGCTACGACCTGATGGTTGCCATCACGGGCGCGTGGTCTGACGGTTGCTCGTTTTCTCGGGGGGCACGATCGACCACGCAGCCGTGACAACGATCCGCCAAGGCCTTGGACAACAACACATGATCAATGCGCAGCCCTGCGTTGCGCTTATAACCGTTTAGTCGATAGTCCCACCAGCTAAATGACTTCTCTGGCTGATCAAACAAGCGAAACGAATCGGTTAGACCCAGACCAATCAAACGGCGAAATGCCTCTCGCTCGGGTTCTGATACCAGCACTTGATCCTTCCAGCGTTTGGGGTCATGCACATCCTCATCGGCCGGTGCGATGTTGTAGTCACCCACGATCGCCAAGTTGGGGTGTGCGTGAATTTCGTTAGCCAACCAATTGGCCAAGCGGTCAAACCAAGCTAGCTTATAGGGATACTTGTCTGAATCAAGTGATTGCCCATTGGGGCAATAGACATTGATGAAACGAAAAGGCCCCAGCGGTGTTTCAAACGTTGCCGCAATCAAGCGTTTTTGTGGGTCGTCATCACCCGGGATATTGAGTACCACGTCTTGCGCAGGAAGTTTGGACAAAATCGCCACGCCGTTGTAGGTCTTTTGCCCAAGCCACACCGCTTGGTACCCGGCCGCTTGAATTGCCTCAAGCGGAAACTTATCCTGATCGAGCTTTAGCTCCTGCAGCCCCACAAAATCTGGTTCAGCAACCGACAGCCATTCGAGCACCTGCGGTAAACGAACTTTGAGTGAATTAACGTTCCAGGTGGCAACTTTCATGAGAGGCTCTAGGGTATTCAATGAGACATTACTGTACCTGAGGCAGCTAACCGGTGCTCGGCGTTCTCACTGTTTGTCAATCGACGGCAGCCAGGGCTTTTTTAACCGCACCAAGTCGCGCGGCGCGCACCGCCTCGGAGATGGCTTGAGCCCCCTGTGCTTGCAGTGGTTTGGCAATAACACCTGCATCAATAGATCGCGCGGCAAGTAGCGCACGCTGCCAACGATCAATATCGCAATCGACCGAGTGGCTGACAATGCTGAACAACGCTGATAGCCGTTCAGGTCGACGAACGGCATCGGCTCTTTCCAGTAGGACCAAAGCTTGCTCGGGCCAGTCTGCCAGACGCCAATCGGTCGATGCACGGCAGGCCGATTCAATGAGTGGCAGAAGTTGCGCCCACTGTGCACAGTCTCGAGGTGCGCGTAGGCGTTCAGCCAATTGAGCCCGTGCATCGGTCAGGCTCATGCAAAGTGCGTACATACCAGGCAAGGATCGCTCGCCTGCGATGGCTACACGATCGAGCCGTGAGCCCAACGGTGGGGTATAAACAAAACCAGGCATGACCACTGGCAACGCCTCGCATTCCATCAAAACCTCGAACATCCGGGAGGGCTGCTCGCTCATCAGCCCCCGCGAGACCTCCTGCCACACACGTTCGGGCACCAGTGCATCGGCCTCGCCAAGCTCAACCATCCGTTGGCACAAGGCAATTGTCTCAGGTGCAATCCGAAACTCAAAAAATCGCGCGGCGAGTCGGGCCAACCGCAAAATCCGGACTGGGTCCTCTTCAAATGCTGGCCCCACATGGCGCAACACCTGCTGGCGCAGGTCCTTTTGTCCGCCCAAAGGATCGATCAGCTCGCCATCTGACGTTTTAGCCATGGCGTTCACCGTCAGATCGCGGCGCTTGAGGTCATCCTCAAGTGACACATCCGCGCCGGCATAAAAAGTAAAGCCCCTGTAGCCTTTACCGGACTTGCGCTCGGTGCGTGCGAGCGCATATTCCTCTTTGGTATACGGATGCAAAAACACCGGGAAATCTGAGCCAACCGGAATAAAGCCACGCTTGACCATGTCATCTGGTGTGCTACCCACCACGACCCAGTCTCGATCACCGGCCTGCCGACCGAGCAGTTCATCACGAACGGCACCGCCAACCACAAACACCTGCAAGCCCGTCACAATGGGATCAGTCATCGCAAGCCAATCAACGTGGTGCAATCTCACCGAGCCTGGCCTTTAACGACTGAGGCTGACCCGTAAAGACAACGGCATAGTATGTGGCGTTGGACAACACGTGTTTGACGTAGTCCCGCGTTTCGGTGAACGGAATGGTCTCAGCAAATATGGCACCTTCGACCGGGCCATTCAAGGTCTTACGCCATTGCACGGGCCTACCTGGACCGGCGTTGTAGCCTGCACTGGCCAACACTTGTGAGCCATCGAGATCTTCAAGCACCATGCGCAAGTAATTCGTGCCAAGCTTGGTGTTCACGTCAAAATCATTAACCTGCGAAGGTTGGAAGTCATTCATGCCAATTTTGCGTGCTACGTACTTAGCCGTGGCTGGCATCAACTGCATCAACCCCGATGCGCCCACCACCGACTTGGCGTCCATCACAAACCTGGACTCTTGCCGTATCAAACCATAAACCCAAGCAGGATCAACATTAATGGATTGCGCCTGTTCAGTTACTTGCCCCTCAAATGGCGCGATAAACCGCTGTGAGAAATCAACCTGGACTTGAGTACGGTCAGAGGTGTTCACCACGCGGTCGTAGATCTGCTGTTCACGCGCGAATTCAGCCGCGGCCAGTAACTGACGATCGCTTAAGTTACGCAACCCAAAATTCCACTGCGGCACCGCCTCGCGACGAAATCCCAGCTTAAACAGGGCCACACCTTGCTGCAGGTTTGGGTTGTTTCGAGCTTCGTCAAGTTCGCTCGGTGTCAGTGGATCCGGTGCGGGTGGCGCCACAATCGACTGTCCAAGTTCCTCAAGCGCAAGTTGGCCATAGAAGTGAAACTCGTCTGAGATTTCCTGGAAAATCGCATTCGCTTGTTCAGTCTTTCCCTGTGCTTGCAAGGCACGGGCAAGCCAGTACTGCCAATCAATTTCATCGCGCTGCGCGGCTGGCATCCATTCGATCGCCGTTTGCACCCAGTTCCATTGGATGGTGGGCTGACGCAAGGCCGCCCTCACACGCCACGCGTAACCGGTTTCAGACAGCGCAATGTTGCCGGCACGCCGATACCACTGATCAGCCCGAGCCTCATGGTTAAGTGCGGCGCGAAACGCGAGCTGCGACCACACCCAAGCAGCATCATCGGCTGACAGCCGCTTAGACCAATTGTTTTCTAGGTCACTGGCAGCGGTGTTTAAACTGTCACGCCCAACACGGGCCAGCGCAACTGCCACGATCAGGGCATCGTCACCACTGGCCTTGCCTTTGTATTGGCGCAACCAGTTGGCGGGCGCACTCATCATGGCGCGATAGCGACCCAATGTTTTAGTGTCAAACAAAAGCGCGGCAACCCGATCAGCGGTCTTGGTGTGGTTGCGCTCAATCGCATCCTGCAACAAGGTCACCAAATCCTGTCGTTTCATCACACCATCGGCGACAAACTGGTCAAGCATCGCCCAGCACGCTTTGCCAGGTGCGAATTCAGCCATAGCCTGCTCGGACGTTGCCCGTTGCCCGGTCATGTGTTGCGCCTCGAGCTTGGCGCAACGCACTTCGCGATTGAGCCACGGAAATTCGCCCAGCTCACGAATTTTAGTGAAGACACCTGACTCATCAGCAGCCAGTACCCACTGCGCTTTGAGTTTGTTCGCCATGTAACTTCCTGGATAGCGCTGTAAAAAAGCAGCCGCAACCGGCACATCCAACACGTTCTTGGCGGTCTGCACCGCCCGATCAGCGATCCAGTAGTCAACGTAGACCTGTAAGACATCGCCTTGCGCTCTGGCAGAAAGCGACGCGAGCTGATTCCATTGATTGGCATCCACCGCTTCTTTGGCAGCCACCACGGCCCGAGCGGACGGGCTATCGACGTCATAGGTAAAGGACGCTGCCCACGGCGCAAACAATACTGCAGGCAAAGCGATTGCGATCGTTCTTAAAAATCTTTGGTGCACAGCAACACCTCTTTGACAGCGATCAGTGATTAGGTTCAAGATAGGGGTTTGATGGTTTGACCCAAACCCGATTCGATAGTTGCAAGAATCAACACGGCATGGAACAGAATAACGCAGACCATTTGCGCACGCGCTTAAAACAAGCCCGTAAGGACATTCCCGTTGCAGATCGTCAACGAGGCAGCCTGCTATTGCGCGCACGGTTGTTCACCTGGCTGGCTACCACCCGCACCGCTAGCGAGCAAGCCCGTTGTGCGCCACCGACGGTCGTGGCTGGTTTCTGGCCATTGACTGACGAACCGGACTTGGTTGCGCTCTATCAACAATGGCATGAGAGCGCAGTCGTGGTGACGCTACCCGTGATGCAAAAAGCCGATCAAACCTTGCAATTTCATCGTTGGCACCCCGAGATGCCGATGCAGAGCGCTGGTTTCGGCGTGCAAGAGCCGCCTGAAACTGAACCGCTACTGCCCGACGTGATCTTGGTTCCCACGCTGGGCTTTACACCCAACGCAGATCGCCTTGGTTATGGCAAAGGTTTTTATGACCGCACGCTTGCTGGGTTTGCGAGGGTCAACCACCGCCCCACTACGATCGGTGTTGCCTGGGATAACGCCAACTTGCACGAGCTCGACCCCACTTACCGGGCTGCGTCACACGACCACCCGCTAGACGCCATCATCACACCCAGCAACTGGTACCCAGAGGCGCCACGCTGGGGCGATGTTTTACTAACGTGACAAACCCTGCCAGATGGCCATGGTGGCGGCTGCATTGTTCAGCGTGTAGAAATGCAAGCCTGGAACCTGGTTTTCCAGGAGCGTCTGACACATTTCGGTCACCACGTCAGCACCAAACGCTCGAATTGATTCACGGTCATCCCCGAACTCTGCTAGCCGAAGCCGAATCCAGCGCGGCACTTCAGCGCCACACATCTCAGAAAACCGCATCAATTGTGTGTGGTTGGTAATGGGCATAATGCCAGGCACGATGGGCACAGAAACACCAAGCATATGGGCACGATCCACGAAATCAAAATACGCATCGGCATTAAAGAAGTACTGCGTAATGGCGCTGTTGGCACCCGCATGGACTTTTTCTGCGAAGTGGCGCAAGTCAGCCTGTGGACCATCAGCCTGTGGATGCATCTCAGGATAGGCTGCAACCTCAATGTGGAACCAGTCACCACTGTGCTCACGAATCAACGCCACCAGTTCAGCCGCGTAGCGCAGCATGTCAGCACCGCCCGCAGCGCCCATGCCAGAGGGCAAATCACCGCGTAGGGCCACAATGCGCCTAACACCTTCGGCTTTGTACTGATCAAGCAAATCCCGCAGTTGCGCACGCGTTGACCCAATACACGATAAGTGCGGCGCTGCATCAAATCCCATGGATTTCAAATGCTTGACCGTTTCCATCGTACCTTCACGTGTGGTGCCCCCGGCACCGAAAGTCACGCTGACATACCCTGGCCCAATGGACCGCAACGCATTTGCACTATCAGTTAAGCGTTGGTGTGTCGCTTCATCGCGAGGCGGGAAAAACTCAAGGCTAAAGGCCTGGCCAGTTAGTTTAGTCATTGTTGAAATATCAGCATGGAGAACAGGCTTGAGATCACGCTAAATAGGATGGCACCAGCGACTGCCCACCAGAAACCCTCGACCTGGAAACCTTTAAACAGCGAACCAGCCAACCAAAACACCAAAGCATTAAGCACGAGCAAAAACAAGCCCATGGTCACAATCGTGATTGGCAGCGTCAACAAAATAAGCAAGGGCTTGACCAGCGTATTGAGCAAACCCAGCACCACGGCTGCCAGCATCGCCGACCAAAAACTGCTGATCACGATACCGGGCAATACGTAGGCGACTGCCAGCAATGCCACCGCATTCAAAATCCACACAACAAGCAACATGGCGTCTCTCCTGAAAGCGATGGCAACTGCTGTTGCCAATTAAAGTCAGCAATTAATAGCGATAATGCTCAGGCTTGTAAGGGCCTTCCTGGTTCACAGTGATGTAGGCAGCCTGCTGCGGTGTCAGTTCGGTCAATTGAGCACCGATCTTCTTCAAGTGCAAGCGAGCCACTTTCTCGTCCAAGTGCTTAGGCAACACGTAGACTTCACCGGCCTTGTACTGGTCATTGCGGGTAAAGAGCTCAATCTGCGCAATGGTCTGGTTGGTAAAGGAAGAGGACATCACAAACGACGGGTGACCCGTGGCGCAACCCAGGTTAACCAAGCGGCCTTGCGCCAACAGGATAATGCGCTTGCCATCCGGGAAGATCACGTGATCAACCTGGGGTTTGATCTCTTCCCACTTTAAATCTTCGATGCCAGCAACATCAATCTCGTTGTCGAAGTGACCGATGTTACAAACGATGGCTTGATCCTTCATGCGCTCCATGTGCGCACGCGTAATCACATGGTAGTTGCCAGTGGCAGTGACAAAGATGTCAGCGTGCTCGCAAGCCTGTTCCATGGTCACGACCTTGTAACCTTCCATGGCCGCCTGCAAAGCGCAGATTGGGTCGATCTCAGTAACCCACACTTGCGCACGTAGTGCTGCCAGTGCCTGGGCAGAACCCTTGCCCACATCACCATAGCCGCAGACCACCGCAATCTTGCCAGCGACCATCACGTCAGTCGCACGCTTGATGCCGTCCACCAAGGATTCACGGCAACCGTACAAGTTGTCAAACTTGGACTTGGTCACCGCGTCGTTAACGTTAATCGCTGCAAATGCGAGCTCACCACGCTTGGACATTTGATAGAGGCGATGCACGCCCGTGGTCGTCTCTTCCGTGACACCACGAATCTGAGCCAGACGGGTGGAGTACCAGGTCGGATCACGCTTGACCTGGTCACGAATCGCCGCAAACAAGGCGACCTCTTCTTCAGAGCTCGGCTTATCGAGCACGGTGAGGTCTTTTTCGGCTTTAGAACCGAGGTGCAACAACAGGGTGGCATCACCACCATCGTCCAAAATCATGTTGGCATGATGACCATCGGGCCATTCAAAAATGCGGTGCGTGTAGTCCCAATACTCGACCAATGACTCACCTTTCTTGGCGAACACCGGCGTGCCGCTAGCGGCAATCGCAGCAGCGGCATGGTCCTGCGTTGAAAAAATGTTGCATGACGCCCAGCGCACTTCTGCGCCCAAGGCCTGCAGCGTTTCAATCAGCACGGCCGTTTGAATGGTCATGTGCAGGCTGCCCGTAATGCGAGCACCCTTTAGCGGCTTGACCATTTCGTACTCTTCGCGCACAGCCATCAGGCCAGGCATTTCGGTCTCGGCGATTTTGATTTCACGGCGACCCCATGGGGCCAAGCCGATATCGGCAACAACGTAGTCGGTAAATTTGTCTTTCACAGCGTTCATGTCAATGAGCTCCATTCGTTCATCTGACAGCAACGCGGGAAATCGGCCGATCCCACCGCAATCACTGTCGTTTCAGGATTGGGCGAGCGCCGTTCGGATGAGGCAAGAAAAACTGATTTGCCTGCATACCAGATCACCTGAGCCTGGCGGGTGGAGAGATCCACACCGTCGCAACGCTCCTCAGGCAACCTTTGTTTCAGGTAACGATTGTAGCGTGTTTAGACAAAGATTCCTACATAGGGACGGTTGCTTGGGAATATTCAGTGGCAATTCAGTGGCAATTGACAACGGTCTGACCACCAACTGATACTGAGGTGCGGTTTTTTACCACTGGGAGACTGAAATGACAGCGAAACACGAAACCGACAAACTCTTTGAGCAAGGGCTTGAGGTGCGGCGAGAAGTGCTAGGCAAAGAGTACGTCGATGGCAGCATTTCCAAGGCTGACGACTTCATGATGGCGTTTCAGCACATCACCACCGAGTGGTGCTGGGGCTACGCCTGGACGCGGGAAGGTTTGGATAAAAAAACCCGCAGCATGTTGAACCTGGCCATGCTGACCGCGCTCAAGTGCCCCAACGAAATCAAACTTCACGTACGCGGTGCTTTAAACAACGGTGTAACCGTGGAGGAGATCAAGGAGATTTTGTTGCACGCCACCGTCTACAGCGGCATACCCGCAGGTCTTGAAGCCTTCAAGGCCGCTCACAGCGTGCTTGTGGAAGAAGGTGCGCTTAAGGGCAGCAAATGATGTCAGCCAAACTTAACATCGGGTTCATCGGGCTTGGCAAGATGGGCTGGCCCATGGCCAACCGACTAGCGCAGTCTGGCTACAGTCTAAGCTTGCTCGATGCCGATGTTGAATTGGCTAGCCAATTGGCCAAAGACATGGGCACCAACCTTGCCCAGATTGCCGCAACCGCCAAAGCATTGGCCGAGGTGGCTGATGTCATCATCACCATTCTGCCAAACAGCCATGTTGTGCAGGCCGTGCTTGAGGGACCTGATGGCGTACTGGCGGGCTTGCGCCCGGGCTGCGTGATGATCGACATGACCTCGGGTGTGCCAAGCATGACGCAAGCGCTCGCCGAACAGGTGGCGCAAGTCGGTGGCGCGCTCGTTGATGCCCCCGTCTCAGGTGGCGTGCCACGCGCCAAAACCGGAGATCTCGCGATTATGTTCGGTGGCGCTGAATCTTTACTCGAACAAGTGCGCCCAGTGCTTGCGTGCATGGGCAACTCAATCGAGCGCATTGGCGATGTGGGGTCGGCGCACGCCATGAAAGCGCTCAATAACCTCGTGTCTGCCGGTGGATTTCTGATCGGTGTTGAGGCGCTCATGATCGGAAAGCGTTTCGGCTTAAGCCCAGACAAAATGGTCGACGTGCTCAACGCCTCCACTGGCATGAACAACTCAACACAAAAGAAGTTCAAGCAATACGTGCTGTCTGGCCAATACAACTCGGGATTTGGGCTCGATCTCATGGTCAAGGATTTGGGCATTGCCCTTGGACTTGCCCATGAAACCCAAACACCCGCGGCTTTTTCTGCGCTGTGCCACGAAATGTGGGCTGCTTCTTCTCGCATGCTGGGCGAAGGACAAGACCACACCGCAGTGGCCAAGCTGGTGCAGACGCTGGCCAACGATTCTATTGAAAACGATCGTGGTGGCTAGCGACCACTGAGCACAGCAAACACCGGTATTTGCTACTTTGGTGCGCGGCGATTGTCTGGCGGCTTGGGAAACCCCTGCGCCAGGATGCGCTCCCAAACCGCGTCTTTCTCCTGGGGTGTCATGAACACCCAGTTGGAGACCTCCAAGACCGTTCTCCCGCACCCACGGCAGATGTCATCGAACAGCGTTGAGCAGACCGCCACGCAGGGCGAGTCAGCGCGAATGGGCGATTTACTGTCCGGCTTGCTGTCTTGGGCACTCATGGAGCACCCAAATATGCGAGCTGTGCGGTTTGTTTTTGTTTCATGATCGCTTGCAGTGTAGCCACCAAACCAAGACGCAAATTAAAAAACCCGCCCAAATGGGCGGGTTCATGGCAAGGTTAATCACTGGGGCCTAGCCAACCGCTTGTTTTTAAACGGCTTTTTTCAAGTCGGCTACCTTGTCAGTGGCCTCCCAGCTGAACTCCGGCTCGCTGCGACCGAAGTGGCCATATGCAGCAGTCTTGGAGTAGATCGGGCGCAACAAATTGAGCATATTCACAATCCCGCGCGGGCGTAAGTCAAAGTGTTCACGAACGATTTTGGCAAGCTGATCATCAGGCACCACGCCCGTGCCTTCGGTGTAGACCGTGATGTTGATTGGCTCGGCCACGCCAATGGCATAGCTGACCTGCACCTGGCACTGTTTTGCTAGGCCTGCGGCCACGATGTTCTTGGCAACGTAGCGCGCTGCATACGCAGCCGAACGGTCAACTTTGGATGGGTCTTTACCGGAGAATGCGCCACCACCATGTGGGCATGCGCCACCATAGGTATCCACAATGATTTTTCGGCCGGTCAAGCCGCAATCGCCCTGTGGTCCGCCAATCACAAAGCGCCCAGTTGGGTTAACCAAGAACTTGGTTTGAGGCGTGATCAAGCCGTCTGGAAAGCACGGACGGATGATGTCTTCGATCACCGCTTCATGGATCGCTGTTTGCGAGATCTCGGGCGAGTGCTGGGTAGAGAGCACAACCGTATTGACTTCCACAGGGCGCCCATCAACATAGCGAAAGGTCACTTGGGACTTGGCATCCGGGCGCAACCAAGGCAGACGACCGTCTTTACGTAACTCGCTCTGGCGCTGAACCAAGCGGTGGGAATACCAAATCGGTGCCGGCATTAAATCAGGCGTTTCGTCGCAAGCGTAGCCAAACATCAAGCCTTGGTCACCAGCACCCTGGTTCAGAAACTCCTCAGATGAACGATCAACGCCTTGAGCAATGTCAGGCGATTGCTTGTCATAGGCCACGAGCACGGCGCAACCCTTGTAATCAATGCCATAGTCACTGTTGTCGTAACCGATGCGCTTGATTGTGTCGCGCGCTACCTGGATGTAATCCACATTGGCCGTGGTGGTGATTTCGCCGGCCAGAACAACCAAACCAGTATTGCACAGCGTTTCAGCGGCCACACGTGCATTGGGATCCTGCGTGAAGATGGCGTCTAGCACCGCATCAGAGATCTGGTCTGAAACTTTATCGGGGTGACCTTCGGAGACAGATTCCGAGGTAAAGAGAAAATCATTGGACTTCTTCGACATATCAACATCCTTACTTAAGTACTTGACCAGCTTGGTGCCGGCCATCGGTTAGTGGGTGCGCTGCACCCCTGTAACCTTGTCTTAAGTGATCTGTTGATTGGTCTTAAGCATGTCGGTGATGGGCGCGACGCTTTAGCGGAAAATGTCAACATCCTTGGTTATCAGATGCAGTTGGTCGTCCCGCAAGTTGTCGGTTAACTCAACGACCAAGGATTATTTTAAGCGAAAATACGGTTTATGTTGCTAATTCTATTTCGACTACTGTCCTTGTTGCCGCTGGCCGTTCTGCAGGCCATCGGCCGCGCAGGCGGCAGATTGGTGTTTGCCCTGCCAGGTCGCTATCGCGAGCGTCTGATTGCCAACGCCCGTCAGGCCGGGTTCAATGACCCCGCGTTTTTTAGGGAAGCGGCGGCGCAGACGGGCGCCATGATCATGGAGCTGCCCAAAATCTGGCTCAAGCCGAAAGAGTGTCTGGCCAAAGTGTTTGGCGATGAAGAGCATATTCTGCGCGATGCACAAAACGCGGAGCGTGGCATCCTGTTTCTCACCCCGCACTTGGGCAGCTTCGAGATGTCTGCCCGTCACGGCGCAAGGCAACAGCACCTAACCGTCATGTTTCGCCCACCACGCAAAGCATTCCTCGCACCGCTCATGGACATCGCGCGCAACGGCTCTGGTGTGTTGGCTGTGCCAGCTAACCGCCAAGGCGTTAAAGAATTCGTCAAAGCCTTAAAACGGGACGAATCGGTCGGTATGCTACCTGACCAAGTGCCGCGTGAAGGCGATGGCGTATGGGCACCGTTCTTTGGGCGCGAAGCTTTCACGGTTACGCTACCTGGAAAGCTTGCTGCGATGACCAACGCCATTGTGATCGTGGCGGCCTGTGAACGGCTACCCAAAGGTCAAGGCTGGCGCATGCATTATCTGCGTGCGCCTGAGGTATTGCCCGATGACAGTCGCGCGCAAGCAACGCTATTTAATGAGATGATGCAGACTCTGATCCGCAGATTTCCAACGCAGTACTTATGGGGATATCACCGTTACAAACGACCGAAAGAAGCCCCACCGCCACCTGAACTTGCCAGCCGTGATTAAATTCAGACCGCCTGCCAAACAGCAAGCCGACTCGCGCGCCGACGACCTTTATGCGCTAAAGCACCAATCTGTTAGCGCCTGGTTGCTAGTAACCACCTTTGAGCTATTGGGGCGTGCGCCCATGCGATTTCGGCTCGGGCTTGGATGGTTATTGTCCAAACTCGCGCCTATTTTGATGCCCCGACGAGCCAAGATTGCCAAACGCAACATTGAACTGTGCTTTGCAGACAAGGCCCCGGAAGAACAAAAACAACTTCTGCGAGATCACCTTCGCGCACTGGTTCAGAGTTTTATTGATCGCAGCGTCATCTGGTTTGGCAGCCCAAAGGAAATCGAGACCTTCGTCACGCTGACTGGCATTGAGCATGCTCATCACTTCACCGACCAGCAGCTGCCCATCATGCTGCTAGCGCCTCACTTTATCGGGCTTGATGCCGCTGCCAGTCGACTGACGCTTGCCGGACCTGAGGGTGGGACCATCTATGCTGAGCAACGCAATAAGCTGATCGATGATTTCGTGCGGTTAGGGCGCGGGCGGTTTCACAACGTGCATCTCATTAGCCGCAAAGATGGGGTGCGTGGGCTGATTCGCCTGATACGAGAGGGCATGCCAGTCTATTACCTGCCTGACATGGATCTCGGGAAACGTGGCGCTGCACTAGTGCCATTTTTTGGGGTGCCGGCTTACACACAACTGGCTACAGCTCAATTGGCTCGGCAATTTAATTTACCCGTGCTGCCAGTCATCAGTACATGGAACCCCAAAACCGGCAAGTACCACGTTGACGTGTTGCCACCCTTGGACACCTTCCCTGATCCCAACAAAACCCCGGAAGAAGATACCGCCCACTTAAACAAACTCATCGAACAGTGGATCCGTCCACGGGCGGCTCAATACTACTGGGTGCACCGGCGTTTTAAAAACCGCCCCGAAGGCGAACCCTCCCCCTATGAATGACAGCCAAACACGGCGATAATCCACTTATGGAATGGTCTTTCACCAAAATGCATGGCGCGGGCAACGACTTTGTCGTGCTGGATGGTTTGACTCAAATCATTGAGATGACTCCCCCGCGCGCGCGCGCCATCGCACATCGCCACTTTGGCGTTGGTTGCGACCAGATTCTGCTTGTCGATGCGCCTACCGACCCAAGTGCGGACTTTCGTTACCGGATTTTTAACTCGGACGGTTCAGAAGTTGAGCACTGCGGCAACGGGGCTCGTTGCTTTGTGCGCTTTGTGCACGAACGCAAGCTGTCAGCCCGCAATCCAATTCGTGCCGAAATTGCCACAGGATTAATCACACTCAGCGAGTTAGACAACGGACAAGTTCGGGTTGAAATGGGTCAAACACGATTTGAGCCCACAGACTTGTCGTTTGACCAAACCGGTCTGCCCACACGCGTGGTCGGCCGGGACACCCAATACGGTTTACCCGTTGATGGCCAAGAAGATCCGGTTTGGTTATCTCTGGTGGCCATCTCAAACCCACATGCCGTGCAGCTCGTTGATGATGTCACGAACGCACCTGTAGCCATTGTAGGGCCTGCCATTGAACGTCACCCGCGATTCGCCAAGCGGGTGAATGCCGGGTTTATGCAAGTCCTCGATGCGCACCACATCAAGTTGCGGGTATACGAGCGTGGTGCCGGAGAAACACTGGCCTGTGGCACGGGCGCGTGCGCGGCCGTGGCCAGCGGCATTCGCCAAGGACTGCTACAAAGCCCTGTTCAGGTACAAACGCGGGGTGGTGAGCTCACCATCGAATGGGATGGCATGACCCTGCAGATGACTGGTCCTGCCACCACCGTCTTTGAAGGTCGAATTGATATCGACGCCCTGGTTCAAGCCATTCCAACTTTTGAGTGAACTGATGACAGAGAATCTAAGTGCATTAACAGTCGCGCGGTTTTTGCAAGAAAACCCCCAGTTTTTTTCCGAGCACACCGAACTGTTTGCAGCCCTAACCGTTCCGCATCCAAACCAGTCGCGGGCCATCTCTTTGGGTGAACGTCAAATCTTGACATTGCGCGATCGTCAGAAAGAGCTCGAGCTGCGTCTTGCGTCGTTGAGTTACCAAGCTACTTTGAATGAGAGCCTTGCGCATAAAATCACGTGCTGGTGTGAAGTCATGCTGTTAGCCGATTCAGCCACTTCCATTCCTGGACACATCATCGCAGGCCTAGCCCAAACGTTCGAGATTCCAGACGTCAGCCTGCGTCTATGGTCAGTCGATATTGGAGCGCAAGGCGTGGGCGAACCCGTTGATGAAGATGCGCGCCATTTCGCTCAGAGCCTTGCAGCGCCCTATTGTGGGCCAAACAAAGACTTCTCAGTGGCAGCCTGGCTTAAGCAGAACCCTGCGTCTATGGCCATGGTGGCGATTAAGCATGGCTCAAGCGCCGACGCCGCCACGGTTGGGCTTTTATTGTTAGGGTCTGACGATCCTGATCGGTTTACCAGCGACATGGGCACGACTTTCCTGGAAACCATCGGGCGGCTCGCCTCAGCAGCAGTCGGTCGCCTGCCGCTGAAGTCAGGCCGTTAAACAGTATGAACGCACCGGTTGCGTTACCCGAACCGATGCGTCAGTGGCTAGAGCACCTTGCCACCCAACGCCGCTATGCCAGCCACACGGTATCAGCCTACGAACGTGACCTGCATCAACTCGTTAAGCTAGCCGACGGCGTTGAACCTGAGAACATTGCTGAGCGACACATTCGCCAGTTTCTTAGCAAGCTACACGCGCGGGGTCATCAGCCAAGAAGCCTGGCGCGCACGCTCTCAGCATGGCGTGGCTTTTACGCTTGGTGGGCGCCCAAAATCGGCCTGCTGCTAAACCCCACACAGGACGTCAAGCCGCCCAAAGCAAACCGCAGCCTCCCCAAGGCCCTCTCGGTCGATCAAACCCAGGCTCTATTGGACAGCAGTGCTTTAGCAGCGTCTCGTGAGCCGTTAACGTTGCGTGATCGGGCGATGTTTGAACTGTTTTACTCAAGCGGTCTGCGGCTAAGCGAGCTTGTGAGCCTTGATGTGACTTACTGCAAGGCATCGGACTATGAGTCTAGCAGCTGGCTAGATACTGCACAACGAGAAGTGCACGTACTTGGTAAAGGCAGCAAACGACGCACGGTTCCGGTGGGCGCGCAAGCATTGCAGGCGCTTGAGCAGTGGCAACAAGTGCGCGAGCAGTTCATCAAATCGAATAATGATAGTGCGGACCGATTCGCCTTGTTTGTCGGTGAGCGGGGTAAGCGCATTCATCCCCGGGTGATCCAGCAACGGCTGGCCAACTTGGCCTTGGCCGCTGGCTTACCAACGCGCGTTCACCCACACGTCTTGCGCCACAGCTTTGCCAGCCACGTTTTGCAATCTGCCCAGGACCTCAGAGCTGTCCAGGAAATGCTGGGCCACGCCAGTATCTCGACCACACAGGTTTACACCAAGCTTGATTTTCAGCACTTGGCCTCGGTGTACGACGCCGCGCACCCGAGAGCCAACCGAAAATCCCCCAACAAGTCCTGAAGGCCTTGAAGCAACGCAATCGTTGGAAACTTGTGCCATGCCATACTGTCTGATGAAAAACTAGCTGATGAGCTAATCAGATGAAACACACGAACCATGCAACCCGCCACCTGCAGCGGCTAGCGCTCGGATTGGCCATCCTGATGCTCTCATGGCTGCCACCCGCCGTGAATGCCCACCCACACATGTGGGTGCAGGGCAAAGTAGAGCTGACGTTTGACGCACAAGGTCGAGTGACTGGTGTTACCCAAACTTGGGTATTTGACGAGATGTTCTCAAGCTATGCCAAGCAAGGTTTGCCTGTGGACGCAGACAAGCGACCGCCACAAGCAGAGCTTGACAAGATTGGGCAGTCTTGGATTCAGGCGCTCGCTGACCCCATGTCGCACTATTTCACCACCGTCACACATGGCAATAGCGAGGTCCCAGTCGGGCCAGCTCAGCGCGTGCGAGTTGATTGGAATAACGCCACTGAACAAATGTCACTGACGTTTGAATTGCCGTTTCTAACCCCCCTGGTGGTTGGCCAACGGCCATTAACCGTGTCGGTAGCGGACCCAACTTTCTATGTGGCATACAGCTTTGAGGGCGATAACGCCATCAAGCTAAGCGCTGCACCTGAGATCTGCCAAGCGAAGTACGAGATGCCAAAAAGACTGGACAACAAAACCGCTCAGCGACTGGCTGCCTTGGGTCCGAATGTCACCGAACTACCACCGGATTTAATGGCTGTGACGCAAACACTGCAACACAGAGTGGTCTTATCATGCCAGTAAAGATACACGCACTGGTCCGAAACAGACCTTTGGTTTTCTGGTTGTTGGCATACCTGCTATTGACCGTCAGTGCTGCAGCCCTGGCTCAGTCACCCCATCCGTTTGCGGTGCCCGAGCAACGACTGCCCACACCCAGCACGGGTTGGTTTGCCCAATGGACGGGCCAAATCGCCATCTGGCAATCCGATTTCTATCGTGAGCTCACGGGTGCGGTGCGTGCCTGGAAAGCAGATGGATGGCAAGCATGGGGGTTGCTCGGCCTGTCGTTTGCTTATGGCGTGTTTCATGCGCTTGGACCGGGGCATGGCAAGGCGATCTTGTCGGCCTACGTACTTGCCAATCGTGAAACCATCCGCAATGGCGCCATCTTGGCGTTTGTGTCCGCGCTGATTCAAGCGTTGGTTGCCATCGCCATGGTGGGCATTGCTGCGGGCATCTTGAACGTCACGGGGGCTGTGCTCAATGAAGTGACCATGTGGCTTGAACTAGGCGCCTATGCTTTGCTCAGCGGGCTTGGTCTTTGGCTGGTCTACAAACACATTGTCAGGCCCTTGATGTCGTGGGTATCGAGGTGGCGCCATCACCCTCACCACCATCATCATGACGAGTTGCACAGTTACCCGCATGAACACGATCACGATCATGATCACCAGCACACCCATGCCCATGACAGCAGTTGTGGTTGCGGTCATGTTCACATGCCCGACCCATCGCGCATATCAGGCAAGCTGAATTGGCGCAAGGCATGGGGCGCGATTGTGGCCATTGGACTCAGACCCTGCTCGGGTGCCATTCTGGTACTCGTGTTTGCGCTGTCACAACAGTTCTTTGTGGCGGGGATTGCCGCCGCTTTGGCCATGGGACTGGGCACTGGACTCACAGTAGCAACGCTTGCCATGATGTCGCTAGCGGCTGGCAGAATGGCTGAGGCTGCCGGTGGCAGCCAAGGCCATCAATGGAGTCAGGCCATTGGCGCCACACTGCAAGGCGCTGCCTCAATTGCGGTGTTCCTATTTGGCATTTTGCTCTTTAGCGCCGCCTGGCAATACGGCGCTTTGAACTAGATTGTTCACATCAGCGCTGTAACATAAGACCGATTGCCATGATTTCGGCGATGGCGACTACTGCTGCAACGTCATCCAGATCAGATCGGCATTGTGAGCAAACATCTTCAGATAGGTGTCGGTGGCGGTGCCCGGTGGAGACAGTGCGTCAGAGTAAAGCTCGCCACCAATTCGCACCCCAGTCTCTTCCGAGACTCGCTGCAATAGCCTTGGGTCACTCATGTTCTCCACAAATAGGGCGCGCACCTTGTCGTGCTTGATTTCACGAATCAAGCGGGCCAGATCGGCAGCCGAGGGTTCACGCTCAGTGGTCCACCCTTGCAAGGAAAAGAAATCCACGCCGTATGCCTGGCCGAAGTAAGCAAATGCGCCGTGCGAGGCGATGACTCGGCGATCCTGGCGGGGGATTTGCGCTAGGCGGGCTCGTGTCTTTTGATTTAGGGCCTCAATTTCAGTGGTGTACTGCTGAGCGCGCAGATTAATGTCAGTGGCTACTGCTGGCCTGACCTGAATCAGCGCATCGCGGATATTCTCTACGTAAATCTTGGCGTTACCCAAATCTTGCCAGGCATGCGGGTCAACATCGCCGTGATCGTGACGGTCGTGTTGATCGTGTGTGCCGTGGTCATGTTTCGCAGGGCTGTGCTTGTCATGATCGTGCTGATGATTATCTTGCTTGTCATGATCATGCTTGTGCCCCGAGGCTTGCTCAATCTTGATGGGCGTAATGCCATTGGTGGCTACCACCAGCTTGCCCTTAAAACCGGACGATTTCACCAAGCGATCGATCCAGCCCTCAAAACCCAAGCCATTAATCACCACAACATCGGCTTGCGCTAATGCCTTGGCGTCAGCTGGGCTTGGGTCAAACACATGCGCATCCTCATCGGGTCCCACCAGAGATGTCACGATGACGTTGTCTGCGCCGACCTGATGCACCATGTCAGCCAGTATCGAAAAACTGGCCACCACGTTAATCGGCTTAGTGTCCGCTGCGGCGCCAACCGTTGGCAACATGATGAGTGAGGCTGAAGCAGCCAGGCAGACTGCCAGTTTTGCAAATGCAGATCTCATGCAAATTCTCCTATGACTCCCGGTGACGGGCCACCGGAATAAATCGCAACAACAATCCGTCGTTGATGCCAAGCAACAGCGAAATCAGGTAAATCGCGCCAGCTGTTAGAACGATGGCGGGCCCTGAGGGCAAGCTAAAGTGATACGACAACAACAAGCCAATCAGGCCGCTGGCCATGGCGAACAAGCTGGCCAGCACGCAGGCCTTTGGGATATCGCGCGACCAGGAGCGCGCCGCAATCGCTGGCAACATGAGCAGACCCACCGCCATCAATGTGCCAAGCGTCTGAAAACAGGCCACAAATGTCAGTACCACTGTCAGCATGAATAGCTGGTTAGCCCACTTGCCGGATTGACCAAACTGCAACAAGAACAAGGGATCAAAACTGCTAGCCAGCAATACCCGCCAGACAAAGGCAAGCAAAACCAGCGCCACGCTGGTGGCCGCCGCTATCAAAACGAGTGCGCTCGCATCGACCGCCAAAATGCTGCCAAATAGCAGGTGCATCAAGTCAACGCTGCTGCCCTTAATCGAAATCAGTGTTACGCCAATGGCCAGCGCAATCAGATGAAACGCCGCCAGACTGGCATCTTCCTTTTGTGAGGTGTTGCTTGACACAAAACTGGCAAGCAACGCAACCAGCAGAGCGCTCACAAAGGCGCCCAAACCCAGCACTGGCAAGGACATGCCCGCCAGGAAGTAACCCACCGCCGCGCCCGGCAGCACTGCGTGTGCAATCGCATCACCAGCCAGGCTCATGCGTCGCATGACCAGCAAAACCCCGACTGGCCCACTAATCAAGCCCAACGCCAACGAGGCGACCAAGGCGCGTCGCATGAAGGCAAACTCAGTAAATGGCAACCATAAAGCGTCCATTAATGCGCCTCGTGGTTGTGAACATGTTCTTGACCTGGCACCTCACACCATGAGGCGGTGTCGTGCCAAGCCAGAGAGCGCTGATTTGCCTGAGCTAAATGGTCTCGCGAAAGCACTTGAGCCGTCGGCCCCCAACTCACCAACTCGCGCGCAATCAATAAAGTCTGAGGGAAGTGATTGATCACCATTTCCATATCATGCAGCACGGCGATCACCGTGCGGCCTTGCTGGTGCCACTGCTTGACCACATCAAGCAAGTCTCGTGTCGTTGTCGCATCAAGCGCACTGAACGGCTCATCGAGCAAAATCATGGGGGCATCCTGCACAATCAGCCTGGCAAACAAAACCCGTTGCAACTGTCCCACTGACAGTTGATCAATCAAACGATCCTCAAAACCCATCAAGCCCACTTGACCTAGCGCTGCCGTGATCGCCTGACGTTCGCTTTTACCGACCGTGCCCAGAGCACCCACCCGAGGCCATGCACCCATGGCCACGACTTCCAGTACCCGCAGCGGGAAATCCGAGTTAATCCCAGACAGTTGCGCCAAAAACGCGATCGCCCCTGGTTTGCACAAATCGGCGCGGCGCTCGATGCTGCCTTGGGTTAACCGGCGCAAGCCAATCATGGCTGCCAACAGTGTTGATTTACCGGCGCCATTGGGTCCGACAATGGCGGTCAAGGATCCATCTTCGAAACTACCGCTGACATGGTGCACAGCCGGATGGCCCTGGTAGGCAACCGTGACATCCGTAAGGCGCAGCGCAGCTTCCATGGCACTACCCCAAAAAGCCAGTGACAAGCCAGACCGCAAACCACAGCGGTAACAACAGTAGGCAAACCAGTGCCAGACGGCGTCCAATACCCCAAAGCAGCGGGTGAAGATGGCGGTTTGATGTCATAAATGTTCTGTTTAGGCAACAATGAAGCGAAAGAAACATTATAATGATAATTCATTATCATTAATAGCCATCTTAATTCTTTGCTTTGTCAAATTTGACGGCACACACGCGTTACAGTTAAGCCATGGAAAGAAGCACGAAACAACGCTCGGCGATTCGTGAAGCGCTCGAGACGGCTGATCGGCCACTTCTGGCGACTGAAGTTCTGGCACTGGCACAACGGATCGTGCCGTCGCTGGGTATCGCAACGGTCTATCGCACCCTCAAAACACTGGTCGATCAAGAGTCGTTGCAAGTCGTTGAATTACCAGGTGAAAACCCCAGGTTCGAGTTTGCCCACGGTCATCACCATCATTTCAGCTGTAAAAACTGTGGTCGGGTGTTTGATATTCATGCATGCCCTGGGGATTTCACCAAGATCGTGCCACCCGGATTCGAGGTGAGCGACCATGAACTGACCCTTTACGGGCGTTGTGCCGAATGTGAGGTCCAAACTTGAATTTCGCTGACTTGCCCCGATTTTGCGCTAGATTTCAGCACGGTAGGCACAAATAGGTTAAAAACCTCTGTTCTAGGTTGTGGTGCCGAAGCCGCCAACCCACTCAGTGATTAGTACAACAAGATTTGCCATGACACAAAGCTCACCCATTTCACTTGACCAAATGGTGCCCGTCACCATCCTGACCGGATTCCTTGGCGCTGGCAAAACCACACTGCTCAAACGCATACTGACCGAGTTTCACGGCAAGCGCATTGCCGTGATCGAGAACGAGTTCGGACCGGAAAGCATCGACAACGATTTGCTAGTCGAAGTCCATGATGAGGAAATCATCGAACTGTCCAATGGTTGCATTTGTTGCACGGTCAGAGGCGACTTGCTGAGAACCTTGACCGATCTGCGCAAACGGCGTGAGGCTGGAGAACTGAATTACGAACGGGTAATTATCGAGACCACCGGCATGGCCAACCCAGGTCCGGTTTGCCAAACATTCTTTATGGATGATGATGTTGCCGAATACTTCCGTTTGGACAGCGTCATCACTGTGGTCGATGCCAAGCATGGCATGCAGACACTAGACGATCAAGAAGAAGCACAAAAGCAAGTTGGGTTCGCAGACCGCATTCTGGTATCCAAGCGGGATTTGGTGACAGACGCTGAGTTTGACGCCCTCAGAAAACGCTTAGTTCACATGAACCCACGCGCACCCATTGAGGTCGTTAACTTTGGTGAAGTGGACCTGAGCAAAATTATCGACATTAGCGGCTTTAACCTGAACTCGATTCTGGACATTGATCCCGAGTTTCTAGCCGATACACACCCTGACGCAAAACACGATCATGGACATGAGCACCATCACGGCCATGATCACAGTCACGACCATGACCACGGCCACGATCATGGACATCACCATCATGCGCATCAGGACGATATCGGCGCGTTTGTATTTAAGGCGGACAAGCCATTCGATCCCGAGCGCCTTGAGGAATTCCTAGGTGGCGTTGTTCAGGTGTACGGACCCGACTTATTGCGTTATAAGGGCATCCTTTACATGAAGGGCATTGACCGGCGCATGCTATTTCAAGGCGTGCACATGTTGATGGGAGCGGAGCCAGGCAAACCGTGGGCTCCCAAAGAGAAAAAAGCCACCAAAATGGTATTTATTGGTCGCAAGTTACCGCAAGAGATCCTGACCAAAGGTCTTGAGCAGTGTCTAGCGGCCTAGCGGCAGCATCGACAATCGTTCGATAACCGACAGAAATGGAGCAAGTGCATGGCGACCAAGGCGGCACCTAAAAAAACCAAGTCAACCAAGGCTGACAACACATCGATTCCGACTGAGGCTGAACTGCTAAAGATGCCCGAATCGGACTACATGAATGCCCGACAACTCGCTTTCTTTAAGCAGCGCCTGCAGCAGCTTGAAGAAGAGATCCTTGTCAATGCCGGTGCGACCACCGAGAATCTGCGTGAGACACAGTTCGTGCCTGACCCAGCCGATCGCGCCACCATCGAGGAAGAGCACGCGCTTGAGTTGCGCACCCGCGACCGGGAACGCAAGCTGCTTAAGAAAGTGCAACAGTCATTGGTTCGCATTGAATCGGGTGACTACGGCTGGTGTGAAGAAACAGGCGAAGCGATTGGCGTACCTCGCCTTTTGGCTCGCCCTACTGCTACGCTGTCGCTTGAAGCACAGGAGCGCCGTGAAATGCGTCAAAAAATGTTCGGCGACTGACGCGCAACATCTAGAAACCACCACCGAGCCAATCAAGCTTGGCTCGGTGTAACCATCCGAAGGTAGCTATGGAACAGTTTCACGCAACGACCATCGTCTGCGTGCGACGCGGCAACTGCGTCGCCATGGGCGGTGACGGGCAAGTCACACTGGGCAATATCGTCATCAAAGGCACCGCACGCAAGATTCGACGCCTGTACCACGACAAAATACTCGCTGGGTTTGCCGGTGCCACCTCTGACGCGTTCACACTGCAAGAGCGATTTGAAGGCAAGCTCGAAAAACACCAAGGTCATCTCATGCGGGCGGCGGTTGAACTGTCGCGCGACTGGCGAACTGACCGGATGCTGCGGCGCTTGGAAGCCATGTTAATTGTGGCTGACCACGAACACACCCTGGTGCTCACGGGCAATGGGGATGTGCTGGAACCAGAAAACGGCCTGGCCGCCATTGGTTCGGGTGGGGTATATGCACAGTCAGCTGCGTTGGCGCTGTTACGACACTCCGAATTGCCGCCAGAGGAGATTGTGAAATCCTCATTGGTCATCGCTGGCGAACTTTGCATCTACACCAATCAAGAACACATCATTGAAGTCCTGTGAGCTTATCCATGTCTGCCAACAACATGACCCCCAAAGAGATTGTCTCAGAGCTAGACAAACACATCATCGGCCAGCATGCCGCGAAAAAAGCTGTGGCTGTCGCCTTGCGCAATCGCTGGCGACGCCAGCAAGTTGCAGAACCGTTGCGCCATGAAATTCACCCCAAAAACATTTTGATGATTGGCCCGACTGGTGTTGGCAAAACCGAGATCGCACGTCGTCTGGCCAAGCTTGCCAATGCGCCCTTCATCAAGATCGAAGCCACCAAATTTACCGAAGTAGGCTACGTGGGTCGCGATGTCGACACCATCATCCGTGACCTCGCGGACATGGCCGTCAAGCAAACGCGTGAACAAGCGATGAAACGGGTCAGAACCCAGGCTGAAGACGCCGCAGAAGACCGAATTCTTGACGTCTTGATCGCGCCACCACGCGCAGCCGATGGATCGCCAATCCGTGAGGAGTCAACTGCTAGACAAACGTTTCGCAAGCGCTTGCGCGAAGGCGTGCTCGACGACACAGAGATCGACATTGAGCTAAACGCCCCCATGCCTCAAATGGACATCATGGGTCCACCCGGCATGGAGGACATGGCCGAGCAACTCAAAAGCATGTTTGCCGGTTTGTCACGCGACAAAAAGAAAACCCGCAAAATGAAGATCAGAGAGGCCTTCAAGCAGTTAATTGAGGAAGAGGCCGCCAAACGGGTCAACGAAGAAAACATCAAAACCGATGCGGTGCGGCTAGTAGAGCAACATGGCATCGTCTTTCTCGATGAGATCGACAAAATCGCGACTCGCCAAGAAAGCGGTGGTGCCGAAGTATCGCGCCAGGGCGTGCAACGCGACTTGCTGCCGCTCGTTGAAGGCACGACCGTTAGCACCAAGTATGGCATGATCCGCACAGACCATGTCTTGTTTATTGCGTCTGGTGCGTTTCATCTTTCACGTCCATCTGACCTAATTCCTGAGCTACAGGGGCGATTCCCCATTCGGGTTGAACTCAGCTCATTGTCAGCGGATGACTTCGTCCGGATTCTGAATGAAACCGATGCCTCGCTCGTTAAACAGTACACCGCATTGCTGCAAACTGAAGAAGTTGGACTTAGTTTCACTGAGGATGGCATCCATCGTCTGGCGCAGCTTGCTTACGAAGTCAATGAACAAACCGAGAACATCGGTGCACGACGCCTGTACACCGTCATGGAACGGTTGCTCGAAGACGTGTCATTTGACGCGACCACACACAGCGGTCAGACCATTGTGATTGACGCGACCTATGTCAATGACAAACTGCAAGAAGCCGCGCAAAGTCAGGATCTGGCGCGCTATGTGCTTTAACCATAACCGGAAATCCGATGCCTGATCGACTGACCATCATTACCACCCGCACAGGTGACGAAGGAATTACTAGCTTGGCCGATGGCTCGCGTGTACCTAAAACGCACCCGAGAATCGATGCCCTCGGCGATGTGGATGAGCTCAATAGCCAGCTAGGGCTGCTGTTGGCACACATGAACGAAACACCGCACCATGCGTATCTAACCGTGCTTGCTGACGCACTCAAGCCCGCACAGCACGCCCTATTTGACATCGGCAGTGAATTGGCGATTCCCGGCCACGCACAACTCAAACCGGAGCAACTCGCGCATCTCGACCACCAAATCGATCAAATCAATGCAAAGCTGCCGAGCTTGAAAGAATTCATTTTGCCTGGCGGTTCAGTGCTATCAGCACAAGCGCATGTCGTACGTAGCGTCTGCCGTCGTGCCGAGCGATCGGTGGTGGCCATGCATCAGGCTGAGCTTAGCGAGGGTGATCCAGACAAACTGCTGGGACAACGTTACTTGAACCGTTTGTCAGATCTGATGTTCATTGTGGCACGCGCGATCAACCAGGCGCTTGGCCAGCCAGATGTATTCTGGAACAAGGCTGGCTAGACTTAGTTAGCGCAAAACTCAAACAACCTGCCATCAGATCGTCACGCCCGCTTTATGAGCCTGCTCATCGGCGTGATACGAAGAACGCACCATGGCACCAACTGCCGCATGGCTAAACCCCATGGCATGGGCTTCACGCTCGAACATCGCAAACGTTTCTGGATGCACGTAGCGTAAAACAGGCAGGTGATGTGCTGACGGCTGCAAATACTGGCCGATGGTCAGCATGTCAACATCATGTGCCCGCATGTCGCGCATGACCTCTAAGATTTCCTCGTCGGTCTCGCCGAGTCCCACCATCAAACCCGATTTAGTCGGCACGCCGGGGCATCGTTGTTTGAAGTCTTTGAGCAATTTTAAGGAGTGCGCATAGTCTGAACCGGGACGGGCCTGCTTGTACAAGCGTGGAACTGTCTCTAGATTATGGTTCATGACATCTGGCGGGGCCAGATCGAATATACCGAGCGCCCGATCCAGCCGACCCCTGAAATCCGGCACCAAGACCTCGATTTTAGTGTTGGGTGACAATCGTCTGACCTGCTCAATACATTCCACAAAGTGAGCAGCGCCTCCGTCACGCAGGTCATCGCGGTCCACTGAGGTAATCACCACGTAATTCAGTTTCATCGCAGCGATGGTCTTGGCCAGGTTACTGGGCTCGTCCTGATCAAGAGGGTCTGGTCGACCATGACCAACATCACAGAACGGGCAGCGTCGGGTGCACTTGTCACCCATGATCATGAAAGTCGCAGTGCCCTTACCAAAACATTCGCCGATATTGGGGCAGGAAGCTTCTTCACACACGGTGTAAAGATTGTGTTCACGCAAAATTCGTTTGATGTCGTAAAAGCGTGACCCGGCCGGCGCGGTCTTGACCCGAATCCATTCAGGCTTTTTTAACCGCTCAGCTGCCACGACCTTGATGGGAATGCGCGCGGTCTTGGCCTCAGACTTTTGTTTGGCGGTTGGATCGTAGGTCGGTGCTGTTGGCATGGTCGGTCCTGGTCAGTCCTGTTTGGATAAACCCCATTGCTATCAGGGAGAACCCTTAGTTCATTATTCTACTCGCAGTCGAGCATGGCGAATGATATTCCCTGCCAAGGTCGAGGCCACCGATTCCCATTGGGCCCTCACGCCAACACTGGCCATGCTGACGGTTTTAAGCCCTTCGTAACCACATGGGTTAATGCCATCAAAGGGCGCGAGATCCATATCAACGTTCAAGGCCACACCATGATAAGTACAACCCTTGCGCACTTTGATGCCAAGCGCTGCGATTTTTACTAGCGCCGAATCAGCCGTAGACTGAGATACGTACACGCCAGGCGCACCCGGTTTACGACAAGCATGGGGTAAGCCAAATGCGTCCAAGGTGTCAATGACTGCATCTTCAAGCGCCTGAACCATGGCACGTATCGTCAACCCCGTTCGCTTTAAGTCGGCCAATACGTAAACCACCACTTGTCCGGGGCCATGATAGGTCACCTGGCCACCACGATCAGAGTGGACAACAGCAATATCACCCGGGCTTAGCAAGTGCTCAGGTTTCCCCGCCTGGCCTAAGGTGTAGACAGGCTCATGCTCTATCAGCCACAACTCATCGAGCGTCTCTGAGGTTCGCTGCTCAGTGAACGCCTGCATGGCCCGCCAGCTTTCCACATAAGGTGCCAACCCCGGCCAGCGTTTGACACCGGCAAGCCCTGTGGGGGCCAGTTGCACTACAACACCACCGAGACTAACGGATGGCTGTGCAAGGCTTGGTAAAGGCGATCAAGCTGCTCACGCGATGTGGCTCGAACGGTAAACGTCAGGCCAACGTAGTTACCTTTGGCACTCATGCGCATCTCGACAGTCGAGGGATCAAAGGCTGGGTCATGGCTGAGCACGACTTCGGTCAATGCCTGCGCGAGTGCCGGGTCTTGCTTGCCCATCACCTTAATCGGAAAGTCACAAGGGTACTCAATTAAAGACGTTTTATGCGAACCGATATCTTCTGCCGTCATTGTCAAATCTCCTTGGGACACAAACGCACCAAGCAGTCATCGTAGGCCTGGCGCAAACGTGCATAAACCGGACCAGGCTTGCCGCTGCCAACGGGTGTATGGTCGAGTTCAACCACCGGCAACACCTCGCGCGTGGCCGATGACACCATCAACTCGTCAGCCTGCATCACGCGTTGGCGTGAAATGGGCTCAAGCACAAACTCAAGACCACATTGATCACACAGCTGCTCAAACAAACCATAACGAATCCCCTCCAGCACCTGGTTGTCTTTGGGTGCGCCGTATACCCGGCCGTTTTCAACCACCCAGACATTGCAAGCCGCGCCTTCGGTCAACACGTCACCACGAAACTGAATCACCTCATCCACACCTGCTTTGATGGCAGCCTGCTTGGCCAGCACATTACCAAGCAAGGAGACCGATTTGATGTCACAGTGCAGCCAGCGCATGTCTTCAATGCCAATGGCCCTAACGCCCCGCGTGCGTAGCACCTCGGAAGGCAGCGTCATTGGCGAGACCATGGCAAACACGGTTGGCCGAACCGGTGGATTTGGAAACGCATGGTCACGCTTGGCCACACCACGCGTGACCTGGATATAGACCATGGCATGATCGCGCTTGGGTTGCTTGCTCAAAAGTTCAGCGATCAAAGATTGCCATTGCTCGCGCGACATGGGTTGGGCGATTTCAATTTTGGCGAGGCTGCGATCAAGCCGATCAAGGTGCTCTTGCATCCTGAATGGCTGCTGATAGTAGACCGGCACCACCTCATAGATGCCATCCCCAAAAATAAATCCTCGGTCCAGAACAGAAACACCTGCTTGCGATAGTTGCAAATGACTTCCGTTCAAATAGACGATTGGATCACCCTCAATACCTTGAATTGCATCGAACATACCGTGGCCTTTACATCTATCGTCTGTTAGTTATCTATATCTACTGCAACCAGAGCTTAATCTGATCGATCACTCGACCAAAGAAGCCAGCTCTCTCAACAGAGACCAACACATCAAGCGGCAATACGCGCAACGGCTCGCCATCAACAGTCAATGTCAGCGTACCCACCCTTTCGCCTGCAGCCAGCGGTGCCAGTAAGGGGTCAGGGCGCTGCGCAACCAACTCCACCTCACCGGTCTTGCCGCGCGGAATGGTCAGCCAGATCGCCTCAGCCGTACCAAGTTTAGCCATCTCGGTGGTGCCTTCCCACACGCGCGCCTCCAGCGCAGCTTGGCCAGCATCGACGAGCTTGACCGTATCGAAATTCTGGAATGCCCAATTCAGAAGCTTCAGGCTCTCTTCAGCACGGGTAGCCTCACTTTCAGCGCCCACCAGCACACTGATCACCCGACGATCGCCTCGCTGGGCCGTGGAAACCAAGCAGTACCCCGCCGCTTCCGTATGACCTGTTTTCATGCCATCCACTGAGGGATCGGCCCAGAGCAGTCGATTACGATTTGCTTGTTTAATATTGTTGTAAGTGAACTCGCGCTGCGAGTACACCTGATACTTGTCTGGGTGATCGGCAATCATGCGTTGCGCAAGGATAGCCAGATCACGCACGGTCGTGACGTGCTCTGGGTCAGGCAGTCCACTGGCGTTCTTGAAGGTGGTCTCGGTCATGCCCAGTTCGCGCGCTTTCTCTGTCATTTGCTGCGCGAAGGCTTCTTCAGTACCTGACAGGGTCTCAGCGATCGCCACAGAGGCGTCGTTGCCCGATTGAATCACAATGCCCTGAAGGATCTCATCAACCGTCACCGGCTTGCGCGGCTCAATGAACATGCGTGAACCCGGTGTCTTCCAGGCCTTTTCTGAAACAGGGACTTGCTGATCGCGGCTGATGCGATTCTCTTTCAGTGCATCAAAAGCCATATATACCGTCATGATCTTTGTCAGCGACGCAGGCTCAACTGCCTGGCCAGGGTTTTGCGCTGCAATCGTCTGACCAGTGACTGCATCCACCAGAATCCAGGCACGCGCAGCCACCACTGGCTTTGAGATCGAAGAGACTTCTGAAACATCAACGATGGGCGCATTCGTGACCACCACAATAGCCTGAGCCGCCGTCTGAGAGACAGCTTGCCATGGCAAGCTGGCAACCAAAGCACTTGCAATCACTACTCGCCATTTTGAAGTCCAGAAACCCATCAGTACTTTCCTTTTTATTCATTGAACACACAACTGAGATGTTACAAGCACTTCAATCTTGTCTGCACCAACTCACGCAAAACCAGTAGCTTTCCATGAAAAAAGTGACCGGTGTTTGGAACCACCACCACCGGCATGTCGATAGGTCTGGCCCACCGCATCACTTCCTCAAGCGGCACGACATCATCGTTCTCACCGTGGATCACCAGCGCATCGGCCGGGGCATCGACCGGTCCATGTTGAAACCTCAACACAGCAGAACCCGCCCAAATCACCATTTGCGGCAGATCCTGGCCATCGTTCTTTAACTGCGCGTAGAGCTGCGCCCCCACACAAGTGCCAAACGAAAACCCACCAAGCACCCACTGCCCGGCCACAAGCGCCGGATAGCGCGCGCGGAATTGCGAAACCAGCATGAACATGTCGTTGGTTTCACCAAGACCCTGATCAAATGAGCCAGCCGATACACCAATGCCACGGAAATTTGGCCGCACAGCCACGAGCCCACGCTGCACGCAGGCTTTGGCAATCGTGGTAACCACTTTGTTGTCACGGGTGCCACCCTGGGCTGGGTTCGGATGCAACACCAGTGCCCACCCAATCGGATCACCTACTGGCCAATCCATGGCACAGTCAATCACACCGCGTTCGCCTTCAAACGTCGTGATCTCGGTTTGATTTGTTTTCATGGACGACCGCGCTTTTTATTTCAAATGTTTAGACAACCACTGCACTAAACGATCGAGCAAGCGATCGGTGGCCATGCGCAATGCTGCTGCACCGGCGGGCGCAGTGTTGGCGCCAGCTTGCTGACCTTCTGTACCCAAAAACTGGCCGAGCACACTGCCATCGCGTACCAGCACGGCCTGCAATGTGATCACGCCCTCATTGACATCGCCGTTGGGCGCATAGACTTGCTCAAACTGCATAAGCGTCACCCTCAACTGAGGCATTTGCGCATTAATGCTCTCGGTTAGCACCGCCCCATGCGAGGATAAGCGCTCAAACAGACGCTCGCGCACCAATGAAACGGGTGGCGCGCTCCAACGATAAGTGGCATAGCGGTTGGGGGCCCCCTCCATACCGATGCGCCAAACCACATCCTCGTAACCGAGCTGCTTAGCCTGACTAAATGGTGGCAATGCAAGCGCATCAAATCGCCACTTCTGTTGGGCAACTTGCACCGGTGCTGGCGCGCCCAAATCCAGCACTGCGGGCACAGGCACCACCTTACCTAGACCGCATCCGGCGAGCGGCAACGCCAGCGCACCGAGCAACCACTGCCTTCTTGCATGCATGCCAATTACTCCTGCGTAAATCCGCTGAACCCAGGCTCACCCGGGCCAGGTTTGACCGGTGGCGGCCCAAACAGCAACGATTGCGGGGACTGTTCAAACAGACGCGCCGCACCGCTAAACGACCTAGAGGCAACCGCTATGTCTTCGATCATGCGATTAATCTCAGGCAGTGTGGACGATTCGATCTGTGCGGCTGACTTTTGTAGTTGCGCAAGGCTTTGTGTAGCTAGCGTCAGCGGTCCAGTTGGGCTATTCAGATAGTCCATGGTCTTTTGGGCCGACTGTGTGAGTCGGGTGATATTGCTTCCAAACTGATCAAACTTGGTGATCGTTTGATCAAGTTTTGCCATAACGCCTGGCAATGCATCGATCGCCGGTGCAAGCTTGAGCACCGATTGATTCAGGTTATGCGTGAGCGCCTGCGCGTTGACAAGCATATCGGAGAGTCGTCTTGCGTTATCCTCAGTCAAAAACACACGCATGTCATCAATCATCGCATCGGCATCTTCAAGCATGCCAACACCCTCGATTTGCAGCTTCTGAAAAAAACCTGGCCTGACCGGAATTTCATAGGGATCGCTCCCGGTGCTGGTCACGCGTTGCGGGTCTCGACCATCATCACGCAAATCAACATTGGAAATACCCGTCACGCCCTGTGTGGCAACCTCTGCCCAAGTACCTTTGGTAATCGGTGTATCCGGCACCACCCCGATGCGCACACGTATGCTACCCGGGTCGTTTTGATCGATCGATAAGCTTTGAACCTGTCCGACGGCCATACCCTGATAACGAACCTGTGACTGCACCGACAAACCGGCCACCGGATACTTGGAGACCAGTTCGTATGTCTGATAGACAACGTCCTTGCGACCCAGCCAGATCGCTGTGATGGCTGCAATAATCACGAACAGCACCACAAACGAACCCGCTAACAGTGCATGGCTTCGGTTTTCCATAAAAACTCGCTAAGAAGCGATCGCGCCTAGCGCACGAGTGCCTCGTTCCCCATGAAAAAATGCGTCAATAAACGGATGTTTAATCTTCATGACATCCGTAATGGTACCTTCGACGAGTACGTGTTTGTCGGCCAGCACAGCCACTCGTGTTGATAAGTCCCGGATCGTATCAAGGTCATGTGTGACCATAATGACGGTAAAACCGAGCTGTGCGTGCAGCGCTTTGATCAAGGCCACAAACTCATCTGAACGCTGTGGGTCAAGTCCGGCAGTAGGCTCATCAAAAAACAAGAGCTCAGGGTCAAGCGACAACGCCCGTGCCAGCGCCACCCGCTTAATCATGCCACCCGATAGATCCGATGGCATCAAGGCCGCATCCGCCGGGGTTAAACCCACCCATGCCAGCCGCATGAGCACAACATCCCGAATCAAGTCTTCGGGTAAATAGTGCACTTCGCGTAAGGGCAAAGCCACATTGTCAAAAACCGGTAGCGCCGAGAATAAGGCGCCGGATTGAAACAGCATGCCCCATCGTCGTGTCAAGGCTACTCGATCAGTACCCCGATAAGACTCGATGTCTCGGCCAAACACTTTGATCGAACCAGAGCGAGCACGCTGCAACCCCAGAATGTGGTTTAGCAAGGTAGTCTTACCCGATCCAGAGCCACCCACCAGGGCCAGAATTTCGCGCGGCATCACCTGCAAATTCAAGTGCTCATGAACCACGTGCGAACCAAAAGCAGTGGTCAAATCTCGAACATCGACAATGGGTTCTGCAGCGCTCATCAGATGCCCATCTCATTAAAAATGATCGCGTAAATCGCATCAATCAAGATGACACCGGTGATGGCGGTGACCACCGAAGCCGTTGTGCCCTTGCCCAAACTTTCTGTATTGGGCTCAATTCTCAATCCAAAATGACACGCAATCAAAGCAATCCAGGCACCAAACGTGACGCCCTTGACCAGCCCGATCCAATAGTTCGTCAGACCAACCGCATTGGGAAGCTCCTGCAAAAACCACATGAACTGCAAGCCGAGAGCAAAGTGCGCTGCCAACATACCGCCCACAAGAGCCATCGCATCGGTCCACAAGACCAGTAACGGCATCACGACCCCAAGTGCAATGACCCGTGGCAAGATCAAACGCTGCCCCTGGGAGATGCCCATGACCTGCATGGCATCTAGCTCCTGCGTCACCCGCATAACGCCAATTTGTGCGGTGATCGCCGACCCCGAGCGCCCAGCGACCAGGATCGCTGCTAGCACCGGTCCTAATTCACGGACGATGGAGACGCCAAGAAGTTTGACAATAAACTGACCAGCGCCAAACAGCGCAAGCTGTTGCGCCGAGAGATAAGAAATCACCACGCCAATCAGGAACCCAACCAACGCGGTAATGCCCAAGGCCTGTGCCCCGGCACGATAAATTTGAGCGGAGATCTCCTTCCAAGGCCCATGCAAGGGCTTGACTACCATCGCCATAAAATCAAGTACAAGCGCGCCGAGCAACATCAGCAAGCGCTCACCATGATGCGCACCGACTGCCACACCGTCCCCAAGACGCACAATCCAAACGAGCCAATCTCGCTTGGGAACTGGCACGGGTTGCGGCTCACCGGCAGCAGCCAGCATGTCAAACAGGCGTCGCTGTGACTCAGAGATCTCAATGTGTTGCGGCAGCTTTCTCCCCCAACGCTCCCAAAGCAGCTGGGCACCAACCGAATCTAGCCTTAATGTTGATTCGAGCACCCATCGCGTGTCTGCTGGCACGCCGCGCAGCGCATCACGACGTTGTCTCACCACGCCAGGGCCAGACAGTGTCAGCACGTCCCAGCCGCCGCCAATACGGCACTGACCGCTGTCAAGGACAAATGGCAAAGATACGGCGGATGACGAATTGGCTTGAGCCATGTGGGATACTAGTGTCCAGACTTAACCACTCGAACCCATGTTATAGCCGATCGTGTCAAGCCATGCTTACGTGAAACCACCTGCGCCGGACGTCATGGCGCAAACGTTGGCCAGCGAGTTGCCGCAATTTGCTGCGTCCCAGTGGGTTGATCAGATTGGGTCGACCAACGCTGCCCTACTCGCTCTTGCCCGTGAGCAAGGCTCACAGGCTGGCTGGCCGCAGTTACTCGGCGCCCATCATCAGACACAAGGCAAAGGTCGGCTCGGTCGCGCTTGGCACGACATTCCCGGCAAAACGCTCATGTTCTCTTGCGGCTTTTCCCTGCCAATTCAGGGAAGATCATTATCTGCTTTGCAGGGGTTGGGCCCCGCGCTCGGATCACGTAGTGTGCTTGCCCTGCAGCCACTAATTACCCAACCACAACGCATGCGTGTGAAGTGGCCAAACGACATCATGATCGACGATGGCAAATCAGCTGGGGTTTTAATTGAACTGGCCAATGCAACAGACTGCACCTTCATCATCATCGGCATGGGTCTGAATCTATATGGCCATGAGACATTGCAGGTTGAACTCAGACGTGAAATCGGTGAAATCGGGCCACTGCTGTTGCCTGGGATCAGCGCGAGTCAACTGGCCAGCACCTTGGCAAATGCTTGGCATGAAACGCTTAACACCCTCTATCAGCATGGTTTCGAGACGTTCCGGGCTGCATACAGCAGCGTGGACTATCTGGCCAACCGCGACGTCAACATCATCGACCAAGGACGAGTAGTGGCCTCAGGCATGGCATCCGGGCTAGGTCCTGACGGTAGCCTGCAATTGAGCACCCCACACGGCATGCAGCATTTCCATGTCGGTGATGTGTCTGCTCGCCTAAACACGCCGGTGAGCCACTCATGACCCTGTTGATTGATATCGGCAACACCCGCTTAAAGCTTGCGATGCTGAATAACGGTCTCGTTCAGTATTTGGCAGCGATCGCCACGGACTGTGCTGCAACATGCCAGCAAAGCCTTAACGAAATGATCAAATCGCTGGGCAGCGAGATTCGCTCTTGCGTCGCTGTCAGCGTGGGTCGCGACGAAATCAACCATCTGGTGCAGAGCACCCTGGCGCCAACGGCTGTCAAATGGATAACGCCAGTGGCCAAGGCCGCTGGCGTGAAAAACGGGTACCCAACGCCTTCGCAGCTCGGTGCAGATCGATGGGTCAGCATGATCGGGGTTGCACACCACTTTGCGCTGCCGCACCCCCCCATTGTTCTGGCGAGCTTCGGCACAGCGACCACCATTGACACCCTCAGTCCAGACAACGAGTTTTTAGGCGGCCTGATTCTGCCCGGCGTTACCATGATGCATGAGTCGCTGGCTCGTGGCACAGCCAACCTGCCCAATGCCCCCGGATCCCTCGCCTCGTTTCCGACGAGCACCGTCAGTGCCATTACATCTGGCATTGCCGCCGCGCAAGTTGGCTCGATCTTGCGCCAAGTCCAGCTCGCTGCAAGATCCTATGGGCAAGATCCAATCATTGGCGTGACTGGCGGAGCACGGTCTGCTGTGGCAAGCGAATTACAGGATGCGCTTGGCGTGATCGTACCGATAGAATTGCCACATATTGTCCTCCATGGGTTAGCTGCGTTGGTCCATGAGTACAAGGACTAATCTTGGCAAGCGCTACAATGGCGCAATGAGATCAATATTCGTTTTTTTATTGGCTGCCAATGCCCTGATGTTTGGTTTGGGTCAAGGATGGTTTGGTTCGACTCATGTCGAGCCAGGACGCCAACCCAACATGCTGCAAACGCAGCTTAACCCTGATGCGCTGAGCATCAGTGTTGGTCGTCTTCAAGCCCGTTGACCTGTTGATTGCCAACATCCAATTCAGAAATTGCCTGCATCATTCGCTCGGTTGCACCCAAGTGATTGGTGACCCAGGCTCGGCCAGCCAGCCCAGTCTTGGCCGCTTGCTCTGGCGAGCGTAACCATTTCTGCACTTGCTCAAACGCCCCTTGCGGTGATGGCACTTGAACGATTGCATCTACCTGAAGTGCGCTAGCAACCGCATCAGCAAAATTGTGAGTATGCGGACCCACCACCACGGGGGTTCCGATCGCACAGGCTTCGATAAAGTTCTGACCGCCGTGCCGCTCAAAACTGCCGCCCACCACAGCGACATCAGCCGCCGCATAGAAAAAAGGCATCTCACCCATGGTGTCGCCCAATACAACGTCAATGCTGGCCAAGCATTGCTGCGACTTTGGGTCATCGCGCAAGACCGACCAACGCGCATACCGACACCCCGCCGCATCAAGCAGACGAGCTGCCTCGTCAAACCGCTGAGGGTGCCTGGGAATCAGAAAGAACAGTGGCAGCGCTTTAGATTCGTCTTGGCTTTGTGCTAGAAGCGCACTGATTTGCGCGACCATCGGCTTGTCCTCGCCCTCGCGCGTGCTGGCAATTGCCACCACCGGTCGACTGAGCTGCTCACGCCAATGTTTGCCCGCCTCAATGGCCACATGAGGCAACTGCATATCAAACTTCAAGTTGCCACAAACCTGCACCCGCGAAACGCCCGCTTCAAATAAGCGCTGCGCATCAGCATCTGACTGTGCCAATGCAAGCGAAATGCCCTGATAGGTATCGTGCAGTAACCCGCCGAACAGGCGATTAATCCAACCCGCCTGCTTTAATGACTTCTCAGATAGACGGGCGCTGGCCAGAATCAGTGGTACTGCCTGCTCACTTGCAACACGCACCAGATTAGGCCAGACCTCTCGTTCAATCAAAATGACCAAACGTGGATTGAAATGTCGTAAGAAACGGCGCATGCACGACATGAAATCGTACGGCACCCACTGCTGCCATACTTCTCCTCGACGAATTTCCTCGGCCAGAATGCGACGGCCTTCAGCCCGTCCCGTGGGCGTCAAGTGCGTCAATATGACCGTTTCGCCTTTAAGCGCAAGGGCCTGAATCAAGGGCTTGGCGGCCCTGACCTCACCCACGCTGACCGCGTGAACCCAAACGGGTTGGGGCGCATCCCAAGGCTGCGGGTAACGCCCAAAGCGTTCGGCTGCCCACGGCTGCCAGTCGGCAGCGCCCGACCGTGCGCGCCAAAGCAACACCGCCCAAACCACTGGCGCCAGCAAAACCAACAAAAGCGAGTAAATCAAGCGAGGCAACACGGCCTGTTTCCTTTACCAAAGCGAATGGGTTCAGTATACGCAGGCCGAGCCGGCAGTCCTGTTACACATCACAAATTCAGGCCAATGCCTCGTTGACGGCCAACAATACCTGCTCGCTTGAGGGCTCCTTTGCGCGATCACCTAGACTGGCCGTATAACCCGAGCCAACCAATGGCGTTCGAACTGGCGTTGAAGCCTTGTATATGCCGATGGTATCAATCCCAAGCGCTGCAGACAGATGGGTCAAACCACTGTCTAGCCCGACCATGATGCGCGCACCCGCCATTAAATTGGCCAAGTCGCTCAAGCTTGAGCGCGCTTGCACTCTAGCCTGATCACGCCCTTCGATCAGCGCCTGTGCCCGTTCACGCTCTTGCTCGTTGCCAGCAAGCAGGACTAGCACCAGCCCCTGGGTTTGAAGTCGATCGAATACCGCCTGCCAGCCGCCAGCCGGCCATAACTTGTCGTCTCGACTCGCCGAGGGCATGATGACCGCGTAGGGTGGCTGAACTGGCGCATCGACACAAAATCTCTGCAACCCGAAATCCGGGTCTCCACGCCATTCGTAGCCAAAGGCTGCCGCTGCTAGCTTACGCTGGCGCGACACGGCCGGCTGCCAGAATTCAACCCGATGGCGCACATCATAAAAAAAAGTGCACAGTGGCTCACGGGCCGAGCGCCAATCTAGTCCGTGCTTGATTCCACTGGCTGCCCGCACCAGCCAAATCGACTTCAGCAAGGCCTGCATATCCAGCACCATGTCATAGCGATTGTTGCGAATGGTCTCGAGCACCTGACCACGCTCAGCACGCGATTGGGCTGACAGCCAAGACTTTCGCCAGCGACGATGCGCAATGGGGATTGCCTGGTTAATCGCCGGGTGCCAGCTTGCAATCTCGGCAAAACTCTCTTCCACGACCCAGTCAATGGTCACGCCTGGCACGTTTGCGGCGATGTCACTGATGGCCGGCAACATGTGCACCAAGTCACCGAGAGACGATGTACGAACAATCAACACTCTCATGGCGCTGGCTCGAGCAATCGCAACACCTCGTCAACACCTTGCTGCCAAGATGGCAAGGTAATCCCGAAGGCCTGCTGAAGTTTTTGTGTACACAGCCTTGAGTTCTGCGGACGCGTGGCTTGGACGGGAAACTCGCTGGATGCAATGCCAACGATCGCTTGCTGGGCGACCCGGATTGGCCACCCCAATTCCCTTGCCTGCTCGATTAAGTAGGTCGCGTAGCCGTGCCAGCTAACTGCGCCGCCCGGGCACAGGTGGTACAGACCCCAGCGAGGATCTGTCTGATCTTGTAGCTGTGCGAGCATGTGCAGCGGCACTTCAACCAACAGTTGAGCGGGTGTGGGTGCACCAATCTGGTCGTTAACCACGCGAAGCTCTTCACGCGTTTGCGCCAAGCGCAACATGGTCTTGAGAAAATTTTGACCATGGGGACCGAATACCCAGCTGGTCCTAAAAATAAGGTGCGCACCACCTGCTGCTTGAACGGCCCGTTCGCCAGCCAACTTGCTGCGCCCGTACACAGACAACGGCGCTGGCATATCCGTCTCTGAAAACGGCTGATCACCGTGACCGTCAAATACATAGTCAGTTGAATAATGCACCAGCGGCACGTTTAAGTTGGCCGCGACTGTCGCCACCACACCTGGCGCCAGTCCATTAATGTCGTAGGCCAGTTGCTCTTCTTGCTCGGCGCGATCAACTGCCGTGTAGGCAGCGGCATTCACAATCACGGCTGGCCGAACCTGCTCGACCAAATCGTAAAGCGAATCTCCAAGGACATCCAGATTGCTTAAATCCAACTGCTCACGTCCAAGCACAGCAACTAACTGTTGGTCAGGCAATGCCTGCTGCCAGGCGTGACCTACCTGCCCGGTTGCACCGATGAGCAAAATTCGAGGGGAGTGTTGATTGATTGACATGCCCGCATTGTATGGCGAGCCAGCGCTTAAACAACCAACACAATGATGCCAACGGCCAACAGTACGAGCAGCGAAATACGCTTGATTTCATGGGCGCGGTTCTTGAGCGCCCGCACAAACAGGTAGGAGCCTAATGCGGTCGCCACCACGTGAACGGGGACTAGGGTGCCAGCGTAGACCAGTTGCTCCATGCCCAGTGCGCCGTTAAAAAGTAAAACCACGAGCGTAAAGGTCTGGGCGAACGCAAAATAGACCGTAAAAAATGTCCTGAAAGCCGTTGGCGTGTAATTGGGCGCCGACATCATGTAAAGAATAAACGGTGGCCCACCAATACCAGCAATCCCAGTCAGCATGCCACTTGAAACTCCTGCCACGCTGTCCTGCAACCGCCCTCGCACACCTCGGTACACCCAGCCCGACAGCAGCAACAAGGCCAAGACAATCACCACCAGCGAAACCAGCCGCCTGACCGCAGATGGGTCAAGTGTGTTCAAAAGCATCCAGCCCAGCGGCACACCGACCAAAGCGGGCGGCACCATTCGCCGAATGAGCGGCCAGTCGATATCTTTCCATACACCTGGCAACATTTGAACGGTTCCCAGCAAATTGATGATCACCACGATAGCGACCACGTCTGTGGGTGGCAGATACAGATTGAAAACAGGGGCTAGCAGTAAGCCACTGCCAAAACCAGAAAATGCACGCATAGTGCCACCGGCAGCCGCCGTGACCAGCATCACCACAAGCATGGTCATGCTCGGAAAAAGCGCACTCCAATAGTCAACCATCGTAATGTGAGGTAATAAGATTTAGCCGTTAACGCCCTGAAAACTGGGGCGCGCGTTTCTCGGCAAATGCGCGCTTGCCTTCGGCGTAGTCCTGGCTGTCGAAGCACTGCTGCATTAATTGGCGCATGACTTCTATGTCAGTGTTCGCCGGCAATTGCTGAAACTGCCTGATCATGTGCTTGCCTGCCCTCAGTGTTAATGGCGCATTGGCCGCCACTTTCTCAAGGTAGTCCTCGACCACCCCATCAAAAGACGCTACTGGCGCGGTCATTTGCACCAAACCCTTTTGCTGGGCTTCTTGCGCATCAAACCGCCTGCCCGACAAGAAAATGTCCAGCGCATTGGCTGGACCCACGGCAGTCACCAGATTACGGATGGCACTAAACCGGTAGCCTAAACCCATTTTAGCGGCAGGCAAGAAAAAGATGCTGTCTGCTGAAGCGATCCGTATGTCGCAACATAAGGCAAGGTTTAAGCCACCACCCACGCAATAGCCCTTCACGCGCGCAACCGTTGGCTTTAGAAAATTGAAGAGCGCGTTTTGCGCGCCCTCGGCAACCCGTTCGTATTCAGCAACGGCATCTGCGGCGGTTCGCAACTGATCGAACTGGGATATGTTGGCGCCAGAGACAAACGCTTTGCTTCCGGCGCCAGTCAACACAACTACCCTGACTTCATCATCATGCTCAAAAACCGACAGCGCCGGCTCTAACCCTGCCCACATCTCATATGACATTGCATTGAGCTTGGCCGGGTCGTTAAAGGTGATCCAACCCACAGCACCTTTTTTTTGAACGATGAGGCTGTCCACCAAGGACTTTAGTTTCCAAACAGGTTGCGATAGCCGTTTATACCGTTTTCCAGATGCTCACGCATGGCCTGACGAGCTGCGTTGGCATCCTGGCGCTCGATCGCATCAGCGATGCGTTCATGCTCACCATCGATCTCCTCAATGCGCGGCGTGCCCAGGCTACGAAAACGCAGCGTGCGCACGGCATCACGGATCACGGAATCCAAGTGCCCCATGATTCGGACAAAATAAGGATTGTTGGCTGCGTGTATCACCGCCAAATGAAAGTCCACGGCGCATTTGGCATCGACTTCCCAATCATCGGGGTGCTGCTCGCTTTGACGCAAAGCCAGCTTGATGGCGTCCAATTGGGCTGAGGTGCGGTGGGTGGCCGCCAGTGCCGCAGCGCCTGACTCGACTTCAACGCGCAAGCGGTAAACATCTAGCAACTGTTTGAAGTCAAGTAAGTCATCTTGCTGCACTTCAAATGGGCGCTTCTCAATCTGCTGCTTAACAAAGGTGCCCACACCGTGGCGAGTCTCTACTAGCCCAGTCAATTTGAGCCGCGCAATCGCCTCACGAATCACATTTCGGCTGACACCAAACTGCGCCCCAAGCGCCTGTTCAGTTGGCAAGCGTTGACCTGGACTGAGCGTCTCTTTCAAGATGCGATCACGCAGCTGCGCGGCAATCTCATCTGCCAGATTTTCTGGTTTACCAAGGCCCTCGAAAGCAGCCACTGGTTTGGACATGGCCTGACGGCGATTTTCCCGACTATGCACGGTGCGTCCGAGTCCGTTCATGACAAAACCCCGACACGCAACGATAAGGTGAAAGCAATGCGACTCATACTACAATCCCCCCAGTGATTGATTATTGTGGCTTACACGAGCGTTACAACGCTTCTGCAGCCAATCATATACACCTTTGAGCAGAAATCTAGTAGGGTTGTCCAACAACTAAATTTTTCTCGATTTGACGCTGGCTAAAATTTGGCCTGATCAACAGGATTGCGCATGATTATTGTCACCGGAGGCGCCGGGTTTATCGGCAGCAACTTCATCCATACCTGGCTAGCCCAGACCGACGAAGCTGTCATCAATCTGGACAAATTGACTTACGCCGGAAACCCTGAAAATCTCATTAAATTTCAAGGGGATAAACGCTATACCCTGGTACATGGCGATATCGGTGACAGTGCGTTGGTCGCCCGGATCCTGACCGAACACCAACCTCGCGCCGTGATCAATTTTGCAGCCGAATCCCATGTCGATCGATCCATTCATGGGCCGGGCGAATTTATAACCACGAACATAAATGGGACATTCCACTTGTTGGAATCGGTGCGTGGTTTCTGGGAGACACTTCCTGCAGCAGCCAAGCAAGATTTTCGGTTTTTACATGTTTCAACCGATGAGGTCTACGGCACGCTCGCGCCTAGTGACCCTCCTTTTAGCGAAACCAATCCTTACGAACCCAACAGTCCGTATGCCGCCAGCAAAGCCGCCTCTGACCATCTGGTACGTGCCTGGCATCACACCTACGGTCTGCCGGTGCTCACCACCAATTGCAGCAATAACTATGGCCCTTTTCATTTTCCGGAAAAGCTCATTCCTTTGGTGATTTTGAACGCACTGGCTGGCAAACCCTTGCCGATCTATGGCGATGGCCAACAGGTGCGGGACTGGCTTTTCGTGTGTGACCATGCTCGCGCAATCATGCGTGTGCTTGACAAGGGCCAGATAGGCCAGACGTACAACATCGGCGGCAACCAGGAAAAAGCCAACTTGGACGTTGTACACACCATTTGCGCCCACCTTGATGCGCTTCGTCCTAAAACCGACGGCAGCAGTTATGCCGAGCAAATTACGTTCGTCAAAGACCGCCCCGGTCATGATCGACGTTATGCGATTGATGCCCGAAAAATCAAACGCGAGTTGGGCTGGGAGCCACAAGAGACTTTTGAGAGCGGGCTTGAGCAAACAATTCAGTGGTATCTAGACAATCAACAATGGGTAGAACATGTCACCAGCGGTGACTACCGAAAGTGGGTACAAAAGCAATATGGCTAACCATCCAGCAGTCAAGCAAACACAACGTCGCGGCATCGTTTTAGCGGGAGGCTCGGGCACGCGTCTCTATCCCATTACACAGGGGGTCTCGAAACAGCTGTTGCCGATTTATGACAAGCCCATGGTTTATTACCCACTGACCACACTTATGTTGGCTGGCATTCGGGATGTGCTTTTAATCTCTACGCCACAAGACACGCCGCGCTTTGAGGCACTCCTCGGTGATGGCAGCCAGTGGGGCATGAATATTCGGTTCGCCGTACAACCCTCACCTGACGGATTGGCACAGGCCTTTATCATTGGACGGGACTTTGTCGCAAACCAGCCAAGCGCACTGGTTTTGGGTGACAACATCTTTTACGGCCACGATCTGGTTAAGCTGCTGCAAAACGCAGACGAGCTCGACCAAGGCGCTACTGTCTTTGCCTACCATGTGCACGATCCAGAACGCTACGGGGTGGTTGACTTTAACGCCCACCGTCAAGCAGTCAGCATTGAAGAAAAACCCGCTCAACCCAAGAGTAACTACGCCGTAACAGGCTTATATTTTTATGACGAACAGGTCTGTGACATCGCAGCCTCCATCAAGCCCTCTGCGCGTGGCGAGCTCGAAATTACGGACGTCAACCAACGCTATCTCGCTCAGAACCAACTAAAGGTCGAGATCATGGGCCGTGGCTATGCTTGGCTAGACACTGGCACACACGATAGCTTGCTCGAGGCCGCGAGCTTTATCAGTACCTTGCAAAAACGTCAGGGTCTGATGGTCGCTTGCCCCGAAGAAGTGGCTTTAACCCAGGGCTGGATCGATGCCGAGCAAATCGAAAAACTCGCCGCCCCCCTACAAAAGAATCACTATGGGCAATATTTGCTGTCACTGATTTCGCAGCGAGGCTAAGCGAGATGCCTTACCAGATTGAAGCCACTAACATTGCAGACGTGTTGCTGTTAACACCAAAGGTATTTGGTGATGATCGCGGTTTTTTCTTTGAGAGCTTTAACCAGCGTGACTTCGAGCAAGCCCTCGGTCACCCAGTGAGTTTTGTTCAAGACAATCACAGCAGATCCAAGCATGGCGTCTTACGCGGGCTGCACTTTCAAACGAAGCATCCTCAGGGCAAACTCGTCAGAGTCACCGCTGGCGAGGTATTTGATGTTGCCGTGGATATTCGGCCCGGCTCACCCACCTGCGGCCAATGGACTGGGCATCGCCTAAGCGCTGACAACAAGCAGCAACTCTGGGTGCCGCCTGGCTTGGCGCACGGCTTTCTGGTCTTGAGCGATTACGCTGAATTTCTCTACAAAACCACGGACTACTACTACCCAGAACATGAGCGCAGCATTGCGTGGAACGATCCCGATCTGAATATCGATTGGCCCATTGATCAACCGCCTTCGGTGTCTGCCAAAGACCAACCGGGTACGGCATTGACGCTAGCCCAGTGGATAAAAGGCTAAAGCCTCAGTGAAACACCGCTGGACCACTTGACCCGATCGTCGTGGTCTTATCCTCAGTCATCCAGGCCGGCCATGCGTCAAGCGGCCATTGCGCACGGCGGTACTGTGCATGCACGATACCAAGCCACTGTCGCAGCAACAACGATGGCATGCCAAGTTCAACCACTTGCTCTGGCGCAACGCCTCTAAAGCGCAGACTCACACCCTCTTGGCCCGGGGTAAGGTCGACCTCGCGAACCAACCACTCTTGGACGGTCTGAGCCTCATGTGGTGTCACGGGCGTCTGGGGCTGCTCTTGGGACTTTTGTTGATGCGTAACTTGTGCGACCTGCTGCGCAAATGACTGCTGCACCTCGGGCACGGGAGCCGCTGCCGTCTCGCGTTCAAGCAAGCCAGCCAAATGCGAGATCAAGCGGTCAAGCAACCGCCGGGTAAGCCACAACAAGGCAACATGATTGCCCGGCAGCTCAGTACTGATTCGAAGCCGATCCTCGTAATCAATGAATTCAGTGGTGAATCGTTGTGCCACCGTCATGGTTTGAATCCCATTAAAGATTGACTGCTGGCTGTGTTTGACAGATTGGCAGACCGTCATCGGCCTGCAAAACAAAACCAGCTATGCTTTGAGGCGTTGCGCTTGTGTTGAAATTTTATCTGTGCTGGTCAATCGTTGCAGCGTTCTTTGTGGTGGCGTTTCGCTCAGCATGCTTTGCCTTCATACGAAATGACCCCTCATCTTTTAGTTGCTATCTCATCTCACGGCTTTGGCCACCTCGCACAGGTAGCGCCCGTGATCAACGCCATGCACCGGCTAGCCGTGTGTGACCGATTGCCTACGTTTGATTTGAGCATCCGCAGCAGCCTGCCGTATCAACAGATTGACTGGCGCATCGAACATCCTTTTAGTGTCGACGCGGGCTCAGATGATTTTGGGATGGTCATGCATGACGCTTTGCGGGTTGATCTGGTCCAGAGCCTGCGTCAATATGCAGCGCTACATCAAAACTGGGAAGCCGAGGTCGCTCGCGTGGCCGACCACCTGCGCCGGCTAACGGTCACGCACTTGCTGGCTGACGCACCCTACTTAACCCTGGCTGCAGCAAAGGCATCCAATATTCCCTCTGCGGCAATCTGCTCACTGAACTGGGCCGATATTCTCGAGCAATGCTTGACCATCTGTCCGAGCGCCATCGAGCAGTCTGGTGTATCCCAGGCCATGCTCACCCAAATCCTGCGCAACATGCGCGACGCTTATGCCAGCGCAGCCGTGGTGATTCGACCTGAACCGGCCATTCAAACCACTGGATTCGCAACCATCACAACCGAGCCGCTCGCAGATCAACCACCCGCTGCACAACGAGCCAACTTGTTAGCCTTTGCCCACGACGCCAGCGGTGACTATTTATCTGGCCACAGCGATTGCTGGCTCGTGCTCGCCAGCATGGGGGGAATCGCCTTACCGTTGCACCCGGAAAACTGGCCCACCGAGTGCTTAGGCCGCAAAGTCATCTACTTGGTAAGTCCCGAACTAGCAAGCCGCTGTCCACATGCCATCGGATTTAACCTCGAGCGCTTTGGCTTTAGCAAGATGATGGCCAGTTGTGATCTGGTACTAACCAAACCTGGATATGGCATGTTCGTCGAATCTCGTGCTTGCGGCAAGCCCATGCTCTACATTGCACGTGACGATTGGCCTGAAAGCGCTTGCCTCGAGCATTGGGCTGGCAACCATGCAACCAAGCTATCACTGGCACAAGTCGTGGCAGGCGAGTTTGAACATGAATTAGCCCATGCCCTACAGATGCCGGATGCAGGTCGTATTTGTTTTGCTGGTGCGGATACGGCGGCTGCACTCATGGCAAGGGATTTATTTGGTCGATGACTGATCATCCTGCACATCCCAGAATTCTAACTGTGGGCTTTGAGCAACCACGCCAGGCTGATCCGCCAATGCACTGGCTTTAACACCAAGCAGCCTGATTCGATCATGCCAGCGCACACGTTTTAAACAATCCGACAGGGCTTGTCGCAAATCCTGTGCAGACTGCACCGGTTGCGGCAAGCTCAGGTCTCTTGTCACCACACTAAAGTCAGCAAACTTCACTTTCAAGCCAACGGTGCGACACCACAGCGACTTGGCACTTAGATCGTCTGACACACGCTGACAAAGATGATCAGTGATTTTTGTGAGCGCATCCCGATCGTGGCGAACATGCAAGTTGCGCTCGAAGGTGGTTTCCCGACTCAAGGATTTAGGCTCGCGTTCAGTCACCAAAGGTCGGTCATCAACACCATTGGCAGCCTGGTGCAGCCAACGGCCATAGTGCGCACCAAATTGCTCATGCAGCATCCGTTCAGAGGCTTGGGCCAACTCACCGATCATTTGGATGCCCAGTTCGTTGAGCTTGCGCGAAGCTTTGGGTCCAATGCCATTGATCTTGCGGACCGAAAGCGGCCAAATACGGGTGGGCAGATCCTGCAGGTGCAACACCGTCAAGCCATCGGGCTTGTCAAGATCAGAACAAATCTTTGACAGCAGCTTGTTTGGCGAAATGCCGATTGAGCAACTCAAACCAGTGGCATCCCGCACGGCCTGCTTGATGCGTCTGGCCAGCGGCTCGGTGTCTTCTTCGATGTTGGTCAGATCCAAATAAATTTCGTCGATGCCGCGGTCTTCAACCACATCGACCACACTGGCAACCGCTTGCTTAAAAAGACGCGAATAGTGCTTATAGGCATCAAAATCGGCTGGCAGCAAGAGCGCATCCGGTGCAAGCCTTGCACTTTGCATTAACCCCATCCCAGAAAAAACACCGAGCGCGCGCGCCTCATAGGTCGATGTGGTCACCACACCACGCCCCACGTAATCACCAAGCCGCCCATACTCACACTCGCCCAACTCGTTCAGTTGTGGCGAGGGCACTCGCCTGCCACCCACCACGACCGGGCGGCCCTTTAATTGTGGATACCGCAACAACTCGACCGACGCAAAAAATGCGTCCATGTCCAGGTGGGCGATTCTACGTTGAGTCATAGTCGGCGAGAGGTCATCTCTACGGCGTATCGATTGGGGTGATTGATTTATCAAAGTGTATCGCCGCTAGAGAACCGCCAAGAATACTTATAATGAACGATTGATGAACTCTGCGATGTTTCCATGTCGAACTTACCTGAAGATGTATCATTTGTCCCGGTCGTACTGTGTGGGGGCTCGGGCACTCGCCTATGGCCGCTCTCGCGCAACGGCTACCCCAAGCAGTTTCTAGTGTTGCAAGGCAACGAGAGTCTGTTCCAGCTAGCCGTCAAGCGGCTCAGTGACCTCGCGGGGCCGGGCCTTAAAGCCGAGGCGACACTGATTGTGACCAATGACGCACACCGGTTTCTGGCAACCGAACAGTTGCGAGAAATTCATCACGATGACAGCGCGCGGCTTTTGTTAGAACCACAGGGCCGCAACACAGCGCCTGCCATTACGCTCGCCGCTTTGGCTGCGCAGGCGCCTGGCACGGATCCAGTCATGGTCGTGTCACCAGCTGATCAAATTGTCACCGATCGACCCGCGTTTACAGATGCACTGAAAAAAGCAATCGCACGGGCGGACAAGAACGCGCTTGTCGTGCTTGGCGTGCCGCCAACACACCCTGAAACTGGCTATGGATATATTCAACGCGCGAAATCTGACCGCCAGGGTACCAGCGCCCCGGTCATCCAGTTCACAGAGAAACCCAATCACGAAACCGCACAACGCTACCTAGCTTCAGGAGACTATCTCTGGAATGCGGGTCTCTTTGTAGTCAAGGCCAGTATCTGGCTAGAGGCCATCAAACACTTTGCACCCGGCGTGTATGAAGCCGTCCATAAAGCCTGGGCTCATCAGTCTGTTGACCATCAGTTCGTGCGGCCCGCGACTGACGAATTTGTCGCTAGTCCGTCTATTTCGGCAGACTACGCCGTTATCGAGAAGTGTCCGGGGAGCCAATTTGCAATTGATGTGGTTGAGCTCGCTGCCGGATGGAGCGACCTAGGTGCTTGGGATGCCGTCTGGCAAGTCGGACAAAAGGACGGTCGTGGCAACGTCACCCATGGGGACACCATTACGATTGAAACCAACAACTGTCTGGTACACGCCAATCATCGCTTGGTTGGCACCGTCGGGGTTGATGATTTGGTGGTAATCGAAACAGCCGACGCCGTTTTAGTCGGTCGACGTGAGCAGGCACAGCGTGTCAAGGAAATCGTCCAAACCCTATCAACGGACTCACGCTCTGAGCCCGAAATTCATCGCAAAGTTCACCGGCCCTGGGGCTGGTATGACAGCATCGACGAAGGCGACAATTTCAAGGTCAAGCGCATCATGGTCAAGCCTGGCGCCAGTATCAGCCTGCAAAAGCATCACCACCGTGCCGAGCACTGGATTGTGGTGCGTGGACGCGGACGAATTACCTGTGATGATCAGGTGCTCGATCTCGGACCTAACCAATCAACCTACATTCCGCTTGGGTCCGTGCACCGGCTTGCCAACCCTGGCCAGGAGCCATTAGAGATCATCGAAGTCCAGTCTGGAAACTATCTGGGTGAAGACGATATCGTGCGGTTTGAGGACAATTACGGACGGGCCAATTAGAAATTGATCCTGATTTGGCGCGAATAGTTGCATTATTCACGCCAAAAAATTGAGCTTTTTGGCGCGAATAAGCGATACAATCACGCCATGAAATGGATATGGCAACAAGCTGACTGGCCGAATTTTCGGTTTGACCCGACCACAATTGATGATCGGGAACAGGTCTTTCAAAAGAGATCAGCGCGCTTGGCTGGCTTGTTTGAGGCACTACCCATTGCCTCGCGTGAAGATGCGACCATCGATCTAATGCTGTCTGAAGCGCTTAAAACAAACGCGATCGAAGGCGAGCATCTGGATAGAACATCCGTTCGGTCATCGCTGTTGTCGCTGATGGCTTCAGACTCTATACCGGACAGCGCGGATCAGAAAGCGGCTGGAGCTGCCTGCCTTTTGGTAGACGTGCGTCAAAACTGGGATCAACCCCTGTCAGACGACTTGCTGGGCAAATGGCAGTCAATGGCCGTGCCAGACCAACGCTACAAACTGATCATGCGAGGGGCATACCGCAACGATCCGTCCACCATGCAAATTGTCAGTGGGCCGTATGGGCGGCAGACCATTCACTACGAGGCACCACCATCAACGGTTGTGCCCAAAGAGATGACACAATTCATTCGTTGGTACAACGCGTCAACACCCTCCAAAGAGCAAGAACCCCGAGCCGGACTGATCAGAGCCGGTATTGCGCACTTATGGTTCGAAGTCATTCATCCCTTTGATGACGGCAATGGTCGAGTCGGTCGTGCCATTGCAGACCACGCGCTATCGCAATCGCTTGGTTATCCAACCACAGCATGTCTGGCCACTGCCATCGCCGCAGACCGAAAGTCTTACTACGCCACCCTTGAGAAGGCTAGTCGTTCAGGCCTTGAAATCAACGTCTGGCTGAACTACTTTGCTGACCAAGTAATCCGGGCACAGGACATTGCAAAAGAGGAAGTGGACTTTGTATTGGCCAAAACGCACTTCTATGAGGTCTTTGGGCCGCAACTGAACGAGCGACAAGCCAAAATGATCGCGCGAGTATTTGCCGAAGGCCGTCAGGGATTTAAAGGCGGTATCACCACAAGCAAATACGAAACCATTGCAAAGTGCCCAAATCGCACCGCGAGCCGAGATTTATCTGATTTGCTATCCAAAGGCATTATCACGGCATTACCGGGCGGCGGCCGAACCACGCACTATGCGTTGACGGTTGTCGTACCGCCGGCCGGTTTGTTCAGAGGCAGAGCACACTAGGCCCGGCGCTGCAAGGCACCTTGCAAGCAGGCAACGGTTGCTTAAGCTACACGGCCTATACGGTACCTAACTGCATCAGACCCTGTTTGGCAGCCAACTTAACCGCCTGCGTCAACGCCGCGCCATGCGGCGGCTCTTGCTGCCAGTGCTGCCAATACAGTTGTACATCGAGGTGACATCCGGGGATCACTTCCTGCAGTTTTTGGGTTTGTTTTTGGGTTTGCTTTGTCATGGGCGGCGAAACTCGCAAGGCATCTGGCACCATCCCCCAACCGAGCCCCAAATTAATTGCCGCTTCAAAGGCATCGAGTGCGGGTACAAAATGCTTGGGGTAGGCCGGCGACTGCAAATCGAGGTGTTTCTTTAAGAAACGATCGTGGATGGCATCCTTGCGGTTAAAAATCACCGCTGGCTGCGCCAGCAGACGATGAACTGAAACACGCCCCGTTGACCGTTGTACACGGTCAATGATCTCTGGTGTAGCCAGCGCACGGTAACGCATCACACCCAATGGCTCAGCCAGGCAACCCGGCATCGCCTCTGCTAGCGTGGTTACACAACCCATCACCTCGCCGGTGCGCAGCGCTTGGTGAGTGTGATCTTGGTCGTCAATCACCAGGTCTAACAACAGATGTTGCTGCTTCATGGCATCAGCCACACCCGGCAAAAACCAAGTGGCCAGTGAATCGGCATTGATTGCTACTCGTAACGTGCGCCACTGCGTGCGACCGTGAAACGTTTGACTGTCGAGATTCAGATTGCGCATCAACTCTTGGTCAAGCCATTCACTTTTTTGGGTATAGGCCAGAATGGCTTGACCCTTGGGTGTCACGCGCAAGGCTTTCCCACGCACCAAGACAGTGGCGCCAATCGTTGATTCGAGCGCCTTGATCCGCTGAGTAATGGCAGCCGGCGTCAGGTTAAGGGCTCGAGCCGCACCCTGAAAGCTGCCCTCACGCACGACCGCAGACAGCGCCTGGATTTGTTTGGGATCTAACATTAGTTAAATAAATATTAACTTGATAAATTAATTTTTACTTTTATTTAATTTTAATGGCATTCGGGTCATGATGGTGGACATTAAGCAACTCACCGTACACCTCACACATGTTACCCACCACCTTCTCTGCTTTTACCGCTGGCGTGACACTGAGCCTGTCACTGATGATCGCCATCGGCCCGCAGAACGCCCATCTATTGCGCGTTGGGTTGCAGCGTCAGCATTTGTGGCTCAGCGTGCTGGTCTGTGCGCTTGCAGATGTGGCACTGATCAGCATTGGCGTGGTTGGACTGGCCCAACTTGGACAACTGCCCGATCGTCTATACGGCGCTTTGCTTGGCGCAACCATCTGTGTGCTGTTGATCTATGGGTGGCAAGCCGCCAGACGGTTCGGACAGTCACAGCGCCAAGCAGCGACAGACGCAGCGCCAACCGCGCTTGGCGGGATGTCACGCAAACAAGCCGTGACAACCGCACTGACGTTTTCTTGGCTTAATCCACACGCCTGGATTGATACAGCTGTGTTGATTGGGGGTGCCTCACTGGCCTATCAGGCTGAAGCGCGTGCGGGCTTTAGTGCTGGTGCAATGGTTGGCTCTGTTTTATGGTTCGTGGCACTGGGCACGTTGGCCTGCTGGCTGGGCACACGCCTAGGACATTCAACGATATGGCGCTGGATCGACGGGCTGGTCGCTCTGATGATGTGGTCTATCGCAGCCACACTTGCCTGGGGACTGGTGTTCTAGGGATTAGGGATAAAGCTGCGGGTCAGGTCGGTCCTCTTTAACGATTCCGTAAGGTGTCCAGACTCGGTTTTCGGCTTTTACCGTGGCGTAATGCTGATTTGTTTCTCGAATCGGCAGACCGCCACGACGCTTGAAGTAAGACGCATCAAAATGGATCATCGTGGCCTGGTAATGCAGACTTCTGATCTGCACGCCCGCTTTGAGTAACCTGCGCTCAGGATCTGTGTCTTCGGCACCCCAAGCGACGCAAAACCGTTCGTCGAATCCATTAATTTGCAGAAAGTCTTGGCGATTGACAGAGAAGTTGCATCCCAACGCACCCCAGGCGCGACCGCGCAATTTGTCAGCCAACGCAGCCGGTAAGCGTATGCCTTTCTCTATATTTCGTGCCTGACGATTCCAGGACCACCCCAACAACTTCGTCCAATTGCGACTAAACATTTGTGCGGGCTCACTGCAATCCAATTCATCTTTGGCATCACGGAACACGTCGATGCGTCTACCAGTCTGACAAATGCCAGGGCCAGCGTGACGTAAGTGATCATCAACGAAATGCCTTTGCGGCACGCAGTCTGCATCTACAAAAACAAGGCAGTCAGTTTGCGCTTGTGACACAGCGCTGTTCAAGATCACCGTCTTACGAAAACCGCTATCAGCATGCCAAAGATGCCTCACCTGAAACTCATAGCGTGGCAATAATTGCTCTAACTCTCTTACAACGTCAGGTCTTGAGCCATCGTCCGCAATCAAAACCTCAAACTGTCCGGCGTACTGCGTTGCTAAAGCATCAAGTGCCAGCCGCAATATGGGCAAGTCGTTATAGAAGGAAAAAATGACTGAGGCTCGCAGCACGATTACTCAAGCTCTAGGTCAGCAACAATCGGCGAATGATCTGACAGCAAGCTCCAGGGCTTACCCCGCAATACCTGAGCGCGCTTGACTGCAAAGCCACGCTGATAAATGCGATCAAGGCGAAACATTGGAAATTTGGACGGGAACGTTTTGGGTGGCGGCTGCAACCGCTCGGTGCCGCTCATGGCCAATTGGTTTTGGCGCAACTGGCGATCGCGCGACAACGCGGTCAATGGTTGTTCGCCGCGCAGAATCTGACCCAATTGCCGCATCGAATCCCGCAGGCGTGGCACATCGCCTGAAGCTTGAGATGCGTGTGTAAACACTTCGTAAACACCGAGCTGCCTGACAAACATCGGGGCGAGTTCATTGCGCCAGTCGTTGAAATCACCAGCAATCAGCACGGGCTCATGCGGGCCAACCAAGCGTTCGATGCGCTCGGCCATGGCCTGAATTTGCCGCATGCGACTGCCGGCAAATAGCCCAAGGTGCACCACAAAACAATGGACACAGCGACCCTTGATATCAATCTGGCCATGCAGCAAACCCCGTTGCTCTAAGGCATGATCTGATACGTCTTCATTCTCAAAACTCAAGATGGGGTAACGGGACAACAGGGCATTGCCATGATCTGTCATGTCTCGAACCGCATTGCGGCCGTAGGCCACTTGCATGTGCAGTGCCGCTGCCAGCGATTCATGCTGGGCATGAAGATTGGCACGCTGCTCGTTGCGACCTTGCACTTCCTGTAAGAACAGAATGTCGGCGTGCAGGCCGTGCAGGCCAAGCCTAAGCTCAGGCAGAGAATCACGGCCGCCGAGGGAGCGGCCTTTGTGAATGTTGTAACTGACAACCCTGAGCTTGGCCATGACCCTAAGGCTTTGGTGCGGCGGCGGTCTCCGCCTGACGCACACGAATATGCAATTCCTTGAGTTGCTTTTCGTCAACCGCTGACGGTGCCTGCGTCAACAAGCACTGTGCACGCTGTGTTTTGGGGAAAGCAATCACGTCACGAATCGATTCAGCGCCGCTCATCATGGTGACAATACGGTCCAGACCAAAGGCAATGCCGCCGTGTGGTGGCGCACCATACTGCAGCGCATCGAGCAAGAAACCGAATTTTTGGCGAGCTTCTTCTTCGTCAATCTTCAATGCGCGAAACACTTTGCTCTGCACTTGTTCACGATGGATACGAACCGAGCCGCCGCCAATTTCCCAACCGTTTAAGACCATGTCGTAAGCTTTGGCAATCGCTTGGGCGGGGTCAGTCGAGAGAAACTCCTCATGCCCATCCTTGGGGCTGGTGAAAGGGTGATGCAACGCGACGTATCGGTTGGCATCCTCATCGAACTCAAACATCGGGAAGTCCACTAGCCATAACGGTTTCCAGCCCGGTTCAAACAAACCCTTGGCTTGCCCAAACTCGCTGTGACCAATTTTTAAGCGCAGCGCCCCCATGGCGTCATTGACCACCTTGGCACGATCAGCACCAAAGAAAAGAATGTCACCATCCTGAGCACCGGTGCGCTCAAGCATTTCGACCAGTGCTGCATCGTGGATATTCTTCACGATGGGTGACTGCAGCCCGTCACGACCTTTGGCGACCTCATTGACCTTGATCCAGGCCAAGCCTTTGGCACCATAGATGCCAACGTACTTGGTGTAAGCATCGATCTCGCTACGCGATAGATCGCCGCCGCCAGGCACACGCAAGGCCACCACGCGGCTGCCAGATGAGGTGGCGGCCTGGGCGAAGACTTTAAACTCTACGTCTTTCATCACGTCGCCAAGGTCAGTGAACTCGAGCTTAACGCGCATATCGGGCTTATCCGAGCCAAATCGACGCATCGCCTCTTCAAATGGCATCATGGGAAACGGGCTAGGCAAATCAACGCCTTGAACAGACTGGAATATTTCGCGAATCATGCCTTCAAAAATATCGCGAATCTCCTCTTCACCCAAAAACGAGGTTTCACAATCGATCTGAGTAAACTCAGGCTGGCGATCTGCTCTTAGGTCTTCGTCGCGGAAACACTTTGTGATCTGGTAATACCGATCAAAGCCAGCCACCATCAGCATTTGCTTGAACAACTGCGGCGACTGGGGCAATGCAAAGAACTCACCAGCATGAACACGCGAAGGCACCAAGTAGTCCCGCGCACCTTCCGGGGTGCTCTTGGTGAGCATGGGCGTCTCGATGTCGATAAAGCCCTGTGCATCTAGATAACGCCGCACCGCCATCGAAACCCTGTAACGCAGCATCAGGTTGCGCTGCATCTGATCGCGACGCAGGTCCAACACGCGATGCGTCAGGCGGGTGGTCTCAGACAGATTCTCATCATCGAGCTGAAACGCCGGGGTCACCGAGGGATTTAGAATCTCGACCTCACGACACAGAACCTCGATTTCACCGGAAGCAAGGTCCTTATTAACCGTACCCTCAGGGCGACGACGCACTAGCCCAGTCACGCGAATGCAGAACTCGTTGCGCAAACGCTCAGCGATTTCGAATGCGACAGCGTTATCAGGGTCGAACACAATCTGGGCAAGTCCAGCGCGGTCTCTCAAGTCAATAAAGATCACGCCACCATGGTCACGGCGCCGATGCACCCACCCAAACAAGGTGACAGTCTGGTCAAGGTGATCGAGGCAAACTTCGCCGGTGTAACAAGTACGCATTCAGTCATGCTCCTTCAAGCGTCTTTGGGGGAGCAACCACCCCCATGGAAACAATGTATTTGAGCGCGGTATCAACCGTCATGTCCAACGCAATGGTCTGACTGACGGGTACCACTAAAAAATAGCCCGATGTTGGGTTGGGTGTGGTCGGCACATACACGCTGATGTGCTCACCCACCAAATGTTGGGCAACTTCCGAACTCGGCACCCCGGTGACCAAGGCGACCGTCCAGCTACCAGCATGCGGAAACTGCACCAGGACAGCACGACGAAACGCCTGCCCGTTGGGCGCAAGCACGGTATCGCCAACCTGCTTGACCGATTTATAAATCGAGCGCACCAGCGGAATACGACCGAGCAGCTGTTCCCATCGGTCCACCACGCTTCGACCGATGAAGTTGGCCGCAAATATCCCGGTCAATATCAGCACCAGCAAAACAATCAGCACGCGAAACCCTGGCAGATCGACGCCAAACAAGGCCTTGGCTGACAAGGCTTCAGGCACGATCTCCTCCAAGGTGGAGACCAACAAGGTCACCACCCAGACGGTGATTACCAAAGGCGCCCAAATCAGCAACCCGGCAATGAGATAACGCTTAAAAGCCCGCATATGGTTCCAGTGCGCCAGGCACGATGAATCAAGGCAGGCCTTGACCCATCTCCGGACTAGGTCGATGTGTTTGTGCCAGCGGAGCTGGCGCTGGTGGTACTGGTGCTGGTGGTGCTGGTGCTGGTCGTACTGGGGCTGGGCGGTACTGCCGCTGGCGCAGCCGTCGAGGTATCAGGCGCTGCCGTCGATGCGCCAGACTCCTTGTTGTCGGCTGATTTGCCTGACGCAGGGGCGGACTTCGCTCCATTATTTCTGAAGTCAGTGACATACCAGCCCGATCCCTTGAGCTGAAATCCAGCAGCCGTGACTTGCTTGGCATAGGTCGACTGGCCGCAAGCAGGGCAATCGGTCAACGGTGCGTCCGACATCTTTTGCAGCACGTCTTGCTGATGGCCACAACTTGAGCAACGATAGGCGTAAATAGGCACCTTTCACTCCTTTGCAGTAAAAGTTGTGCAAATGCGATGGAAAGCCCTCGATTTTAGCGCTTTTTAAGGGCAATCCGCCTACCAGTCACAGACCTAGCCTCGCCAAGTCGGGGCGCTTGCGATGCCAGTCCGTTACCGCCTGCACAGCAACGCCCACGCGCAACACCTCAGCCTCAGCAAATGGCTTACCCATCAACTGCACGGACAAGGGCAAGCCAGTCTTAGAAAGCCCGGCTGGCAACACCAGAGCACAGGCAGTCAGATAGTTACCCGCCCGACAAAACGCCGCCATCGGCGTCTGGGCTTCGTCAACCTCGGTCAGCGCAACGGCCGGGAAAGGAAAGGTCGGTGTCACCAAGGCCGTGTAGCCTCGCATCAGCTCGCTGTACTGCTGGCTGCACGCGCGGTGGTGCTTGATGGCCTCGATGTATTGGGCAGACGAGATCGTCTTGCCACCCAATACCCGTTGACGCACGTACTTGCCCAAAGGCAGTTTGTCATCCTCGATATACGCATGATGAAAGGCATAGGCTTCAGCCGCGATAATCTGCCCGTTGCGCACCATCAGGTCATGAAAGTCAAAGGGCAATGGCAGGATTTCAATCACCGCCCCTAAATCCTTGAGCACAGCACACATCTGATCAAACGCGGCAAGCTCTTGGTCATCAACCTCCATCGGGTACTGATCTGCCGGCAACACCCCGAGCTTGACTCCAGCCAATGGTTTGGCTGCTGCATGACCTTTTGTGTTCTGCCAAACAAACGATGGACGATGCAGGCTGCTGGGGTCAAGCGGGTCAGGTCCGGCCATGATGGCCATCCAGAGGGCGGCATCCTCAGCGCTGTGCACCATCGGGCCAATGGTATCCAAGGTAAACGACAAGGACACTGCGCCGTGCAAGCTAATGAGGCCACGCGTGGTTTTTAGGCCGGTCAGACCGTTTAAACCCGCCGGGATTCGTACGGAACCGCCGGTGTCTGAGCCAATGGCTGCTGGGGCCAGACCAGCGGCAACCGCCACGCCTGAGCCACTCGACGAGCCGCCAGGCGCACGGTGCGTGTTTAGATCCCATGGGTTCCAAGGGGTGCCCATGACCGGGTTGGTGCCCCAGCCACCAAAGGCAAATTCAACCATGTGTGTTTTACCGAGCATCACCATGCCAGCCTGCAGGCACTTGATCAAAGCAGTGCAATCGACCTGGCTGCGTCGATCGATCCATGCTTGTGAACCCGCGGTGGTAACAGTGCCCTTCAGATCACACAAATCCTTGGCGGCAAACGGCACGCCATCGAGTGGGCTTAGCGACACCCCTTTGACGCGCCGCGCATCAGCAGCGCGCGCCATGGACAAGGCCAAGTCAGCATCCACGGCCACGTAGGCATGCAGCTTGGCGTTGGCTTTGCTGATGCGATCGAGGTAGGTCTGTGTGATGTGTTCTGAGGTGAAATCACCTCGCACAAGTGCATCGGCGATTTCAGTCATGGTCATGAATGCGGTGTCGGAAGGCATGGTGGTTACCTTTACGATGCTTTAAGGTGAGCTTGGCGCCAACTCAATGGTTCTGCAACTGTTTTTACAACCGCCTCGACAGCACGTTAGCGGCGAGCCTTGGTTTGTGCAAGAGGTCGCGCAACGGTATGAGGCTTGACAGGGCTAAGCAAGACGTATAACAAGCTGATCGGCCAAGTGCACCGTCTTCTGCCATAATCCCTCACAACGGGCGGCCGGATTGTCGGTCGTCTCCCAAGGGTTTCGCGCGCAATCGTCGGCAAACTGCTAGTATTCCGGCGAGAAACCAACAACGAGGTGGCTCCCCAATGCACATGGTTGTCTTGTTCATCACCCTCGCCGTGCTCTGGCTACTATGGTCAGGGCTCTATATGCCATTGATGCTGTTTCTGGGGTTCGTGTCCTGTGTGCTTGTGGTTTGGCTGACACGGCGCTTTGACACCATCGACCACGAATCGGTGCCCGTGCACCTCGGGCTGAAGGTCATCGGTTACTGGGTCTGGCTCATGAAAGAGATTGTGGTGGCCAGCCTGCAAGTCACGCGCATTGTGCTGGCACCGCAAATGCGCATCAGCCCCAAAATCGTGCAAGTTCAGTCCAAGAGCAAAGGCGAGGTTCGCCATGTGATTTTTGGGAACTCGATTACGTTGACGCCGGGCACATTAACCACCGATCTGGACGACACCGGCCTAATTACGGTGCATGCCTTGACCGCTGAGGGTGCCGATGGCGTGGTCAACGGTGACATGAACGACCGGGTAGCAGCGCTACCGGGTCCTGGAGGCAAATGATGTTGATTGCTGCTGGTTTGGCCATTGTGGTCACCATGTTTATGGCCGTCATTCGGGGCTTGCTTGGTCCAGGTGTTTATGACCGCGTGCTTGCCATGAACATGTTTGGAACTAAAACTGTCTTGCTGGTTGCGGTGGTGGCCATGGTGATGGATCGCCCGGATTTTTTGGATCTGGCGCTAGCCTACGCACTGATTAACTTTATTGGCGTGCTGGCCATTTTGCAGTTCGCGCAGAACCGCCAGGCACGCCAAGAACAACAAAACGACCGCACAGGAGCGTCATCATGATGATCTTGGAATGGATTTCATGGCTGTTGCTGGCACTTGGCGGGTTTTTTGTGCTGGTCGGCGGTATTGGTGTGCTGCGCATGCCCGATCTCTATACCCGTATGCATGCAGCAAGCGTGACCGAAACCCTGGGCACGATTCTGGTGCTGGTAGCCCTGATGCTGTTGGCCGGGTGGTCACTGGCGTCCTTCAAACTATTTGCGATCTTGATGTTGCTGCTATTTACTGCACCGGTCTCTTCCTATGCACTGGCCAACACCGCCATGCTCGGTGGCACCAAGCCTATGCTCGAGGTGGAGCAGCGACCATGATGGTTGAAAGTATTCTGGGCCTGTTTACGCTGACCATGGTGGCGATTGTGGCGATTGCCACTGTCATGTCAAGCAACCTGTTTGTCGCCAGCATGTGGTTTGGCATCTTCAGTTTGCTGATGGCATCGAACTTTTTTATTCTCGATGCCGCCGATGTGGCGCTGACCGAGGCCGCGGTGGGTGCTGGCGTGTCGACTGTGTTGTTCATGGGCGCACTGGCATTGACCGCTGAAAAAGAGACCGTCAAAATGCGGTTTAATTGGTTGCCTGTGGCCGCCTTGGTTGTGTTGTCACTGGTGTTATTTGTGGCAACTTTTGAGCAGCCCAAGCTTGGCGACATCACGGCTCCCGTGCATCAGCACGTCGCACCCTGGTACATCGAAAAAACCCCTGAGTACATCAACATTCCCAACATCGTCACCGCGATTCTGGCTTCGTTTCGTGGCTACGATACCTTGGGTGAGGTGCTCGTGATTTTCACGGCTGGCATTGGTGTGCTTTCGGTGCTCAGTTTCAAACCGAAGGGCAAGCAAACCATCTCTGGTGAGCAGCTTGGTCAAAAAATTCGCGGCGTGCAACACCACATGATTCTGCGTGTGGTCGGCAAGCTCATCATTCCGGTGCTGCTGCTGTTTGGTTTGCTGGTTCAGTTTCATGGCAAGTACAGTCCGGGCGGCGGATTCTCTGCGGGGGCGCTGTTTGCAGCAGCCGTCATGCTCTACGGCATTCTCGAAGGGGCTGATCGCTCTGAGGCCGCCATGCCCCAGCGCATCATGTTGCGCTTGGCTGCGCTCGGCGCCACCCTCTACACCGGTGTGGGCATTGCCTGCATGCTTTTGGGTGGTCACTTCCTAGACTACAACGTGCTGTGGTCCGACCCCGTAACCGGCCAGTACGTGGGCATTTTGCTGGTGGAGTTTGGGGTGGGTCTGACCGTGACCACGGTGCTGGTCATGATCTTTAATGCGATTGCCAATCGCCCGACTTACCAAGCCTAGAGGGCTCTCGGATGACGCTACTCGGACTTTACAACTATTGGGTTTTTATTCTGCTGCTGGTCGTTGGCCTTTACGCCGTGCTCGCCAGTGGCAACTACGTCAAGCGCATGATCGGACTGGGTATTTTTCAGTCGGCAGTGTTTTTGTTGTTCATTACCATGGACAAGGTTGAAGGCGGCACGGGACCGATCTTTCGGGGCGCGCCGTCACCCGACCAACTATTTGCCAACCCGCTGCCGCAGGTGCTCATCCTGACGGCCATCGTGGTGGGCATTGCCGTGACTGCCCTGGGCCTGGCCATCGCCATCCGTATTCGTGAGGAGTATGGCTCGGTTGAAGAAGCCGACACACGTCGACTGGATGAGCAAGCATGACCTTATTTGAACAACTTCCCATTCTGGTGGTCGTGGTGCCTTTGTTTGTGGCACCGTTACTGGCGATGGTTGCAAGCCAGGGACGACTGCCCTGGTTGATTGCCACAGTCACCACCGCGATCACGTTTCTAATCGCCATCGCACTGACTACCCAGGTTCTGCAGTCCGGGACTATTTTCTACGAACTTGGCAACTGGCCTGTGCCGTTTGGCATTGGACTAGCCATTGGTCCGTTCTCGGCGCTCATGCTGCTGATTATTAGCGGGGCCTCGCTGGCTGCCCTGGTGGCCGGTGCTCAGAGCATGGACAGTGAGGTCGGACAAGAACACCAGTCGTTACTGTACTCATGCTGGCTATTGGCTATGGCAGGCCTAATTGGTATCACCGTCACGGGCGATGCCTTTAACGTGTTCGTGTTCATGGAGATCTCCTCACTGGCTTCTTACGTGATGGTCGCCAACGGGCCCAATCGCCGCGCCTTGACCGCGAGCTTCACCTATCTGGTCACTGGCACGACCGGAGCGACGTTTTACCTGATCGGGGTGGGTTATCTCTACATGATGACTGGCACACTGAATCTGGCTGACATGGCCGATCGCCTGTCTGACGTCTCAGACACCCTGCCGGTGATGATCGCAGGTGGCTTCCTGGTGCTCGGTCTGGCGCTGAAAGCGGCGCTTTTCCCGATGCATGCCTGGATGCCCAATGCCTACCAGTTTGCACCAACTCCCGTGGCCATCTTTTTTGCGGCGTGTTCAACCAAAGTGGCGCTCTTTGTCATGCTGCGCTTTGACTTCGTGGTGCTGCTGCCCAATCTGGGCGAACAAGCCTACTTCCTGTCGTCGCTCTTAATCCCACTGTGCGTGGCTGCCTTCCTAGTCGGTTCGGCGGTGGCGATGTTTGAGCGTGACCTCAAACGCATGCTGGGTTACTCCTCTGTAGCGCAGATTGGCTACATCGTGTTGGCGATTTCACTGGTCAGCAGTGCTGGCGTGACTGCGGCGGTGTTGCACTTCTTTAACCACGCGCTCATCAAGGCGGCTCTGTTTGTTGCCGTCGCTGGTATCGTGCTTAGGTTTGGCACCTCGAACATCGATCAGCTCGCCGGTTTGGGGCGCCGCATGCCACTGACCATGCTGGGATTTGTGATGGCAGGCCTGTCACTCATTGGCGTGCCCCTGACTGCCGGTTTTATTAGCAAGTGGTATTTGATACAGGCGGTGCTTGAAGAGCCTGGTCTAGGCATTTTGCTGACGATCCTGATCTTGACCAGTTCCTTGATGGCCGTGGTCTACATCTGGAAGGTCGTTGAAGTTGCCTACTTCAAAGTTCCTGCCCATGGCAGCTTAAATGATGTCAAACGTGAAGAAGCGCCCTTGGCGATTCTGGTCACCTTGTGGCTGCTCGTGGCGGCCAACATCTGGTTTGGTATCGATCCAGAGCTTCCCCTGAGCTTAGCCACCATGGAAGCATTTGACCTGATGGGGGGTGGACAATGAGCGATGTCGCCTTGATCCTCACGGCGCTGGCCATCCCACTGGTGGGTGCGCTGGTGATTGCACTAACCGGGGCGAACCGCAATTTGCGCGACAGCCTGATGGTGATATCAGCGGTGCTGGCATTTCTAACCGTGCTTTCATTGCTGCCCTCGGTCGACGCAGGCGGCAGGCCCGGGGTTTTGCTGTTTGAGATCATGCCTGGCTTACCGATTGCCTTTGAGATCGAGCCCCTGGGCATGATTTTTGGGTTGGTGGCGTCTGGTCTTTGGGTCGTCACCTCGATTTATGGCATTGGCTACATGCGCGGTGCCCAAGAGCAGAACCAGACTCGATTCTTCGCGTGTTTCTCGATTGCCATCTTCGCCGCACTCGGGGTGGCATTTGCCGAGAACATGTTCACGCTCTTTATCTTCTATGAGGTGCTGTCGCTTTCAACCTACCCGCTGGTGGCGCACAAAGGCAATGAACAAGCCAAGCGTGGCGCGCGCATTTATCTGGGTCTGTTGCTTGGCACCTCGATTGGTCTGATGTTGCCCGCCATGCTGGTGACCTGGTTCATGACCGGTACGCTGGATTTTGTGCCGGGCGGCATCTTGCAAGACAATGTTAGCCGCAGTGTTGGTGCCGTGCTGCTGATTCTTTACATGTTTGGCATCGGCAAAGCGGCCCTCATGCCGTTTCACCGGTGGCTGCCATCGGCCATGGTCGCGCCCACGCCAGTCAGTGCCTTGCTGCATGCCGTGGCGGTGGTCAAAGCCGGTGTATTCACGGTGCTCAAAGTCAGTGTTTATCTGTTCGGCCTGGATTACCTGCAAAGCCTGTGGAGCAGCGACTTCATCATGTGGGTGGCCGCCTTCACGCTGCTGTCTGCTTCTATCATCGCCCTTCAAAAGACCAACCTCAAAGCCCGTTTGGCATACTCAACCGTAAGTCAACTGTCCTACATCGTGCTCGGTGCCATGCTGGCCAGCGAACTGGCCATTTTGGGTGGTGGCCTGCACATCGTCATGCATGCCTTTGGGAAAATCACGCTGTTTTTCTGCGCAGGCGCCATTTATGTGGCCGCCCACAAAAGCGAAATCCCGCAAATGGATGGCTTAGGTCGCAAGATGCCCATCACATTTTTTGCGTTCTTCTTGGGTGCCCTGTCTGTCATTGGTGCCCCACCGCTTGGTGGCTTCTGGAGCAAATGGAACCTGATGCTGGGTGCTGTTGAAGCACACCATGCCATCATGATTGTGGTGCTGCTGGTGAGCACGCTACTGAACGTGGCCTACCTCTTGCCACCAGTCATACGGGCATTTCTACTCTCACCGCCAAAGGAAGACGCGCATCACGATCACCATGACGATCACGGCAACACTAGCCTGCGTCGTTTCGGATTGGCTGAAGCGCCACTGTTTTGTCTGGTGCCACTGGTGTTCACTGCCGCAGGCACCGTGGTGCTGTTCTTTTACTGGGTACCGATTCGTGCTTTGCTGGAAACCATCTTCACGGGAGCCGCGTCATGAAAATAACCAAGCTTGGACGCATCCTGGAATGGATGGTCAACAACGCCAAACTGCTTAGCCGTGTAATGTTAGTCGTCATGGCGTTGTTGGTGATTGCGAACTTCATTTTCCCGGCGGGCTACGACCGCTTTTTCTGGGAGTCGCTACCTGGTGCTGGGGCAGTGTACGGATTGTTTTCCTGTTTTGTGATCGTGGTGGTATCGAAGTTTCTGGGCTACAAATTTCTGTATCGTCCCGAGGACTACTACGACAATGAGAGCAAGCCCAACACCCTGATAGGCGACCCGGCCAAGCGGGAGGCTCAAGATGACTGAGACACAAGCTTTGGCTCAAAGCGGCTGGTGGTTGCATCCGGGGATCTTCTTGATTCTCGGTGCGCTACTGATCCCATTTCTAAAGGGCACGGTGCAGCAGGGCTATCGGGTGGCCTTGGCACTTGCTTTCATATTTATTGTGTTTCAAACACAAGCGGGTGTGTATGGTCAGTTCTCAGTCGCCGGCCTAGACTTTGTGACTGGTCGCGCTGACAAGCTCAGCCTGGCATTTGCCTATGTCTTTAGCCTGATCACGCTGATCGCCACGATTTATTCCCTGCACGTCAAAGACAACATCCAACACGTCACCGCGCTTATCTATGCGGCCGCAGCCACTGGCGTGGCATTTGCCGGTGACCTGCTGACACTCTACGTCTTCTGGGAAATGATGATGCTGGCGTCGGTCTGGCTCATTTGGCGACGCAATACCCCCACGGCCTACACCGCTGGCTACCGCTACTTGATCGTGCACGCTGTCAGTGGCGTGATGCTGCTGGCTGGCATTGTGCTGTACTACGGTGACACCGGCTCGCTCGCGTTTGAACACATGCAGACCACGAGCACGGCGTTTTATTTGATTCTGATCGGCTTTCTGATTAACGCAGCTGTCCCACCACTGCATGCGTGGCTGTCTGACGCCTACCCTGAATCGACGATTACCGGCGCAATTTTCTTAAGCGCCTTTACCACCAAGACGGCTGTCTACACCTTGATCCGAGGTTTCCCTGGCACCGAGTTCCTGATCTGGATGGGCGTGGTGATGGCGCTCTGGGGGGTGGTGTACGCCGTGCTGGCCAACGACATCCGAAGGCTGCTGGCGTATCACATCATTAGCCAGGTGGGCTACATGGTCGCCGGTGTGGGCATGGGCACCGCGATCGCGCTAAACGGCGCCACCGCGCACGCCTTCACCCACATCCTGTACAAGTCTGTGCTCTTTATGGGTGCAGGTGCCGTGATCCACATGACCGGCAAAAGCAAACTCACCGAGCTTGGCGGTATATACAAATACATGCCTATAACTTTCTTGCTTTACATGGTCGGGGCAGCCTCGATTTCGGCGTTCCCACTTTTTAGTGGTTTTGTGAGCAAGACCATGGTGGTTGAAGCCGCTGCGGTTGGCAACCTGGCCTGGGTCTGGCTGCTGCTGTCGATGGCCTCAGCCGGTACTTTCTTGCACACGGGCCTGAAACTGCCGTATTTCACCTTCTTGTCCAAAGACGCGGGCTTAAAACCAGCCGAAGCGCCATGGAACATGCTGCTGGCCATGGGCATCGCCGCTTTTTTCTGTATTTTCATTGGTATCAATCCAGCGTGGCTCTATAGCTTCATGCCCTCGCCCGTGGATTACAACGCCTACTCGGCTGGTCACTTGTTCTGGGAACTGCAGTTGCTGCTCTTTACCGGTCTGGGCTTTTTCTTGATGATTAAACACTTGGGCGGTGAGCGTAAGTTAAGCGTGGACACCGATTGGGTCTACCGCAAGCTTGCGCCCATCGTGGTGTTTGGCATTAGCGACGTGGTGCGTCAAGGTTGGCGTGCCTTTATCACCTCGATGCAAAAGCTCTTGGGTGATCTGTGGCAGTCAATGAGCCAAACTTATGGCACCAATGGCCCGATGGGCCAGACTTGGAGCATTGGGTTGACCACCTTCTGGGTGGTGTTCTTTGTGGCGCTCTATGGGCTTTACATTGTGCTGTTCTGATGAACAAAACGTTGCACATTGAGCCGCTTTCCCGTTCTGCATTTACCAGCTATGGTGACGTCATCGGTGGTCACATGGTCACCGAAGGCCAGCCGATTAACCAAGGCACAACACTCAAGTTTGCGACGGGGGTTTTAAGCCTCTCGCAAGCCGATGGTCAAGCCCATGCGTTTGTTTATCGTGCCACCGGCCAAGCCTTGCCACTGTTGCTGCACGAACTGGAACGCCATCGACTTGGCAGCCAAACCTTCGTGCCCTTAAATGGCGTGAACTTTGTGGTGGTGGTGGCGTTATCAGACGCCACGGATCAAGCGCCCGATTTACACACCCTGCGTGCTTTCTGGGTCGATGGCCATCACGCCATCACGTTACGCGCAGGCACCTGGCATCACGGTCTGATCGCCACCGAGGGCGGGGATTTTGTGGTGATTGAGCGGGTAGCGCCCAAAGTCGATTGCGATGTGTTTGCGATTGAGCCGCCCATGACGCTGAAAGCGTATGCGCTGTAAGACAAAAAGTTTTGGGCAGCCGTAGTGGTGTCAAAGACGAAACTGTTAAGGCCTCTCAAAGAGAACCTGTCCGACCCGGTCAATGTGCGATCTCAGTGCGGGATTGCCAAGCTGATCGTACAGAGAAAGATCAATTTGGTATGGCAAAAGCAGATCATCGAGTTCCGTCTGTATTTGGCTAAACGTGAGACCATCTAATTGCGCTTTTAAAGTGATATCGATGTCAGACCCAGGCTTGAAATTCCCTTTGGCACGAGAACCATAAAGGATGACTTTGCGAATCTGTGGGTGCCGTTCAAACACACCACACAGTTTTTGAATGTCATCCTCGGTCAGTCCATAGCGAAGGTTCATAAACAGTGGCCTTTGAACGAAAGCTAAATGCTCGCGAATTGATCAAATCGGTCACTGAGCGCCTGGAACAACGTGGCGTACCGCTGTTGCAAGTTGTGAAGAATGCTGTCAATTGTCTCCTCGTCATACGTATGCACAGAATTGTTGCGATCCTGAAGCATGGCCATCCATGCATGGCCGTCCACGATCAACTCTAATTTAAATGCCTCACGAATAGCATCTCGTGAACCTGCTATCGAGCTTGCTCCTTGCCACAGGAGGTAGTCACGCAAGAGCTTCCAGGAAACCTCGTACGTAAACTCAAACGCTTTAATGACACCTTGCTTCTCAAGGTTGCTTAACGGCCGGTGTTGCATCAAGTGCAATCCATCGGTCAACTGAGCGTGTGCCTTTTTGAAATTTACAAACCGTTGTTTCCAACGGACGTCTTGGTCTGCCATGTCATTTCTCCCGATGTATGAAAGCATAACAAAGCAGCCGTCGAACAAGCGCGGTTAGCTATAGGGCAACCATAGCGCACTCTCCCAGACCTATCTTGCAGTCACCTGCATATCAAAATCGCGTCAGCGGCCTTTTGCGCAATCACCAAGGTGGGTGAGTTGGTATTGCCCGAGGTAATGGTTGGCATCACCGATGCATCAACCACCCATAATCCGTCTACGCCGTGCACGCGCAGGCTCGAATCCACCACGGCCATTTCGTCGTTGCCCATCTTGCAGGTGCCCACCGGATGAAAAATCGTGGTGGCGATGTCGCCAGCGGCTTTGGCCAATGCCTCGGGGCTACGAATGTCAGACCCTGGCTTGATCTCTTCGGGGTGATAAGGCGCTAGCGCCGGTTGCGCCACGATGCGACGCGTCAATTCAATGCTCTGGGCGGCGACTTGCCGATCTTCTTCGGTCGAAAGGTAGCAACAATTGATGCGCGGAGCAACATCGGTTTGAGGGGAAACAATTTCGACGAACCCACGACTCGATGGTCTGAGGTTACACACCGATGCTGTAAAGGCTGGAAAATCGTGCAAAGGCTCACCAAACTTTTCTAGCGACAGCGGTTGTACGTGGTACTCGACGTTAGCGCGCTCATAACTGGGGTCGGATTTGGCGAACACGCCAAGTTGAGACGGTGCCATGCTCAGCGGCCCGGAGCGATTGATGAGATATTCCAGCCCCATTTTGGCCTTGCCCCAAAGACTATTGGCCATGGTGTTCAAGGACTTGGCATTGCGAATCTTGAACACAGTTCTGATCTGCAGGTGGTCTTGTAAATTTCGCCCCACGCCTGGCAGATCATGAAGAACGGGAATCTCGAGCTTTTTGAGAAGTGCAGCTGGACCGATGCCTGAAGACTGCAAAATTTGTACCGACCCAATCGAGCCTGCTGCAAGCACCACCGCGTTTTTTGCGGTGGCGATGAGCTTTTGATCATGGCGCACAAACTCTATGCCCGTGGCTCGTTTACCTTCAAACATCAGGCGTGTGGTGCGCGCATGAGTAAGGATAGTGAGGTTGGCGCGGTGTTGGATGGGCTTAATAAATGCTTTAACCGCATTCCATCGCCAGCCTGCGCGCTGATTGACTTCAAAGTAGGCAGCACCCTCATTGTCACCGCGGTTGAAGTCTTCAATCTTTGGAATGCCCACTTGCGCTGCCGCGTCTCGAAATGCATCCAGGATTTCCCAGGACAGGCGTTGCCTTTCTACTCGCCACTCACCGCCCGCCCCATGCGAATCACTGGCACCGGCGTGATAGTCCTCCATGGACTTAAAGATCGGTAACACTTCATCCCAACCCCAGCCAGGGTTGCCAGCATCACGCCAACCATCGTAGTCCTGACGCTGGCCGCGCATATAGATCATGCCGTTGATAGAAGAACAACCACCCATGACCTTTCCGCGCGGGTAGCCAAGCTGGCGGCCATTTAAGCCTGGATCTGATTCGGTTTTAAAGCGCCAGTCCGTTCTGGGGTTACCGATGCAATAGAGATAGCCCACCGGGATATGAATCCAGTGGTAGTTGTCTTTGCCGCCGGCTTCAATCAGGAGCACGCGATTCGCAGGGTCGGCCGACAAGCGGTTAGCCAGTAGGCAGCCCGCGGTGCCTGCCCCCACCACGATGTAGTCAAACTCGCCTGCGCTCGATGTGGTCGAGCTGTTTGTCGAATCGCTTTGCATCTTGTCCCCGGCGGGCTCACTGAAGAGCCACAAATATGTGTAAAGTTGTATCCTTGATCGATTTAGTTCATTTTGTGGGTGATCGTCAAGTCACCCACAAGCCCGCCGCTATCGGCTCCGACCTTTTTGTACCGACCATGACTGCCACTGCATCTATTGAATTTTCGGTTACGCGCTCCAGCCATCCTCGCAGCGATGAGGAGCGCGCCAAGATACTCGCCAACCCTGGATTTGGCGTGAACTTCACCGATCATATGGTGTGCATCGATTGGACTATTGATAAAGGCTGGCATAACGCACGGGTACAGCCCTACGGCCCGCTCTCACTAGACCCGGCCTGCTCAGTCTTGCATTACGCCCAGGAAATCTTCGAAGGGCTCAAAGCCTATCACCACGCCGATGGTTCTGTCTGGGCTTTTCGCCCCCGGGCCAACGCGGCTCGAATGCAGCGCTCGGCAGAACGCCTGGCGTTACCACCCTTGCCCGAGGCTGAGTTTTTAGAGTCAATTCGTCAACTGGTCATGGTTGACAAAGACTGGGTGCCTAGCGCGCCTGAGACGAGCCTATATCTGCGGCCCTTTAGCATTGCCAGCGAGCGATTCTTGGGCGTACGCGCTGCCCAGCAAGCCGCCTACTATGTGATCGCCTCACCAGCTGGCGCCTACTTCAGCAAGGGCGTGGCACCCGTATCGATCTGGGTCTCAGAGCACTACACCCGAGCCGCCCGCGGCGGGACGGGAGCAGCCAAGTGTGGTGGCAACTACTCTGCATCACTGTTGCCACAGCAAGAGGCACAAAAGCAGGGCTGCTCTCAAGTGCTGTTTCTGGATGCGCAAGAGGGCACTTATCTGGAAGAGCTTGGCGGCATGAACTTGTTTCTGGTCAGAAAGGACGGCTCACTGTTAACCCCATCGTTAACTGGCAGCATTCTGGAGGGCGTAACACGCGACAGTTTGATTCAGCTGGCCAAAGACCAAGGGCGCGTGGTCGAAGAGCGCAAGATCACGCTAGAAGAGGTTCAGGTTGGCATGAACAATGGCGAAATTACCGAGGCGTTTGCCTGTGGCACAGCCGCTGTCATTACCCCAATTTGTGCCATTAAAGGCAAAGGGTTTGTGGCGGGTCACGAGAATGGGCCCGCCGGTGAATTCACCATGTCATTGCGCCGTGCACTGACCGACATCCAATACGGGCGTGCCGCCGATCCGCATGGCTGGATGATGAGACTTGCATGAGTGACATGAAGCCTGCCATCTCGAAATGGAATGAACGATTTCTGGCCACGGATGACTATCTGTTTGGCAAGTCACCCAATAAGTTTCTGGTCAAGCAAGCCACACCGCGCATCAAGCCTGGCATGACGGTACTGGCCTTGGCTGATGGTGAAGGCCGCAATGGCGTGTGGCTCGCCGAGCAAGGCTGCGAGGTCTGGTCGGTTGACTCAGCGCCTGCTGCATCCGAGAAGGCTCGCAAACTTGCCGCCGAGCGTGGTGTGCAAATGCATGTTCAGACGCTAGATGCCACCGCGATGGACTTTGACGCCCAGCAATATGACCTGGTGGTGGGCATATTTTTTCAGTTTGCCAATCCGCAATTGCGCGCCAAGCTCTTTGGCGGCATGAAACGGGCCACGCGCAGCGGCGGCTATTTGCTCATTGAAGGCTATGGGCTTAAGCAACTCGAGTACAAGACCGGTGGCCCGGGCATTGCCGAGCACCTCTATACACTAGCACTCATGCAAGAGCACTTTGGCGACATGAACGTAGAGCTGTTGGATGAATACGATGCCGAATTAAGCGAAGGCGCCGGTCACCATGGCATGTCTGCGCTTGTGGACTTGGTGGCACGCAAGCCCTAGCTTGGGATATTAAGCTTGCTGGTTTAGCTTGGCTTCGTACCAACCGCGGGATCGATTGACCATGCGCACTAGCCACAACATCACCGGCACTTCAATTAACACGCCGACCACAGTGGCCAATGCAGCACCACTGTCAAAGCCATACAACACGATGGCCACCGCCACCGCGAGCTCAAAGAAGTTCGATGCGCCAATCATGGTCGATGGGCCAGCCACATCATGACGCACCCGGCAACGCAAATTCAGCCAATAACCCAAACCGGCGATCAACAATCCTTGCAACAGAATGGGAACGGCCAGCATCCCAATGATGAGCGGCTGATCAATGATGGCTTGTCCCTGAAATGAAAATAACAACACCAGCGTGGCCAACAACGCCATGATGGTGTAGGGCCCGATGCGTTGCAAAACCAGGGCGTAAACCTGCGGTCCATTGCGCATCAAGCGCTTTCGCCACCACTGCGCAATAGCCAGCGGAATCACAATATAAATCACCACGGACAATAACAGCGTATCCCAGGGTATCGGTATTGCAGAGACCCCAAGCAGCAGTGCCACAATCGGTGCAAAGGCAAACACCATCACCAGATCGTTTAAGGCCACCTGACTGATGGTGAAATTGGCATCACCCTTGCACAAGTTGCTCCAGACAAACACCATGGCTGTGCAGGGCGCAGCGCCGAGCAAGATAAGTCCTGCGATGTAACTGTCGATTTGGTCTGCTGGCAACCAGGGTTTGAACAGATAACCAATGAAAAGCCAGCCCAGTGCAGCCATGGTGAAGGGCTTAATCGCCCAATTGATCACCAAGGTGATGCCAATGCCTGCTCGCTGTTGCCACACATCGGTGATGCTGTCGAAATCGATTTTCATGAGCATCGGGATGATCATGACCCAGATGAGCAATCCCACCGGTAGATTGACGTGTGCGATCTCGAGCTCGCCCACCAACTGCGCCAAGCCGGGTGCTGCACTGCCGATAACGACACCGGCTACCATGCACAGCACCACCCACAGGCTCAAATACCGCTCAAAAACACTCATTCGCTGGTTTTACCGATCTCATCGATTTTGGATTGTAGCGACAGGCGATCAAGCTTCTCGATGGGCAGTTCCACAAAAATCTCTAAGCGTCGGCGAATCTGACGCAAAGCATCCGCAAATGCTGCCATCTGCACTGCGTCGTTGCCCTGAACCGCGGCAGGGTCGCTAACCCCCCAATGTGCAGTCATGGGCTGGCCTGGCCAACTAGGGCATACTTCACCGGCAGTGTCATCACACACCGTGAACACAAAATCCATCACCGGCGCATCTGGCTTGCCAAACTCAGCCCAGTCTTTGGCACGCAGCTGATCGAGCGGGTAATCCAAACCCCTGAGAATCTCGTAGGTCTTGGGATTCACGGCTTGGGCTGGATGGCTACCGGCGCTGTAGGCCTTAAAGCGGCCCTGTGCCATGCGGTTTAATAAAACCTCGGCGATCTGACTGCGCGCCGAGTTAGCCTTGCATAAAAAAAGCACGTTCCATGGGCGTTGTTCACTGGTCATGATGTTTCCGTTTTAGGCTTGGAGACGCAACGCCGCAACTTAGCCGGCGTCGCATTGGGTATGCAGGGGTTACCGCCGCAACAGTTGTCGGTGAGAAACCCCAAGAGATCTGACATCGAATCAAAGTGCGCCACATAAATGACAAAGCGCCCTTCATTGCGCGAGCCAATCAATCCGCTGTGTTGTAGCGCGCGCAAATGAAAGTTCAAAGAGGACGGGGGCATGTCCAGCAGGCGCGCAATGTCGCCTGCTGGCAGCCCGGCCGGACCCACTTGCACGAGTTGCCTAAATAACCGCAAACGAATTGGGTGGCCGATGGCTGCCAACATCTTGGCGGCATCGTCCACCGTCACGGCATCGGTTTGTGTGATGGTTTTTGTTTTCATGAAGAGATTGTATTTCGATAATTATCGAAATAATGATGAATTTTTCGTGACATGTCGTGGACGGTGATTCTTGACCCTAAACTGAGTTGTTAATTTATTTGCTTCTTCTGGCTGCAGCATGACTACCGCTTCACTTACCCGCCTGTTAAGCCCCAATGTGATTGCTGTAATTGGCGCCTCCGATGATCCAAGCCGGATTGGAGGAAAACCGATTGCTTACATGCTCAAACAAGGCTTCGCCGGCCTTATTCTGCCTGTCAACCCCAAGCGCGCAACCGTTCAAGGCCTGACCTCGTATCCAAGCGTTGACGCCCTGCCACACACCCCAGATATCGCTATCGTCGCAGTCCCAGCGGCTGACGTGCTCGATACGGTCACGGCGCTGGCTAAAAAAGGCACCGCAGGTGCCATTCTCTTTAGCGCTGGTTTTGCTGAAGTCAATGACGAGGGTGCGGCACGACAAGATGCAATTGTCGCCATTGCCAAGTCGTATGGCATGCGCCTGCTTGGCCCAAACTCTTTGGGGATGGTCAACCCGCGAACCCACTTTTATGGCAGCTTCGCCACAGGCTTGGAATTGGGGTTTCCCACGCCTGGCACTGTGGCCATCGTTAGTCAGTCTGGTGCCTATGGTGCGCACTTGATGACCGCCGCCGTGGCCACTGGCATCGGTCTATCCGCAATGGTCATGACAGGCAACGAAGCCGACTTGACCTTGGGTGACATCGTTAATCTGCTTGTCGATGACCCCAACACCAAAGTCATCGCGCTCTACGCGGAAGGCATTAAGCAGGCCGACACCCTGGTTAATGGACTCAAGCGCGCTCGAGAAAGTCGCAAGCCCGTGGTCATCATGAAAGTGGGCCAAAGTACTTTAGGGCAGGCGGCAGCGCTGTCTCACACCGCATCAATTGCCGGTGATGACCGAGTGTTTGATGCCGTGATGGCGGAGCTTGGCGTGGTGCGTGTGCAGACCACCGAACAGATGCTCGACATCGCAAAAATCGCCATGCGTGGTGTCTATCCCATCGACAACACATTGGGCGTCTTTACCGTCAGCGGTGGTGCTGGTGTGATCATTTCAGATGCGGCCGCCACCCATGGCGTTGCCATGCCGCCCATGCCCGCACCCGCCCAACAACGATTGCTTGAACTTCTGCCGTATTGCAGCCCAGTCAATCCAGTAGACACCACCGCGCAAGTGTTAAACGACATGACGCTGATGCGCGCGTTCACAGAGTCTCTTATCACTGACGGACAATACGCCTCCATCTTAGGGTTTGTCACGTACACCGCCACGGCTCCAACCACGGGTGAGCGAGTAAGGACTGAACTTCAAGTAATCAAGCAAGCACACCCAGATCGGTTGTTTTGTCTGGTTGCCTTAGGCGATAGACACAAGCTCAAGCGCTATGAGGACGATGGCTTCACCCTATTCGAAGATCCCAGTCGGGCAGTGGCGGCCATTGCTGCCATGGGTCGATTTGGGCAAGCCTTTGCCGCCGTCGACACACAAGCACCGCCGCCAGGCCCTCCAATGGCGTTACCCGAACAATCGCCTAGCGAAGCCGTCGCTAAAACCATCCTGTCTGCAGCCGGCATCTCGGTGGTACCAGAGACCGTTTGTGCCACGGCAGATCAGGCTGTCACCGCAGTCAAAGCAATCCCCGGCCCTGCCGTGCTTAAGATCGTCTCGCCCGACATCTTGCATAAAACCGAGATGGGTGGTGTGCTGCTGAACATTGAAGGCGAAGCGGCGACACGGGCAGGTTTTCACACGCTGATTAAACGGGCCAGGCAATTCAACCCTTTAGCCCGAATCGAAGGTGTACTGGTGGCTAAGCAAATGACGGGTGGGGTAGAGTGTCTGCTCGGTATTCAACAAGATCCCGTGTTCGGGCCCATGGCCGTGTTTGGCTTGGGAGGGATCTACGTTGAGATTTTGGATGATGTGGTGCTGCATCGATGCCCATTTGGCGAGGACGTGGCACTTCAGATGATTCACCGCATCAAAGGCGCTGCCTTGCTGCTGGGCGCGCGCGGCAAACCCAAAGCAGACGTGAACGCGTTGGCGAGGATGCTGGCAAGGCTATCAGCCTTGGCAGTGGCCGCTGGCCCAAGGCTGCAGTCAATTGATCTGAATCCGGTCTTTGTGATGCCAGAAGGGCAAGGGGCCTACGCTGCTGATGCGGTGATGACGCTTCGATAGTGCGGTCTTGTCACCCGCTTTAAACAGCTTGCAACATAAACGCCGCTTTGACGGCATCAAATAGACACTCAACCTGACCGCCCGGTATGCAAGTCAGCACGCCAGTTAAAATCCCAGCCAATATCAATTGGCTGGGACCCGGTATGACTCAATTCGCTGCGTTGCAGCCAATGTTCAGCGCTCAGAACGGAATGTCGTCGTCCAAATCACCCAGGTTGGCACTGCTGCCTGCCGCTGGCGCAGCTGGACGCTGAGCCTGCGGGCGAGCAGCTGCAGGGCGAGCGTTACCTTCCTGACCACCGCCGGTGCCACCATCACCCATGCCATCTCGCCCACCAAGCATCTGCATTTGGTCGGCGATGATTTCCGTGGTGTATTGGTCCTGTCCTTCCTTATTCTGCCATTTACGGGTGCGCAAGCGGCCCTCGACATAGATAGGGCGACCCTTGCGCAGGTACTCACCGGCGATTTCGGCCAACCGGTTGTACATGACAACACGGTGCCACTCGGTTTCTTCGCGGCGCTCACCGGATGATTTGTCTTTCCAGTTGCTTGTCGTGGCAATCGAGATATTACAAATCGCGCTGCCCTCGGCGCTGTAGCGCACCTCAGGGTCTCGCCCCAGATTACCCACGAGTATGACTTTATTGACCGATGCCACTCAGTTCTCCCTTACTTAAAATTTGCCTGTGCTTGCGAAAAAAACCGCAACGCCGTCATGTTGCCTGAATTTGCCGAGCCGTGTTGGCCAGACGCAGACGTTTGACCATCAGTGTATTCCACAACATAGACTTAAATGCCGGTTTCGGCGTTCTGAGGCATGGCAGTTTCGTCTGTTTTGCTGATCACGGGCGGCATCGTCAGCTGCCAGGTTACTGCCAGCCAAACAGCACTTAAGACAGTGATTGCCCAGAAAACAGCCGCATTACCCTCTGTGTGAACTAACCAACCCCCCACCGCACCCCCCAAAAACAGACCCGTGGCCTGGGTGGTGTTGTAGACCCCAAGCGCTAGCCCCTTGAGCTCCGGTGGCGCCACCCTCGACACCAGCGAGGGCTGAAGGGCCTCGAGCACATTGAAGGCAATAAAGAACGCGGTTAGCCAAAACAATAACCAGACCCAATGCGTGCCTGTGGTCGCAAAGCCCACGCAGACTAGCACCAGACCTGCCACGGCCCAACGCAAAGTTTTAGCGTGGGCGCGCCGCTTCTCAGTAAAGATGATGATGGGCACCATAAAAATAAACGACACAAACAAGACCGGTAGATACACCTGCCAAAGTCCATCGGTTTGTATGCCACCCAACTGCACCAGTAGCGGTGGCATCACCACAAAGAGGGCGACTTGGCTTAAGTGCAGACAGAACACACCAAAATTCAGGCGCAAAAGCCCTGGATGCTTAAGCACCACCGTGGCTGGGGCTGGGTGCTCAGGTTTGGGGGTTTTAGGCACGGCCGGCACCACCAAGGCAGCCACTACAAAGGCGACCACACCCAAGCCCGTGATTAGCCAGAACAAGCCCGACAAACCTCCCCAACCGACCGTCAGCGGCGCAATGACCAGCGACAAAGCGAAGGACAGGCCAATCGACGCGCCGATCATGGCCATGGCACGGGTACGCACCTCGGGCCGCGTGGCGTCAGCCAACCAAGCCGTCACCGCAGCGGAAATCGCACCCGAGCCCTGAATGGCACGCCCAATCGTGACCCAAAAAATATCATCCGATAAAGCGCAAATGACGCTACCGAACACGAACAGAACTAGTCCGATCAACACAATCGGACGACGTCCAAAGCGGTCTGAAGCCATGCCAAACGGAATCTGCATTACCGCCTGCGTCAGACCATAGATGCCCAATGCCAAGCCTACCTTGGCTGGATCCATGCCGCCTTGCAGGCCTTGAGCTGCGACCGCGAAAACTGGCAACAACAAAAACAGACCCAACATGCGAGCAGCGAACAGCCCAGCCAGCGAGATACTGGCACGGCGCTCTGCTGCGGTTAATGCTAGGCGGGGGGAGTGAGGTTGCATATAAAAACTTCCATTGAGCGCGTTATAGTACCAAGTTGCCCTCAGAAAACGTATCGGACCCGCCGCCTGGCATGGATCAAATCAGAATTCGCGGTGCTCGCACCCACAACCTGAAGAACATCTCACTGGACTTACCGCGCAACTCGCTGGTGGTGATCACGGGGCTGTCTGGGTCTGGCAAATCCTCGCTCGCGTTTGACACACTGTACGCTGAAGGTCAGCGTCGCTACGTCGAAAGTCTGTCGGCCTATGCCCGACAGTTTCTGCAACGCCTGGAAAAGCCCGACGTTGACTTGATCGAAGGCCTGTCACCGGCCATTGCCATCGAACAAAAGTCGGCCGGCCACAACCCGCGCTCCACCGTGGGTACCATCACTGAGATTCACGACTATCTACGCCTGTTATATGCCCGAGTGGGCACACCCTATTGCCCAACGCATGGTGACGCACTGGTTTCGCAAAGCATCAGCCAGATGGTGGACGCCATCCTGCGGTGGCCAGACGACACCAAAATCGCCATCGTGGCGCCCGTGGAACGCGCTTACATCGGCAACACCGAGCGCTTGTGCCAGCAGTGGCAGGCGCAAGGCTTTGTACGCATCCGAGTCAATGGCGAAATGCTGGCACTTGACCCCTTGCCCAAACTACCTGATGACCAGCCATTGGACATCGACGTGGTCATCGACCGACTGCGCGTCAAACCCAACAGCCAGACGCGCTTGGCAGAAAGCCTAGAAACCGCCGCTGGACTGGCCAGCGGCAAGGTATTGGTTCTAGATCTGGACGCCGAGCGTGAGCAGGCTTTCTCGAGTCGCTACGCTTGCCCCCAGTGTGACTACACCGTCGGGGCACTTGAGCCGCGCCTATTTAGCTTTAACAGTCCGACTGGTGCCTGCCCTACTTGTGATGGCCTGGGCTTTGTCGACGTATTTGATCCACAAAAGGTGGTCGCCTTTGCTGAACTGAGCCTGGGCGCCGGCGCAATCGAAGGCTGGGATAAGCGCAATGCCTTTACGTTCGCCATGCTGACTAGCCTGGCGGCACACTTTGGGTTTGCGCTCGACACGCCCTGGCAAGACCTGCCAGCCGACATACAAAACATGATTCTGCATGGCTCGGGCACCACTGAAATTGCGTTTTTTTATCTCGACCCCACCGGTAAAAGTAGTGTCAAGCGCCACCCCTTTGAGGGTGTGCTGCCTAATTTGGCGCGTCGATGGCGCGAGACAGACTCGGCAACCGTAAGAGAGGCCTTGAATCGGTTACGCAGCCAGCGCCACTGCCCAGACTGTGGTGGCTCGCGCCTGCGCACTCAGGCCCGTTGCGTACATGTTGGGGATAAGGCCATCCATGAGGTCGAGTCACTGACCTTGTCGCATTGCCTATTGTGGTTTGAAGCACTGGCGCTTGAAGGTGCCAAACATGAGATTGCTGAGCGCATCGTGCGTGAGATTCGGGCTCGACTCGCGTTTCTGAATAACGTCGGCTTGAGCTATTTGTCGCTGGACCGCCGCGCGGACACTATTTCTGGCGGCGAGGCCCAACGCATTCGACTGGCCAGTCAAATCGGATCCGGGCTGACTGGCGTGATGTACGTGCTCGATGAGCCCTCGATTGGCTTGCACCAGCGCGATAACGACAGGCTCATCAATACATTGACGCACTTGCGCGAATTGGGCAACAGTGTGCTGGTCGTAGAACACGATGAAGACATGATCCGCCAGGCAGACTGGATCGTGGACATGGGCCCTGGGGCTGGTGAACATGGCGGCCAAGTGGTGGCTCAAGGTACCCCAGCGATGATCATTGAATCACGCGAATCGCTAACCGGCGACTACCTCAGTGGTCGCCGCCAAATCGAGGTACCCAGGCGACGCGCGATTGACGTCAACACACCGAGGCTGTCGGTGCTTGGGTGCTCAGGCAACAACTTAAAGCAGGTTGACCTGCATTTGCCGCTCGGTCGCTTCGTCTGCGTCACCGGCGTATCCGGTTCGGGCAAGTCCACCCTGATTAATGACACCTTGGCTGCGTCCCTATCGCACAAACTGAACCGTAGCCATGACGAGCCCGCGCCTTATGACACCATGCAAGGCATAGAGGGTCTAGACAAAATTATCACGGTGGATCAAAGCCCGATCGGCCGCACGCCACGCAGTAACCCAGCGACCTACACCGGACTGTTCTCGCCGATTCGCGAACTATTTGCCGGTGTACCCGAGGCCCGCGCGCGTGGCTATGACCCGGGACGCTTTAGCTTTAATGTTAAGGGAGGCCGTTGTGAGGCCTGCCAGGGCGATGGCATGGTCAAGGTTGAGATGCATTTTCTGCCGGACATGTATGTGCCATGTGAAGTTTGTCACGGCAAGCGCTACAACCGCGAAACGCTCGAGATTCGCTATCGCGGCAAGAACATTCACGAGGTGCTCGAACTGACCATCGAACAGGCGCTGGGCTACTTCGATGCCGTGCCAGCGATCGCTAGACGCTTGCAGACGTTGCTGGATGTTGGTTTGTCCTACGTGCGGCTGGGTCAAAGCGCCACCACCTTGTCTGGAGGTGAGGCGCAGCGCGTGAAGCTATCACTCGAATTGTCCAAGCGTGGCAGCGGCCAAACGCTTTACGTTCTGGATGAGCCCACCACCGGCCTGCATTTTCATGACATTTCACTGCTGGTGACCGTACTGAATAAGCTGGTCGAAGCTGGCAACACGGTCTTGGTCATTGAACACAACCTCGATGTCGTCAAAACAGCAGACTGGGTAATTGACCTGGGACCCGAGGGTGGTGAAGGCGGCGGACGCATTGTCGCTCAAGGCACACCTGAACAAGTCGCCCAAAACCCCGATAGTCACACCGGCCAATACCTTAAAACGCTACTTGAGCGTCAGGCTCAGCAAAAAACTGCGCGCAAAGCAAAGTCAGCTAGCTAGCGCTTTTACTCCACCGGTGTTTAGCGCAAGCCCGTCTGTCGCAACAAGATGGCGGCTTGCGGCGAACAACTGACAGACTCAACGAGCGGAACCACAGAAGCACACTGACTAGCCTGCGGCAACTGTTCAATTTGCAAAGGGGTGTCCATGGGCAATTGTTTCAGCGCCACATCATCACCTGACCAATAAGCCCACTGCACATTGACGTGATCGGCATCGCGGCACATGCCTAGCGTTTGCTCATTGCAGGCAACAAATAGTGCGCGTAGCGCTTGCGCGGGCTCGATGTGGCCACAAACGACGGCCTGACCACGATTGACACCACCCTTCTCTACAGTACCGCGCTCGGCGGTGACATGCGCAAGCCATCCTGGTGAGCAAGTCTGGGTGATGTCACCCGTCGCCGTCATGCCCGATGGCATCTGCACAAACGCCACGCCACAGCGTCCACCCTTGGCCAACGATGCACATTCTTGAACGATAAACAGCGATAAGTCGGCTGTTGGTACCACGCTGGTTTGGGCGTGGGTTGCAACACCCATGCCAAGCACAACGGACACACCAAATAAACCAAACTTGTTCATGCTCATTTCCGCACTCCTTTTACAAAGACTCGTCCATATCAAACAGTCGTCGATGCTCCAGCATCGCATAACGATCGGTCATGCCTGCGATGTAGTCAGCGATTGCTCTGGCTTGGGTGACACGATCCTGACGCTGGCATTCAGGTGGTAGCAAACCTGGTTCCTCTAAAAACACCACAAATAGATCTCTGACCACCCGCTTGGCTTTGCCTGTCATGCGAGAGACTCGGTAATGCCGATACAGCTCCTTCAGCAAAAACCGCTTAAGCTCATCAGCCCGTGCACGCACTTCATCTGAAAACATCACCAGCGGCCCGCAAGCCTTGGCCGCTTCAGCGTTCACTGGCTGGACCCGCTTAAGGTTGGCCAGGGTCGTGGTGGTGACATCCATGATCAGCGTGTTGATCATCTGGCGGATGGTCTCGGCCACCGCGCGCTTTTCCGGGATATTGGGCCACTGCGCGCGAACCGCGTCGAAATGCTTGGCCACAATCGGCACGGTGAGCAACTGCTCCAACGTGATCAGGCCTGAACGCAAGCCATCATCGATGTCGTGATTGTTATAGGCAATTTCATCGGCCAAGTTGGCCAGCTGCGCTTCAAGCGATGGCTGAGAGCGGGCAATAAAGCGCTCGCCTACATCACCGAGCCTGCGCGCATTGGTCAACGAGCAATGCTTCAGTATCCCCTCCCGTGTCTCAAAACACAGGTTTAAGCCGTTAAACCCCGGGTAACGCTCTTCTAGCTCATCCACCACGCGCAGACTTTGCAAATTGTGCTCAAAACCGCCTGCGTCTGGTACCAACTCTTGCAAACAGCGGTTTAACTCATCTTGCCCTGCATGGCCAAAGGGCGTATGGCCAAGGTCATGGGCCAATGCAATCGCTTCAGTCAGGTCGACCTCTAGCCTTAAGCTCGCCGCGATGACGCGGGCAATTTGCGCCACCTCCAGCGAATGCGTCAGGCGAGTACGAAACCAGTCGCCCTCGTGATTCACAAACACTTGGGTTTTGTATTCCAGGCGCCGAAAAGCATTGGCGTGAATGATACGATCGCGGTCACGCTGAAATTCAGTGCGGTTCGCGGGCGCTGGCTCAGCGTGTCTGCGACCACGCGAGCGGCTCGGGTCACTGGCGTAGGGTGCGCGCTCGCTCATTTAGTGTCCCAATCTAGGCCGCGTGAACAGCATATTCGTCCAATACCGCAGCGACATCATCGGGAGCTGCTGAACCCACCGTGGCTTGCCCCACCTGAGGCATGAGTACAAACTTGATTTCACCGGCGTGTGCTTTCTTGTCCGATCGCATCAGCGACATCCATTGGTCAACCCCCAAGAGCCTGGGCGCATGCGTCGGGCAACCGATGGCGTCCACGACGGCTTTAACACGGGAAACATCGGCGCCGGGAAAGCCCAGCGTGCGCTCAGACAAAGCGGCGGCCAACACCAGACCGCAGCCAACGGCCTCGCCATGCAGCCACTGCCCGTAGCCCAAGCCTGCTTCAATGGCATGAGCAAACGTATGACCAAGATTGAGAATGGCGCGCAAACCCGACTCGCGCTCATCAGCTGACACCACCTCGGCTTTGAACTGGCAAGAACGTCGTATGGCCGTTGCGAGCAGCGCTGGATCGCGTGCCCGCAAGCCGCTCGCGTTGTCCTGACACCAGGTAAAAAATCCGGCATCCATGATCAAACCGTACTTAACCACTTCGGCCAGACCTGCACTGATTTCGCGGTCCGGCAAAGAAGCAAGCACCGTGGTGTCGATTTCCACGGCAATTGGCTGGTAAAAAGCACCAATCATGTTCTTTCCAAGGGGGTGGTTCACCGCGGTTTTACCGCCCACAGACGAATCGACCTGGGCCAACAACGTGGTTGGCACTTGGATGAAACGAATGCCGCGCATGTAAACCGCTGCCGCAAAGCCGGCCATGTCGCCGACAACACCGCCACCGAGCGCCACGATGACCGCACGCCGGTCCAACTGATGACCGAGCATATGGTCAAAGATCAGGTTCAAGGTCTGCCAGTCTTTATATTGCTCACCATCGGGCAGTGAAACGGTTGTCACGGGTTTGCCAGTGGCACCTAGCGCAGCTCTTGCCTGCTCGCCAAATAGGTTATCCACCGTTGGATTGGTCACAATCACGATGGCGGTGGCGTCATGAGGTACCGACTCACCGATGTGAGCCAGCCGGCCAGCACCAATGCGAATTGGATACTCCCCTCCGGGGGTTGAAACCAGTACGTCGTTCATTCGTTATCCATTTTTTTCAAGATTGTCACGATTTTCTGAACCACTGACGAAACACTCGCCGACCCTGTCTCGATCACCATATCAGCTAACGACTGGTAGATGGGACTACGTTGCTCAAACAACTCTTGCAAACGTGCCCTAGGATTGTCGGTTGCTAACAACGGTCGGCTACGATCACGACTTGTGCGTCGATAAAGCTCATCAACTGAAGCTTTGAGATAAATTACCACCCCTTGAGCTGACAACATCGCCTGATTTGCAGACGCCAAAACGGCACCGCCCCCAGTAGCCACCACCAAGTTCGGCTGATTGGCCACCTCTTCTAACGCTTGTGATTCACGTTTACGGAACCCTTGCTCGCCTTCGATCTCAAAGATAACAGGGATAGCCACACCACACCGCGCTTCGATTTCATGGTCCAAGTCCACAAATGGTCGACGCAGTGCTTTGGCCAGCCCCTTGCCAATGGTGGACTTGCCTGAACCCGGCATGCCGATTAGAAACACGCAAGCTGATTGATTTTTCATGTTTTTAATTATCACATCGTTGCCAGTGAGGCGTAAAATTCTGGACTTATGAGCAAATCTACTTCCAAAGACCGTTCGGGCGCCGACACAGACGCCTCTTCATCAAGCCCCTGGATCATCCGGTTCATTATGAAACTGGCCGTCCTCGGCTTAGCTGGCGTCGCGAGTGTCGCACTCTTAGTGGTGATCGCCTTGTCAATCGCCTGGCCCAATCTGCCAGACCTGACAGCCATGACAGATTATCGCCCACGGGTGCCGCTGCGCGTCTTTACCGCTGATAAGGTATTGATTGGCGAATTTGGTGAAGAACGCCGCAATGTTCTGCGTTTTGATGAGTTTCCTGATGTGCTCAAATCGGCCGTTTTGGCTGCCGAGGATGATGGCTTTTATCAACATGGCGGGATTGACTGGGCAGGCGTGGTGCGTGCTGGTTTGGCCAACGTCGCGGCCATGTCCAAGACACAAGGGGCCAGCACCATCACGATGCAGGTCGCGAGAAACTTTTACCTTTCGTCTGAGAAAACCTACAGCCGTAAGTTCTATGAGTTGTTACTGACTTACAAGATCGAATCTAGCCTGACCAAGGATCAGATTCTCGAGTTGTACTTGAACCAGATCTATCTTGGGCGCAGAGCCTACGGCTTTGCCGCAGCCGCCCGCACCTATTTTGGCAAAGAGCCTTCTGAACTGACGGCTGCTGAAGCAGCCATGCTGGCGGGCATACCGAAAGCACCCTCGCGATTCAATCCGGTAAGCAATATGTCGCGTGCCCAAGCGCGACAACGCTATGTGCTAGGCCGCATGCATGAGCTGGGCTATCTAACCAATACCGAGTATCAGGCCGCGCTCGATGAGCCGATTGTGCTCAATGCCGGTAAAGGCACCCCAACCGGTGGGTATGCAGTACACGGTGAGTATGCAGCTGAACTGGCCAGGCAGTTGATGCACGCCCTTTATGGGGACGAGATTTATTCGCGTGGCCTAAACGTCTACACCACGATTCAGTCCACTGATCAGGAATGGGCGTGGCGCTCGCTAAGAGACGGTGTATTGCAATACACACGCCGGGCTCGCTATCCAGGCCCAATAGCCCAGCTAGACTTGCCGGCTGGCTTAGAAAAGAATCCCGAGCAATTTGATGCGTGGATAGACGGAGTTCTGGAAGAGTACCCAGATGTAGCTGGCTTTAGAACCGCGGTTGTATTGTCGGCGGATCCCAAGTCAGTCACGGTGGCAAGATCTTCTAGCGACATCATGACCATTGATGACAAAAAAATCATCGCCGTGGTGGCAAGATCACTGAACCCCAAGGCGGATAACCAGTTGCGCATGCGGCGCGGCTCCATCGTGACGATGACGCAACTCGACGATGGCAAGTGGGAAATATTAAATTTCCCTGAGGTTGAGGGTGCCATGGTAGCCATGACGCCGCAAGATGGTGCTATTCGTGCGATGGTGGGTGGATTTGATTTCTTTAGCGGCAAGTTCAACCGCGTCACGCAAGCTTGGCGCCAACCGGGCTCATCATTCAAGCCATTTATTTATGCAGCCTCGCTTGAGCGTGGCATGACCCCCACGACGCTGATTTCCGATCAGCCGTTCATGCTGACAGCTGAACAGACCGGCTCTGGCCAGCCGTGGAACCCCAAAAACTACGGCAATGATTATGAAGATCAACTAACCATGCGACAGGCGATCGCCAAGTCGCGCAACATGGTTTCTATCCGCATTCTGCAAGCCATCACGCCCCAGTATGTCCAAGACTACATCACCCGTTTTGGGTTTCAGCCGGAAAAGCATCCGCCGTACCTGCCCATGGCACTCGGTGCCGGTGCCGTGACGCCCATGCAAATGGCGGCTGCATTCTCGGTGTTTGCCAATGGTGGATACCGCGTCACGCCATTTTTGATTGATTACGTCACCGACTCGAGCAACAACGTGTTGATGCGTGCTAAGCCCATCGTTGCGGGCGATGCGGCAGCACGCGTGCTCGATCCGCGCACTGTCTATGTCATGAACGATATGCTGCGTGGTGTCGCCCAGTTTGGCACAGCCGCGCGGGCTGGTCGCGAACTCGGTCGTAAGGATCTGGCCGGCAAAACCGGTACGACCAACGACTCCGTTGATGCCTGGTTTGCAGGCTACACGCCCCGACTGGTTGGTGTGGCTTGGCTAGGCTTTGACCAGCCTCAGTCTTTGGGTAGCCGCGAGACGGGGGGGGGTGCCGCGCTGCCGATCTGGATGGGTTACATGAAAAAAGCCTTAGAGCGCTTCCCCGAAGAGCCCACTGGGCCGCCACCCAGCGGTTTGATCATACAGGGCGACTCAATGTATTTCGCAGAATATCCTCCTGGGGAGGCGATTTCTCGGGTGGGGCTAGATCAGCAACGCAAAGAGTCCATCGACGAGTTGCTAGACTCACTGAACATAACCGGTGACAACTCGGGGGCTGCACCCGCACCCATTAGCAACTAACGGCTTATGGGTGGACGGTGAAACGGTAAGGCTTTAGAGGTGAACTTGGATGTCATGGCCGGTGACGTCAGAAAATATCTCGGACAGAGCATCATGTAGATCCGGTCCACCTCGCGTGTCTTTCCAGTGCTGACCATCGAATCGGTAATGGAATCCGCCGCTCGGTGCAGCCACCCACAGCTCTTGCAATGGCCCCTGACTATTAATCACGACCGGTACCTTGTTGTTGAACAAAAGACTCAAGACATTCGCTTCCCGCTTAGTGTCAACGTCCACATCAAGCTTGTCGTACCAATCGTCCGCATGGGTTTCAATGCTGTCTAGAATGGCACTTATCACTTCATCAAATTCAGTTTCAGTCATAATCTAATCCTTTGGTATTCTGGAGCCCGTCGTGACCTCAACCGCTAATCGTATCGGTAGCCGCAATCGATTGCTCTTGGCATCGACATTATTTGCCTCGCTGCTAGGGTGCGGTTACAAAGGTCCATTGTATTTGCCGCCGCCACCGGACACCCTTAGCGGACAAGGCACCGTCCTGGAAGAGCCAGAAACACGCATTCCGCCAGAATCAATAAACCCATCGCTTGAACCAGCGCCCATCGTCATTGAATAGTTTATTTCATCGCTTGTCGACCATGCCCTCACTGACTGATCAACAAAACCTCGCCACGCCAGCCGGACACCCTCACTTCCATTACCGCGATGGCGAACTATACGCCGAGGACGTCGCGTTAAGTTCACTGGGAAAAGAGTTCGGCACTCCCCTGTACGTCTATTCAAAAGCCGCGCTGCAGACTGCCTGGCATGCTTATGCCAGCGCCACCAAGGGCCACTCGGTGCTAGTGTGCTACGGCATGAAAGCCAATTCCAACCTTGCCATTTTGCAACAGTTCGCCAAGCTCGGCAGTGGTTTTGACATTGTGTCTGGTGGCGAACTCAAGCGTGTCATCGCCGCCGGCGGCGACCCTGGTAAGGTCGTTTTTTCGGGGGTAGGCAAAGAAGTTTGGGAAATGGAGCTTGCATTAGCTGCGGGCGTTAAATGCTTTAACGTGGAGTCTGTGCCGGAGTTAGAACGCCTATCTGCAGTCGCCGTGCGACTTGGCAAAACGGCGCCAGTATCACTGCGAGTCAATCCGGACGTTGACGCGCAAACCCATCCCTACATTTCTACTGGCTTGAAAGAAAACAAGTTCGGTATTGCCATTGACTGCGCGCTCGATGCCTATCGTTTGGCCAAACAGTTGCCCAACCTGAACGTGGTGGGTGTTGATTGCCATATCGGATCACAGATCACTGAAGTCAGCCCGTACCTTGACGCCTTAGGCAAGCTCTTGACCCTGATTGAACAGTTACGATCGGAGGGCATTGAGCTACATCACCTAGACTTAGGAGGCGGCTTGGGTATTCGCTATGACGATGAGACGCCGCTTGCACCCATCGTCTTGCTATCGGCTGTTTTTGAAAGGCTAGAGCAAAAAGGACTGACGCTAGAACTCGTACTCGAACCTGGCCGTTCTTTGGTCGGAAATGCGGGTGTGCTGCTGACCGAAGTTCAGTATCTGAAACACACCGATGACAAAGATTTTGCGATCGTGGATGCCGGCATGAATGACCTAATGCGGCCAGCGCTGTATGAGGCTTGGCACGGCGTATTGCCTGTCATACCGCGTGTAACAGAGCAAACCGTCTACGACATCGTGGGGCCTGTCTGTGAAAGCGCCGACTGGCTAGCCCGCGCACGGGCATTGGCTCTTCAAGAGGCTGACCTACTAGCCATTGAGTCCGCTGGCGCGTACGGGTTTGTGATGGCAGGGCAATACAACTCACGCCCACGTGCAGCGGAAGTGCTGGTTGACGGCAAGAACTGGTACGTGATTCGAACTCGTGAGACGTTTGACGACTTGATCCGCGGCGAGCAACTGCTACCCTAAAGTTTGCAGCCTGCGTCACAACCCTTTATCGCTGTGGCATGAGCCGATGTCGGCTTATCCAAAGTAAAACCGCGATGATCAGTGCTGGAACCATGAGTAATGCATAAGCGTTGCCGTAACTACCAACACGCGCGGCTGCCACACCAAAGAGCGGTGGTCCGCACAGCACCCCAAAGAAAGTAAATCCTAACGTACCACCCGTGGCCATGCCCGTTTGACCGACGGGCGCCTGGCGTGCGACCTCGGCAAGGTAAACACCATTCCAGCCGATGGCGGTGCCGCCAAGCACCATGAGCAACAGGTTGAGCCAAAGCAAGGAAGTGTGCTCAGTCAAAAGCGGCACCATGCCGGCCGCACCGAACAGCAACAAAGCCAGACAGATCAACATGTAGCCCGACCCTAACCAGTTGTCGGCCACCCACCCCCACAAAATTCGGGCACCGACACCCGCAGCCTGTGCCACGGTCAGGGCCAACCCTGCAGCAATCAGATCCCACCCAAGATCCTCATATAGGAAAGTCACCAAGTACGTGATGAGCGATAACTGTGCAATCGAGAACATGAATGAGACTGCGGCCAACACACGTAAGGAAGGCTGCTTAAGCACTAAGCGAATCGGGTCAACCAGACTTTTGAGCAGCGACGGTCTGACACTAGGGTCACGGTCACCATCCAGGGTCGTGCGCAAGGGGTTGATGGCAATCGCGCAGGTCAGGCACATGGCGGCAACCGCTGCAAACGCCGCTTGCCAGCCCATCAAAACCTCCATGGACGGCACTAGCAGGCCCGCCAACATGCCCCCGACTGGCACACCGGTTTGTTTAATCGAGAAAACCAGTGACAACTTTTCAGCAGGGGTGGTCTTGATCAACAGATGCGAACTCGCCGGGGTGACGGGTCCATAGCCAAGACCGATGATCAACGCCCCCAACAAAATGGCGGGTGTGTATGGAATTGCACAAAGCAATAAGCCGATGCAGGTCAATGACAAGCTGATTTGGCTAAGCCGCAATGCACCCCAGCGTTTGACGAAGGAACCACCCAGAACACTGGCGAACATGGCAGCCAAGTAGACGGCAGCCACATAAACGCCGACATAGGTTGTCTGTATGCCTGTGGACTCGCTGATCACCGGTGCCACAACCGGCAGGGTGATCAGTGCCATCGCCACCAGCGCCTGGATCGTCAGTGTTGCAACCAGGATGATCCAGGGGCCCGCAGGCTGTTTCACATCAATAGTCTAGCGTCAGAGTTCACCGTAGGAATGCAACCCAGACAAGAACATGTTCACGCCCAGGAAGGCAAAGCCCGTGATCAGCAAACCAATCAACGCCCAGTATGCAGCTAGCGTGCCCCGCATACCCTTCATGAGTCGTAAGTGCAACCAAGCAGCGTAATTGAGCCACACAATCAAGGCCCAAGTCTCTTTGGGATCCCACTGCCAATAAGCACCCCATGCGTCAGCAGCCCAAAGTGCGCCCAGGATGGTGGCCACGGTAAAAAACGCAAAGCCAACAGCAATGGCACGGTACATGATGTCGTCAAGTACCTCCAGCTTGGGCAGCTTTTGGGAAATAGGCCGGCGAAATGCGAGAATCGTGCCCACCAAAACAGCCCCGATCCCGAAATACAGCATCCAGGTCGCCGACAAGCCTTTGGTACTAAACACCATAGGCTCAGCGGCCAGCAATACACCCAAAATAAACAGCGGCACCAGCTTTTTATACGATTTGGTCTCACCGTTTTCTTTGACTAGATAAGCGAAGCCGACCATGGCAGCCAACGAGAACGTGCCATAACCAATGAAGTTGGTCGGCACATGCAATTTCATCCACCAACTTTTGAGCGCAGGCACCAAAGGCTGAATCTCGTAAGCCTCACGCGTGAATGAGTACCACAATAAGAAGACGACGATGGATGTCACCACGAGCATCGCAAAGCCGCCCAACGCCCGGGTGGCATAACGACGTTCGTAATAAAGATAAAAAAGCGTTGTGATCACGGCAAACAACACAAACACTTCATAGAGATTGCTCACTGGAATGTGACCCAGATCAGGGCCCATCAGATGGCCTTCGCGCCAACGAACCAATAACCCCACGGTGCCCGCGTAGGTTGCACCCCAGGATAGGAAGGTTCCCAGCCACGCAGCTGTCGTACTGGCAAACCCAATCCAATAACAGATGGTCGCCAGCAAATACATCATGCACATCCAGAGGATGGCCGACTGGGAGGAGAAAAAGTACTTCAGGAAAAAGTTTTGTTCTGCGTTGGCCAGGTTGCCGTCATAAAGCCAAATCGCAAACAATGCCGTGAGCGCACTGGCCACCATGTAAGTCCGCAATGGGCGCCAAAGCCAGCCCAACCAGACCACGAACGGAACAGTCCCAACCAGAATCCATTTCTCATAAATATCCATGGATTCGCTGTAGGTGGTCAAGGCGTAAGCCGCACCCGCTGAAAGCAACACAAAAAACAGCAAATCGGTCCAGTCAGGCCTGCCACGCAGCATGCGCCCATCACCGGACTCGGTCAAGTCCTCCCAAGCGGCGCGCTCTGCAGTAATGGTTTGTGCCATGTGGTCACTCCTTTCTCATGTCTAGCCGGCTAAGTGCCTGCTTAAACCGTTCAAACTCACGATTGAAATCCAAAGTGCGTTTCTGTGAAGTCATGGCAGCAAGCACTTGTGTGCTCTGCTCGCCAGGCTCACGCTTGAGCCACACCCAAATGCGACGGTCTCGCACATAGAACATCGCAAACACCCCAAGGGTGAGCAGTAGACAGCCCAGATAGACCGTCAACATGCCGGGGGCACGACTGACCTGAAAGACGCTCGCCTGAACCAGATCAAACGACTTCATGGAAAACAAAACCGGGGCCGGATAGAAGCTTAAGTCCGACAATGAGGCTACGGCCAGTTGTACCCAACGCACGTTCTCTGGATCGGCTGGATCAATGGGCGGTAGCCCAGCGCGCTCGCGCGCAATGCCACGCAGCTCACTCATGGAGGAGCCAAGCAAGCGAACAATCACGTCTGCTGCGCGCGCCTGCTCTTGCTGTGGAACGCTGACTTCCAGAAAGCGCGACAGTGCCTCAAGCCCACCATTGGAAAATGTCTCGAGCGCTCTTTGCGCTGAGATTTGCAGTGCAACGCTATCCATGCCCGGGGGCACATTATTCTCAGCAAATCGTTTAGCCGCTTCGTTGCGCGCTTCCGGGTCTGCAAGCGCAGCGCGCAAATTCATGAATTCCACTGCGGAAGCGGACTCATCGGCCGGAATACGCAAGTAACGGTAGTTGTCCGAATTGTCCATAGCAACACCGGCCAAAATCACACGGTCACCATCGAGCTCCACCGGAAGCATGTAGTTGTGAAATCGCTGCGCTTGGCCACTGCCATCGATCACACGGTACTCGACACTGGGACCGAGGTTTTTAAGGTTCTTGTCTCTTTTGCTGGTGGCACTACCGGTTACCGCTGCCACATGCTCAATCACCGTGGCTTGCTGGGGAACGCCATCGCTTAAATCTTCAACGTTAATGGGGCGCAGGCTCGTTATCTCCAGCCGGATCTCGCGCCCGGTGTTACCCACAGGCAAACGCATGGCTTCACCGACTCGCTTGGAAAACTCAAATGGACCCGGTGCGGAACCGCTTAAGGGGAAGGCCAACATATCAATATTGCTGCCGCCATCATCGAAACTAGACTGATAAACCGTCACGCCTTTGTATCTGAGCGGCTCATTTACCTCGATCGTTCGGTCAAAGGTACTACCCGTTTCTGGGTCCGTCACAGTGACTTCACTGGCAAACCGACTAGGCATCCCCGTTGAGTAGTAATCAACAATGAACTTGTTGAGCTTAATTTCAAATGGCAGGGGTTGAACAAGCGCACCATCACCGACAGTCACCACGGCGCTACCGCGCGTGCCGCCTTCAGGCACAAACAAATTGGCGCGGAAGCTGGGGTTGTCTAACGCCAACCGTCCGGACGCTGGGACGTCCGCAATCAGCATGTTGTCAACAATCGGCGCCTTGCCAAATAGCCAAACTTGCATCCGTACTGGCAGTTCACTGTCGAGAAGCCCGCCTATACAAATCATGACAATCGAGGCATGCGCGGCGATATACCCAAATCGGTTGCCGCTGCCACGCTTAGCCGCAATCATGACGCCATTCTCTTCCTCGCGCACCTTATAGGCGTAGCCCTGTTCTTTGAGCCAAGCTTTGACGGCCACGTCGCTGTCAACCAAACCACGCTCGGTCGCAAACTCGACTTTGTGAGGGAAGGCGCGCAAACTCGATCCACGGACATGCTCGCGGAAGGTGCGCATCTCGCGAAGCATTTTGGGGGTATTGCGTATGAGACAGATGCTGGTCGAGACCACCAAAAACGTCATGATGACCAAAAACCAGGTGCTGTTATAAATTTGCCAAACAGAGAATTTTTGTAAAACCTCGAACCAAAACGGCCCGAATTGGTCGATGTAAGAATTCTCTGGACGATTTTGCGGGATAACAGTACCAATAACGCTGGCAATACAGATGATCACCAGCAAACTAATGGCAAACCGCATCGAGCCTAGCAGCTCAATTAGGGCGGAGATGGATACCCGGGCCGGCTGTGGGCCGGCGCTCAACTGACTGTTCTGTGACACTGTCACTACCCTCAATTAAGTAGAGGCTTAATTACACCCCTAGTTTGACGGTGTCAGCGCGAACTCAGTTCCCGCGACCGACAAATAAATTGATGTCGGTCAAATTTACCTCAACCCAGCTGCGTAGTCAGCAACCGCTTTGATATCCGCATCCGACATCCGGGCAGCAATTTGGGTCATCATGTCATTGTTGGCCCGGTGCCCAGCACGAAACAGTATCAGCTGTTCTTCCAAATACGGCGCAAACTGCCCAGACAAGCGGGGGTATTGTGCAGGAATGCCCTCACCATTGGCACCGTGACAGGCCGCACAAGCAGGAACCTTCGTCTCTTTAATGCCACCGCGCCAGATTTCCTCACCACGCGCCGCCAGTTCTTCACTGCTTGCAGCGGCTGGTTTTGTCAATTGCTGCTCTGCAATATAGAGAGCCAAATTACGCATGTCATCAATCGTCAAAGGCGTGGACAGGCCCGTCATCACCGAGGGCGCACCATCTGGCCCACGACGAGGTGCCATGCCATCTTCTTTGGGCTGAAACTCAGTCAGTTGCTTGTAGATGTACTCATGGGGCTGAGCAGCCAAATTGGGATTAACTGGAATATCGCTATTGCCAGCGGTGCCATGACAGGACACACAGGCCACAATCCCACGCGCAGGGTCACCCTCGTTGTATAGCTTTTCGCCAACTTTGACATCTGGCATGATTGGTCCGACCGGAACATCGGCAGCTTGCGCCAAACCAAACAAGGACGAACCCAACGACAAGCTGCTAACTACCAAGCTGCGCATCAACAAACGTTTCATTTAGGGACCTCTGAACTATCTCGCCTACGGCAAACAGTCTGATTATACAATGGCAAATTCCCTCAAATGTTTGATCTATCTTGTCCATCCTGCATCGAGCCGCTTTTGTGACGTCTGCCGCCAGGCTAGACCAGCTTCCCGCCCCTGGTGGGCCGGAAGTATGTTTTGTAGGGCGCAGTAATTCTGGTAAATCTACAGCCATTAACGTGCTGACCAACCAAAGGCGCTTGGCTTATTCCAGCAAGACCCCTGGGCGCACGCGCCTGATCAATATGTTCGGCCTGCCTGACTCGCTAAACCCCGGTGAGCAACTTGGTTACCTTGTGGACTTGCCTGGCTATGGCTATGCCTCTGTTGCTTACCAAGCCAAGGAGCAATGGGCAGACATTCTTGGTGGCTACTTGCGCCACCGACCCTCCCTGGGCGGGATTGTCATGCTGATTGACATCAGACGCGGTGTCACCGACCTTGACCGACGCTTGGCCGACTGGATAGCGCCCACTGGCAAAGGGGTGTTGGCGCTACTGACCAAGGCCGATAAATTGCCGTTTGGGCAGCGCAAGAACGCCGTTTTTGCGGTAAAAAAACAGCTAGCTGACATTGGCCAACTTCATGCATTGCCTTTTTCGGCCACTGCGCGCATTGGACTCGAAGAAGCAACCGCTCAAATCGAGAACTGGATTTCACCAAAGGTTGTGCCATGACAACACCGCACCTGATTTTGACTGACTACCCGCACGCACGCCCCCGACGCCTGCGTCGAGATGACTTCACACGGCGCTTGGTGCGCGAACATCAGTTGTCTGTCGATGATCTGATCTACCCCGTTTTTATCGTAGATGGTCATGGTATTGAGCAGCCAGTGTCATCGATGCCAGGCGTTTGCCGCTATTCGCTTGACAAGCTGTTACCAGTGGCCGAGGACTGTGTCAAATTAGGCATCCCAGCCATGGCGCTTTTCCCAGTCATTGATCCAGCACTCAAAGCATTGGACGGTGTCGAAGCCACCAATCCAGAAGGTCTGGTTCCGACGGTGGTGAAGGCATTGAAAGCCAACTTTCCCGAACTAGGCGTCTTAACCGATGTGGCCCTTGACCCGTATACGAGCCATGGGCAAGACGGCGTGATCGATGACGATGGTTATGTCATGAATGACATCACGCTAGACATACTGACCAAGCAGGCCGTGGTGCAGGCGCAGGCCGGCGTTGACATCGTGGCGCCGAGTGACATGATGGACGGACGCATTGGCGCCATCCGCCAGGCACTAGAGGCTAACGAGCACATCCACACACGCATCATGGCTTATTCAGCCAAATTTGCCAGTGCTTTTTACGGCCCTTTCCGCGATGCAGTCGGGTCCGCGAGCAATCTGGGCAAGTCCAACAAAATGACCTACCAGATGGATCCGGGCAACATCGATGAAGCATTGCGCGAAGTGGGTGCTGATTTAAAAGAAGGCGCCGACATGGTGATGGTTAAGCCTGGCATGCCATATCTCGACGTATTACGCCGCGTAAAAGATGCGTTTCGTGTACCCACTTTTGCATATCAAGTTAGCGGTGAGTACGCCATGCTCAAGGCAGCGGCGGCCAATGGCTGGCTTGATCACGACAAGGTCATGATGGAGTCGCTACTCGGTTTCAAACGTGCAGGTGCCGACGGCATTTTGACGTACTTTGCGCCTGCGGCCGCACGGCTATTACGCGGCTAGCCAAGTGGCGAACTGCGCGATTAAGCCGGCGGCCTTCTGGTTGTAATGGCATGGCTAAACGCCATGCCCAGCAAAGGCAAAGCCGCACCCGCGCCCACCAGCACCCAAGCAATGCCAGCCGCATCGACTACCCAGGCTCCCGCGGCAACCCCGAGCGCTTGCCCGGTGAATAAGAAAGAGGCAAACAAAGAAACTGCTGTGCCGCGGACACTGGGCACCATCTGCGTGGCATTGGTCTGCAACACGGCATGCAGCAGGTAATACCCCAGCCCAAAAAACACGCTGGCCACGATTGCCCACGACCAATGCGGGGCGATTAAATAAAGCAAGTAACAGGCGCCCAACACCCAGCCACCTGCGAACGTTAGTTTGGTCTCGCCAAACCTGGTGACAAGCCACTTGGCCCGAAACACGTACAGCATGGCGCCGAGCCCAAAAAACGCGGTCACCAGACCCGCAGCCGTTGAGCTCATGCCCAATGTATGCTGCAGAAAAGCCGGAACAAACGACAAGCCGCCAAACACCAGCGCACCTTCAATCAGCACCACCAGCAGAACGATCCTAGCCCAGGGTTCAGAAAAAACCGTGGCAATCGGTGTCACAAGCTTAAACCCACCAGCACTTGGTGCGGCTTCAGGCACATGTTTCAATTGCCGCAGCAACCAAATCCCAACGACCGTGTACAGAAGCGCTAAGCACACAAACGACCATCGCCAGCCCAGGGTATCGGTCAAGACACCACCAATGACCAATCCAGCCGACATGCCCAAGATTGTGCCGGTCATGAACTGAGCCAATGTGACCTGCCTGTGTTCATAAGGCACATGGTCACCTATCCAGGCCATCGACAAGGGCACAATCGCCGCGGCTGTTGCGCCGGACATGGCGCGCGCAACCAATACCCAGTCAAATGAAGTGGCGATCGCCGCCAGCAGGTTACCGCCGGCACAAGCCAAAGTAGCAAAAGCGAGTGTACGGAACTTGCCAAAGCGATCGCCAACAGGGCCATAAAAGAATTGCATCAGGCCATACGCAAACACGAACCAAGTAACGACTTTAGCCGCCTGCCCGGTGGTCACCCCAAACTCTTGACTTAACTGCGGCAACGCCGGGTCGAGCACGCGAAACGCACTGGTGCTGCTAAAGGCAGCTGTTGCCAACAATAGGATGACTCGCTTGGAAGGCAAGCCTGATGCTGATGGGTTCATGTGAGCGGCTTAACGCGCCAAGACCTGATCGAGGACAGCGCCGAACCGCTTGGCATCCTGAAAACCAACGACTCGGATATCCTTGATTTCCCGGCCACCTGCTTCAAAGAAAATGATCCCGGGTGGCCCAAAAAGACTGAACCGCTTTAGTAATGCCCGATCGTTTGCGTTGTTTGCCGTTACGTCTGCTTTGAGCAAAAGCATTTGATTCATTTTCTGGGCCACAGCTGGGTCAGAAAAGGTAAAGAGCTCCATTTCTTTGCATGACACACACCAGTCGGCATAAAAATCCAGCATGACTGGGCGCGTGGAACTGGCTAGCTGCTGATCAAGCTCAGCCACACTGGCGACCAACTTAAAAGCTGGCTTGGACACCGCGCTGCTGACTGGCGCCCCAGTATCAGTGCCTGCCAAATGCTGTAAGGGTTGAAATAAAGAGCGCCCGCCACTGGCCAAACCAACCAACCAGATCACAGCAAGCAAGGCCAGCATGAGCCCAATGGCTTTACGAATGGCCGGTCCAAGCGCTAGCCCATCCGGCAGGCGCTCAAAGGCTCCAATCAAGACGGCTGAAAGCACCGCCAGCAAACTCCATCCAAGAATTTGAATCCAGTCGGGTAACACCGGTGAGAGCATCCACCAAGCTGTGGCGAACAACAACACCCCAAAAAATGCCTTCACACCATCCATCCAGGCGCCCGCCTTGGGCAGTAAGCTGCCAGCTGAAGCACCCACGAGCAGCAAAGGTAAACCCATGCCCCAAGCCATGGCAAACAAAGCCGTGCCGCCGAGCACCCAATCGCCTGACTGGGATATATAAAGCAGCGCGCCTGCCAAGGGCGCTGCAACACAGGGACCAACGATCATGGCCGAGACAGCACCCACGATCAATGCCGCCCAAATCCGGCCCCCTTTAAAACCAGATGCTGTGCTGCTTAACTTGGTTTGAACAGATTGCGGCATTTCGATTTGGATCACATCAAACATGGCCAGCCCAAAGAGCACCAGCAACAGAGCAAAAACTGACAAGACCCAAGGTGTTTGTAGCCAGGCTGCTAAACCGGCCCCACTGATACCCGCGAGCACGCCTAGCAAGGTGTAAATGACTGACATGCCTAGAACATAAGCCGCCGCTAACGCCAAGCCACGCAAACGCGACACCTCGTTTCCCTGACCAACAATAAGCACCGACAAGATCGGGATCATCGGCAAAACACAAGGCGTAAACGCTAGCAGGGCACCGAGCGCAAAAAATAGCAGGACAATTTGCCACAAGGCATTTGAAGCCAAGGCATTCGCGATACCGGTATCGCTACCCCCACTGAGCAAGCCTTGCCAAGCCACCTCCGATTTGTTGCTTACCCCAGCAGCAGTGCCGCTTACTGCCTGCGTGGATGCCAACGGTCGATCGATATCCACGATGGGCTGTTGATGCACAATCTGATAGCCCAAACCACTCCAGAGCAGTTGCACCGCTGAGTCCATTGGCGGATAGCACAACCCCGCTTCAGCACAACCTTGACTAACCATGATCAGGGTGAATGGAGCCGGTTCAAGCTCGGCAGGCCAGCTTGGCAGTGTGACGCCAAACTCAACGCTTCCGTAGTAAAGCGCCATGTCCTTTTCAAAGGTGGGATCGTATTTAACCTCGCCAGGTGGCAAGGTAATGTTGGGAACTTCAAAAGGTGCGTTGCGCAGCTCAAATTCAAACCGCTCTTGGTACAGGTAGTATTGGCGGGCGATGTCGTAACGTACTGCCAGTGTCTGCCCATCAACCATCCTGGCCTGCATGGAGAAGGCCTTTTCTGGCGCAAGAAAATCCTGTGCGAGCGACCCCTTTGCTACACCAAAGAGGAGCGTTACTAGAATAAAAAACCAGAAATAAAGTCGTTTTGCTGTCATCGCTGTGTTTGTTTGCTGACCCAGTTCAGGTAATCACCATGCCCGCCAACTACCGGCACCACAATCGCCTCAGGCACTTCATAAGGGTGCAGCTGCACCAAACGGTCAATGGCCGCATTTGCGACCGCTCTGCTTGTCTTGATGACCATCCCGATCTCATCGCCACCCTGCACCTCGCCACCCCATTCATAGATCGACAAACAAGGCTGGGTTAGCTGAACGCAAGCAGCAAGCTTCTCTTCGACGAGCACATGCGCAATTCGTTTAGCCAGCAAAACATCGGGTGCCGTACTCAAAATAACGACAAGCATCGGATCTGGTGCAGTTTGTGTCGCACGCTCGGCTTGGTCCACGCGTTATCCCCTGAATCGATGGCTTCAATTGTATCGGCTTAGCTGGGTTTGAGCCTAACTAGCCGCTTTTCACTTAAGCAAAAAAAACGGACCAGACTTTATATCTGATCCGCTCTTGCTCCCGGACTAAATCCGAGTGAAGCTGCTTAGGACTCTCTCGAATCCTTCGACGTTTGCTCAGCACCGTCCACCTCTGGGCGATCAACTAACTCCATGAATGCCATCGGAGCATTGTCGCCTTGACGAAAACCCATTTTCAGAACGCGGGTGTAGCCGCCGTTACGGGTCGCATAGCGAGGACCAATTTCGGCAAACAATTTAACGACGACGTCGCGATCGCGAAGACGGGCAAACGCCAACCGCTTATTTGCCAGCGTTGGGTTCTTACCAAGCGTGATCAAAGGCTCTACGACTCGGCGCAGTTCCTTGGCCTTAGGCAGGGTGGTCTTAATCGCTTCGTGGGTTAGCAACGCGACTGCCATGTTGCGAAACATCGCCAAGCGATGGCTGCTCGTACGATTTAATTTACGTAATCCGTGTCCGTGACGCATTTCAATTTCCTTTTTGAATCTAAATGTTGCCTCTTCTATCGAACAAGTCGCGGGGCAATGTTAATTAACTAAATACCTGCAGGAAGTCACTCGACTCCCTGCAAATCCCTACAATCAGGGGCGCTCTAGACCAGCTGGCGGCCAGTTCTCTAGCTTCATGCCCAATGTGAGACCGCGTGCGGCCAGCACTTCCTTAATTTCGTTCAGCGACTTACGACCCAGGTTCGGGGTCTTGAGCAACTCGTTTTCTGTGCGCTGAATCAAATCGCCGATGTAAT